>JBKEBC010000042.1:0-61672 GCA_047972965.1 Beutenbergiaceae bacterium | reverse complement strand
CCGTACAGGTTCTGTCCGTCATCGGTAGGTAACTCCTCCGGCACGGTGACTGGCACGCGGTTCCCGTCGTCGTCATACAGGTACACCGTGACCGTGCCATTGTCGTTGGGCACCACGTGCTCGCTCACCCAGGAGGAATCGTTTTGAACCACCCCAGCCAGGGTTGAGAGGAACCAGCAATCCCCGACATCGTTCTGGTTGACATCCCCGATCCACTGGTGGTCAGGATCGGTGGAATAGAGCGACGAACTACCGCCAGGAAACCCCCAACCCACCCCAGCACCCGGAGAAGGATTCAACTCCGGAATGGCTGAGATCAGTTTGGGCAGCATCAATGTCGGAGCGTTCGCAGCCAGAAATGACAGCAGCCGGGCGCGGTCGCTGCCATCCATCGCATTGACCAAGTCCGCAAGGTCCTGCTCCGACCGCGCATCCAGCCAGGCTGCCAACTCAGCGTCGCTCAGGCCCATGACCCGTTCGGCGTAGTCCTCCAACTCGCCGTCCCGTCCGATCCCGAAGATCCAGCCATCGGGCAATGCTCCCAGCGGATCTTCAGCGCCTGAGATCATCCCCGTACGGCTAGGTCTGGCTTCACTCAGTGCCCGCGAGCAGGTATCAGCAGCTTCCTGTAGGAGTTGTCGATTCTCATTTCTACGGTCAACAAGCCCGCCGAGACGAATCTCGTGATCGATACAGGAATTGTCTAACTCGCACGATTCGTCTAGTCCTTGTGGCCAATGTTGTTCCGCCTCGGCACGCAAGTCACGCACACGTTGGCGGGCAGCGGTCAGCGCTGTTAGGTAGGTCCGCACGGCTGACTGAGCGGTGTCCAGGCCGGTCGAGGCTTCGGCCACGCCGGTGCGTAGCGCGCGAACCTGATCGGCGGCTGCCTCGGCAGCTTCTCCGTCCCAGTCCGCCACCAGCGTCAGCAGACCGTTGAGTCCGTCGACACCGGCCTCTAGCGTCTCCTGGAATACCCCAATCGTGTCGTTCGCCTCCCAAACCTCGAAGGGTGGGTCCGGGGGGAGCGGGAAGAACGTTTCGGTCATTCGAAGCCCTCACCCAGTTCGCCGCTGACTGAGTCCAAGGTCTCTGCTACTGCCTCATCCGCGGCCTGGTAGTCCTGGAACGAGGAGTCAAACTGCTCCGATAGTGCTTCCAGCGAAGTGCGCAGTTCATACACATAATCGCTCAAATCAGCCACAAGATCGGCGGCCGCACCACCGATGGAGGGCTGTTCATACTCTTCCATCACCGGGATATTCAGATCTTCTGGCGCGGCGGCCAGCGCGCGAGCGCGCAACACCTCACCCAACCCAGCTGGTGCATGGATTTGTGTCATCGCTCCTCCTCGATCGTGCCCGCATCGTAAGCAGGCCGCCGTGGAAAATTCGGGCGGATGGGGAGCCGATTTGCGTCACGACCCCTCACTGTCGGCCTCGCTGTGCCTAGGCTTCCAGGTCAGATAGCTTCATGAGTTGATTCTCGTGGCACCTCAGGCGAGAACATCGCGGGGCCATGCGGTGGCTGGAGGCCATCCGGCTACCGCTTCGGCGGCAGCCCAGCAGGTCGAGTGGACGTGGTGCGGCCAGCGCGCAACCCGGTCACTGACCCACTACGGCAGACGCCCAAGTCGCTGGCGCAGTGGCCCAAAGATCTCGGCGAGCATCTGAACCTGCTCGGGTGTGAGGGCGTCGAGGAAGGTCCTGTTAACAAAGGCCGAATGGCTAGGTGTGGCTGTATGGAAGACCGTTTCGCCCTTGTTGGTCAGCACCGCCGATGCGCCGCGACCGTCCTCCGGGCTTGGCTCGCGCCTAACCCACCCTCGCTTTTCGAGCTGTTTGAGCCGGTAGGTCAACCGAGTGGGTCCGAACGCCACCGCCCGCGCCAGGTCACCGAGCCGCATGCGTTGGTTGGCCTGCTCTGAGAGCACCAACAACACGTTGAAGTCGCCGATGTCCATCTCGGCAGTGGTCTTCATGTGTTGCTCGACCAGCGCCGTCAGCATCGCGGTGGCCTCGATGTAACAGCGCCAGGCGTGCTGGGCCGTGGTCATGACGGCAACATCTGCTCAAAGGATGTGAATCCAGCGCTGCGCTCATCGAACGGATCCGGCCGCAGGCGTGATGGGCGACTTGTGACCAAGTCGGCCAACTCCTGGCCCGCACGATCGATCCGGCCGTCCAATCCGGGCGTGCCCCAGTCCTGGGAAGCCGCATAGACCGCCGTCGGCAACGTCAAGGTCTTGACATAGGAGAACAGCGGTCGCATCGCACTCTCCAGCACCATGGAATGCCGGGCGGTTCCTCCCGTAGCGCCCAGCAAGGTGGGGATACCGGCTAGGACACCTTCGTCGAGAGTGTCGATGAAGGACTTGAACAGCCCCGAGTACGACATTGAGAAAGTCGGGGTCACGGCGATGATGGCGTCAGCGCTGGTCATGGCGTCTCGCGCCTGCGTCAACGCGGGGCTCCACACGCGAGTGAGCAACTGGTCAACGATGTCGTGCGCCAGCCTGCGAACTTCGACGATCTCAGCATCGACCTCAACCTCGTGGGCGGTCAGGGCATTGCGGGTCGACTCCGTCAACCGATCGGCCAGCAGGCGGGTGGAGCTAGGGTCTGCCAGACCGGCGCTGACGACGGTCAGTTTCATGCCTGTTCCGGTGCGATCGCGGCAGCGGTGTCAACGTCCTCGCGCACGACCGCTGCGGCGGTCATTTCCGGACCTCGTGCTGCGACTCGCGAGGTATGGGTGGGGGCGTCGGGCACGCCTGGGGCTCTTAGTCGATCGAATTCACGTCGTAGCACAGGTACAACCTCGGTTCCTAGGATTTCAATCTGATCCAAGACGACTTCCGGTGGCAACCCCGCATGATCGACCAAGAAGAGTTGCCGCTGGTAGTCCCCCGAGTAGTCCCGAAACCCAAGGGTACGCTCAATCACCTGTTCAGGTGTGCCAACCGTCAGCGGTGTCATCGACATGAAGTCCTCCAGGCTCGGTCCATGTCCGTATACCGGGGCGACGTCGAAGTACGGCCGGAACGTGCGGATCGCCTCTGCCTGGGTGTTGGCCATGAACACGTGGCCACCCAGCCCCACGATGGCCTGCTCCGGCTCGCCATGGCCGTAGTGGGCAAAGCGGCGACGGTACAACCGCACCATCTGCTCGACATGCTCCCGGTTCCAGAAGATGTTGTTGTGGAAGAAGCCATCGCCGTAGTAAGCCGCCTGTTCGGCGATCTCTGGGGACCGGATCGAGCCGTGCCACACGAACGGGGGTACGCCGTCCAGCGGCGCGGGCGTGGCAGTGAATCCTTGCAGCGGGGTGCGATGCTTGCCGGACCAGGTCACCACCGGTTCGGTCCACAATCGTCGCAACAGGGCGTAGTTCTCGATGGCCAGTTCGATGCCATCGCGAATGTCCTTGCCGAACCAGGGGTAGACCGGGCCGGTGTTGCCGCGGCCCAGCGTCAGATCTAGCCGACCATCGGAGAGGTGCTGCAGCATCGCGTAATCCTCAGCGATCTTGACTGGGTCGTTGGTGGTGGTGAGTGTGGTGGCGGTGCTCAGGATCAGGTCTTGGGTACGTGCGGCGATCCAGGCCAGCAAGGTCGTGGGGCTCGATGGAACAAACGGGGGATTGTGATGCTCGCCGGTGGCAAACACATCCAAACCCACCTCTTCGGCCTTGAGTGCGTAGGCGGTCATGGACTTGATGCGTTCGGCCTGACTGGGGGTGCGACCAGTTGTGGGGTCGGTGGTCACGTCGCCGACGGTGAATATTCCGAACTGCATGCCGCTCATAGCACCCTCTCAAAGTGATTCAAAACTTAACTACCTCAACGTGGAAGCCCTGAGAATATTCCCGCGCCCCGGCGCTGGTTGACTGGTTCGGGCACTGGTCGCATAGCCTGACCCGATGCGCATTGGAAGTCACGTAGACCAAGCCGACCCACTAGCGGGTGCTCGTGCCCGCGGAGCCAATGTGGCCCAGATCTTTCTCGGGGCTCCGCAAGCCTGGAAGGACCCGGAATTCGTCTACCCCGGCGGCGCTCAGGCGTTGCGGGAGGCAGCCGAGGAGGCCGATCTACCCCTGGTGGTGCATGCTCCCTACCGGATCAATGTGGCGAGCACCAACAACCGGATCCGCATCCCCAGCCGTCAGCTATTGCAGAAGCAGGTCAATGCCGCAGCCGAAATCGGAGCATTCGCCATCGTGGTCCACGGTGGGCACGTCGGCGCCGATGACGACCTCGAGGTCGGATTCGACAATTGGCGCAAATGCTTGGAAAAGCTGGACCGTCCTATCGCGGTACTTATCGAGAACACCGCGGGCGGGGATGGCGCCGTGGCCCGGGGTGTCCACCGGATCGCTGGACTGTGGGAAGCGGTGCGGGCGGCAGGGGAGGAGAACGTCGGATTCTGTCTGGACACCTGCCACGCCTGGGCCAGCGGAGAGCAATTGCCTGGGTTGGCTGAGCGGATCCTGGCGGTGACCGGACGCCTTGATTTGGTGCACCTCAATGACAGCCGAGATGACTGTGACTCCGGGGCAGACCGTCACGCCAACCTTGGTGCCGGTCATATTCCCGATGCTGACCTGGTGAGCCTGGTCCGCGAAGCCCAAGCCCCGGTCGTCGTCGAAACTCCCGGTGCTGACGTTGAGCAGGGGGCTGACATTGCCTGGATTCAGCATCGACTGGAGCAACGCTGAGGGCATAGATCGCCGTGAGCTTGGGCAGCAGAGCCAAGCTCGAATTCTGATCTTGCCCTCGCACGGGGTGTCTAGGGCGCTGCGATAGCCAGCGAGGCTAGCCTCGCTGCGTGAGTCCTGAGTTAGCCCGCCGGATCGTCGCGGATTCACGCGACCGGGTGGCCTGGGCGCGGGCTCGTTCCCGCGGGATCACCGCTACCGATGTGGCCACTCTCACCAGTGAACGGACAATCGCGCGCGCCGCCGATGCCAAGCTGTCCCCTCGCGGATTCAGCGGCAATGCTTACACCGAGCACGGCCGAGCGCGTGAACCTGAGATTGCCGCCTGGGTAGCCGACAACTACGGCATCACCCCCTCGACGGCTCTGTTCCACGCCGTCGCTGAGAAGCGACACCTGGCCACCCCCGACGGAGTCAGCGTGGACACCAATGGCCGCGTCGCACTTGCCGAGATCAAGACCACTAACAAGGCCTGGCGTTCGATTCCGCGGTCCTACTTGAGGCAGGTGTGGTGGCAGCAGCATGTGCTTGGGGCCGAGCGCACGCTGGTGGTGTGGGAGCAGCACGAGAACTTCGTTCCGATCGATGATGAACCGCGCTGTCGTTGGGTCGAACGCGATGACGCCGAGATCTCCCGCCTCGTGCGACTGGTCAGCGCCCTGATCGATGAACTGCACCGGCGATCGCTGGCACGTCGCGCCGCGCTGGTCTAGCCAGATGCTGCTCGCGTCACCGGGCATGGGTGCGCCAACCGGCCCACGGTCACCTCGGTGGCCCAACCTGGGATGCTACGGGTCGGTCACCTCGACAAACCCATGCGCGCCACGTTCGGCGTCGACCATCGAATGGGAGACGAACGGGTAGTTCCCGGCCTCGGGAAACACCAGCTCGACGAACCCGCCTTGCGCGGCCATGAGCGGCAAGACCTGCGAGCCGCCACCCCCGGGATCGTCAGGGGTAAGGGTGTAGGCACCTTCATTCCAGACGGTGTCAAACTGGCCGCCGATCACATGGAAGGGCAGCGATCGGTTCGGCCCGGCGTTGAGCACCCAGAAGCGCACGCGTTCACCGGTACTGACCTGTAGACGGTCAAAGTCGTAGGCCCGGGAATAGCCATTGAAGACCACCAGATCTGGTTCTTCGGCGGCCACCTTGTCCGGATTGACCGAGCCGCCCTCGGGGCCCAGGTAGAACTCAGAGGAAACCAACAGGAACTCCCGGTCAACCTCGGGTAGGTCGCGGGGCTCGATCACCACCGCACCGAACATGCCATTGGCAATGTGAGAGCTTATCGGCGCGGTCGAGCAGTGGTACATCCAAATGCCGGCCAGGTTCGCGGTGAACGAGTACGTGAGAGACTCGCCTGGGCCAATGGTACGCATCGGTTGATCCGGTGCCAGTGACCCGGCATGGAAGTCTACCGAGTGCCCGATGGTGCCGTCATTGACCAATGTGATGATGAACCGGTCGCCGATCTTGCCGCGCAGCACCGGCCCGGGTGCCGTGCCATTGAACGTCCACAGGGTCTGGGTCACCCCCGGGGCCACTTCCTGCACCTGCTCAGAGACGGTGAAGGTGAGTTCATGGGTAGTTCCCGACGGCGGTGGTGCCAGCACCGGGTCAGGTGCGGAAAACCCAGCGTCTGGTTCCCGCATGAGATCCAGGTCGAGAGCCGGACCATCGGCAGGCATGTCCATGTGGTCCTGCTCGTCCGGGGCGGGGTCAGCAGCTGCTTGGTCGTCAGTCTCACCGGTCACGATGATGGAAAAGAGCATGCCCATTTGCCGGTGACCCACGATCGAGCACCAGCCATCCATACTCTGGCCGACCACCCCGACGTCAACCGTCGTGCTTTCACCTGGCGCCAGCCGACCTGAGCTCACGCCGGAATCCAACACCAAGTCGTGGATCTGAGACTGGTCGGTATTGGTCAGCTCAATAATGACCTGGGTGCCCGCCGCCACCTCGACGCTGTCGGGGTAGAAGCGCATGTCCCGTGCCTCCACCTGCACCACCACGATCTCCCCGTTCCCAGTCGTGTCTGCCGCAGCAGACTCCCCGCTGAGCACGCCCGGGTCCACCGACACCGCAGTGGCGACCAGGACCGCCGTCAGCGCAACTCCCGCGACCGCTGGTCCGCGCACTGGCCGGGTGGGCCCTGGTGCACTGGCAGTGGTGCGCTGGGCCAGGGGCACCGCCCGCTTGTGGCGGGCCACCCACAGGGTTCGTGCCACCAGGGGTAGGAACAAACCGAGCCCGACCAACGCCAGGAATGAGCCGATCACCAGCACCAGTGAGGGCGCTGGCAGCACGAAGAACAACAGCCCAGCATTGGTGATGGCTACCCGGAAGGCGCCCCAGCGTTCCAACTCCGCGATGGTGGCACGAACCGTGGTGGGACCACCGCCGAGCACCACTGGAATGAGATAGGTCAATGCCCCCAGCAGCACCTGCGCCGCGAATCCGGCGGTGACGCAAATCGTGATGGTGCCGATGGCCTCGACGATGGCTTCCCAGCTTTGCGCCCGCACCGCCAGGATCATCAGCCACACCACGGCGACAGCCAGCCACACCAAACCTGCCGCGACCGAGAGGGCCGGAAACGTCGACGGTGCCTTGACCCGGGCGACCCGCACCATGGGGGCAGCCATCATCACCACCCCGGCGGCATAGCCCAACAGCCCGGCGATAAGCAGCGAACGTAGACCGAGCACCGCGCCACCGGCAGCGCCCACCACCGCAGTGGAGAGAACGATCAGGGCTTGCCGGGAGACCCGCTCAGCGACGTCGTCGACCCGGGTGCGCAGCATGGTTGGCCACAGCGTCACCAGGGTCCCCAGGACCGTCAATCCCACGAACCCCAAGATGTTGACGGCGACATGAGCAACCTGCAGCTGAGCCGAGCTCTCCCGGGCCAACAGCACACCCAGTGTGGCGCCAAACGGCATGAGAGTGCCCGCAACGACGTAGTAGCGAATAGTGGAACTGAAACGCGATGGCAGGGCCTTGCGAGCTTGACCAGCGAGGGCGATCGCATGCCAGGTCACCGTGCCTGCGACGATGGTGGCACCGGTCAGTGTGATCGGCCAGGTGCCACTCATGATTCCGGCGGCGGTGGTTGCGGTGCCCAGGCTGATAGCCGCGACCCGCCCGCCCTGGGCGCGACGAGAGGCCCGCGACGCCTGGCGCCGGGTAAGTGCGTCAGTGAAGTGCGCACTCCAGACGATAATCGCGGTGGTGACGGCTCCCAGCATGAGCAGGTGAACCAGCAGCCACCGGTACTCCGGTAGCGACCGGTGGATCGCTGACACCACGATGACGGCCAGCAACCAGAACAGCACCGGGGCGTTGGCCCACAGGTGGCGTCGGGTGCGGGCGGAGATGGTCTCGCTCATGCGGGAGCTACCTTCTTGTTCTTCTCGGAGGTGTGCTGTGGCCCCGCCACGGCGGTGCCCACCAGCACCGCCACCATGGTCAGCAGCGCCACAATGTTGCCGACCCCGCCGATCTGGCGCAGGAGGTCCTCAGCCCGGGCGTCACCGACCATGCGCACGATCAGGGCTGCGTTGAGCAGGGCCGGGGCGAGCACCATGACGGGTCGGTAGGGCAGTGCGATGCCCAGCACGGCGGGCAGAATAATGGGGGCGTGAGCCATCACCATCGACATGGTGAAGCCCAGGAAAATCGCGTGGACCGCGCCGTCGTAAGCACCGCCGTCGGTGGGATGGGGTGCCAGCAGCCAGATGAAACCTGCCACGGCCAGCCAGAGGTACCCGGCGAGCATGCAGGCTGCCGCGAATCGAACCAGACCAGTGCCGGTGATCGTGTGCCGGGCGATATCCCTGCTGGCTAGGACCCACACCAAGGCCAGCAGGGATATACCCAGGGCCGGATATCCGACGGTGGGCCAGAGCAGCGCCACCGGGGTGCTCAGAATCAGTGCTGCGGTTGCTGCCATGACCGCATGCATCGCTCCCGCGCCACCGAAGGTGACCCGTGCAAGTTCGGCTCGTTCTCCACCGATGGTGCAGATCACGAACGCCGCCAGCCACGGCACCAGGGTTGGCATGGGCAGGCCTGCCAACCACAGTGCGCTCGCGCCGGTCGCCATAGCGGCCCCAACACCCTGGATCAGCACGGCGTCTTCTCGCCTGCGGCGCCACAACGGCACGTAGTTGACCGCCATCGCTACTGTGCCGGTCAGCACCATGGCCTGCCCCCACTGAAGGGGGAGGGGGGTGAGCGTGAGCAGGGATCCGATTCCGAGCAGGGCTGGAGCTGCGTAGGCGATTCCAGCCCGGGCGGCGACCGCCCGTTCCAGCGCAATCAACGTCCCAACGAAGCCTAAGACCAGCAACGGGCCGTGGGCCTCAGCCAGCCGCTGCGCGGTCACCGGTGCCGGGAGCCCGAGCAGCAAGAGTGCGGCGTCCAAGCCCGCCAGCAGTGCCAGCCCGCCCGGAAGCAGGAAAACCAGGCGCTTCACGAGATCATCAGGCGGCAGCAGCCCGGCTCGGCGAACGGTTCCAACTGGGCGCTCGCCTCACTGCCCAGGGCCTTCAGGGTGCCTTCCACCAAGCCGGTGTGCACGCCGCAGACAATCTCGGTGTGCTTGCGTGCGGTCCCGAGCAGCGGGCAGCGGTGCAACCGGATCACATCTGCGTCGTCATCAGCGGAAAAGCCCAAGGTGGTCAGGATCGCTAGCACTCGCTGACGTGGTGTGCCTGCGGTGGTGTCATCGGCGGCAAGTTGCTCACCCCAGCGGTGCCCTGCTGCGCGCGCCGTGGCAGCCGGATCCGGGCTGATGCTGGCGAGCTCACTGGCCAGTGAGGATGCCAGGGCTGCGTGCGGATGTTCCTCGCGTCGTGGCGAAGAAGTGGCGGAATAAAGGTGGGCCGGACGCCCTCGCCCGACGGCAGGTGCTGGACGCCGCGCGATCAGGCCGAGCTCCGTCAGCGCCTCCAGGTGCCCGCGGATGGTGTTGCTGTGCAGGTTCATCGCTGAGGCCAAGGTGTGCAGGGAGACGTCGGGCCCTAGGTCGACCAGGGTGGTGATCACGGCCCACTGCGCTGGAGATAGCCGGGAGCCGTCGACGGTTGGTGCCGGGCCGTAGCCCGCGCGGATATTTTCCACGGTTGGAAGTGTAATAAAGTCGGAGCTGGTCCTACTAATCGAGGAGAGATCATCATGAACTTGCCCATCGCAGAAAAGAGCAGCCAGTGCGGTTGCGCCCATGAACACGGCACCCCCGAGCTCGACGCCCGAGTGATCCCGCACGCTATCCGGCACGCCACGATCTTTGGTGCACTGGATTCCCTGGCACCGGGCTCGGCCATGATCCTGGTGGCTCCGCACAACCCGCTGCCGTTGCTCGCGCAGTTGGAGGACCGTGCTCCGGGCGTCTTCGAGATCAGCTACGTAGAGGAGGGGCCGGAGGCTTGGCGGTTGCAGTTCACCCGCCAGTGAGGTGAGGCGCGGGGTCATTGCTGACGGGGCCGATGGTTTTGGTCGGCAGTGATCTGTGACGTGATGGTGTTCACCGTCGCGAAGATAGTGGACCTTTGTCCCGTAGATGCGGGACAAAGGTCCCTTGTTTATCCGAATCCTAGGAGTTGTTGGCTGGTCAGGGCGACCCGGTGGCAGGGTTGGTTGCATGACAGAGCAGGTTGAGGTGCGGCAGGTTGCTGATAAGCACCAGTTCCAGATCTTGCTCGATGGCGTGCTGGTCGGCCACATCGACTACTCCGAGCAGGGGGTGGTGCGGGCGATGCCGCACACCTTGGTGGATCCGGCCTATCGGGGGCGCGGGCTGGCGACCCGACTCATCAAGGAAGCTCTCGATCACACCCGGGCCGAGGGGCTGGCGGTGTTGCCGATCTGTCCGGCGATTGCGGCCTACATCGAGCGTCACCCGGACTATCGGGACATCGTGGCCCAGCCCCGGTCATCCGATAGCTGACGCTGCGCGTTTCCACTGCTGCGTCGCTGTCCTCGTGGCAGGTTGGCGGCGCCGTCGACACTCTCGGCACGCCGTGTCATTGCTTGCCCGGAACGTAGTGCCGAACCCTTTCGAGTCGAACCCTGGCGTGAACCGTTGACGGGCCGGGCGGTAGAATTAGAAGGTCGACGAGAGGGGTTGGCGCTGGCCACCACGAACGCCAAGACCACGCGCTACACCGAGGCCGAGGCAGCCGACCGGCTGTCGTTCGCGGAGGCGGCCCTGGGTGCCGCCGGGCGCTGACGGCGGCCGCCGAGGCGCAATACGCCAAGATCGCTGGGACCGACTATCTGCGTGGGATGGAGCGTGGGGCGTTCGTGACCGAGCTGGCCGAGCGGTGGGGAGAACCGAACGTGGTGCACTCCTTCCGGGAGGGCAACACCGGCTCGCAGTTCGCGTTCTTCTCTCAGCTGTGCACCCAGGCCGGCTACCGCCTGGACACCGAGGCGTTCAAGCCGGGGAACCCGCTGCGTGATGAGTTCGTGCTGGCCCGGTTCGAGGGTCAGGACACCGGCAGCAACCGGCGTCTCGCGGCGGTGCTGGACCAGGCGAACACCGCGGCGCCGCCGCCGGGCCCGGGGATCACTGGGTCGCACCCGCAGTGGGGTCCGGTCGCTGTGACCTCGAGCGTGCACGCTGTGAGCTTCCCGAGTTCGCCGACCGGCAGAACCGCCGGTGGCCCGTCCGACATCGACGAGCGCGATCCGAAGGTGGCGCCTCACAACGGCCCCCGAGGCACCGAGGCCGAGCGATGACCTCCACCGAGCAGGAGGAGCCTGTCGCGAGCAACCGTCGTCGGATACCCGCGGGTGAGCACCCGTGAGCATAACCCGGCGGCTCAGGAGGCCAAGCTGGGCGCGTCACAACTCGGCCGCCATTGCTCCGAGGTTAACCGCAATCTAAGCTGGCTTTTCCGGTAATTGATGCGAGGAGACCTGATGAGTATCGCCGTCCGCACCGCCACCACCACCTGGACCGGGCCATTGGCCACCGGTACCGGCACGCTCAGTGACACCGATTCCGGTGTGCTCGATGGGCAACAGGTGACCTGGGCTGCCCGGAGTCAGGCACCCGGGGGCAAGACCAGCCCGGAGGAGCTCATTGCTGCTGCTCATGCCTCCTGCTTCTCCATGGCACTGTCTGCTGCGCTGGCCGAGAACGGCACCCCGCCGCAGCGTTTGCAGGTGAGCGCGGTCGTGACCCTCGATGAGGTTGACGGCAATCCCACCATCACTAGCTCTGCCCTGACGCTGCAGGGGCAGGTGGCTGGAATCGACTCGGACGCCTTCACCGCCCTGGTCCAGGCCGCTGCTGCCGGATGCCCGGTCTCACGCCTGTATGCGGGCGCTGCAATCTCCGTCGACGCCGCCTTGGTGGGCTAGCCACCACTTCCGATGGGTCAGTCACCACCTCCCATGGGTGAGTCACCACCTTGGCGGGCTGGCCACCACCTCCGGCCGCCGAGTTCGAGCGTTTACGTCATTACCGCATCCCACGACCCGCGTATATGGCGTGAACCCTCGGTCTCGTGGTGGCGGAGGTGGGCTGGAGCCGTGCGTTCGTCAGGCCTGTGCCAGTGCCTGCCGAATCCGCTTGGCGCTCACCTTCATCTCAGTCCCGAGCTGCTGGGCAAACAGGCTGACCCGGAGCTCCTCGATGAGCCAACGAATCTGCGCCAGTCGCTGACGGCGAGGGCGGGGGCCATCCGCGGCAGCTGAGGTGGCCGCCCACCAGGCGTCGTGGAGCTCACGAACCTGCCAGGCCAGTGCCGCATCGCGCGATGGATTGTCCTGTGCCTTCTCGATGCGGATGGCGTCGGCACGCAGGTAGCGGGCCAGCTGGGCCACCTGCGCGGGCGGGGTTGCCGACACGAATCCGTTGCCGACGAGTGATTCTTGATGGCTGCGCACATCGTCCAGCGTGGCCAGCAGGGCCAATGACGTCGCTTGCCGCACCCGGGCATCTAACTCCCGGGACGCCGTCAGCGCCGCTGCCGCGTGCTGGGCCACACTGAGCACCGCATCCTCAAATCGGTCTCGCACGCTCACCGTCAACCCGTCCAGGCCGGCACGGTCGCGAATGCGGCCGAGATCCTGGTCGGCCACCAGTGCCATTGTCGCGGCCAGCTGCAGATCGCTGACCAAAGCTGGGGTGCTTGGGTACGGGCTGGCGGCCAATGCCAGAGTCTGCGCGGTGGACCACCTACTGCTCACCCGGGCGACCGGCAACTCCAGTGCCCCGGCGAGCAGGCGCACCACCCCGGCCGGATGGGCGCTCGCCTGCTTGTCCGGGTCGGCCAGCACCTGGATCGTGACCTCGTCGTCGGCAACTAGCGCCGGATATCCCACCACCTCGTGGTTGCCGACCAGCGTGCGTAGCTGCTCTGGAACCGACCAATCTCCGACGACGGGCTGGGCCGCCGGGGATGAGAGCGGTGCTGGACTCGGGGACCGGCGCGCCCCTCGCACCGCTGCCCGCACCGCCTGCTGGACAGCTTCACCACTGTGGCGGGTGAGCTGTCGCTGCAGGATGGGCAGGTCCTGCCCCTCACCGAGCACGGCGCCCCGCTCGGTATGGATGCGGAACGTCATCCGCAAATGGGCGGGCAGACGGGAGGCATCCCATGCGTCGGCGGGGATATCCACCTCCCGCAGCCGCCGGGCAGCATCGGAGAACGCCTCAGCGTAGGACGGTGCCCCGACGGGTGCGGGGGCCACGCTCGCCCATGCGGGTAGCCGGGAACCGATCGCCGCTGCCGTGTCCGGCGCTGGTACCAGTTGCACCCGCACGGGTTTAGGGAAGGCGCGGATGGTGGCCACGGCCAGCTCCTCGGCGAGGCCGGGAACCAGCCAGTCAAAACCGTCCGGCCGCAGCCGCGGAAGAACCGCGATCGGGACGTGCACGGTCACGCCGTCGGCGTCGGAGCCGGGGGCGAACTGATAGGTCAGTGGAAGTTCCAGATCGCCTTGCCGCCACGTCTGTGGAAACTGGCTGGGATCGATGGATTCGTGCAGCTGTGGCAGGAGTTCCTCGAGTGTGAGGTTGAGCAGCTCTGGGCTCTCGCGGCGGGTCTGCTTCCACCAGGCATCGAAGCTGCGAGCTCCGGTGACTGTCTGCGGCACCCGGGCCTCATAGAACGCCAGCAATGCCTCATCGTCGAGCTCGCGACGGCGAGTCTTGGCCTGCAGTTCCTCGGCTTGTGCCAGCACCTGGTCGTTGTGGCTGATGAAGGTGTGGTGTCCGCGCCAGTCTCCTTCCACCAGGGCATGCCGCAGAAACAGCTCACGCGCGAGTTCAGGGTCGGTGCGGGCCAGGGGAACGCTACGGCCAGCCACGATGGTGATCCCGTACAGCAGCACCTTCTCCTTCACCATGGCCGCTCCCTGCTTTGAGGACCAATGCGGTTCGGCGTAGGTGCGTTTGACCAGATGCTCAGCCAGCGGCTCCAACCATTGCGGTTGAATCCGGGCGCTGGTGCGGGCGAACAGCCGCGAGGTCTCCACGAGCTCCCCGGCCATCACCCAGGCGGGTGGCTTCTTGGCTAGCGCGGAGCCGGGGAAAATGACGAAGCGGGTGCCCCGCGCCCCCACGTAGTCGCGTTTGCGCTCATCCCAACTGCCCACCTGGGATAGCAGTCCCGATAGCAATGCCTGGTGGACCAGATCCGGGTCGGTGCGCCCCCGTGGCGCAACTGTGAGCCCCAACGGCTTGGCCAGGTGCCGCAACTGCGAGTGGACATCCTGCCACTCCCGGATGCGCAGGTAGTGCAGGAACTCGCGCCGGCACATCTTGCGGAATGCGCTGCTGGACAGTTCCCGCTGCTGGTCGCGCAGGTAGTCCCACAGGCGCAGCAAGGACAGGAAGTCACTGGTGGGATCGGTGAATCTGTGGTGATACTCCTGCGCCTGCTGTCGTTCTTGTGCCGGACGTTCGCGCACATCCTGGACGGTCAGGGCCGCCACGATCACCATCACCTCCCGCACACAACCCAGGTGACCTGCTTCCAGCAGCATGCGGCCCAGACGCGGGTCGATGGGCAGTTGGGCCAGCTTCTTCCCGACGGCGGTGAGCTGATTTGCGGAGCTATCGCCGCCCCGGCGTGCTGTGGCCGTCGTCTGCAACGCATGCAATTCCGTGAGGAGCTGCATGCCATCGCGGATCGCCCGTGAGTCTGGGGCATCGACGAAGGGGAACCTGGATACTTCGCCCAGGCCCAACGCCGTCATCTGCAGGATGACGCTGGCTAGTGATGTGCGCAGAATCTCCGGTTCGGTGAACTCCGGGCGAGTGGTGAAGTCTCGTTCGGAAAACAGCCGGATGCAGATGCCGTCAGCCACCCTGCCGCACCGGCCTGCACGTTGGTTGGCGCTGGCTTGGGAGATCGGCTCGATGGGTAGCCGCTGCACCTTGGTGCGGTTGGAATAGCGAGAGATCCGGGCGGTGCCAGGATCGACGACGTACCGGATCCCAGGCACCGTCAATGATGTTTCCGCCACGTTGGTGGCAAGGACAATCCGCCTCCGAGCACTGGGTTCGAAGACCCGGTGCTGCTCGGCGGCCGAGAGCCGGGCATACAACGGCAGGACCTCGATGGCACCGGCAGTGGTGCTGTGCTGGCCCGGGCGGGTGTAGCGCGAGCCCAGGTGTTCGGCTAACGCATCGGAGGCGTCGGCGATCTCCCGTTCCCCGGAGCAAAAGACCAGGATGTCGCCATCACCAGCGGCCAGCAGCTCCTCACAGGCCAGAGTGATTCCAGTGGCCTGGTCGATCGCCTGGGCGGCGACCGATTCGTCGTCCAGGGGCTCATCCACGTCTGGAACCAGGGGCCGGTAGCGAACCTCGACCGGGTAGGTGCGGCCGGAGACCTCGATCACCGGTGCCGCAACCTCACCCTGGCCAAAGTGATTGGCAAAGCGGGCCGAGTCGATCGTGGCGGAGGTGATGATGACCTTGAGATCGGGCCGCTGGGGCAGCAGGCGGCGCAGGTAGCCCAGGATGAAGTCGATGTTGAGGGAACGCTCGTGGGCTTCGTCGATGATGAGGACTTGATAACGGCGTAGCAGCGGATCCCGCTGGATCTCGGCGAGCAGAATGCCGTCGGTCATGAGCTTGACCAGGGTGGTGTCGCTGGTGCTCTCGGTGAAACGAACCTGGTAGCCGATCGGCCCGCCTAGCGGTACCTCAAGCTCCTGCGCGATGCGTTCCGCAACGGTGCGAGCAGCGATCCGGCGGGGCTGGGTATGCCCGATCGTGCCCTCGACCCCATACCCCAGTTCCAGGCAGATCTTCGGGATCTGGGTGGTCTTGCCGCTACCGGTCTCACCGGCCACGATCACCACCTGATGGTCAGTGATCGCCTGGGCGATGTCGACTCGACGGCTTGAGACCGGCAGCTGATCCGGGTAGCTAATGGCCGGGACTGCGCTGCGACGTCGCTGCAAGGTCTGCGGCGATGGGGCCGACCAGGCGCGCGTGGGTGCGCCCGGCCGTCGACGGCGGGGCCTAGAACGGCGCGGGGCATCGGTCATGGGCTACCATTGTTGCCGACCTCGGGCAGTGGTGCCCATAGGGCAAATCCCGCTGCGTGGCCACCTGGGATGGGTCAGGGCCTAGGGTGCAACGATGAGGCTGTTGCTTAACGTGATCTGGGCAGTGTTCGCCGGGTTCTGGCTATTCGTCGGGTATGTGCTGGCCGGGATCGCCATGCTGATTCCCATCATCACTATCCCGTTTGCAATTGCCTCCTTTCGTATGGCCGGTTTCCTCATCTGGCCGTTCGGGCGGGCGGTGGTGCCCAGCCGGTCAGCAGGGGTGATCACGGCAGTGGCCAACGTGCTGTGGTTCCTGCTGGTCGGATGGGAGCTGGTGCTGCTGCACCTGGTCACCGGGTTGCTCCTGGCGATCACCATTATCGGAATCCCGCTGGCCATCCCGAACGTCCGCCTGGCAATGGTGGCGATCAACCCGCTCGGCAAGGAGATCACCAGTAGCGCGGATCCACGGGCGCTCGGATCATGGTGAAGGTCTCCAGCTGGGTTCTTGTGGCGCTGGTAGGAATCGCGGGCCTTGTGTCCCTCGATCCGGCCTTGATGGGACTCTCGCACACCACGCCGGTGTTGCAGGCCATTTCGTTGCGAGGCCTGCTGGTTGCGGCGGCGGGCGTGTTGACGGTGTTGCTGGCGGCGGTGCTGGTGTTGGTGCGCCTGGCGCGCGGCTGGGTGCCGCAGCTAGTGGTGCTGGTGGTGCTCGTTGCCGTGGCCGGTGCGGGGCACTTCGGGGTGTTGTGGCAGCGCGGGCTCGATAGCGAACCGTTCCCAGCCAAGCCGGCTGACGCCGTTGATGTGATGACGCTGAACACCCTGGGCAACGCGGGTGGTATCGATGGGCTGATCGCCGTGGTGGCGCAATATCAGCCGGATGTGGTGGCGCTCCAGGAAATCACGCCAGAGTCCGCAGCGCAGGTCGCTGCTGCCCTGCAGTCGGACTATCAGTTCTTCACCCACACCACCGGCGACCATTCGGTTCAGGGAACGGCACTGCTGGTGTCGGCGGCGATGGGTCAGTATCAGCAGATAGATGCGCCTGCGACTTCCTTTGGCGCGGTCTGGGTCACGCCGGTCAGCGGGGAGGGTCCACCGTTGCTGAGTGTGCATCCGATGCCACCGATACCTGGCAATGTCACGGTCTGGGAGTCGGAGTTGGTGACCCTGATGCAGGTGTGTGAAACCGAGGGCGTGATCATGGCCGGTGACTTCAATGCCACGGTCGACCATGCGGTGCTACGTGAGGCACAGTGCACTGACGCTTCGGTGGGCGTGGGTGGGATTGGCACCTGGCCAGCTGGGCGCCCCGCCTGGCTGGGTGCTGCCATCGATCACGTGCTGGTTGATCTGCAGGAGTGGCGGCCGGTGGCCGCGCAGGTGCTGCCCGCCCCGGACGGAGGAGACCATCGAGCTGTGCTGGTGCGGCTCCAGCCAGAATCGCCCGATGACCGGTGAAATAGGTGAGGCTCGCGCGCCCGTGGGGAGCAGATCGTCAGCACTAGTCTGATATCAGGAAATATGTGAAAGTTCCTAGATAGGGGCAGACTCGACTAGCGCGACACACCTAGCGGTATCTCGCGGAATATGTGCCTCTGGCTAGAAAGCTAGATATTGTGCGAGCGTGGACCCCATACGCAACCCCTATGCTCCCGGTGCCGGGCAGCGTCCGCCCGAACTAGCTGGCCGCGACACCGAGTTGGATGCCTTCGACATCGTGCTGGAGCGGGTGGCTCGTTCGCGCCCGGAACGATCCCTGGTGCTGACCGGCCTGCGCGGCGTCGGAAAGACCGTGCTCCTCAATGCGCTGCGCTCAGCCGCGGTGCGGGCCGGGTGGGGCACCGGCAAGCTCGAAGCTCGGCCGGACCAAGACCTGCGGCGCCCGTTCGCCGCAGCGCTGCACACCGCGATCCGGGAACTGGGGCGACCGGAAGCCACCGAGGTGCTGGGCACCATCAAGGCGTTCGCGTTGCGGGCGGCACCTGCCAAGGCGGCGCTACGGGATCGCTGGAACCCCGGAATCGACGTGCCCGCCACCAGCGGCCGGGCCGACTCTGGGGACATTGAAATCGACCTGGTTGAACTTCTCACCGACATGGGTGGGTTGGCGGCGGATGCAGGCAAGGGCGTCGCAATTTTCCTCGATGAGATGCAGGACCTAGGCCCCGACGATGTCTCGGCGCTGTGTGCGGCGTGCCATGAGATTTCCCAATCCGGCTTGCCGGTGCTGGTGGTCGGGGCCGGCCTGCCACACCTTCCGGCGGTCCTGTCAGCCTCGAAGTCCTACAGCGAACGGCTCTTTCGCTACGCCCGGATCGATCGGCTCGATCGCGACTCGGCGGACCGGGCCTTGGTCACACCGGCGCAGGAGGAGGGAGCATCGTTCGACCCTGCGGCGCTGGCAGCCATGTACGACCTCACCAATGGCTATCCATACTTCGTGCAGGCCTACGGAAAAGTGGCGTGGGATCTGGCGCCGCGCAATCCCATCACAGCCGACGACGTGCTGATGGCTGCCCCAGAGGCCGAGGCCGAACTGGCGGTGGGCTTCTTCGGTTCCAGGTTCGAACGGGCAACGCCAGCCGAACGCGAGTACCTGCGGGCCATGGCCGAGATTGCCGTCGATGCCGATCCGGCGAGCGAATCCGTACCCACGGCAGCGGTGGCAGCCCATCTGGACCGCAGCGCCCAGTCGCTCTCACCGGCGCGTGACGCGCTCTTGAAAAAGGGCCTGATCTACTCCGCTGAGCGCGGCAAGATCGCTTTCACCGTTCCTCACTTCGGACGGTACCTGCGCGCCCATGGGTGACATCGCGCATACCCAGTGACTCCCGGACCGATGGCGAGACGGCGCACCGATGGTGGCCAGGTGCAGAGGGTCCGGTCGCGCTCAGCGATAGCGGCACCGGCCTGACCGGTTGACAAGGGACGGCCCCGTTCCCGTCACTAGGGGATGGTGACGGGAACGGGTGCAGGGTTCGCGCCCTGCCGCGTCACTGGGGGGGGATTCGTGACGGGGCTGGTCTCTTGCGACCCAATCTCTATGACGGGGGGAGCCGCCATAGATTCCCAGGACGGTTGGGGAACCGCCTGGAAGTCTGTCGATGCCCACTACTATGACCGCTCATCGTTGCGGCCACAGGTGCGCCGCGGTTGCAGAACGGGTGCAGACATCAGGCCGTCGGGTCGGCCTCCAAGCGGTAGCCGACGCCACGGACAGCGACCAACGGCGTGGTGGTCGGCTCATCCCACTGGAGTTTTCGACGAAGGCGCAGCACCGCAAACTTCACCCGGTCGCCGCCCGAGCCGGAGGTATCGCCCCAGACATGTGCCAGCAGTTGGGCCGTGGAGAGCACTTGACCGCGGTTGCGTAGGAACATCAAGAGCAGCCGGAATTCCTGCGGGGTCACCGACACATACGTGCCATCGACGGTCACCGTGTGGGAGCTGACCGATGCCACGATCGACCGGTAGGAAATATCCTCCGCATCCCAGTCCATCTCGCCGGCTCGACGCAGCAGCGCTTCTACCCGCGCCAGGAGCTCTGGGTTGCTGAACGGCTTGGTGAGGTAATCGTCGGCCCCTGAACGCAGACCGCGGACCTTGTCCTCGTCCCGACCGGCTGCGGTGAGCAGCAACACGGGAATGTCGGTGATGTCCCGCAGGCGGTCCAGCACCTCCCACCCGTCCATGACCGGGAGCCCGATATCGAGGATGATCAGGTGCGGCCGGGTCTCATGAGCCGCGCGTAGCGCGGCTGCGCCGTCATGAACATGAGTCACCTCGTGGTTGCTGCGGCGTAGCAAGACTTGCAAGGCGAGGGCGATATCCGGTTCGTCCTCCACGATCAAGACCCGGGCCATCAGACCTCCTCGAATGGTAGGTGCACGGTCACGACGGTGCCCACCCCGACGGTGGACTCGGCGGTGATGGTGCCGCCGTGTTCTTCCACGATCAGGCGCACGATCGGTAGCCCCAGCCCGGTTCCGCCGGCCCGTTGAGCTAAGCCGGTACCGGAGCGGAAGAACGGTATGAACAGCTTGGGAAGATCCTCAGCGGGGATGCCCACCCCGGTGTCGGCCACCTGGAGGGTCCAGTGCGAGCTGTCCGGGTTGGGTGCGGCGCAGATCCGGATCCGGCCACCATCGGGTGTGTAGCCGATGGCGTTGCTGAGCAGGTTGGTCAGGACCTGCTGCAACCGCAGCGGGTCGGCCTGGATGAGCGGGCCGACCCCGATCGCCTGATCCAGTTCGATGGACTTGGCCAGGGCGTGCGGCGCAATCTCATCGATCACCTGCCGGATTACCGAGGGCAAGTCGACCGAGGTCAAGCTCAGGGGCAACGTACGTGATTCCAGCTTGGCCACCAGCAACAAGTCGTCGATCAGGCGAAGTAGCCGATGACTGTTGCGCACGATGATCTCGAGGTGGCTGCCCTGTTCCTCGCTCAGGGTCCCCTCCGAGGCGTCGATGAGTAGATCGGCGAAGCTGACCACCGATGTCAGCGGACTGCGTAGCTCGTGCGATACCCGGGCGACGAACTCGGTCTTGAGGCGAGCTAATTCAGCAAGGGAGCGGTTCTGGTCAGCCAACAGCACCGTTTCCTGAATCTGACGGGTGATATTGCGGTACCGCCAGATGTGGCCAGCTGGCCCGGCCTCGCCGGCAATGGGCAGATAGTCGCGTTCCAGCACCTCCCCGGAGGCCAGCTCGAGCTGCTCGCCCAGCACCGGGATCTGATCTCGGACCCGCTCCCTGACTCCATGGGTGAAACCATCGGGATCGGCAAACATGTCTTTGACGATCTCTTCAGCGCCGGCGCAGTCAGTGCCCACCAGCTCCTCGGCATTGAGCGGACTGTGGAACATGTTGACGAACTCGTCGTTGACCACCAGCACGTGGCGGCTTTGATCTTCGAGCAGGACGGCGGCACCGAGGTTGTCGATGAGCAGGTGCATCCGTACCAGGTTGGTTTCCACCCGGCGCTGTCGGGCGCGTTGCGCAGTGACGTCGATCGCCCAGATGGTTGCTCCGGCCAGCACTGGATCATCGAGGCGGTTTTCACCGGTGACCTCACAGGTGAGCCAGTGTCCATCGGAGGATCGCAGCCGTAGTTCCGCATTGGCGGTACCGCGTGCCTGGATCGCCTGCAGGAAATCGACCACGATGGTGGCGTCATGGGGGTGGGTCAGACTTTGCAGTCCGCCGGGTAGCGGAGTCAGTGCCGGGTATCCCAGCGCCGACCCGCTGGAGATGATCAGGCTGTCATCGGCATTGGCAGCGTGCAAGATCAGCGCACCGATGGAGTGGCGGGAGATGGCCCGGTAATAGTCGGCCGCAGCCAGCTGGTGGGCGCGCTCACGTTCCAGATCGGTGACGTCGACCAGGAAGACGGTGAACTCCGGTTCGGGTCCATCGATGGTTCGGACGATAGAGACGTTGACCTGCACCTCGGATTCGTCCGTGCGGGTGAAGGTTTGCAGCCCCAGCTCGACCGGATCGCTGCCCGAGCGCCATTGTTGTTCGGTCCGGGTTGCTGCTTCCCGCAGACTCTCGTTGCGGTCGATGAGCTTGGAAACATCCGTGCCGATAAGGTCGCTGGCCGCAAAGCCCAGGAGGCGCTCAACGGCGAGGTTGGCCGCGAGGATGTGCACGTGGTCGTCAATGACCAGGATGCCGTCGGGGCAGGCGTCAAAGGCCAGCGCTGCCCGGTTGTCGGTGACGGCGCGAGGAGGGTGCCTCGCCGTCGAGGTGGTGTTGCTCACCTTGCCTCCTGCGGCGTTCTGCGCCCCCCTGCCTACTTAGTTCCTTCGTCAACTAACCACCGTACGCCCTTCCACGGTGGTCCGCGAGTCTCTAGTGGCCTCGGTCGATCCACGTCTGCAAATGTGGCGCCTCCGCTCCGATCGTGGTGTCGTCTCCATGCCCGGTGTGGACCACCGTTTGTGCGGGTAGCGAGAGCAACCGGGTGATCGAGGCGATGATGGTGGGGAAATCTGAATAGGAGCGCCCAGTAGCGCCCGGACCGCCCTGGAACAGGGTGTCACCGGTGAACAACCGGTGTTGGTCGCTCTGATGGAAACAACACGAGCCCGGGCTATGGCCGGGAGTGTGCAGCGCCACGAGTTCGGTGCCGGCCACGGCGATCCGTTGGCCGTCGGTGAGATCGCGCTCTGGTGCGCTGTCGTGGACGGCATCCCACAGCATGCGGTCCTCGGGGTGGAGCCACACCGGTGCGTCCGTGGTTTCGGCCAGATCGACCGCAGCCCCGATGTGGTCGTTGTGGGCGTGGGTCGCCAGCACCGCCACCACGTCCCGGGAGCCCACAGCAGCCAGGATCGGCGCAGGGTCGTGGGCGGCGTCGATGATGACGCACTCCCGGTCGTCACCGACAATCCAGACGTTGTTGTCAACCTCCCAGGTTCCACCGTCCAGCGAGAACGTGCCGGAGGTGACCACGCGCTGCACGGTCAGGCTCATCAGAGCATCACCACCGAGCGTAGAACCTGCCCGGATTTCATTCTGGCAAAGGCGGCCTCGACGTCGCCGAGCGCGATCTGTTCACTGACGAAGGCATCCAAGTCCAGCCGTCCTTGCAGGTAGAGGTCAATCAACATGGGGAAGTCCCGGCTGGGCAGGCAGTCGCCGTACCAAGAGGATTTCAGTGCGCCACCACGGCCAAAGACCTCGATCAGCGGTAGCTCCAGGGTCATGGTCGGATTGGGTACCCCGACCAGGACGACGGTTCCGGCTAGGTCGCGTGAATAGAAGGCTTGCTGGTATGTCTGCGGTGCGCCGACGGCATCGATGGTGACCTGGGCGCCATGACCACCGGTCAGTTCCCGGATAGCCTCGACCGGGTCGGTGGATGAGGCGTTGACGGTATGGGTGGCTCCCATCTGGGTGGCCCATTCCAGTTTGGTGTCGTCGACGTCGACGGCGATGATCGTTGCTGCCCCGGCCAGGCGCGATCCCATGACCGCAGCATCGCCCACGCCGCCGCAACCGAAGACCGCGACGCTGTCGCCGCGGCTGACGCCACCGGTGTTGATGGCGGCGCCGATGCCAGCCATCACCCCGCAGCCTAGGAGGCCAGCTGCTTGCGGTGCTGCTGCCGGGTCAACCTTGGTGCACTGTCCTTGGTGCACCAGAGTCTTCTCGGCGAAGGCGCCGATCCCCAGTGCCGGGGTGAGCTCGGTGCCGTCGGCTAGGGTCATCTTCTGGGAGGCGTTGTGGGTAGCGAAGCAGTACCACGGCTGACCGCGGTGGCATGCCCGGCACTGGCCACAGACTGCGCGCCAATTCAGAATCACGAAGTCGCCCACGGCTACCTGGCTGACCTGATCGCCAACCTGTTCCACGATGCCTGCGGCCTCATGCCCGAGCAGGAAGGGGAACTCATCATTGATGGCGCCGTCGCGATAGTGCAGGTCGGTGTGACACACCCCGCATGCCTGGACTTCGACCACGACCTCCTGTGGGCCGGGTTCTGGCACCAGCACCGGAACCAATTCGACGGGGGCGCCGTTGCTCCGTGCGATCACTGCCTGGACGGTTTGTGGCATCTCAACCTCCTGTGGTGGCGATCTCTCTAGCGTAGGGGTAGGCACAGTCTTGGAGGCCCTATCCTTGACTGGACCATCCAGAGCGGTCGAGAGTCCTGGCTCGACGACACCGCAGCAACCCCCAGTGGCAGGCCTGCCGAGGGAAGGGTGCTTCCGCCAGGGTGCGATGGAGGCACGGCAACGTGATGATGACTGCCCGGAGGAGCCGATGACGCAGGCCCTGTCGGCTTGGACCAGATCCCAGCGACCACGGATCTCGTTCGAGCTGTATCCCCCCCGAACCGAGAAGGGTGCGCGGGAGCTACCCCGTGCCATCGCGGCGCTAGCGGCGGTCAAGCCAGACTTCTTCTCGGTGACCTACGGCGCCAGCGGGCGCACGCGGGATGCTTCTGGCGACTTGCTGCAGCACATCCTGCAGCACACAGCTGTGCGTCCGATTGCCCACCTGACCTGCGTGGGAGCCTCCGAAGCTGATCTGGACGAGTTGGTCTCGGGGTTGCTGCGGCGCGGCATCCGGGACATCCTGGCCCTGCGTGGGGATCCGCCGGAGGGGGAGCCGGACTGGCAGCCTCACCCGCAGGGTCTGACGACCGCCAGCGAACTGGTGCGGTTGCTGCGCCGGATCGAGGCGCGGGAGTGCGACGCCGATCGCGACCCGATCTCGATATCGGTGGCGGCCTACCCCGGTGGTGACGTAGCTGCTGACGGTAGCCCGATCAGCGACCCCAACAGCATTGCCGCGTTGCTAGCCAAGCAACAGGCGGGCGCCGACTACGCGATCACCCAGGTGTTCTTCGATGCTGGTCACTACCGGACATTCGTCGATGATGCCCGCGCCGCCGGAGTTACTGTGCCGATCGTTCCGGGCATTATTCCGCTCACGGACCCGCGCCGCCTACGCCGCTTGCAGACCTTGACCGGGGTGCCGCTGCCGACAGCGTTGATGCAGCAGTTGGAGGAACCAACGGACCCACAGGAGCAGTATCGGCGTGGCCTGGCGGCTAGCGTGGCGTTGGTGCGAGCGGTGCTTGATGTCGGCGCTCCCGGTGTGCACATCTACACCTTCAATGCGGCCGGGCCTGCCCTCGACTTGCTGGCCGCTGCCGGACTAACACCCCGCTAGGCCATGTCGACCAAATCTGTGTGGATCTAGTTGAGTGTTGAGAGGAGCAGGATTGCGGCCCGGTTGTTCCGGGCGGTCGGAGAGGACGGGGTAGGTCCGGCCGCCCTGACTAGTTCGGTGATCGGCTGGTCGCAACCGGCTCGCGGGGTGTCTCCACCATCCGGGCGCCGCCCGCTCGGGGCCTGCAGCGAGGATGGGTTTGCGCACCCAGTGAGCTGCTGCGCGTAGGCAACCACGACCATGAATGTTCGCATGGTACGGTGTCCACCGGACAGGGGATCAGCTGCTCGCGCGCCCTGGGGTACCTACCCAATGGGGATGTCGCGCTACTAGTTCGGATGGTCTCGCGCACAACGTAACGTTAAGTTCCGGGGGGAACGCAAATGCAACGAGTCCGGGGTCTGCTGGCTGCTATCGCGGCCGCACTGTTAACACTTCTGGGGGTGGCTGTACCTGCGCAGGCGGGCAACGGCGTCGCTAACGACATCACCGGTGAGATCGTCACGGGCATCACCCTCACCCCGGTGAACGGCACACCTGTCGCTATCTCCCACCCGGTGGTGGCCACCATCGCACTCAGCACTGAGTTCAACTCGGCTGGTCTGCGAGCGGTTGACGACGGCGACTGGTTCACGATTGCGTTCCCGCTCCAGGTGAGCCTGGGCAACGGAACGTTGGACCTGGAGGGTCTGGACCCAGTTACCGGCGACCCGGTGGTGCTGGCAAACTGCCTGGCCACCAATGCCGACAACACGCTGACCTGTACCCTCAACGCTGCAGCCGCATCCCGCAGCTTCGTCAGTGGAAGCATTGATGCCACAACCACCGCTGCGGAGGTGGGCACCTTCACCACGGTCGACTTCACCCTGGGCGCATCGCCCACGACCACCCTGCCCGTCGACTTCCCCGGTGGCGAGATCGTGCCGGAAACCCGTGGCCCCATCCCGGACACGCCGGAGAAGTGGGCATGGCCCGAAGAGGTCAACCCGAACGAGATCCTGTGGACGGTGATGGTGCCGGCGAATATTGTCGCCGAAGGTGCGGACATCACCATCGACGATCAGATGCAGGGTGCACACACGATGGTGGACCCCTTCTCGGTGCAGATCACCCAATATGCCGACGAGGCGAGCTGGCAGCAGATTGACCCACACCTGGGCGTCACTATCGACGTTCAGCCCGGAACAGACTCGTATCAATTCGCTTCAGGCGCCGATGCTGACATCACGCTCAACGTCAACCCACCCGAATCGTTCCAGCTCATCTTCCCGAACATGGATGTGGATGCCGACGGCCTGTACGTGATCCAGTACGTGACCGTGGCCGATGCGGATCTTGCGGATGGTTCTCTGCTCACCAATACGGCCAATGTCAATGGCAGGGACTACGTTCTCAACCACGTGTATGACAATCACCTCATCGGAAACCTGAACGGGCCCGGGTTCGGAGGCCTGGTGGTCTCCAAGACGGTGTCAGGTTCCGGAGCCGGCGCCGCCGCCGGCGAGGAATTCACGATTCGCGCCACCTGGACCGAGGCAGGGGTCCTCGAGGAGGAACTCCTCATCGTTGAAGCGGGCGGGGTCGGCGTGGGCATCAACGGCATTCCGGCGGGGACCGCGGTCACCCTCACCGAAGTGACCAGCGTGGTCATTCCCGGCGTGACCTCCTATACCCCGCAGTTCATCGCAGTGGCAGGAGACGTTGCGGTCGCCGCAGACGAGGCCTCTGCCGTCGTCACTATCGGTGACCAGGCCACCGCCTCGATCAGAGTGAACAACGACACTGTGGTGGCTTCGACCCCATCGGTGAGTGTGGGTGACTACGTCTGGCACGACGTCAACCGCGACGGACGCCAGGACACCACCGACATCCCCCTCGAAGGTGTGACCCTCACCCTGACCGGACCCGATGGCGGATCCGTCACCGACATCAACGGCAACCCCGTCAACCCCACCACCACCAACCGGGACGGTTGGTATGAATTTACCGACCTGCCCATCCTGCAACCTGGTCAGTCCTACACCGTGACCGTCACCAACCCCGACGGCTACCAACCCACCCAGGCCAACCAGGGCACCCGGGACGGCGACTCCGACACCGGATCCGCCACCTCCGGTGACCTCACCACCGACGGAGCTCGCGACGAAACTCTCGACTTCGGCTTCGTGACCACCCCGGCGTCGCCCCAGTTGCCAGGGCCAGGGACGCCCCAGGTGCCGGGGACGACGGCACCACCGCTAGCCGTCACCGGTGCCCCCGCCAGTGGGTTGCTGATCTCAGCAGCGCTGATGATGCTCATCGCAGGTATCACGCTCGTGGTGGCACGGCGGCGTCGGGTCTAACCCGTCCTGACTCGCTGCCGCCCATGCCTAGGCCTGGGCGGTGAGCTCTGGTCGGTGACCTGACTCGCCTGCGCCGAGCTCGGTGGCTGCGGGGGTCTGCCCGGTTGAGTCCCAAACTAGTAGCTGGGCCCAGAGATTGATCCTGTGCTGGCTGTGCTGAACGGGCCATGGGAGAATGGCGGCAGATCTACGGGAGGTAGGGCATGAAGGGCAAGGTCGCATTCGTTATCGGTGCTGGGCTGGGGTACATCCTGGGCACCCGGGCCGGGCGTGAGCAGTATGACAAGTTGAAGGCAGGCCTCCAGTCGGCGCTGGATCATCCTGCGGTCAAGGATCGGGTAGCAAAGGCGGAATCCGCCATCAATGACGTGGTGCGAGATCAGGGCAGCCAGATGAGCGACCGGGTCGCCAATGCGGTCAAGGATCGCTTCGGCGCGGGGTCCGCGACCAACGACGCCCCCGTCGAGGACACCCCGGGCAACTGGGACACCCGCCGCTGATCTGACTTTACGTGGCTCACGATCTCTCCTCTGATGAGCGAGGGGACTTTCTGACCTGTGGTCTTCTTGGGTCGGAGCGCTGAGTCCGCCCCGAGTTCGAAGGGTTACGCCAAATTCGAACCCCACGAGCCACGTTTTGACGTCACCTTTCGTACTCGGCGAAAGTGGGCGGCCCCAGGCAGGTGGTACTCGGCGGACAGGCTCCACGGTGGCTCACCTGGCAGGCGCTATCGGCGGCTGACTGCTGTCACGGCTTAGATGCCGTAGTCGACAGAACCGTCATGGCTTTGATGGCGCAGTTGACAGAACCGTTACGGCTTTGATGCCGCAGCTGACACAACCATCACGGCCGACGACTGGGAACCGTCCCAGGCTCGACCGACCCGCTCACCCTGCTGCAGCCTGGCGCCGAGGGCGCGAATGGGCCTCGCGGCTTAGCTGAATGAATCCACCGAGATCGGCCAACGCCGCTACGTCGGACGGCAGGTGGCGGGTCAGCGCGGGGCAGCGAACGATAATCGCTGCCCACTGCGCTCGGGAGATCGCCACGTTGATGCGGTTGCGCGACAGTAGAAACCGGGCACCCCGGGGTATGTCGTCGGCGCTGGAGGCGGCTAGCGATAGCAGCACCACGACCGAGGCTTGGCCTTGGAACTTGTCGACGGTTCCCACGGGAACTGCCTGAAGACCCGCTTGATCTAGATCGGCGCGGAGTTGATGAACCTGGCCGTTGTAAGCGGCGACCACCATGATGTCGGCAGGTTGCAACGGCCTGCTCGTGTGGCCATCGTTCCACTCCGATCCCAGCAAGTGGCCCACTTGGGCAACCACCTCGGCGGATTCTTCCGCAGATCGGACCGAGTTCCCGTCGTGGGCCACATCGACGACATGGACACCAGGAGCTATCCCGGTGAGGTTGCGCTGACTGGCCGCGGGAGCACTGCTGAGGTGGTCACCATAGGAGTGCGCGGATACCGCACGGCACAATGCCGGGTGTAGCCGCCAGCTCCGTTGCAGGAAGTACCCGTGAGTTGGCGGCAGTACCGCTGCGTCCGCCGCCAACCATGCCAGTGCAGATCGATCGACAGGGTGGGGGTGGCTGCCCTGACTGACCTGCGGCAATTGCTGGGGATCCCCGACCAGGAGCAGCCTGGTGGCGCTGACCGCGACCGCGAGAGTGTTCGCCAGCGAGAACTGGCCGGCCTCTTCGACGATCAAGAGGTCGAGCTGGCCGCGCGCCACCCGGCTGGGGTTGCAGAAGTCCCAGGCGGTACCGCCCAGGAGCCGACCACGGGTGTGGCCTGGGTGCCCGGGAGCGTCAAGGAAGGTGGCCACCGTGCCGTTGCTGAGCACTCGCCACGGCGGGTTGGATGTTTCGTTGCGCAGGCCCTGGCCACCGGCCGATGAGCCATTCCGGCGCTTGCCAACCTGTTCCGGTGGCACGGTGGCGGCGATGGCGCGGGTGAGCAGATTCTCGACGACGGCGTGCGATTGCGCCACCACGCCGACCTTCCACCCGTAGGTGAGTACGAGATCTGCGATCACGGCTGCCGTCAGGTCCGTCTTGCCGGTTCCGGGTGGTCCCTGAACGGCGACGTAGGAATGTGCGCTGGCCAGCACGGCGTCACGAACTGTTGCGGCAGGATCGTCCTCATCTAGTTCGGGTAGTGAGGCGTTGTCGATTTGTCTGGCAGGAGTTCGGCGCGCGATCTGCAGGGCTGGGCCAGCCACGGATGGTCCGTGGCCGATCAGACCTTGGGCAACCTCGGCGATCGCTGCTGACAGCGGGGCAGTCGATGGTGGTGGACCGGGTGTCAGCAGCACCGGACGATGATCGTGTGTGGTGACGCCTGCTGGAAGGCGTTCGCGTACCTCGACCCAATCCAGTCCGGCCGGCGTGAGCCCTCGGCCCAGCACGGTGGCGTAGCAGGTGGCGCGCCGCGCCCCTAGCCGGGCTGACATCCCGAATGGCAGGGGCGGGTCGTAGACGCAGAACAACTCGCTTCCGGGAGCCACGGTGCTGCCTGCGCCGAAGCGACCTTCGATGCGTAGTCGTCGGCGCATCGGGCCGGAGCCAGGTTCCCATGGTTGCGCGGATGCCTGGTGCACCGCGAGGACGTCACGAGCATCAGAGTCGAGGGTGTTCAGCTGCTGTAGTCGATGGTGATGAGCTTGCCAGAAGGGTGCGTCTTCGGCCTCGTGGTAAGTCAGGGCAGCGGCCACCACGGCGGCCGCGCTGTCGTGGGCCCAGGCATCCTCGCGTAGGTGAGCGGCGAGTTGCTGGCCGAGGGCGGCACGTTCGCTGCCGGGGCTGGTGTCGGCTCCGGGGTTGATCCGAACCGGCGTGGACGCCTGGGGCGGGGTAGAGGGAATCGACGGTGTCGATGAGAACGGCGCGGCTGCTTGCGCTGCGAGGGCTACCGATTTGCCCCCGAGAGCTGCAGTGGCATCGGAGACCGCGAGTTCCAGCTGCGCCTCATGGCTCAGATCGCGTTGGTGCAGCAGCCAGTCCCGCAGCCGCAGCGTGGACAAACAGTCGTAGGCGTTGTACTGCCCCAGATCCGCGAGGTGTGCCTGCCACGCCGGGTCATCTCCGGCGGCCCGCTGCTGGCATGCGCGGGCATAGGCGACCACCGAGTCTGAGCCGCTGGTGACGCCGTCATCGTCGCGTAGCTGATTGCCCATATAGAGCGGCTCAAGCATTTTGATCGAGAACGATTGCTGCGACACGTGCACGCCGTGCTTGACGATGTCGTAGAGGTCAACGAACACCCCGGCATCGAGCAGATCTGCTACTTGTTGCTCGCCCACCCTATGCCGGGCTGCTAGCCGCCGCAGGGTTGCTGGCTCATAGAAGGCATAGTGATAGACATGCATGCGGGGATGGGTGATCCGCCGCTGGTATAGATAGGCCAAGAAGTCGATCAATGCCTGCTTTTCCTGGGCGCGTTCATGTGCCCAGATTGTTCGGTACTGGCCATCCGGATTGGCTGCTGTGGGGGCTTCGCGCCACCCGAATAGGTACTCCAGGCCTTGCTGGCTGCGGTCGCTATCGACCCAGAGTGGATCACCCTCGAAGTCGAAGAAGATGTCGCCGGCATCTGGGGCGGGAATCCGATCGAGTGCCGCCACCGTATGGACTTTCGCGGTGACCGGGTTGCTGACTCCGGCTTCCTCGGCGAGTTCTTGTTCTCGTTGCAGCTGGGCCTGAGTGCGTAGGCGGTCGAGCCGGACTGGATGTAGGCCGGGGACCTCTGCGGTGCTCGCGGCCAGGCCGTCGAGGGTGGTGATTCCAGCCTGACGCAGCGCTGCCCGGTGGTTGCGCCGCAGACCCCAGACCAGGCCCACATCCCGGGCTTGCGTCATCGCCAGGCGGCAGGCAGGGCAGCGACCACAGGCGTTCACCTCGGCATGGTTCCAGGCGATGGGCTCGGCGGCGCTGAGGTGTTCCTGGAGTAGTTGTTCCACGCGTTCGCGCTGCTGGCGCACCAGGCTCAGCACCGGTTCCAACTCGTGCGAACTGGCGCGGCCAGTGCCCAGATGCAACCGCAGGGTGGGGGCCACTGCTACGCCAACCTGTTGCAGCTGGTCAGCGTAGGCTGCCCCTTGCAGCAGCGCCGAGGGCCGCGCACGGTGGGCGATGGTTGCGCCGACCACCGTATAGCTGTCCTGATCTGGTTCGGTGACCAGGATCTGCGCCTGGCCATAGCATCTGCCATCGAAAAGTTCGGCACTGGCTAGAACCGGAGCCCCGGCCCGCAATGCGGCGAGGGTGCGGCTATGGGCAGCGGTCAGGCCTGCGAGTGTCCGAGCTGATCGTTGGCCCTCGACGACCGATCCGTGCCGTGCCCGGTACTGAGAGAGAACCTGCTCGCGATGGTCACGACTCAGCTGTGCGACCCGCTCACGCATCGGATCAATGTCCGGCAGAGAACTCGTGCGGCCAAGGTGAACGTCGAGCCGATGCAGCAGGTCGAACTCGCACCGCATGGCCGCCTTGAGGTCGGAGACGGAATAGACGGCGGTTCCCTCCTGTACGAACATGCCGCCTCCTGGTGCGCCCACGTGCTGGTGTCGTTCTCGGGTGTTGCCGATGACCGACCGGATGTGCTGTGAGGTTAGCCGCACCCTCGGACATTGTTGGTAGCAGGGTCCCATCGGCTCCGGCGTCTGGGGGTCGGCACGATTGCAGGGCGCCACGTAGCGCGCTCACCTCCTCGCTGGTGACCCCGATGCCGTAGCTGAGTTTGACCATGATCTGCTGGACGGCGTACGCGCAGTGGTATCCGGAGTTGGGCGGTAGCCAGTGGGCGGCATCGTCGGCTCCTTTGTCGGAGTTGGCCGCGGCGGAGGTGGGGATGAGGTTAGCGCGGTCGTTGGCGAATCGCAGCGCCTGCTCCGCAGTCCAGTTAGCCGCGCCCTTGCGCCAGGCATCTGCCAGCGCGACGACATGGTCGATCTGGATCTCGGCGCTGGTGCTGGGGCCACGGCGGAACATCAGCAGATCGCCGGTGTAGGGGTCCCGCAGATGACCCGATACCACCAGGCATGGCTGAGTGACATCGATGCGCAGCTCGCTCAGCCAAGCCGCCAATACGTCATTGCGGGTATCACAGCCGTTGCTATCGGTATCGGCCCAGGGATCGCCGAAGAACTCGCGTTGGTAGTTGGCCAGCGGCAACGGCTGTGTGACTCGCAGCCTCGGCAGCGCCGCCTGAGCAGCCTGGATCTGCTGGCTGTCGACGGCGGTGGGTGCCACCGGTCGCACCTGGGCCCACCAGCGCGGTATCAGCGAGCCGACGGACACCGTCAGCAGCACCACGATCGCCCAGGTGAGGACGGTGCCTGCCGCCGTCCGGTGTGCTGCTGCCACGGGCTCAGCTTGTCGGGCCGTTCCGCCGATCGCCGCTGGGCCCGCGCAGCTGTGGATCGGGGTTCATCGGAGCTTTGATCGGTGGAAAGGCTGACATTGCTGCGGGCAGGCGCGCATCGCCCAACATCCAGGCCGCCGAGGCCAGTGCCGCGATCGTGAGCCCTCCGGGAATTGCCCGGGTAGGGACACTGAGCGCGCTGGGAATTCGAAGTGCCCATACCGGGGTCACCGCGTCGAGTACTTCGCCTAGCCACTGCATTGCAGCTCATCATGGCGGCTTCCACCCTCATGCACGAGTGGCGAACACCACGTGGAGCGATCTACTCGGGTGCACTTATCCTTACCTTCGTTCCATATGTTCCCAGAGAGCTGGCCCGGCCGTGACATCACCTTCTCCTTCGCAAATCCGGCGGTGGCGGCGATACCTCGCCGAAGAGCGGGCTGAAGCCGCCGTCTACCGATCGCTGGCCCAGCGCCGCGACGGCGAGGAACGCCACATTCTCAACGAACTGGCCGAGGCCGAACGCCGTCATGCTGACCATTGGGAGGAACTGCTCGGCGCACAGGTCGGGCTGCCACGCCCTCCTTCGTTTCGGTCCAGGCTACTCACGTGGCTGGCGGGGAGGTTTGGATCGGTATTCGTGCTGGCGCTGGCCCAGCGTGCGGAATCCCGTTCGGCCTATAGCCGCGATGATGACGCGACCGCTGCGATGGCGGCGGATGAGCAGATTCACGAGGAGGTGGTGCGCTCGCTGGCGCAACGTGGACGGGCGCGAATGTCGGGCACGTTCCGGGCCGCTGTTTTCGGTATGAACGACGGCTTGGTGTCGAACCTGGCGCTGGTCCTGGGTATCGGGGCCTCCGGCGCCAGCACAGCAGTCGTGCTCCTGACCGGGCTAGCCGGGCTGCTGGCCGGAGCGTTATCGATGGGAGCTGGCGAGTATGTGTCGGTGCGCTCGCAGCGGGAACTGCTCGCGGCTTCGACGCCCAACCCCAACACCCATGACGTGATGGCCGACCTCGATGTGAATGCCAACGAGCTGGCGCTGGTATACCGCGCACGCGGGATGTCCACTGAGGATGCGGCTCAGCACGCAGACGAGCGGATCGCTGCCGTGCGGGCCGGTGCTGAACGGGAGGTCCACGACATCCCCGATCATGAGGAGATCGGGTCGGCTTGGGGGGCGGCGATCTCCAGTTTCCTGTTCTTCGCCTCTGGGGCTGTTATTCCGGTGGTGCCCTACCTGATCGGGATTACCGGTTGGGGTGCCGTGGTGCTGTCTGCGGGTCTGGTCGGTATCGCGCTGCTGCTGACCGGTGCCACGGTCGGCCTGCTCTCCGGTGCGCCACCCATGGCGCGGGCGCTTCGTCAACTTGCGATCGGATGGGGTGCTGCAGCCGCTACCTACGGCCTGGGGGCGCTGTTCAACGTCTCGACGCACTAGGTCCCTGGACCCAGTGGCGCGACCTTCTCGCCGGCCAAATGCTGGTGATCGGCGCCCGTGGGTACCGGTTGGCACCGGTGCTAGTGGCGCCGCCGCCGGTTGTTCAAGACTGCACGCAAGCGTGGGCCGAGGGCATTTCCGTCAGGTCCGGTGATCTCTGGTGTCTGAGCGGTCATGGGGGTTCGGACCGTCTCGGCCGTCGCGGTAAGGGTGCCATGGGCCAGCACTTGTTCGCCCGGAGTGAGTTGCCGGATAGCGATTGCCAGCGTGCGGTCAGGGTGCTCGGTGGCGAACTCGCGGTAGATCATCGGGTCGTGCTGGCCGTCATCACCCACCAGTACCCATCGCATGTGCGGAAACTCTGCGCTCAGACGCCGTAGTGCGTTGCGCTTGTGCTCGACGCCGGAACGGAACCAGCCGTTGTTGGTTGGGCCCCAATCGGTCATCAGTAGTGCGCCTGGCGGATAGCCGGGGGTGCGCATCACCTGGATGAGAGTCGGGGCAATATTCCAAGCGCCAGTGGAAATGTAGAACACCGGGGCGTGGGGATGCTGGGCAACAAACTCGCGGTACATCAACGCCATGCCCGGAACCACTTTGCGGGCGCTGCCATGGCGGATGAAGGTATTCCAGATCGCGATGAGCGGGCGGGGCACGCTGGTGACCATCACCGTGTCGTCGATGTCGCTGATCAGCCCGATGGGCGCATCGTCGGCAATGATCAGGACGGCCGCGGTCTCCGGGCGAGCTGCCTTCGCAGCGATGGTGATCTCATGCCAGCCAGGAGCGAGGCCATGATCCAGAATCTCAAAGTCCAGGTAGCCGGTGCGGTCGGTCTTGGTGTGATACTCCCGGTGACCGATGCGCACCGTAACCGGGAGGTAGGACACTGGGGCGGTCACATACGAGCGCCAGCCACGTTGAAAGAGCACTGCTTCGGCGAACTCTTGCGCGCTGGTGGCAGAGTCGGCGTTGGCTTCGGCCTGAATATGACGACCCATGATGACTCGGCCAAGAACGCGCAGGAAGCCGGTGCTGCCGTACCCGATGTAGGGAGTAGTCCGAGGTTTCCACCCACGGGCGCGCAGCAGTGGGATGAGGCGCCGATGGAAGGAATCTTCCATACGGGCGGCGATGTGACTTCCGGACATCTGGCCAGGCTAGCGCCGCCCGCAGCGCTCACCTACCGCTGCGGGCGCCAAACTCAACGTCGGTGATGGGTAGTTGTATACCTCAGCTTGCTGACGATCTGGGTTCTGTTGCTGGTTGACTAGATGTGTGCGCACCACGAGTGCGAGCGTTTGTAGCTATCGCTGTAAACGAGCCCCATACATCTAGCTTTGGACCCTCATGAGTCAGTTGCCTCCCACCAACCCTGAGCAGCCCGATCCGTCAACGCCATACGGTCAGCAGCCGCAGGTGCCCGGTTATGGCCAGGAGCAGCAGCCTGGTTATGGCCAGGAGCAGCAGCCTGGTTATGGCCAGGAGCAGCAGCAGCCTGGTTACGGTCAGCCGCCTGGTTACGGCCAGGAGCAGCAGCAGCCTGGTTATGGCCAGCAGCCGCCTGGTTATGGCCAGCAGCAGCCTGCTTACGGTCAGCAGCCTGGTTATGGCCAGCAGCCGCCTGGTTACGGCCAGGAGCAGCAGCCGCCTGGTTACGGCCAGGAGCAGCAGCAGCCTGGTTATGGCCAGCAGCAGCCTGGTTATGGCGGCGAGCCGCAGCAACCGGGGTATGGGCAGGGGCCGTCCAGTTATGGTCAGTACGGACCGCCCTCGATGGGTGCCTACCGGTCGGACTATGACACCGGGGTCAGCCAATTCACGGTCGGCGACATGGTCGGCTATAGCTGGAACGCCTTCAAGTCTCAGGTGGGTGCCTGGATATTGATGTGCCTGCTCGTCGGTGTGGTTGTGGGCGGATTGGGCTTCATCGCCAGTTCCAGCACCGGCGCCTTTGACATTCCCGACGTCACGAGTGGATCCGGCCCCTTGGTGGTTCCGGAAACCACGTTTGTCGGACAGCTAGTCTCGGCTCTAGTTTCCATGGTTTCCGCAGTCGTCGGCGTGTTCATCGCTCAAGGCGCGATCCACCAAGTCAACGGCCGGTTCACGGGATTCGGATCATTCTTCCAACTGAGCTATGCGGGCCCAGCGGTCATTGCTGCGGTCGTGGTCAGTGCGGTGAATGGGGCGCTCGGTCTTGTCCCCGTCGTGGGTGGCCTGATATCCGTCCTGTGGTCGGTCTTGACCTTCTTTGTGGTTGTCGTGGCCGTCGACCGAGGCATCGGTATCGGTCAGGCGATATCGGAAGGGATCAAAGTCTTCACCTCGAATGTGGGCTCCGCCCTGCTGGCTGGGTTGACCTATTTCGGACTCACCTTGGCAACCCTTGTGACGTGTGGGATTGCCATGATCGTGGTCTATCCCATGCTTGTTATCGGTACGGCGTACGCATACAAGAGCTTCACAGGTCAACCGATTGCACCAGCCCAGTAGGTGGCACGTGCGCTAGTCCGGCGTTGACGCGGGTGCTGGTCGGCTCGTTCTCGAGTGGCACCGGTACCCGCAAGCGGCACTTTCGGTTGCTTCCTTCCCGCGACCGGGTGGCCTACGCTGCGTGCTTGTGATGACAACCATCCACGGTTTGGCCCAGATTGGCTTCGGTGGTGACTACAACCCCGAGCAATGGCCTGACGACATCCGCCTCGCCGATCTGGATCTGATGGGCCAGGCTGGCGTCAATATCGTCTCTTTGGCGATCTTCTCCTGGGCCAGTATCGAGCCGACGCAGGGGGTGTTTGAGTGGGAATGGCTCGACACCACCATGGATCGGCTGCATAAGGCCGGTGTCCGAGTAGCGCTAGCGACGGCGACGGCCTCCCCGCCACCGTGGCTATGCCATGCCCACCCCGACATCCTGCCGCGCACGGCCGATGGTGTCGTGCTCTCCCCGGGAGGCCGTCAGCACTACGCGGTCAGCTCGGCCAGCTGGCGTCAATACGCTGTCAGGATGGCCACATTGATGGCCCAGCGGTATCGCCAGCATCCAGCTCTGGTGTTGTGGCACGTGGACAATGAAATCGGCTGTCACCAGCCGCATGACTATTCAGATAGCGCGGCGATCGGATTCCGTCGCTGGCTGCGGCAGCGGTACGGAAGTATCGCCGCCTTGAATCAATCCTGGGGTACCCAGTTCTGGTCACAGCGCTACAGCGACTTCAATCAGGTCTTGCCACCGCGCACGGCACCCACCTATGCCAACCCGAGCCAGCAGCTCGACTTTGCCCGATACAGCTCGGATGAGTTACTCGGCTATTTCACGATGCTGCGCGATGCCATCCGCCCCATCACCCCGACGATTCCCATCACCACCAATTTCATGTGCGGTACGGCCAAGTGGATGGACTACTTCCGCTGGGCCACCGAAGTCGACGTGGTGGCCAACGACCATTACACCGTGGCCGACGACCCTGACCGTCACATCGACCTTGCCTTCGCCGCGGACCTGACCCGCGGCGTGGCAGGAGGTAAGCCTTGGATTCTCATGGAGCACTCCACGGGTGCGGTCAACTGGCAACCGCGCAATCGGGCCAAAGGGCCCGGTGAGCTGTTGCGCAACTCGCTCGCACATATCGCCAGAGGCGCGGATGCCGCGATGTTCTTCCAATGGCGGGCATCCGCTGCTGGAGCCGAGAAGTTTCATTCGGCACTGGTGCCCCACGCTGGTGCCGACAGCAAAATCTTCCAAGACAGCGTTGCGCTGGGTGCGACCCTGAAACAGCTAGCCCCGCTGGTTGGCACCCGGGTACATGCCCGGGCCGCCCTGGTGTGGGACTACCAAGCGTGGTGGGCGGCTGAACTTGATTCACATCCGAGCCAGGACGTGCGCTACCCCGATCGTGCGCGGGCGTTCTATACGGCCCTGTGGAATCGGGGAATCACCGTCGACATCGTGCACCCAGGCGCCGACCTGGATGGCTATGACCTCATCGTGGTACCGACGTTGTACCTGATCACTGATGGTGACGCCGCCAACATCGCTGCTGCGGCCCACCGAGGTGCGAGCATCGCCATCACCTATTTCTCTGGAATCGTCGATGACGATGACCAGATTCGGCTCGGTGGCTACCCGGGGGCGTTCCGCGAGCTATTGGGGACCCGCACCGATGAGTTCTTCCCATTGCTAGCGCACGAGCGCCTCACCCTGGACGACGGCACGACCGCGCGGCTGTGGACCGAACGGGTCAGCCCGGTCGACGCCGATACGGTTCGCCGCTTCGTCGATGGGCCGATGGCGGGTGGGGCAGCCATCACGCGGCGAGCGGCCGGTGATGGCGCTGCTTGGTACGTCGCTACCCACCAGGACCAAGCAGGCACGGCAGCGCTCGTCGATGCCTTGATAGCCGAGTCCGGGGTAGCCCCGGTAGCAGCGGCTCCATCCGGGGTAGAAATTGTGCGTCGCTCGGGAGCCGAGGGCAGTTTCGTCGTCGTCATCAATCACACCGATGCCGAGGTGAGGATCGACGTTCCTGGTACCGACCTGCTCACCGGCAGCAGGGTCCAACAGGCGCGGGTCGCCTCTGGTGGCTGCGCAGTTCTGGCCGAGTAGCGTCGCGCTCCCGTGTCCGCCGAGTACGAAAGCTAACGCCAAGACCGTGGCTCGTGGGGTTCGGTTTTGACGTAGGCCTTCGAACTCGGGGGTTGGGGGGCGGGCGCTGGGAGTGCCGGGGTGTCGTACGGGAGTGATGGGCTCGTGACGATCAGCGGACGATGACGTCCGGGAAACCGAGGGTGCGGATGCTCCCAACCAGGTCGGCGAATTCCTCATCCCATCCGGGCGGGTGGGCATCGGTGAGGGTGGTCGTGCCCTCGGCCCGTGCTTGCTGGATGGCGTACCGGCTGACCCCCGCTGCTAAGAGCTCCCGGGCAACCGCGACAGTATCGGCGGCCATCCCCGGTGCGACCGTGGTGCGCACCTCGAAGTCGACGCCACTTTCCTGGATCAACCTCAAAGACTGCCAGGTACGGCGAGCCGCTACCGGTGAACCTGCCAGTTGTGCGTAGTTGGGCCGGGAGGCCTTGATATCTAGCCCGACCCAGTCGAGCTCAGGCAACATCGCGGACAATCGGTCCGGGTAGGCACCGGCGGTGTGTAGCCCCACCCGGTAGCCCAACGAACGAGCAGCCTGGGCGGCCGCTAGGGCGGCAGGCTGCCGGGTCGGTTCACCCCCGGTCAGCACCAGTGCGTCCAGCAGCCCCTGGCGATTGCGCAGCAGGGTCCACACCTGGCCCCAGGTCAGGGTGCCCGGAGCAGTGTTGGATTGCAGGGCAGGGTTATGACAGTAATGGCAGGTCCACGGGCAGCCCTGCAGGAAGACGGTGGCGACCATGTGCCCGGGCCAATCAACGGTGGAGAACGGCACCAGGCCGGCGATCTGGAGCGAATCCAAACCACCGGCCCCGGCCGCGGCAGCGCGCGGTTTGGCGCCACCTGCGCTGGCCACAGTGGTGGTCATCAGACCAGTGCGGGTTCGGTGAAATGGGTACGTTCGGCGTGCTCACCCTTCTTGCCGATGTTGAACGAGCTCACCGGCCGGTGGTAGCCCATCACCCGGGTCCACACCTCACACACCGTCTCGACCCCAGCTGCCGCGCACGTTGGACAGGTGGGCTGCTCACCCTTGAGATACCCGTGTGCAGGGCAGATGGAGAACGTTGGAGTAACCGTCAGGTACGGCAGCGAGAACCTGCTCAACGACCGGCGCACCAGTTCCTTGCACGCATTGGCGCTGCTGAGTCGCTCATTCAGGTACAGGTGCAGGACGGTCCCCCCGGTGTACTTGCCCTGAAGTTCATCCTGTCGCTCCAGCGCTTCGAACGGGTCATCGGTCAACCCGACCGGTAGTTGGGAGGAATTGGTGTAGTAAGGGTTGGCGTCGGTCCCGGCGTGCAGGATTCGCGGGTACCGCTGCCGGTCGGACTTGGCGAACCGGTAGGTAGCGCCCTCTGCCGGACTGGCCTCCAAGTTGTAGAGGTGCCCGGTCTGCTCCTGGAACGCCACCATGCGTTCACGAATGTGATCCAGCAGCCGGACCACCAGCGCATGCCCGCGCGGGTCGGTGATGTCGTAGTCACCGAGCGAGAAGTTCCGGACCATCTCGTTCATACCGTTGACGCCGAGCGTGGCGAAGTGATTGTCCAGCGAGCCCAGGTAGCGCTTGGTCCATGGGTAGAGACCACCATCGATGAGCCGCTGTACCAGTTCCCGCTTGACTTCCAGGGTGTCACGGCCAAGATCGAGCAACTCCTCCAGTCGGGAGATCAATCCCGCTTCATCGTGGGCGTACAGATATCCCAGCCGAGCGCAATTGACCGTCACCACACCGATTGATCCGGTCTGCTCGGCAGAACCGAACAGGCCATTGCCGCGCTTGAGCAACTCCCGCAGGTCCAGCTGCAATCGGCAGCACATCGACCGGATCATCCCCGGATCCAGCTCGGAGTTGATGAAGTTCTGAAAGTAGGGCAGCCCGTACTTGGCGGTCATGGCGAAGAGCCGTTCAGCGTTGTCACTGTCCCAGTCGAAATCTTCGGTGATGTTGTACGTGGGAATCGGGAACGTAAACACCCGGCCATCGGCGTCGCCGTCGGTCATGACCGCGATGAAGGCCCGGTTGATCAGGTCCATCTCGGCCTGGAGATCGCCATAGGTGAAGGGGGCCTGCTCCCCGGCGATCACTGGATGCTGGGGGGCGAGGTCTGCCGGGGGGTTCCAGTCGAAGGTGAGGTTCGTGAACGGTGTCTGGGTGCCCCAGCGGGAGGGCACATTCAAGTTGTGGATCATCTCCTGCAGGCACTGGTAGACCTGTTCGTAGGTCATCGAGTCCAACCGCACGAACGGCGCCAGATAGGTATCAAAGGAGCTGAATGCTTGTGCGCCGGCCCATTCGTTCTGCAGCGTGCCCAGAAAGTTGACGATCTGCCCGCAGGCACTGGACAGATGCCGGGGCGGCTGGGAAGAAATCGCACCGGGTACCCCGCCGAAACCCTCGGTGATGAGGGTGCGCAGGCTCCAACCTGCGCAATAGCCTGCGAGCATATCCAGATCGTGGATGTGGATGTCCCCGTCACGGTGGGCACGCCCAGCGGCAGGGTCGTAGACCTTGTCCAGCCAGTAGTTGGCCACGACCTTGCCGGAGGTGTTGAGCGTCATGCCACCCAGGCTGTAGCCCTGGTTGGCGTTGGCATTGACCCGCCAATCGAGTTGGTGCAGATACTCCTCGATGGTGGATTCGACGTCGATGGATGACACGTGTTGCTCCTCTCAGGTGGTGAATGCCAGCGATGCTAGGGCGGTCACTAGATTTAGTGTTGCTACGACACGCAGGCGCTACATATAGGGGTATTTCTCCAATAAATGTGGCGTCTTGATGACGACGTGACACGATCGAGATGACCAAATGTCTCGTGAGAAGGAGTGCTGGCGCCCCCTTGGCGGGGGCGCGGGTGGCTATGCCCCGAGGGAGCGCAATGCCCGCAATGCCACGTTCATGGCAGCGATACCAGGTTCGTCGACGGCGTGCACGGCAGCCAGTGCCGCCATAGCGCGGCTGCTGGTGTCCCCGCCGCCGTCGAGCCATTGCTCAATCCGCTGGCCCGGGCTCGCCTCGGCGGATGTGCGGGTGCGCAGCGAACGGGTCAGATCGATCGTGACCGACACCAAGTCATCCCGCAATGCCGCCCGGGCTAGTGAGTCCCAGCGATCATCCTGTGGCAGATCGTTGACCTGGTCCATCAGCTTCCCGAACCCGATCACGGGGGAGAGTGCGTAGTACAGTCGCGCGACATCCTCGATATCACCTAGATCGGGGCCAGCGAACTCCACGATGTCCAGCAGAGACAGCGTCGCTAGCAGGCCAGCGCCTCGGCGGGCGAATTCGGAATCGAATCCCGCCTGCTCCAAGCGGGCTGCCCGCTGTTGATGGACCTGCAGATCTACTCCCTGATGGAGGTCGGCCATCCGCGAGCCCCAGGTGGTGACCGCGGGCGCGTACCGCTCGACGGCGGCCGCAATGTCCAGCTGGTCCATCCGGCCACGCACCAGCCACCGGGAAGCCCGGTCGAGGATGCGCCGGAAGGTCAGGTACAACTCGGTCTGTGCGCCGGTACTGACGAGGTTGTCGGTGGCCTCGACGGCTTGTGTGAAACTCTGCAGACCGAAAATCTCCCGGGCAGCAACGTAGGCGCGCGCGATCTGCTCACTTGAGGCTCCCGTTTCGTCGGCCGCCCGGAAGCTGAAGGTAATTCCGCCCCGGTTGACCATGGAGTTCACCACCGAGTTCACGATGATCTCGTGCCGGAGTGGATGCTCGGCCAAGGCCTGGGGAAACCGCTGCCGCAAGGGAGCAGGAAAGTAGTCCGCCAGCGTGTGCGCAAACCACGGGTCAGCCGCGAGATCACTATCGGCGAGGTCCGCTTTCAACGCCAGCTTGGCGTAGGCGATCAGCACCGCGAACTCTGGCCGGGTCAAGCCTTCGCCTGCGGCGATGCGGTGCTTGATGTCAGTGTTGGAGGGGAGGAACTCCAGCTCGCGGTCAAGAACACCGCGATCCTCCAGCCAGCCGATGAATCGGCGGTGAACCGGCAACATCGTGGCGCTATTGGCTCGGCTATTGCCCAGCAGCACGTTCTGCTCATAGTTGTCGCGCAGCACCTGCCTGGCAACCTCATCGGTCATGGAGGACAGCAGGTCAGCTCGCTGCGGCACACGCTTGGTCCCAGCCCGTCCTGGGTTGAGAGCGATCTTGATGTTCACCTCCCGGTCGGAGGTGCCCACGCCGGCAGAGTTGTCGATGGCATCGGTGTTGATCTGTACCCCGGCAGTAGCCGCCTCAATCCTGCCTAGCTGGGTCGCGCCAAGGTTGCCGCCTTCGCCTACCACCCGCACCCGCAGCTGAGCGCCGTCGACGCGAATGCTGTCGTTGCCACGGTCACCCACCTCGCCATGAGTCTGGTCAGAAGACTTGATATAGGTGCCGATACCGCCGTTCCAGAGCAGATCTGCGGGAGCCTGCAAGATCCGGTTGATGAGTTCGGCAGGCGTGAGCGCGGTGATCTCATCGGTGATTCCCAGGCGGTCGCGTACCTGCGGTGAGAGTGGAACCGATTTGGCCGACCGGGAAAAGACGCCACCCCCGATGCTCACCAGCGTGCTGTCGTAGTCAGCCCACGAGGATGTCGGCAGCTGGAAGAGCCGACGGCGTTCCGCGAATGAGGCAGCGATGTCCGGATCTGGATCCAGGAAGATGTGCCGGTGGTCGAATGCTGCCACCAACGCCAGATGCTTGCTCAACAGCATGCCGTTGCCAAACACGTCACCGCTCATGTCTCCGATTCCGACGACGGTGATGTCCTCACGCTGGCAATCGATGCCCAACTCGCGAAAGTGCCGCTTCACCGATTCCCAGGCCCCCCGCGCCGTGATTCCCATGGCCTTGTGGTCGTAGCCGACGCTACCGCCAGAGGCGAACGCGTCACCCAGCCAGAACTCGTACTCGCCAGCGATCTCATTGGCGATATCGGAGAATGAGGCGGTGCCCTTGTCAGCGGCGACCACCAGGTAGGGGTCGTCGCCATCATGGCGGACCACCCGGTCGGGCCCAACTATCTGGGACCCAGCCCGGTTGTCGGTGACGTCGAGCAATGCGCGGATGAAGGTCCGGTACGCAGCCTTACCTGCCGCCAGCCACGCGTCCGGCTCACCCAGATCGGGCAGTTGCTTGCCCACGAAACCGCCCTTGGAGCCAGTCGGGACGATGACGGCGTTCTTGACCATCTGCGCCTTCACCAGGCCCAGCACCTCCGTGCGGAAGTCCTCGCGGCGGTCACTCCACCGCAATCCGCCGCGGGCGATCTTGCCAAACCGTAGATGGATGCCCTCCACCCGGGGTGAGTACACCCAAATTTCCGCCATCGGATGTGGCAGCGGCAGGTCCGGTACCTGGTGGCAGTCGAGCTTCATAGCCACGTGTGGTTTGGGGCTGCCATCGGCTTGGAGCTGGAAGAAGTTGGTGCGCTGGGTGGCCTGGACGACGCCGATGAAGGAGCGCAGGATCCGGTCGGCGTCCAGGCTCGTCTGTTCTAGCTGTGCCTGCAGGTGCTCTAGCTGAGCTCGGCAGGCCGCCAGGCGCAGGTCCAGCCCGGCATCGGGATCGAAACGGAGCTCGAATAGTCGGACAACCCCGGCTGCCAATGCCGGGTTTGCCACCAGTGTCTGCTCGATGTACTCCATCGAGAACGTCGAGCCAATCTGGCGCAGATATCGCCCGATGGCCCGCAGCACGACGATCTGGCGCCAGGTCAAGCCGCCCACCAGCACCAAGGAATTGAGGAGATCGGATTCGGCAGCGCCGGTCCAGACGGCGATGAAAGCTTCTTCGAAGGCGCTGCCATCGGTCGGCCAAAGGTCCCGATCGGCGCGCAGACCGAAGGCGTAGATATGCAGGTGTCCGCCCGCGCTGGCGATCCGATAAGGCCGCTCGTCCAGCACCTCCACGCCGAGATTGGTCAGCAGCGGAAGCACATGGGTCAGGGACAGGGCAGTTGCGGAGAAGATCGTGAATCGCCGTCGCGAGCTGCTGGTGCCTTCCAGATGCACCGATCCGGTGCCCGTTACCGCCAGCGAGTCAAGGCGAAATAGGTCGGCGACGGCGTCGGCTGGTTCGACATCCTCCTTGTAGGCCTCAGGAAAGGTGTAGTGCGCTAGCAGATGAGCCACCTGCTCGGCTGTGCTTGGATCGGTGGCGCTGGCATGTGCGTGGTCGGCTAGCTGGTCATCCCAGGTGCTGATGGCGGCCAAGACCAGGGTGCGCACGGTCCCCAACTTCACGGTCGGAAGTGCCTGACCAGCATCGACCCGGATCACCAGATGCACCTGTGCTAGCGCCTCGTCGCCGAGGTAGATACTGTGCTCGATATTGTCGGTATCGAAGAGCTGCCGCAGCATCGTTTCGATACGCAACCGGACGTCGGTGCTGTACCGCTCCCGGGGCACATACACCAGCACGGAGGCATAGCGGCCGAATTCGTCGGTCCGGATGAACAGTTGTGCCCGACGCCGCTGGGCCAAGACCAGCACCTCAAGACAGATCGCTGTCAGAGTTTCGATGCTGGTGGAGAACAACTCATCGCGCGGGTACGTCTGCAGGATCTGCGTCAGAGCTTTGCCAGAATGGCTCCTGGCCTCGAACCCCGAACGGGCGATGACCGCTGCGACCTTGTCACCAGCGAGGGGCAACCGGGTGACGGAGTCGGCGTACACCGTTGCGGTGAAAAGTCCCAGGATCCGTTGTTCGCCGGTCACGTTTCCATGGGCATCGAAGGTGCGAATCCCGATGTAGTCCAGATAGACCGGGCGGTGCACGGTGCTACGCGAGTTGGCCTTGGTGACGGTTAGCAGCCGGGGCTCCAGAGCGGTTCGCTGGGCCTGTGGCCGAAGCCGGGAGTAGCCCTGCCGGTTGTGTCGTTGCACTCCGAGCCCAGAGCCAGGAACCGGGCGCAAGACCGATTCGGATACGCCGTCGATCTCCACCTGGTCCAGGGTGTACTCGCGGTAACCGATGAAGGTGAAGTGGTCCTGCGCGAGCCAGCGCAGAAACCTCTTGGTCGATTCGATCTGGGTCGTGGCGATGCTGGCGGGGCAGCGGCGATCCAGGTTGGCCGCAATCGCCTCGCACGCCTGGCGCATCGCGGGCCAGTCCTCATGGGCTGCGTGCACATCCGTCAGGACTGCTCGGACCGCCTCCTGCAAGTCCTGCTCCGCTGGTGGCGCACCGAGCCGGTCCATTTCGATGTGCATCCACGATTCGGACTCGCTGACCTCTGGCGCTGGCACGTGGGTTCCGGAGGTCAGCAGCACGCCGTCGCCATCGCGCTGGACGCTCATGATGGGGTGCACGATGAGGTCGGTGGCGAGCCCACGCTTGGTGATGGCGGCAATGACCGAGTCCACCAGGAACGGGGCATCGCGGGTGCACACCTGCAGCACCGAGCGCCGAGATGTCCAGCCGTCGGCGGCCAGGGTCGGTGACCATACCCGCACCTTGAGCTGCCCGGCCGTGCGCTGCTGGGCGAGCTGGTGCAGGCTATCGACCGCGCCGAGCAGGTCCCGAGATTCGCGTTCACGCAAGTCCTGGGTGGGAACGTGCTCGAGTACCTGCTCGATGATGGGACGCAGGTCGTCCCTGCTCGCAGCGGTGACAGCAGCGAGGATGTCCCGCCGGTCGGCTTCGTCCTCGGCACGCACTGCCATTGACCTACTCTGCCGCAATCTGGATCGCCTCACCAGGGATTTCGCCATGGGATGGCGCTCTGGACCGCGCCGGTGGTTGCGCGCGGGCGGATGACCGCGCGAGCGCGGGCGGCCGGGTTCGCCTAGTCGTCGGTTCCCACGCGCATTTGCAACTGTTGCAGGTGTTCGTGCATGGCTGCGACCGCGCGGCCGGTGTCCCCAGCACGAACCGCATCCAGGATGGCCTGATGTTCAGCCAAGGCAGAATCAGAATCGGACTTTCCGACGCCGATCGTTTGCCGCATGCGATGGACCCGGAATGACAAGGCGTCGACAGCGGAGACGATGTACCGATTTCTGCAGTGTTCCAGGATGACTTGGTGGAATGCCCAATCTTCCTCGAAGTATTTGCGCAGTGCCTCGTGTAGCTGATCCTGGTCGGCACCGGCCAGGGCGAGCGTGGCTGCCTCGTGCCGCTCGAATGCCTTGTCCAAGGCGGCGACCAGTGCGTCCGGCTGCGCCATCGCGCGCTCCATGGCACCCACCTCCAGCACCAGCCGGGCATCGACAAGCTCAGACATCTGCTCGTGCGACATCGGCGGCGCCACGCGATACCCGCGTCGTGCCGTTCGCTGCACTAGGCCGGTGGACTGCAACCGAGGCAGAGCTTCCCGGACAGGGGTGGGAGAAACCCCCAGCATGTCGGCAATACCCTCGATCGAGAGTCGTTGCTCTGGCTCCCAGTGCCCCCAAACCAGCATGTTCAGAAGCGCGTCGTAGACGTCATCCGGCAGCGTGTTGTTGCGTTGGATGCGCTCCAGAAACTGCGGCGCGGGTTGCTGTTCCACGAATCTGACCTTAGTGCCTTGGTTCGCCTCGACCAGGGGATGCCTCGCGGGCTAGATCGCGAGCGGGCGCTCAGGATTGTTCCGCGAGGAGGCTGCGGGCATCTCGCAAAATCGAACGGATATAGGCGGCATTGGCTGCGCCCACGCCCAGCCAGTCACCACCGTAGTGTTCGGTCTGGAATGCACCTCGATAGCCAAGGCGCAGTGCTGACCGGATGACATCACGGTAGTTGATCAGACCATCTTGGAGGGAAGCGGGTGCTGAGAAGTAGCTGCCCGTCGCCGGATCCTCGTCCCGAATGTAGTTCTTGATATGCCAGTAGTTGGCGTAGGGCAGAACCTGATCGAACATCGACTGATAGCTCGGCATGGGGCGGTGGAGGCGGATGAGATTGCCGATGTCGGGATTCAACCCAACAGCCGGGTGATCGACGTCCCGAACGAACGCGACCGCCTCCTCCGCTGTGCCGGTATAGGTGTCTTCGTACATCTCCAGGCTGATTTCCATGCCGTTGCGCTGGGCGTGGTCGGCTAGATCTCGGATGCGCTCGATGGCTAGCGGCCGCAGCTGCGGATCATCTCGGTGGCCGGGAGCGTGCCAGAACCACAGTGCTTGCTGCTGCTCCGACGTGAGTTTCTGCATGAAACCCACATTGAGAATCGTGGCTCCTAGTTCTGCGCCACGGTCGAGCATGCGATGCATGGTCGCCACATGCGTTGGCCCATCGGTGGTGTCGACGGGGCTGCTGCGGCCGAAGGAGATTCCGGGTACACCCAGCTGGTAGCGGGCCAGCAGCTCCTTGAACTGACTGAATCGCTCCGCGCTCAAGTCCGCCACCTGGACCCAGTCATCGATGGGGTCAATCCACCGGTAGCCGAGGGCGACGACTTGTTCGATGTGCTCCTGCCATACGGCAATGGGCGCATCGTTGAGAGCGACGCCATCGGGTGTGCGATTCCCGAAGTTCATTTTGGCTGCGATCGGCCAGTTCTCCACCAGATTCATGTCAACGCCTTTCATGTGCTTGATCTCGCGCGCCTATCGTCAAGGTTCTGGCTTGCTTCGCTGACGACCTCCGCCAACCGTGCTGGTTCATGGACGAACCTGCCCAGGAAGAGCCCGTCCACGCAGGTGCCCAGTTCGGTCAGTGTCCCGGGTCCGGCGCTGCCGCCGTAGAGCAGTGTCAGGTCGGTGAAATCCGGCTGGAGCAGCTGTTTGACCGTGCTCGCCACCTCTCCCACGTAGTCGGCTGGTGCGGGACGATCGGCACCGATAGCCCACCATGGCTCATAGGCGACAATCACTGGCTGTCCGACGGGCATGCCCGCCCCTTGTCCCAGCGCGGCACGCACCTGGTCGGCTACCCCGGAGGCGACCGTGGCCGGTGATGCCCGTTCCTCTTCACCGACGCACAGGACCGGGGTCATGCCGTGACGAATGGTGACCTGGCACTTATCCCGGATGTTCGCATCGCTCTCGTGGAAGAGCCGGCGCCGTTCCGCGTGACCGATCTCCACGAGTCCTACGCCAATCTCGGCGAGTTCGGCTGCGCTGACTTCGCCGGTGAACGCGCCCACCTCTGCGGTCGCGACGTTCTGGGCGCATACTCGCTGTCCGCCCAGGATACGCGCCATCGCTTCTAGGCCGAGATAGGTAGGTGCGGCAAAGAACCGCACAGCTGCGGCTTGCGCACCGGATGAACCTTCCAAGATGTCGGCCACATCTTGTGCCCAGCGCACGGTTTGATCATGCGAGAAGTACATCTTCAGGCTGACGCCCAGGGTGATGGGGGCGAGCGTCATCCTCAGGCCTTCCCGTCGTCGATGGCTGGGGACCGGGGGGTGAGGCTAGGTTCCAGCAGGCCTGCGATGTCCGTCACGATCTGGGCGAAGGACACGGCGCCAGGGTCAGGAACTCCGATGCTCCGATCCCCGTGTGAGCGCGCTCGTCCGAGTGCGGCAGTCATCGATGAGGTTGCTTGCGCTCCACGCTTCGACTGTGCGGCAGCATCCCGCCAGGCATCGGCGAGGTGTGCGTGGGTCGGCGATGCCAGCGCATCGGCGAAGGGTGCCAGGGCATCAACCATCGTTTTGTCGCCCACGCGTGCTCCACCCTGTTCCATCACCGCATCGGCGGCGTTGCGCACGGCCCGGCGCACCGAGGGGCCGGTCACCGGCTCCTGGTCACCCAACGTTTGGCCCAGGACACGCAGCATCAGCCCCCACAGTGCACCGGAGGTGCCTCCGGCCCCGACGGACCAGGCGGTGCCAGCGCGGCTGAGCATCGTCGCGACTCCAGCGCCAGCCTGAACGGCGCTGGTTGCGGCGGCGAGGGCAGCTTGCGAGCCGTTGTCCATGCCGATCCCGTGATCCCCGTCGCCAGCCAATGAGTCGATGTGGCCCCACTGCTGGGCATTGTCCGCCACGGTGGTTCGCAGCCTTTCGAGGAGCGGGAGGATGCGGCCGGCCGCAGCCCGCGATGCCTCGGAGGCTACGGGCGGCGGTTCGTCGTCCTGGTGGGCGGCAGCCGCGTCGACCCGTAGCGGCTGAACCTGCGGTGCTGCGGCATCTGCGACCAGGTATTCCGCGGAGCGGGCAGGTGCCCGCCACAGCGGTTCCAGCTCCTGGGTGAGCCAGAGCAGGGTCAGGGACAACCCGGCCATCTCGAAGCTAGTGCAGAATTCTCCGACCTTGGAGTCGGCCACGACGATGCCGGCCTCTTCAAGCTGATGGCGCACCTGCCCGTAGACGACGAACAACTCATCGAACTTGACGGCGCCGATGCCATTGATCACCACCACCACGCGTGAGCCCACCAGATCCTCACCGGTGGGTGCCTCCTGGAGGATCCGCTGTACGAGAAGCTCGGCGAGCTCGGCGGGTGTGGGAATGTCGGTCTCTTCCAGGCCAGGTTCCCCATGGATACCCAGTCCGACAGCCATGCGCCCCGGTGGGACCGTGGCCAAGGGTTGGGAAGAACCGGGAAGGGTGCACCCGGTGAAGGCGACGCCCAAACTGCGCGTTCGCTCGTTCGCCTGCGCCGCCAGGCGATGCACCTCCTGGAGATCGTGCCCAGCGGCGGCTGCGGCACCCGCGATCTTGAACACCACCAGGTCGCCTGCTATCCCGCGCCGCTTGTCCTTCTCGGTCGCTGGGGCCGAGGAGATGTCGTCGCTCACCCGCACGGTCCGGACTGGGATGCCGCGCTCCTCGAGGCGCCGCGCAGCGGCGTCGAACTGGAGTGTGTCCCCGGCGTAGTTGCCATAGGTCAGCAGTACTCCGCGGCCCTGATCGACGGTGCGTGCGAGGCTTTCTACCTGTTCTGAACTGGGCGAGGCGAAGATGTTGCCGAGGACTGCGCCGTGGGCGAGCCCCGGGCCTACCAGTCCAGCGAATGCCGGGTAGTGCCCGGAACCCCCGCCGATGACGACGGCAACCTCATCCTGCGCGTGGCGCGTGGCGCGGATCACGCCACCGGGGACTGGCTGCACGAGATCGGCATGCACCTGGCTGAATGCTGCGGCAGCTTGCAACGCGAACGTCGATTGGTCGTGCTTCAAGTAGGTCATCTGCCCTCCCAACGGAATGATCCTATAGAAAATTGGCCATAGTTTCCACCGGGCCATGCCCGGTCCTGCGGCTTCGCCACCATGGTGTCCGCTGAGCGAACGTCCGGTCAATAGGTGGTTGCATATATCCAATAGGATTTGTTAGCCTGCCCGCAGGCCCACGAACGTTGCTGGAACGAACCAGTGCGGAACACCACTGGAACGAGCCAGGGTGATCGTGGTACGGCAACGGTGTCGGTCCTTCCCCTGATGGCGGCACTGGCGCCGAAGTGAGCTGCCTCCAGATATCGCCCTCAACGAAGGAGTCATCAGTTCCATGAGCATCTCTACCGTGACCGTCGTCGGCGCCGGCTACATGGGAGGAGGTATCGCCCAGGTGCTGGCTCTGGCCGGGCTTGAGGTCATCGTTGCCGATATCAGCGTCGAAGCGGCGAACGCCTCCCTAGACCGGCTGCGGACCGAAGCGCGTCAATTCGAGGACCAGGGCCTGCTACCCGCTGGCAGCGCCGACCTGGTCGCACAGAACATCTCGGCCAACAAGACCCTGGAAGAAGCCGTATCCAACGTTGATTTCATCGAAGAAGCAGTCTTCGAACAGCTCGATGTGAAACAGGAAGTTCTGGCTCGTATCTCGCAGTTTGCTCGACCTGACGCGATCATCGGAACCAACACCTCCACCATCCCGGTCAAAGAACTCGTCGGAGCAGTCAGCAACCCCGAACGGTTCCTCACGGTGCACTTCTCCAACCCAGCCCCCTTTATTCCCGGGGTTGAACTGGTGGCGGGGCAGGCCACCTCAGCGGAGAGCATCGCCGCGGTCAAAGAACTCCTCGAACGTTGTGGCAAGCAGGGTGCCGAGGTCGCAGATGCACCCGGCATGGTCCTGAACCGATTGCAATATGTGCTGCTCAAAGAAGCAACCGCCATTGTGGAAGAGGGCGTTGCCACCGCCGAGGACGTCGACACCGTCGTCCGGACCACATTCGGATTCCGGCTGGGCTTCTTTGGGCCGTTCGCGATTGCCGACCAGGCCGGACTCGATGTCTACGCGAACTGCTTTGTCACCTTTGAAAACGCTTTCGGTGACCGGCTGGCCACGCCTGAACTGCTCACCAACGCCGTCGCCGACGACCGAAAAGGAGTCAAGAACGGCAAGGGGTTGCTCGGCGACTATGACGACGCCGCGCGCGCGGACCTAGTTGCCTACCGCAACACCGCCTACGCCAAGATGGCGCAGCTCCTCAACCAACTCGGCCCCGCCCCCCGGGCGCACTGAACCGGGATCGACCCAAGGAGTTCCAATGGACGAGATCATCCTGATGGACCGGCCGATATGGCTGCTGCTAACGATCGCCGTCGTCGCGATAGCGGTGCTGCTGCTACTCATTATCAAGGTACGGCTGCACGCCTTCTTCTCCCTGCTGATCGTTGCCGTCGGCACCGCGTTGGCGGCGGGCATCGGGGTCGGCGATGTCATCACGGTCGTGGTGGCCGGCTTTAGTTCCACCGTCGGGACCGTTGCGTTGCTGGTGGGATTCGGCGCGGTGCTTGGGCGCCTGGTCGAAGTGTCCGGTGGTGCGCAGGTGCTTGCCGACAAGATGCTCGCCACCTTCGGCGAAAAACGGGCGCCCTTGGCGCTATCGGTGGCGTCACTGTTCTACGCGTTCCCCATCTTCTTAGACGCGGGTTTCATCGTGATGTTGCCGGTGATCTACACCGTTGCACGTCGACTGGGTGGCTCGTTCATGCTGTACGTATTGCCCTCGATCGCATCGTTCATGATGATGCACGCGCTGCTGCCCCCGCACCCGGGACCGACCGCAGCAGCCACGGTGATGGGGGCAGACATCGGCCTGGTGGTGCTGGTGGGCCTGATGGTCGGACTGCCGACGTGGTACCTGGGTGGATACCTGGTGGCGATGCTGATTGCCAAGCGATTCCCCAACACTCCGGTTCCGGCGCTGCTGGGTGAACCGCGCGATGTCCCAGAGGACGAGCGCCCCTCCTTCGCTTCGATCCTGGTGGTGCTGCTGCTACCGCTGGCGCTGATCTTCTTCAATACGGCGATGTCCACGCTGGAGCAGTCAGGTGGTGTGACCGATGGCAGCTTGTTGTATGGACTATCGCGGCTGGTCGGAGCGACCCCGGTGGCACTGGCACTGGCGGCCCTGCTCGCCATGGCCTTGCTGTACATCGCTCCGCGTCGGCGGCAGGGGGCACGTATCGGCAAAGCGCTGGAAGATCTGGTCGACGATGCGCTCGCGCCGGTCTGCTCCATCATCCTCATCACCGGTGCCGGTGGAGCATTCGGACGGGTGCTGACCGAGACCGGTATCGGGGCATCGGTGGCAGATTCCCTCCATGCGCTTGGTCTGCCACTGATTTTGGCTGCCTACCTGGTGACGATGGCCATGCGGATAGCGCAGGGCTCAGCCACGGTGGCAGCGACCACCGGGGCCTCGATCATGGCGCCTGCAGTTCTTGCAGGCGACTACAGCTCGGTGGCTGTGGCAGCCATCGTGGTCGCAATCGGTGCAGCCTCGATCGGCTGGTCCCATGTCAACGACTCTGGCTTCTGGCTGATCGGCCGCTTCTGCGGCTTCGACACGGTAACCACGTTCAAGACCTGGTCGGTGGTGGGCACGAGCATCTCATTGCTGGCCTTCGCCCTAGCGAGCGTGGTGTTCGTCATAGCCTGAATGGGCCGGGCCTGCCGGAGCCTGGCTGGTCTCGGATCGCTCATCCAGCTTGACCGCCACCACACCCGCAAGAATGGCGACGCCGCCGAGCAATTGCATGGGGACGGGAAGCTGCCCGAGGACCAGCCAGGCGATCAGCACCGCGAAAACCACCTCCGTGAGCCCGACAAAGGAGGCGAGCTTCGAACCCAAGAGCCGATTCGCGGCAATCCCCAAGGCGTAGGCCGCCGTGGTCGCCACCAGGCCGAGCGCTGCCACCGCCACCCACCACGGAGTCTGGTGCCCGGCTAGCTCTACCGACGTCGTCGAGGTGGTGATGGTGGTGAGCCCGGTGGCGGCGCTGAGCCACATGCTGGCCGCCGCCACCGCCATGCCCCCGGCGGCCAGCGTGAGCGGCGGCACTCCGGTGGAATTATCGGCAGAGACCACGAAGTAGCTAGCCAATCCGATGGCGGCTATCAGCCCCCACATCACCCCCCACGGATCCAGGGCGGCAGCTCCGGTCAAGTCCAGCACTGCGATCAGGCCGATGATGGCGAGGCCGGATCCGATAATGCTGCGTCTGCGTGGGCGCTGCCCGTGACGTAGCCAGAGCCAGCCCACGACCAGCACCACGCCGAGGTACTCCAGCAGGAGCGCGACGCCGACATCCAGTCGTTGCACGGCCTGAAAATAGGCTAGCTGCGTCATCGCTATCCCGACCAGCCCGAAGCCGACGATGGTGCGCCACCCGCGACGCAGGATCTGCCAGCGGCCACGCAACTCGATGGCGGCAGGAATCGCCAGCACCGCCGTCGCAATCGTGACGCGCCAGGTGACCGCCGCAGCTGGGGACCAGCCAGAATCGATGAGCCCGGAGGCGAGGGTGCCTGCGGTGCCGAAGGTCAGCGCAGAAGCCAGCGCCAGCAGCAACCCGAGCGTACCCACCGCACGACGGTACTGGCTCTGACGGTCGGGGGTTGGCCAGACCTACTGGATCATCAATCCGCTCAACTCGGCCGCGAAGCTAGAACTGTAGGTGTTGCGATAGTTCAAGTGGGTGGACGCCGTGATGACGTTGACCCCCGGTTGCAGCAGATTAGCTGGAATCGGGACCACGATGGGGATGGCGATGGCCCGGTTGGTCGTGGGGGCGCGGGTGGCGTAGCTGGCCGGATTCAGCGGCCCGGACGGCAAATTGGTGCGATTGACCTCGACACCATTGATGTAGATGACCACGCCGTCGTCGGCTCGACTGATCAGGGTCAGTGCCGATAGCGCACTCGGATCGTCGACGGTGAAGGTGTGGCGGAACAATGTCGAGCGAGGTCGGAGCGAGTTGGGCGGCCCGGCGTCAGTGTTGGTGACGATGCTGGAATGCCCAAAGCCCAACGGGGCTTGGCCGGTGCCCCAGCGCGAGTCGTTGAAGGTGGCGTTCAGCCAGCCACTGGGCCAGCGGTTCGGCGTACCGAGCCAGCGCCAGCTGGCGCGCGAGTCCACCAGGGTCACCGGAACGGTCTGCCCGGAAGCTGGCGTGGTGATGGTGGCGGTCGCCGGCTCCGAGCGCCGGTCGCTGGCGATGGCGCTCACACCGTAGTTGTAGCTGGTTTCGGCGGTCAGACCAGCGTCGGTGTAGGAGCGGGTGGCGGCAGGTACCGTTCGCACGGTCGCACCGTCCCGGGTGATTTCGAATCCGGTGACCCCCGGCTCGCTGGTGGTCCATTCCAGCTCAGCGGTCGTGGGAGCGGTGCTAGTGGCATTTAGCTCCGGTGCGCTCAACTCTCGCGGTGGGCCTTCGCGTAGTCCGGAAAGCTCTGCCGCAAAGCTGGTGTTGTAGGTATTGCGGTAGTTGAGGTGAGTGGAAGCGGAGATCACGTTCGTGCCTGCTTGCAGCAAGCTGATATCGATCGGGATGCTCACCGGATCGGTGACGGATTGAGTGGTTGAGGGGGCGGCGGTCGCATAGGTCCGCGGCCGCAGTGTGCCGGAGGGCAGGTTGGTGCGGTTGACCTCGGTGCCATTGATGTAGATGACCACGCCGTCGTCGGCCCGGGAGGTCAAGGTCAGGTCCGAGAGCAGCGCGGGGTCATCGAGGGTAAAGGTGTGCCGGTACAGGGTCGAGAGGGGCCGGGACGAATTGGGAGGTCCAGGGTCGGTATTGGTGACGATGCTGACGTGGCCGAAGCCCAACGGTGCTTGGCCCGCACCCCAGTCGGAGTCGTCAAAATCACCACTCTGCCACCCGTCTGGCCAGCTGGTGGGAGTGCCCAACCAGCGCCAGGTCGCCGCTGAGGCGACCAGTGTGACCGGGGAAGTCTGACCCGATTCCGGGGTGGTGACGGTGATGGTCGCGGGTGCCGACTTCTCATCGCCAGCGATCGCCGTGACGGTGTAGGCGTAGCTGGTAGCGGCACTCAGGCCGGAGTCACTATAGGAACGCGCATCCGCGGGCAGCGACGTGAGTGCGACCCCGTCGCGGGTGATATCAAAACCGGTCAGATTGGGTTCGTCCGACGTCCAGCTCAGATCCACGGTGGTGGTGCCGGAGACCGAGGCCGTGACCGCTGGTGCGGTGACCGTTGGTGCTGGTCCGCCGGCGTGCAGGCCTGACAGCTGTGCGGAGAAGCTAGTGCTGTAGGTATTGCGGTAGTTCAGGTGGGTCGAGGCGGTGATGACGTTCCTGCCCGGCTGCAGCAGGTTCGGGTCGATCGGGATGGTGATGGGGTTGTTCAGAGCCCGGTTGGTCGATGGCGCGAGGGTGGCGTAGGTGCCTGGTCGCAGCGTGCCGGTGGGCAAGTTCGTTCGGTTCACCTCGGTGCCGTTGATGTAGATAGCGATGCCGTCGTCAGCTCGAGTTGTCAGTCTGAGATCCGATAACAGGGCAGGATCCTCCACGGTGAAGGTGTGCCGGAAGATTGTTGACAGCGGCCGCAGTGAATTGGGAGGCCCAGGGTCGATGCTGGTGGCGATTGTGGAATGGCCAAAGCCCAGCGGGGCCTGTCCGGTGGCCCAGGCGGAATCGTCGAAATCATCGGCCAACCAGCCGTCGGGCCACTCGGTTGGTGTGCCCAACCACCGCCATTGGGCATCCGCGGCCACCAAGGTCACGGGTTTGTCTGTGTCCGGGCCCAGTGCAATCGGCAGCGAGAACTGGCTGTTCTCATCGTTTTCGTACTGGTCGAGCACCGGGGAGTAGGTGTAGGCATCGACCGTGGCTTCGGCCGGGTTGAAGGTGTAGTACCGCAACCAGCCGTCGCCGCCGTTGTCACGCCTCTGATAGTCGGTCAAGATCTGTTGCACGGGTTCACCGCAAGCATTCAGATCCGTTCGGTTGGCTTCTCCGGTGGTCTTGTCGGCCATGTGCCCAGCGACCACCATGGAAATGGAGCAGTTGTTGTAGACGAAGTTGTTGAACACGTCCACGGCGGTGTTGGTGTCGGTGTCGGTGCGCAAGGTCCAGTTCATCCAGTCGCCGGTTTGGGTGATCCAGCCATGTGTCGCCATGATCACGGTCCGGTCTGGATATGCGTCGATGACCCGTTGAGCCCAGTCGATGCTGTACTGCGGCATTTCATACTCGATGTTCAGCATCAGCAGGTCGACGCCACCGACGGTGAGCAGGCTGTAGTTGTTCATGTTCTGCCGGTCCACCGGGTCTGGCCCGAACTGATTCTGGCCGAGATAGCCGCCGTAGCTAACCGTGTCCGAATTCCACGATGCGTCGGCATAGCGTGAGGGGGGGAAGTAGGTGTTGTATTTGGGGGCTTCGCCGGTGGACAGGCTCATGTCGTGATTGCCGGGAAGCACTGAGTTGGGGATTGCGGCCTCGTCCAGAACCGACTGCGCCGCGGTCGCGCGATCCCACTGAGAGGTCACGGGATGAGAGTTGACGATGTCGCCTAGGTGCATCACGAACTTGATTCCGAGCGCATCTTGCTGCTCGACGATCCACTCTGTTTGTGCTGTGTAGTTCGCCGCAAGGTCAGCATTCTCGGCATACTTCTGCGTGTCGGGAATCACCACGATCGTGAACGGGTTGGTGTCGGCGGCGGCGGCATCGGCGTCATTGTCACCGGTTGCCGGAGGTGCCATTGACAATGTCGAGACCGCTAGCGCGACTCCCATAGCAGCGATCGCGAACGCGTAGATTCCCCGGTTTGACCTTGGCTTGATTCCCCGGTGTAGCTTCAGCCCACTCATCCGATCTTCCTAACAGGGCACCTACCACCGTCGCCCAAGAAACGTAGGGGTGATTCCAGGTGGGAGGCAGGTCGATTTGAGGGTGGGATCACCTCACCCCCAAGGGCTTTGAGTGTGGATTTGGCCATGGCCGGAGGGCAGCTAGGTCGAGCGGTCACGTCCAATTGTCGAGATCGGACGTTCTTATCTCGGACATCTGGCCGTGGGGAGGGCTTGGTCCATCCGACGGGGGATCGATGGCGCCAGCGCGGCCAGACGATTCCGCCCGCTACGTTGCACGAACGTTTTTCCACTTGGGCCAAACGCGTGTACCCTCATACCCAGCACCTTTGAGGGTAGGTGTCCGGCTAGGGGGATTCTGTTAGGGGTCGATCGGTGTTGTGTGAGATTTCGGGGCGCCCTGCCCTGGGCGAATTGATGAACAGCGTCACGGTCAGGCGGTCTGCGCTTGTTCTCATAATCGGGCTGGTGGCGGCGCTGCTGCCGATGACGTCGGCGCAAGCGGCGCCAGTCATCGGTGCGAGCCTGACCGCTTTGAATCCGACAGTGGGCGCGGGTGACCCGGCCACCTTCGAGGTGGACTGGCAGTGCTCCGGTGTGCGAGACAACTGCGAGAACATGCGGTTGGTCGTATCCATCCCGACAGGGCAACCCGATGGAACGCTGGTCCTGGTTGATTCGGTAGCGGCCTCGAGCGGTGGCGAAACCGCTGCTCCGGTCGTCGATGTGGCTGCGGGCACGATCACCTGGATATTCAACTCGCCGATCGTGGCTGGGGCCAATGGTCAGATCATCTTCAGCCTGGTGCCAGAGAACTTCCGGACACCCGATGGCCAGACGATCACGCCAGTGGCCACCCTGTCAGCCGATGACGTTGACGATGTGGTCACGCAGGCGACCACGACCGTCACGGCTTCCACTGACCTCGATGTGGTCAAGGTGCTTGCCAACCCGACCCTGACTCCGGCCTTGGACCAACCCGTTACTTACTACGTCAATGCGGGATCTGCAGGCACCTTCGGTCCCAATGGGCAGGCTACCTTCAGTTGTGGTGCTGGCTCGCCAGGGCTCAACCTGATGAACGTACAGATGGTTGACCAGCTACCTGTCGGCGCGGTGTTTGAGGCTGCCTCCAACGGCGGGGTCTATGACGCTGCCACCCATACCGTGACCTGGCCTGCGGTGGACGAGCTTGGCAGTACCTTGCCGGATGGGACCGACAGTTGTGGCTCCTGGCGGATGCCGTACAGCATCACCTTGAGGTATCCCTCCACCCACTTCTCAGCGACCGACACCGTGACAAATAGCGTCGCCGCGACCGCTCACAGCTACCTGCGGCCCGATGACACCTATTCAGAGTCCGCCTCTGTGTCGCATACCTTCGATCCGAACCTGGTTGGTGCTGGGCAGATCTCGAAGCTCGCTACGTTCCCGGGGCCCCGACACTTCCGCGGCCAGAATTACACGGGGCAGGGGGGCACGTACTACGAACTGAGGTACAGCAACACTGGCAACGTGGTGCTCGATATCGAGGCCACCGACGTGCTGCCATGCACATTTACCTCGCCGACAGATCCAGCTGACACCGGCTGCGCGGCGCCAGCATTGCTCAACGTGTTTCTCGGCTTTCGCAATGGGCAATTGGGTGACACGGTCGACTTGACCTACACCACGAACTTGGGCAATACCGCCACCATCACCATCTCCTATGGCGACCCCCTGCAGACACCGATCACGTCCACAACCGAATGGATCACCAAAGTGGTCGTTGACGGGGTCGTCGTGCCCGGCAGCTCGGGATCGATTTTGATCGGTGGCCAGATTCACCCGGATCTGCCCCAGGCTGTTCCCGATAGCACGCCGTACGAGCACCCCGGCGTCTACACCGGGCCAACAAGTTCTGAGCAGAACCTATGGATTGAAAACTGTGTCGAGTCAATGACGCTGTCGTACGGCGCAAATGCCGTGGCAGTCATCACCGATACCTCCGATGTCTTTACCCGCTGCGGCTACCTGCAGGTGATGTATGACTCGGTAAACATGGGGCCGACCAAGCGGATCGAAAATAGCGTCCAACCGATCGGTGGTGAGATGGAGGTCTTCCTGGGCGTCCGGGCGCGGTTTGGTAGTGCCCCGCTGCTTCCGATTCTCTCCGATCTCCTGCCCGCAGATCTACGGTACGTCGAAGGTCAAACGCCGCAGCAGATCAACCTGTGGGGTGGTTCCCCATGGGACCGCTCCTACCTTGACGCCAGTCTGCTCAATGTCGAGGTGATCGATGACTACCAGGGCACCGGCCGACAGCTCGTGCGGTTCACCTGGCCCGGTGCTGAACCCATGCCCGTCAACGGAGCCCCCGTTGAGGTGGGATTTGCCGTCGAGGTACAACCGGAAGCGCCGGTGGGAACGCGCACCAACTCGATGCTGGTATTCGATGATCTGCATCCGCAGTGGCCAGCTACCACCGACAACTGCTTTGGCGGACGGTATGTCGACGAGTTTGACCAGTCCGGTAATGGCGACGTCACAGACCTTGGTTGCCGTGCAGCGGCGCCTTACACCGTGACCGCCACTGGTGGACTGAATGCGACCAAGTGGGTGCGGGGATCGGCCGACCCCGACTTCACGGCCTTCCCCGGGGTGGGCCTGGTAGTTCCCGGTGAAACCGCGAGCTTCCGGGTTGACGTGCGCAATACCGGCAACGTGGATCTGGAGAATGTCATCTCCTACGACATCTTGCCGCACCCCGGCGACACCGGAGTGGGCCCAGCATCTGGACAAGCCCGCGATTCCGGTTGGCAGACCTTGCTATTCAGCCCGGTGACCGTGCCGGGTGTTCTGGGTGCCGAAGTTTCGTACTCCACCAGTGTCAATCCCTGTCGCGGGGAGGTCTTTAGCGCCGGTGGTGCCACCGCCGACGGACCCGCCGGGTGCGTCAATGACTGGACGAGTACGCCTCCGTCTGACCTCGCTTTGGTGCGGGCCATTCGGGTTGACTATGGCTCACACGTGTTCGAACCAGGCGATGTCGTGCCATTCGAGTTCGACGTGCGCGCACCGCAGGTCGCAGATGGCACCGCCTGGAACTCGGTGGCATTGGCTGGTCAGCGTGCAGACACCGGCAACTGGCTGTTGCCGGTTGAGCCGCGAATCGTGGGCTTGAGCACCGCTGCCACCTTGGTGCTCAGCAAGACGGCGGCGGTGGAGTGTGCCGCACCAGGAACCGATGTGACTTTCACCATCGGTGCTGCCAACAATGGTCCTGGCACCGCCACTGACATCGTGCTCTCCGATGTTGTTCCCACGCCGCTGGAATTTGTGGGTGCCACCGGTGACGGCGACTATGACCCGGCTACGGGCACGTGGGCATTGCATTCCTTGGACGGGAGGCAATCGGCCAGTCTCACCGTCACCGCGACTATTCCAGAATCTGCGGTCGCCGGTGATTCGTACACCAACGAGGTTTCGTTCGTCTCTGCGTACGGGGTGACCGGTGATGATCCGGTAGGCGCGTCGGTGACCGTGCAGGTGTGCGATCCGCCACCCCCAGTCGTGCCCACACCGCCGACGACATCGCTGACCGTCACCGGTGCTGACGTCAGCCCGTGGCTACTGGTTGCCGTGCTCGGCATGGTCACGGTGGGTGCGGCCTTGGTGGTTGTGCGTCGGCGTCGGGCCTAAGGCGGACTTCGCTACCGGCAGGTAACCCTGTCGGTAGCGGTGGCTTGGCCACTCTCGTGGTGGCTTGGCCGGGCTTATGGTGGCTTGGCCACTCTCGTGGTGGCTGGTGGCTGCTCTACTTCTGGATGGGCAACCATTGCCGGATTCGGGGAGCCCAGGTCGTGATGGGGAGTCCAAGTCGTGATGCGCGAATCACGACTTGGCCGTCCGATCACGACTTGGCCGTCCGATCACGACTTGGCCGTCCGATCACGACTTGGCCGTCCGATCACGACTTGGCCGTCCGATCACGACTTGGCCGTCCGATCA
>JBKEBC010000024.1:0-59398 GCA_047972965.1 Beutenbergiaceae bacterium | reverse complement strand
GGGATGACCGATGTTTCACCTGAAACAGGCACCGTTTTCGTTCCGGTGGTGGGTACAGTCTTGACGTGTTTCACGTGAAACGGTGCGTGCTCAGCCGGACACTGGCTCGGTGGACTGCCGTGTTTCAGATGACATGGTTCGTCGCTCAGGCCGACATTGGCTGAGTGGACTGCCGTGTTTCACGTGAAACATGCGGACATCGGCAGCACGACCGCCGCACCTAGGTGTCCACCCGCGCCTGGTTACAGTCGCCGAACCTGGGTGCGGGCGACGTAGAGTTGGCACTTGACCGTGCACCCCTGAGAATTGAAGCCCGTGAACGACGAACCACAGTCTGATCCAGACCGCGACGCGCGCTTGGCGGCTATCCCCGAAAGCGACTCTTCGACGCCACTGATGCACGAGTTGGCCGACGAAGCGCGCCGGCGTGCGCGGCTGCATGGCCAGAGCTATCCCGCTCCTGCGCAAATCCGGGTGCTGACGGTAGCCAACCAGAAGGGTGGCGTGGGAAAGACCACGAGCACCGTCAACCTAGCGGCGGCTCTGGCCGCAGCAGGTTTGCAAGTCTTGGTCATCGACAACGATCCCCAGGGCAATGCCTCGACTGCGCTGGGCGTCGACCATCGGGCCGGAACACCCAGTACCTATGAGGTGCTGATCAATGACGTCCCGATGCATGACGTCGTACAGCCCGCACAGGCGTTCCGAAACCTCGCTGTCGTGCCTGCCACCATCGATCTATCCGGTGCGGAAATCGAACTGGTGTCGATGGTGGCGCGGGAGAACCGGCTACGCAACGCTCTGGCGGACTACGTCCAATACCGGGCTGAGACCGGCCTGCCGCGCCTGGACTACGTCCTGATCGATTGTCCGCCCAGCCTAGGCCTGCTGACCGTAAACGCCTTCGTTGCGGCCCGGGAGGTGCTCATTCCCATCCAATGTGAGTACTACGCCTTAGAAGGATTGGGGCAACTCATGAACAGCATCGAGTTGATCCGAGCGCACCTCAACCCGTCATTGCACGTCTCTACCATCATGCTCACCATGTTCGACGCCCGTACCAATTTGACCCGCGAAGTTGCCGATGAGGTGCGAGCCCACTTCCCCGAGCAGACACTCCAGACCGCAATTCCGCGATCGGTACGCATCTCAGAGGCGCCTGGTCATGGTCAGACCGTTCTGAGCTACGATCCGAGCTCCGCCGGAGCGCTCTCCTACCGAGAGGCAGCCCGCGAGCTTGCCCGGCGTGATCCCAGCACAACCCACCCACTGGTCGATACCAGCGGTGCTGACCGGGATGCCGTAGGCGGGGCCGTCGCGGATCGTACGCCGAACCAAGCAGCCGGTTACACCGAGGGAGAAGCCTGATGAAGGAACGACGCCAGGCACTAGGCAAGGGATTGGGCGCACTGATCCCATCGGGGCCGACCCCCGGATCGGGCGAACGACCCGTCGATGTCTATTTCCGCGACTACAGCAACCCGTACGCGGCTGCCAGCGACTCCCCCGCACCATCTGACTCCACCAGCGCACCCCCTGACTTGGTGCCGGTCCCGGGAGCCACCTTTGCCGAGATCCCAGTCACAGACATCGTCCCCAACGCCGTTCAACCGCGGACGGTTTTCGATGAGGACGCCCTGGCTGAACTAGCCGAGTCCATCCGGACGGTTGGGGTCCTGCAACCGATCGTGGTTCGCCCCAGTGGCGCGCATGGAGGTGACCAGCAGTACGAGCTGATCATGGGTGAACGGCGCTGGCGTGCCAGTCAACTGGCGGGCCGGGACACCATTCCCGCCATCATCCGTGGTACCGACCAGGTGGACATGCTGCGGGATGCCCTCCTAGAGAACCTGCATCGTTCCCAACTCAACCCCTTGGAAGAAGCTGCCGCCTACACCCAGCTCCTCGATGATTTCGGATGCACCCAAGAGGAACTAGCCACCAAGATCGCCCGATCTCGGCCGCAGATCTCCAATACCCTCCGCCTGCTCAAACTCCCCCCACTGGTACAGCGGCGAGTGGCCGCCGGTGTCCTCTCGGCCGGTCACGCTCGCGCCCTTCTCAGTCTTGAGGATGGCGCTGCGATGGAACGTCTGGCCCAGCGCATCGTCGCTGAAGGCCTGAGCGTACGAGCCACTGAGGAGATCGTCGCGCTAGGTGAGCGTGAGGAGGAGACCAAGCCGCGTGCTACCCCGCGCGCCGGCGCCCACCGTCCGGCCCTTGAGGATTTGGCAACACGGCTGTCGGATCAGTGGGATACGAAGGTCAAGCTCAAGCTTGGTCAGCGCAAAGGCTCTATCAATATTGAATTTGCAAATATCCAAGATCTGAACAGGATCCTTGCGGCGCTCGCTCCCGACGACCCCGGTGTGCTTCGCAGGGCTGACTAGGAGCCGACCTACCTAGCCAGGTCGGGAGCATCCGGCTGAATCTCGCCCCTCCGAAGCGGCGGTCAGCCCAGGAGCCCTCCACCGATGGGTGCGCGTGCTCACGTCGCATGGGACGTAGCCGGCTGCCACCGCTTACTATCGGGTGTCATCTACTAGTTGACATTACCGACTAGTGGACCTAGCGTGCTTGCGTGGACGCCGTTGCGAGAGATCCTCAGCTCCTCAAAGGAGTGCTGCCGATGCTGGTCCTGGGCCTGCTGGGGAACTCTGAGTCCTACGGCTACGAGCTCGTCACCCGATTGCAGGCCGCTGGTCTGACGGGTATCGCAACCGGGACGGTCTACCCAGTTCTGAGCCGGTTGGAGCGCGAGGGGCTGCTCACCTGCCGGCTGCAGGAGTCACCGGCCGGCCCGGCCCGCAAGTACTACACACCTACATCGCAGGGCCGCAGCCACTTCGCGACCGCGCTCGCGGCATGGGCTGAGCTCGGCCGCGTCGTCACGGCCCTCACCCCAGGAAAGGAAGGCCAATGAGCACACACCTGAGCATCGCGGATCGGTGGCACCGATGGATCTACTCATCGGGATCAGCGGCCGGCACCTGGTGGCGCTGATAGGCCTCCATCTCAGCGGTCAGTGCCATGAGCTGCGGGTCGCCGGTGAGAGCGACTTGCCGCCGTAGGAAGGCAATAATGCTCGAACGCCACTTGTCATAGTTGATCACGCGCTGGGCAAGCCCGGCTGGGTGCGGGCACAACCGCAGGATATTGACGGGCGGTCGCAGCAGTTCCGGATCGACACCCTCGAACAGAACGGCGACGCTCGCCTTGCCTGTGATGAGTTTCCAGTAGCGATCGACGGGGAACGATGGCTTCGGTTCTAGGCCGGTGATCATCGCTTCCACCGCCTCACGCGCGGGCGTGAAACCGGCGTCGTCGAAGCTCAGTGCCGTGAATTCTGGGGCGAATCCGGCCGTGAGCAGCATGGCATTCCGCTCCCGAATCGGCAATTCCAGGTGCTCGGCCAGGCGAAGCGTCATCTCCCGATGACTAGGCTGCCGCGCTCACCACCTACACGGTCGAGGATGCCACCATCGCCGCGGGCCAATACGGCGATGCGGCTGCCCCGCCCTTGGTGCTGATCCATGGTTTCATCGTGCACGGGTACACCTGGTGCTGGCTGCTCCCGGAGTTGAGTCAGCACTTCCGTTGCTATGTCGTCGACTTATCCGGATTTGGTGACAGCCAGTGGAGTGCGAAGACCGACTTCAGCATCACCGCCCAGGCACGCTGCCTCACCACGTTGTTCGACCAGCTCAAACTCGGCAGCTACAGCATCCTCGCCCAGGACACCGGCGCGTCGATCGCCCGGATAATCGCTGCCAACCAGGGGCACGCGGTTTCCAGCCTGGCGTGCATCAACACCGAAATCCCCAGCACCGGCCGCCGTTCATTCCGGCGTTTCAGGTGCTGGCAAAGCTTCCCCGTGCCAACATGATGTTCGGCGCGCTGCTGCATATTCCCGCCGTGGTGCACTCACGCATGCTGCTCCAGCAGTTCTTGACCGATACCGATCTACTCAAGGAGCCGGGACGGCTCGCTCGGTACCTGACGCCGCTCAAGCAATCCAGGTACAAGATGCAGGGCCTGCTGGGCTGCCTTCGTGGCATCGAATGGCCCGTCGTCGACGGCTTCGAACAATCTCTTTCGCGCATCACCGCGAAGACACTGTCATATGGGGGCAAAATGACCAGACCTTCCCGGTGGAACGTGCTGCCGCCATGCTGGCCCAGTTCACCTGCGCGACCGACCTGGTGCGGATTCCAGATGCCTCACTCATGCCGCACGAGGAAAGACCGCACGAGGTGATCCAGGCTGTCATCGCCCTGCTGGGCCGCGCCCGGTAGCCCGGCGGCCCAGCCGCACCCTCAATCCCCGAGTTCGAGGCTTTACGCCAGAACCGAGCCCCACGGGCCATGGTTTTGGCGTCACCCTTCGTACTCGACGGAAACGGGTACTCGACGGAAATAGGTGGGCCACCCGATCCTGGTGAGTCAGTGACGGCCAGCGCCTGCTTGCCGAACCAGCTTCTCGTAGAGTTCGCCCAGCGAGAATTGGCTTGCCTGCACCGCCTGCGGAAATAGCGACGTCTCGGTCATTCCCGGGGCCACGTTGATATCGAGGACCCAGGCGACACCGTGCTCGTCGATGATCATGTCGGTACGGGACAGGTGCCGCAAACCTAGAACCGAATGGGCGGCGATAGCCAGGTCGGCGGCAGCCCGTTCCTGCGCTGGATCCAGCCGTGCCGGCACGAAGTACTCGGCGCGGCCGGGGTTGTACCGGGCGTCATAGTCATAGGCCCCGTCGGTCCGGATTTCGATGGCTGGCAAGGCCTGGGGCCCCTCGCCCACATCGACGACGCTGACCGCAACCTCGGTGCCGGTGATCATAGTTTCGATGAGGGCCTCAGAATCGTAGGCAAAGCATGAGACCATCGCCTGCGGCAGCATCGCTGGATCATCTACCACGCTTACACCCAGGGCGGATCCACCACTGGCCGGTTTGACCACGACCGGAAGGTCTAACACCGCCAGCACCTGATCGAGCACGTCACGTGCTCCAAGCTCGCGAAAGAGGGTCTGCGGCAACGTGGTGAACCGGGGGGTGTGGGCGCCGGATCGGCTGAGCAGACTCTTGGCCACGGGTTTGCTCCATGACAATCGCGACCCGGCCGCGTCGGTGCCTACATAGGGCAGGTCCAGCAGATCCAGCAGATCTCGAACCGAGCCGTCCTCCCCGGTCGATCCATGCAGAATCGGCCAGACGACGTCGGGCCGGTGGTGGCGCAGATACCCCAGCAGTTCGCCATCGACGTCATGCACGTGCGCCTGGATGCCGTGTCCGCGCAGGGCATCGCTGACTCGGCGACCGGAACGAATCGAGACATCCCGCTCGTGGGAAAGCCCACCGGCCAGGATCAGCAGCTGAAGGTCCGCGCTCATGTCAGATTCGGACCCGGACTGATATTGCCGCTCACAGGTCGAGCGGTATCGGCTCCCACACCGAACATACGCACCGTCTCAAGCTCATCGTTGACGACGTTCGCCAATCGGCGCACTCCCTCGGAAATCCGCTCAGGTGGTGGGTAACAGAATGACAACCGCAGGTGCTGGTGACCGCCGCCGTCCGCGTAGAACGCCGTGCCGGGTACGTAGGCAACCAGTTCCTTGACCGCCCGCGGCAGCATGGCCTGGGCATCGAGCCCAGCGGGTAGCCTCACCCAGGTATAGAAGCCACCGGCCGGCACCGTCCAGTGAGAATGCGGCAGGTATTCGCCCAGAGCATGCAACGTCGCGTCTCGGCGCTCGCGGTAAACCTCCCGGAACTCCTTGACCTGGCCGCGCCAGTCGTGGCTACCCAGATAGCTAGCAATGGAAAGCTGGCTCATCATCGATGGACACAGGATGGCCGATTCACTGGCCAGCACCAGCCGTTCGCGGATGGCGTGCGGCGCTGCTGCCCAGCCCACCCGATATCCGGGAGCGAAGGTCTTCGAGAACGACCCCAGGTACAACACGCCGTCCGGGTTGTAGCTGTGCAACGCGGGTTGGACGTCGCCATCGAAGCCCAGTAGCCCGTATGGGTTGTCCTCCAGGATGAGCACACCGAAGCGGGCCGCAATCTCTACGATCTGTGGCCGCCGCTCCAGCGATAGCGTCGTTCCGCCCGGATTGTGGAAGTTGGGCACCGTGTACAGGAACTTCACCTTGCGTCCCTGCCCCGCGAGGGCGGCCAGTGCGGATTCCAGTTGCTCCGGTATCAACCCAGCCTCATCCATGGGTACGTGCACCACGTCCGCCTGATAGGCGCGGAAGACCCCCAGAGCCCCGACGTAGCTCGGCGCCTCTGCGACCACCACATCCCCGGGATCGATGAAGATCCTGGTGACCAGATCCAGAGCTTGCTGAGATCCCGTGGTCACCACGACATCGTCTGGATGGGCGGTGATGTGTTCCTCGGCCATCACCGTGGTGATGTGCTCGCGCAGGCCCACCTCGCCTTGCCCCGAGCCATACTGCAGCGCCACCTCGCCCCGATCCCGAAGTAGTTGCGCCGTCACCTGCGCGACGTTGTCCATCGGAAGGCCCGCCAGGTAGGGCATGCCTCCGGCAAGTGAGACCACCTCGGGACGATTCGCCACGGCGAAGAGCGCTCGGATCTCCGAGGCCTTCATGCCATGGGTACGTTCGGCGTAGGCGCTGTGCCAGGGGTCCAGGCGGGTGCCACGCGCAGGATCGGACATCATGATCGGGCCTCCGGCGGTACGTAGTCGGCAAGATCGGCCAACAAGCGTTGCTTTGGTCGACTGCCAGGCAGTGACCGCAGCACCCCGCCATCGCGAAACAGAACCAGGGTTGGCAGCGAGGTTACGCCGTAGCGCTGAGCCAGCTCCGGATAGAGGTCGGTGTTGACCTTGACCACGTGTAGGTCGTCTGGATGCGCGTGAGCCACTTCCTGCAGGATGGGCTCATACTGCACGCACGGCGGGCACCAGGGCGCCCAGAAGTCCACCAACACCGGTCTGCTCGCTGTGAGCACGTCTGCGGCGAAGGTGTCGGCTGTGGTCTGCGCCAGTCCGGACATCGTGCTGCAAGGGTAAGGCAGGCGCGGTTAGCCAACCAACGTGGGTGCAGCCACGTCCAGGGCCAGCAGGTACCGTTCGGCATCGAGCGCGGCCGAGCATCCGGTTCCGGCCGCCGTGATGGCCTGCCGGTAGTGGTGGTCGACCACATCTCCGCAGGCGAAGACCCCACTGAGGTTGGTGGCCGTGGTGGGGTGCGCGACGGCGACATAGCCTTCGGCGTCCAGATCCACTTGGTCCTGCAGCAGTTCAGTCCTGGGAAGGTGACCGATCGCCACAAAAACGGCCTGGGCTGCTAGCTGCCGTTCGGTCCCCGTGATGGTGTCACGCAGCGTGACCTGGTCAACCTGGTTCTCTCCATGGATAGCCACCACCTCGCTATTCCAGGCAAAGCTGATCTTGGGATCAGCCATGGCCCGGTCCGCCATGATCTTGGACGCACGAAGCTCATCGCGGCGATGCACCACCGTCACCGTCTTGCCAAACCGAGTCAGGAACAGCGCCTCCTCCATGGCGGAATCTCCGCCACCGACCACCAGGATGTCCTTCTCCTTGAAGAAGAAGCCGTCGCAGGTGGCGCACCAGGACACCCCTCGGCCCGACAACCGTTCTTCGGCTTCCAATCCAATGCGCTTATAGGCCGACCCGGTTGCCAGGATGACGGATCGAGCCTGGAAACGTTCGCCGTCGACAACCACGGTCTTGATATCGGCGCGGAGTTCAACCTGCTCTACGTCTTCGTAGCGCACATCGGCACCAAATCGTTCCGCCTGAGCTTGCATGTGCGCCATCAGTTCCGGCCCCTGGATTCCTTCGGGAAACCCAGGAAAGTTCTCCACCTCGGTGGTGTTCATCAGTGCCCCACCGGCGGTGACTGAGCCCGCGAACACGATCGGGGCCAGTCCAGCACGGGCCGCGTAGATCGCCGCGGTATAGCCGGCCGGGCCGGAGCCGATGATGATGATGTCGTGAACGGCCTCGCCGCCCTGTTCCTGGCTCACTCAAGTCTCCTTATCGGTCTACCCGCTGATGCAACGCTAACTGCTTCCCAGGTGTTCCCGGGCCCGGCGCTACTAGCCCAGCGAAACCTCCGCCAACTCAATTCGATTCCGGCCATCGCTATTAGCGACCGGCAACTGGGGGAACCACAACGAAATACTGTCGGTTTCGACGGGTTCGGCCAGGGTGAAGGTAACCGTGGTATCCATGGCTCCGGAGGCCAGGACCGTTCCTTCGTTGGGTGCGGCCGGTGTACCCGCTCGAATCTCGACCAGCCCGCCGTGCCCGTTCACTGTCAGCGTCACGCTCGACACCAAGGCCGGCTCGGCCAACATCACCGTGTAGCCGAGGCCGGGCTTCATGCCAAAGGTGGGGCTGTTGTAGCGCAGTGAATTCCAGGTGGTCTCGGGATTTCCGTCGAAGGCCAGGTAGGCCGAATCCTGGTTCTCGCCGCCACTGACCGTGGGGTCGAAGGTGATGCCCTCGGTGATCGCGATGGCACCAGCCGGAACGGGTGCGTCGGGCTCGGTGGAATCTGGTATTTCGGGCGCTGGCTCGGGAGCCGGTGCGCCGGAATCGGTGGGTTGAGCAGAAGGGACGTCGTCCCACGGGTTGGGTTCGGGTACGAATGCGGTGGCGGCATCTCGCAGCGTCAGCACCGCCATCACCAGCCCGAAGATCACCAACGCCACCATGGCAGTCAGCACAATCGGTGCCGGGTTGAAGCGGCTGCGTCCATCCGGGGCAGTGGTAGCCGACTCCACCGGGCGGAATTCATCGCGCACATCATCGATGAAGGCACCAGCTCGATCCGTGATCCCACCAAGCTGCTGACCGGCACCATGCAGGATCTGGCGTGCTCCGCCCTCGACCTGTGCGGAGGCCTGGTTGATGCGGCGATTGGTGCTACCCAAAGCCTTGAATGCCCGGACCACAGATGATCCAACAGCAACCAAGGAACGCCCCAACCAACGAGCTGCTGCGCCGAGACGGGCGGCGGCAGTGGTGGCGGCAATGGTCCAGTCCTGCCGGGCAGGAGCCGGCTGGCTCGGGGTGGTGACGATCGCGCTGGTCGGGGCCGGAGCCACCACCATCCCCGGCATATCCCATCCAATGGGGTGACGGGTCAGGACCGGTGTTGCCGGGATCGCCGAAGGAAGCTGGTCGGGATCAGGCGCGACACGCTCCCCCGTCGTGGTGACCTCCGCTGCACCGGTTGCCACACCCGAATCCGCCGTCGCGTCAGCGTGGATGGCATCGCCGGTGACGCCGGTGGTTGGTGCGGTTACGTGGACCTGGCTGCCGGCGACCGCCGGTTCTGCGGCGGCCTCGGCGCGGCTGGATGCCACGGTGTTTGTGGCGTCGGTGGCGTCGGTGGCGTCGGTGGCGGCCGGTTCGGGAGCCGGATCCGGGTCGCTGGCGTGCGTAGGCGGACCCCCGCGAGCATCGTCTTCAGCCGCGGCGAGCAACTCCTCGAATGCCAGCTCGGGCGCCGTGGGTGGCGGAGAATGTGGAGTCCAACCGCTGGTATCCAGGGTGAGGCTCAGGCTGGCGCCGCCATTGATCGATTCCAGCGGCATCACCGGTACCACCGATGGCAGCACAACCGGTGGTAGCGCACGTTCTAGCGCTGCCACATCAACCTCTTCCCACGGCGAGAGTTCAGCCACCACCTGGCCTGCGGTATGGGCACCGCCCTTGCCACCGCTGAGGGCCAACGCACACAGCGCCTCAACCTGTGCGGGTACCTGTGCGACGACGTCGCCCACCGGCTTGACTATGCCGTTGTCGCGCTGAGCCAGCGGCAACCCCGCGGCCAGCTCCGGTTGCCCGGGCCAGGTTCCGGTGAGCGCGGCATAAAGCAGCTCCACCAGACCCAGGGCATCCCGCTCGCCCGCGCGGCGTGGATTGGCGATCTCGCGGCCACGGGCAACGGCATCGATACCGAGGCCGGTGAGCCGAACCTCGCCCAGACTGGTCACCACCAGGTTGTCCGGGGACAGCGACAGGTGATGCACGCCCTGTCGGTGTGCCGAGTCCAGCACGGCCCCGGCCTCACCCACCAGAGCGCGGGCCTGCGATGCTGGCAACGGCCCCGAGGCGAGCAGAGTGGCCAACGTCGTACCGACCGGGCGTTCGGTCACCACGAATCCATGGCCGTCGACGGTGCCCACCCGCAACACGGGCGGCAGGTGCGGATCTTCGATCAATGCTGCACGCCGCGCGCTATCAAGGACCTTGGCCCGCTGTGGTCCGGGCAGTATCTGGATACGCACAGCTTTGCCCAGCGCGATGTCGGTGCCATCCCAGGAACAGATACCCGAGACCGCCTGATCGTGAGGCACCTCGAGTCGGTACCGATCAGCCAGAACATGACCCGCGCCCGGCAGGACGGCGACATCAGCGCTCACCGCTGGCCCGTCCTTCCCGGAGATAGTTGGTCCGTCAATGGTACGCAGGTCGGGCGCGCCTGCGCCTGTGGATCGGCCAGCGAATCGGCGGAGCGGAGCCAGAGCCCGCTGCGCCAGTGCCGTGAGTTCGGATACCCCCAGCATGCGCAGCAGCAGCAGGTAGCCGATCAGCATGAACAAGCCCAGGGTGACCACGCGGATCGTCGCGCCCCAGAAGCTGGTTTGCACGCCCCACAGGTGCAGCAGGCCCCACCCAGCGAGGGCGGGAGGCACCATGGCCAGCACCACCCGGATGTGGGTCCGGATCACCCGGGCCCCGTCGAGGTCTGGCAGGTACTTGCGTGCCGTGACATAGCCGAGGATGGCGCCGAAGGTGTTGGACACGGTGGTTGCCCCACCTGCACCGGCGACCCACCATTGCGGTTCCAGCAGCCACCAGGACAACACGCAGCCGATGACCAGCAGGATGGCCATAGGAGCTTGAATCCGGAACAGGGTCCGGGTGTCCTCGTAGGCGTAGAAGACTCGCTGGACCATGGTCCAGATAGCGATGGACACCAGGCCCAGGCTCATCGCAACCAGGACGGCCGCTACCGCCTGGTAGGCGGCGAAGTCGGCGTTGCCCAGCACGACCACCTGGACCAGCGGGATCGCCAGCACCATGAATGCGCCACTGGCGAAGACGGTAAATATCGACAGCGTGCGCACACCCATGGACAAGTCGTCGCGGACTTTGGAGGTGGCCCCAGCTGAAGCATTGCTAGCCAGCCTGGTAAACAGGGCGGTCACCAGTGAGACCGTGACCAGCGACTGAGGCAGCATGAAGATCAAAAAGGCGTAGTCGTAGGCAAAGTTCCCGGCAACCGCTTGGCCATCGATGTTGGAGCTGCTTGCTGCCGCCGCCAGGTTGGACACCGCCAGGTAGCCCAGCTGGCCCACTGCTAGTGCGGCGAAGGCCCAGGACGCCACGGTGCTGGCCTTGCCCAGGCCATGCCCCCGGAAACCCCACTCAGGTCGGTACCGGAAACCGGATCGATAGAGCGGAATGATGAGGATCAGGGCTTGTGCCACCACGCCCAAGGTGGCGCTACCCCCAAGCAAGGCGAGTTTGTCCGCCGTCCACATCTGCGCGGGTGCGGCACCGGTGGTCACGCCGCCGTAGATCGCCAGGAATGTCACCAAGCCAGCGATGGCCACCACGTTGTTGAGGGCCGGCGCCCACATGTAGGGCCCGAACACCTGCCGCGCATTGAGCACCTGACCCAGCAGGGTGTAGAGGCCGTAAAAGAACAGCTGCGGGATGCACCAGTACGCCAGCGCGATGGTGACCGCTTTCCACTCCGGTGTGAATTGGGCCGCGTAGAGATGAATGAGGAGGGCAGCGGCCGCCGTCAGTACCAACGTGATCGCCGCCAGCAGGGCCATGGCGATGGTCAGCAGCCGGTTGACGTAGTCGGCCCCGCCATCTTTGCGGGCCATCGCTCGCACCACCTGCGGCACCAGGACAGCATTGAGAATGCCCCCGGCCAACAGCATCGAGATGATGTTTGGCAGCTTGTTCGCGACCGACCAGGCATCGCCCATGCTGCCGGCTTGACCCACCGCTACCAGGCCGACCACGGCAACCAGCAGGGCATTGCGAACCAGGCCCAGGATCCTGGATACCAGGGTTCCTGCGGCCATAACTGCCGCCGAAATGGCCAGCCCCGGCTTCTTGGGGGTCGCCGATATCGGCGGTGGGGCAGCTACCACTGGAATGGGTCGAGTGGCGTGCTCAGCTTCGGTCGTCATCGGCTCCCTTCCCTGGTAGTGGTTGGTGGAGTGCTACTGCCATCACGACGCACCCCACGTCGAATGGTGCGGACCAGGCCCACGATGAATGCCACGCCAAGGAGCGCCGCAATGATCGCTGTTCCGATATTCTCCCAGTCTGCCCGAACTCGGACTGCGAACGAGGTTGGCGGTGCGAGATCCTCGCCATTCACGCTCGGCAATATCCGAACATTGACAGGAACATTACCGTTTCCTACTGCATTAATCGGAATCCTGACCGTGGTGGAACTCTCAGCTGGCAGCTCAACCCTGGGAATCTCGGGGACTTGCAGCTGCGCTCCGGTCGGAACCAGTTCGATGTACACCGAGGCCGGAGCGGGAAGTTCGTTGGTGATGGTGATCGGCATGGATCCGGTTCCGGATATCAGCAGGACGTCGCTGCCGGCGGCCACGCTGATACTGGATTCCAGTTCTTGCGCTGACGCAGCGGTCGCCTCCAGCAGCTGCTCGCGCATCGCCGGGTCCGCATTGAGTGTCGCCGATAGCGGCATCAGCATGCCCGGCAGGTACTGGTTGGTGACGGTCGTGCCTGCAGCCTGGGCATAGGAGGCCAGGAGCTCCCGATGGGCTTGCAGCTCAGTCAATTGCTCCTGACCAAGGCTCCCAGGCTCGGGTTCCAGTGTGGGCAGAGCAATCGAGGGCCCGGTCGCTGATCTGCCTAGCAGCGCTCGCAAACTGGCGGGTTCTAGCCAGGGCGCGCTATTGAACGCCTCGATCTGACTTCCTAGCTGAGCAAGGTCGATGCCGGTGGTGTCACGTGGCAACGTCAGCAGGAAGCCGGCTGGCTCCGACGGCAGACCACGGGTCGCGACCGCCGAAAGCGCCAACGTCGCCTGGCGCGCCTGGACCCCCGTTGTGGGATCGATCAGGGCTGCAGAGAGCCCGGTATCGGCAATGAGCGCATCGACGGAGATGGATCCCGCCGTTGCGACGGCATGCGGCTCGGTGGCAATCGATGTCGTCAGATTGTCCTGATCCAGGATCACTGCGTCGGTGGAACGGCGAGCCAGGATAGCCAGCGCACCTGCGGAGACCGCCCCGGCTGGCCAGGCCATGTCCTCGATGCGCAGTCCCGCCTCTGCCAGCAGCTCCTGCCCGTGTTGCTGTGCCTCGAGCCAGAGCGGCTCGGCTTCCAAGCTCGCCACGGTGCTCAGGGCTGGGTCGGCGTACCCGAGTGCGATGAGGTCGCGGTGGGTGCGCGGATCGGCCAACTGCTCGATCAGCTGGAGGTGGCTATCTGCCAGTGAGCCAGTGCCATCATCGTGAGGAAGGCCGGGTATTGCGCCGTCGAGCAGGATCGGATCGATAGCCAGCGATGCTTGCGGGCCCACCACTTCGATCAGCTCCAGCAACCGGGGGGCGGCCACCTCCCCCACCGGCAGCTGTTGGGTCATTGCCTGCTGCCACTCGTCCAAGGTCGGTGTCATCGGAACCAGCAGTGCCACTTCGGCGGCAGCCTGCAGCGGGACCTCGGTCGGATACCACAACAACGACGTGCGTTCCGCCGTCTCGATCTCGCCGGAACGAGCCTGGATCTCGATTCCTCGCGGTCCCCATTCCGATTGCGTTTCGAAGGTGCCATCGGTCGGCAGCACGATCGTGAATGGGGCTGAACCCCCAGCTGGGACAACACTGGTCACCGGGTTCCAGCCAGTCAAGGCCAGCACGTTGGCATCACTGGTTCCGGCATTCCATTCATTCAAGGCCGAGCGTCCAACCGGGACATGCCGTTGCATGCGCAGCCGGACCTGCGCCGACAGATCGGTATCGGTGGAGTTGACAACCACGCCGGTGATCGTGAGCTCATCTGCGGTTCGTAGCACCGCCGGGCTGACATCGGTGAGCTCGATACGTAGGGCCGGTTCAGTGGCGCCGTAGCTGGCGGGCGGCGTCGCCATGCCCAGGACGACCAGGAGCGCTATCACGGCCGCTGCCATCGGCCGAGTGCGCCAGTTGTGATCGAGGTGCCGGATCCAGGCGACCCCCGTGCGCCCGGCCACTCACGGTCTCCCAGTCAGGACATCGCGTGCCGTAGCGACGACCCGGCGTTCGTTGGGATAGGCAAGCCGGGAAGCGACTTCGGTCAATGGAACCCAGGCCACGTCCTCCGCCTCGTGATCGGGATCGTTCTCGATGGTGAGCTCTCCACCTGTTGCTTGCAACAGGTAGTGATGGACCACTTTGTGCACCCGGCGATCAGTGCCGGCGAACCAGTAGTCGATCGTGGCCAAATGCCGGATCACGAATCCTTCGATGCCTGTTTCCTCGGCGATTTCCCGTACCGCTGCCTCTTCGGCGGTTTCCTGACCTTCAAGGTGCCCCTTGGGTAAGCACCACTCTAATCGACCAGCGCGGTTGCGCCGCGCGATGACCGCCGTGATGGCTTGTCCCTGCACCACATCCACAATCAGGCCGCCAGCGGAGGTCTCATCGACCACGGGCAGCGGGGCCGTGTACCCGCGCTGCAAAGGCGGTGTCGGCACCGGCCGCTGCGGTGGGGTGGGAACGACGGCAGGCATGGGGCCACTGTAGTGTCGCCCGGCTTCCTCGTACCGGAACTGCTGATGGCCTCCGGACATCGCGATCGGCCTAGGGTGCGCGGCGGTGTTCGGCGATTCGCTGGCGATACCACTGGTAGGAGGCGCGCGGGGTACGCCAGCCGCTGCGCTCATCCACGTGCACCAGCCCCCACTGATAGTGCGGGTGGTTGTGGGGTGTCAGGGTGTCGGACAGCGAGTGCGACCAGTAGCCCGCGACATTGATGCCCTCGGAATTGGCCACGGCGACGGCATTCAGGTGGCCGTTGAGGAAGTCGATTCGCGGGATGTCATTGAGCCCGGCGTGGACGCACCCATTCTCGGTGACGTGGATGGCTGGCAGATGGGGATATCGCCGGTCCAGGCTGACCAGTAGCTCGTGTAGACCGTGCGGCACGACCGGCCAGCCCACCTCCGTGCGCTGGTAGCCGTCGATGGGCAGGATAGATACCGGGAGAGCTGCGCTCCCGCGAATATACGGATCTGGGTGAGGTGCACCCACCAGCGTGGGCCGGTAGTAGTTGATGCCGTAGAAGTCCAGCGGGCTAGAGATGGCGGCCAGGTCGCCGGGCTGGGTGGGCATGCGGTCGGCGAGTCCGGCCGGGTACTGGCCAGTCAGCATGGGGTCGGCTACGGCGTGGTTGTGCAGGGTGTCGTACCAGCTCGCGGCATGTTGAGTGGGAGCGTCGTCATCGGCTGCCCACACCGGACTGTGGTGATTGGCGCTACCGATGGCGGCGGCACCTGCAGCTCGCAGCGCTGCTACCGCGAGCCCATGCGCCAGCAATCGGTGATGGATGCCGGCGACGGTATCCGCGTTGGGCTCATTGATCGGACACCAGTAGGCGACACGGTCGGCCATGCGGTCCGCCACTGTCTGGGCATAGTCACCAAATCGCTGCGCCGTCTCACGTCGTTGCCAGCCACCGGCCGCCGCGAGGGCTACCGGCAATTCATGGTGGTGCAAGGTGACCATGGGTTCGATCCCCGCCCCCAGTAGTCGGTCGACCAGTTCGTCATAGGGATCCAGGCCCGATTCCGGTACGGGTGCGCAGCCATCGGGTTGAATGCGCGCCCAGTTCAACGTGAACCGAAATCCGTCCAATCTCAGCGTGGCCATCAGGTCGACATCAATCTGGGTGTGGTCCTGATGGGCAGACTCCGGTGAAGTTGCTCCAAAAATGAACTGTCTTGGCAGGGAGATGGTCACTGGAACCTCAAGCAGACGGACAAGGGGGGGGGAGGGTTGGGTGACCAGTCACGCTCACCCAGGCAGCACTATGCCGCAGCAATCCTGTCTGGGCTACTGTTCCGAGGCCGGATAGCACCGTTGCAGAACGGGTGCAGCTTGCGAGCCAGGTCGGATCCAGCTGATCTCCTGGTGCTGGTTTCCGTGGCAGGCTTGGTTTCTGTGTCCGATACCGATCCGCAAATGTTGCGACGTGCCTTGAGCGTGTTGGCTCAGTACGCCCCGGAAGCGGTGGAATTGGGACGTACCTTCGCAGCCGCGGGACATGAGCTGGCTCTGGTGGGGGGTCCGGTGCGGGATGCCTTCCGCGGGCGGGCCAGCGCCGACCTCGACTTCGCCACCTCCGCTCGACCGGAACAAACCGAGGCGATCCTGGCGCGCTGGGGCCAGGCACATTGGGATATGGGTCGAGAGTTCGGCACTATTGGAGCTCGTCGAGGCGAGGCCGTGGTGGAGGTGACCAGCTACCGCAGCGATCGTTACGACCCGGCCTCCCGCAAGCCTGACGTACTGTTCGGGGACACCCTGGAAGGGGATCTGTCGCGGCGGGATTTCACCGTCAATGCGATGGCATTGCGGTTGCCGGAGCTTACCTTTGTCGACCCGTTCGATGGGCTGGCCGACCTGGCGGCTGGGGTATTGCGCACTCCGGTGTCGGCGCAGCAGTCCTTCGCCGACGATCCGTTGCGAATGATGCGTGCCGCCCGATTTGCCGCACAGCTGGGGTTTGAGGTGGCCCAGGACGCGATGACGGCAATGTCCGCGATGGCGGATCGGCTGACCATCGTCTCGGCCGAACGCATTCAAGCCGAACTGGTCAAGTTGCTGGTAGCTGATCGCCCGCGCATGGGGCTGGAGCTGCTGACCTGGACTGGTCTATCCGACATCATGCTCCCGGAACTGCCGGGGCTGCAGCTGACCATCGATGAACATCATCGCCACAAGGACGTCTACGAACATACGCTCACGGTGCTGGATCAGGCGATCGCGTTAGAAACTGGCCCCGACGGCGAGGTACCGGGGCCGGACTTGGTGCTACGGCTGGCCGCATTGCTGCACGACATTGGCAAGCCAGCGACCCGGCGCATGGAAGCCGGTGGCGGAGTCAGCTTCCACCATCACGAGGTGGTCGGCGCGAAGCTGGCGCGAAAGCGCATGCGGGCCCTGCGCTTCGACAAAGCTACGACCGAAGCCGTGGGCAAACTGGTCTTCCTGCACCTGCGATTCCACGGCTATGGCGAAGCAGCCTGGACCGACTCTGCCGTGCGGCGCTATGTCACCGACGCTGGTGACCAGCTCGAGCGTCTGCATAGGTTGACCCGCGCCGACTGCACCACCCGAAATCAGCGCAAGGCCGCCCGGTTGGCACACGCCTATGACGACCTGGAACGCCGGATCGGCGAACTGGCGCAGCAGGAGGAAATCAAGGCAATCCGGCCTGACCTGGACGGCACCCAGATCATGCAGATCCTTGGCATCAAGCCCGGGCGTGACGTGGGTGCCGCTTACAAGCACCTGCTGGCTCTGCGCATGGAGCATGGGCCCCTCGGTGCTGAGCGCGCGGAGCAGGAACTGCGTCGTTGGTGGACCAGTAAGCAGTCAGCTCAGTTGGCCGAGTAGCTGCTTGCATCGCCGTCCTGCCCATCTTTGCGCGAGCCGACCGCTGTCGGGCGGATAGGACGGGCCACGCCAGCAGGGCCAGCTCACCGAAGTCCGGTGCGGGGTGTCACCTCCGGCGCCAGGCAAGTGTTCGGCATCGTCGATCGACATTGTCCAGCGATGGCGGGCTCAACGAGGAGAATGGGTGCCATGCAGCTGACACCGGACGCCGTTCTGCCCCACGACCATGCTGATGCTGCACTCGTCGGACGAGTGTGGGATCCGGCAGTTGCAGGCCCGAGTGTCGTTGCCGTCCGCGGCGTTGAGGTCATCGACCTATCTGGAACCTTCGCCACCATGCGGTCACTGACCGAGGCTGCGAACCCGGCCGCTGAGCTCAGGCTCGCCGATGGCCCGGTTCTGGGGACGGTGCCTGAGCTACTGGCGAACTCCTGGCAGGCCCAGCGGCACCCCGACCAGCCCTGGCTGCTCTCCCCCGTCGACGTACAGGTGGTCAAAGCTGCTGGTGTGACCTTTCCCGTCTCAATGATCGAGCGGATCATCGAGGAACGTGCACGGGGCGAGTCCGACGCGGCTGCCGATATTCGCGCGCAGGTGCTGACGCTGCTAGATGGCAAGGTCCAGAACCTGGTACCAGGCTCTGCTGAAGCTGCCGAACTCAAGCAACTCCTCATCGAACGCGACCTGTGGAGCCAATACCTCGAGGTGGGGATCGGACCGGATGCTGAGGTCTTCACCAAGGCACCAGTCTTGGCCACGGTTGGGGTTGGCGCGCAGATCGGGATCCACCCGGACTCGGCATGGAACAACCCGGAACCAGAGATTGTCTTGGCGGTCAGCTCGAGCGGCACCATCGTGGGGGCGACCCTCGGCAACGACGTCAACCTGCGAGACATCGAGGGTAGATCTGCGCTGCTGCTGCCCAAAGCCAAGGACAACAACGCCTCTGCCGCACTGGGTCCGTTCTTGCGCCTGTTTGACGACGGGTACCAGCTTTCGGATATGGCATCGGCGGTGGTCGACTTGCGCATTTCGGGTTCGGAAGGCTTCGAACTGCAAGGATCCAGCCCGCTGTCGGCCATCAGCCGTTCGCCGCAAGACTTGGTGGCCCAGGTGGTAGGTAAACATCATCAATACCCGGACGGATTCGTGCTCTACCTCGGAACGCTGTTCGCTCCGGTGCAGGATCGGGATGAGCCGGGCCAGGGTTTTACCCACCGGATCGGTGACCTGGTCACGATCAGCGAGTCGCGCTTGGGCGCGTTGATCAATGAGGTGCACTACAGCCACCAGATCGAGCCGTGGTCGTTCGGTATCGATGACCTCTACCGCAACCTGGCCCGACGCGGACTGCTCCACTAGGTCCAGCTGGCGACGGGCGTTGACTCAGAGCCAGACATCTGGGAGCTGGGCCGCGGCTGTGAGCTGCGCCGCGAGTACGAGGGTTTACGTCATTGCCGAGACTCGTGGGGCTAGAAGATGCCGTAGACCTTCGTACTCGAGAAGTCGTGGCAATAGCCCCGACGTTTTGGACGCGGTGGTGCGGCACCCCGCCACGGACCGGCACGCGCAGCATCATTGGGTTCGCAACATTTCTGCCGCTAGCCCCACATTTTTGCCGCCAACCCGCATCATCGGTGCACAAAGAGACGAGGCCGCCGACCTAGGGTCGGCGGCCTCGTCAAGGGGGTGTTGTTACGAGTTGGTGCATTCAACGCCGGGAGGTACCAGCGATGAACTCCTCTAGCTTAGCGCGTGCTGTCTCATCGTCATACTGTTTTGGGGGAGATTTCATAAAATATGAACTGGCAGACAGGATCGGACCGCCGATCCCGCGGTCCTGAGCGATCTTCGCCGCCCGGAGGGCATCGATGATGATTCCAGCCGAGTTCGGCGAATCCCACACCTCCAGCTTGTACTCCAGATTCAGTGGAACCTCACCAAAGGCGCGACCCTCCAGCCGGACGTAGGCCCACTTGCGATCGTCGAGCCACTGCACATAGTCAGAGGGGCCAATGTGAACATTGCGGGCGCCGAGATCATGGTCCACGTTGGAGGTGACTGCTTGGGTCTTCGAGATCTTCTTGGACTCCAGGCGGTCCCGTTCCAACATGTTCTTGAAGTCCATATTGCCGCCGACATTGAGCTGGTAGGTGCGGTCGAGCACCACTGCGCGGTCACCGAACAGCTTGGCGAGCACGCGGTGGGTGATGGTGGCACCTACCTGAGACTTGATGTCGTCACCGACGATGGGGACCCCGGCGTCAGTGAACTTCTTAGCCCACTCGGGCGTACCTGCAATGAATACCGGCAGGGCATTGACGAAAGCGACTCCGGCATCCAGCGCCGCTTGTGCATAGAACTTGGCGGCCGAATCCGATCCCACTGGTAGATAGCAAATCAGGACATCGACCTGGGCAGCCCGCAGCGCCTGAGCGACATCGACGGGTTCCTCGTTCGACTCGGTGATCGTCTCGCGGTAGTAGCGACCCAATCCATCCAGGGTGGGTCCACGTAGCACCGGCACGTTCAATGGCGGCACTTCGGCGATGGTGATGGTGTTGTTCTCGCTGGCGACGATGGCTTCAGAGAGGTCGAAACCAACCTTCTTGGCATCGACGTCGAACGCCGCGACGAACTCGATGTCGCGGACGTGGTACGGGCCGAACTCCACGTGCATCAGGCCAGGTACGGCCGATCGTGGGTCGGCGTCAGCGTAGAAATGGACACCTTGCACCAGTGATGCGGCGCAGTTGCCAACGCCCGCGATGGCGACACGGATGGAACCCATGGCTTCTCAATTCTCGGTGGTGGTGGGTACGGCGGTCTGAGACCAACTGTTGCAGCTAACCAATGCCCGAGTCGATCTGTTCCAGCATGGGGTCGTGCTCCCGGGCACAGCGCACCCCAACGGGCACCCAGGAGCATTGCCGAACACGGTGGAGGCCAAACACTGCGTCAAACTGTGCTGACGTCGGGTGGTGCGCACTCCCATTCGTCGGTGGATGCGGCTACTCTGAGCGCTGTTCGTTAACGCGGGGGCCGACGAGCCGAGCTAGCGGCCGCTGCCGTTGGTGGGAACCGATTTCGGGTCGAAGGTTAGACGCGACCCGGTGCCTAGGAGGGCACAATGCGCAAGTACATCGTTGAGTTCATTGGCACGTTCTTTCTTGTCTTTACAGTCGTTGCGACCGTCCTGACCGCGCAGGAGCTGGCTCCGCTAGCGATCGGTGCCTCACTGATGGTGATGATCTATGCCGGTGGGCACATTTCCGGGGCTCACTTCAACCCGGCAGTGTCGACCGCCGTCTTCGTGCGCGGTGGCCTGTCGGCGGTGGACCTGGTGGGCTACTGGGCATCCCAGCTGGGCGGGGGTGCCGTGGCCGCACTGCTTGCCAGCTACGCCGTCGGCTCTGGCGCTGGCGAGGTTGAGGCGATGTCGGTCTCGGTCGGTCCCGCGCTGCTGGTGGAGTTCCTGTTCACCTTCGCGCTTGCCTGGGTAGTCCTGAATGTGGCCACCAGCAAGGACACCGACGGCAACTCCTTCTATGGGCTGGCTATCGGTTTCACCGTCGTCGTCGGTGCTATCGCCGTCGGAGGTATTTCTGGTGGTGCGTTCAACCCGGCGGTCGCCGTCGGGGCATCGCTTGCTGGACTGTTCTCCTGGGGCAACCTTTGGATCTTCCTGGTTGCCAACCTGGTCGCCGGAGCTGTGGCGGGGCTAGCCTTCAAGGGGCTGAGCGCCAACGACGCCACCAGTTAGGCCCACATGGACTCGGACGTGCCAAGCCTGGTCGTGGCCGGGGCGATTAACCTCGACCTCACCGCTTACGTCCAACGGATGCCTGACCCTGGTGAGACGGTCGCCGACGGGCGACTGATCACCCAGACCGGGGGCAAAGGCGCCAACCAGGCGTCCGCTGCCGCCAGGCTGGGAGCTTCAGTCCGTCTGATCGGTGCGGTGGGTGCCGACGCCGCCGGGCGGGATTCGCTGACGGCTTTGACCTCCGCGGGAGTCGATACCAGCACGGTTCAGGTCGTTTCGGAAGCTACTGGAACCGCGTTGATCCAGGTGGATGCCACCGGCGAGAATTCGATCGTCGTCTGCCCCGGAGCGAATTCAGCGATCGACGTCGAGCACCTGAGCATTGGTGCCCGTGATCCAGTTCTCGCACAACTGGAGATCCCGACGCCGGTGGTGCAGCGACTGGTTGCCATGACGGAGGGGTTCGTGGCCTTGAACCTCTCCCCGGCCATGCAACTGCCAGCTGATCTGCGGGATCGGGTCGACCTGTTCATCGTCAATGAGGAGGAGTACACGGCAGTTCCCGAGCTGTCGCGGGCGCCACTTGTTGCCCTGACCTTGGGGTCGCGCGGTGCGGTGCTGTTGCGGTCGGGGGTCGAGGTTGCCCGCGGTGCGGCTCGGGCGCCAGAGGTCGTCAACACGGTCGGTGCTGGGGACAGTTTCGCTGCTGCGCTCACCGTTGGGCTGCTGCGCGGTGATTGCGAAGCCAGGGCGTTGCAGCGGGCCTGTGCCGTGGGCGCGGCCGCTGTGGCTGACCCGCGCTCCCAGCCGCTGTTGCACACGCTCGATAGTTACAGCAGCGACGCCCAGTCCGGCACATAACGCGAGCTCGCGATGGTCGGACGACGATAGCCACTACCGGCAGGGCGCCGGGGCAGTTCGGTCACTGCCGGGGCGAGATCGACCTCGTCATAGGGCAACGAGTGCAGCAGGTGCGTGATCATGTTGATCCGGGCGTGCTTCTTAGAATCGGCAGCGACGTGATGCCAGGGCGATATGTCGGTGTCGGTGTGGATCAGCATCTCATCCTTGGCGTGGCTGTATTCCTCCCAACGAGTGATGGACTCCAGGTCCATGGGTGAGAGTTTCCACTGCCGCAGCGGGTCATCCAACCTCTTGCGAAAACGCTTGAGCTGCATCTCGTCGGTGACGGAGAACCAATATTTGCGCAGGTAGATGCCATCTTCGATGAGCATCTGTTCCACCTGTGGGCATTGCCGCATGAACCGGTGGTACTCGGCGTCGGTACACAGGCCCATCACAGTCTCGACGCCGGCGCGGTTGTACCAGGAGCGATCGAATAGCACCATCTCTCCCGCAGCGGGGAGGTGGTCCAAGTAGCGCTGGAAATACCACTGGGTGCGCTCGCGATCACTGGGTGCTGGAAGAGCCGCGATGCGTGCCACTCGGGGCGAGAGGTATTCGGTGACCCGTTTGATGGTTCCGCCCTTGCCTGCCGCATCTCGCCCTTCGAAGATCACCGCGACCCTGGCCCCGGTATCGCGAATCCATGCCTGAAGCCGGACCAGTTCAGCCTGCAACCGCACTATCTCTGCGTCATAGCGCCGCTGACTGAGCTTGGTGATCGGCTGAGGTGAGGTTTCATCAAAGTGGTCGGTATCGGTGATCGACATCAAGACACGCTAGCCAGGTCCGCGGATGGCAAAGCCGGGACCAAAGTCCGTTATGTGTGGCCTGTGAAACGTGATCTAGGCCGCAGTCATGGCGTGGAAGATGTGAACATTTGCGCTGTGGTGGATCCTGTGCCCAGTTGAAATGTCCATACTGAGCGCAGTTACATTCCCAACCTGACTTGAGAGAGAGTCGCGCGTGCCGTCCCGCAAGCCGAATGGCCCCACCCGCCGCAGCGCCAAGACGCCGGCTCAGGGCCCCAACCGCCGAAGCGTCAAAGCCAGTGCTCGGTCCGCCGCACCTACGGCAGCAAATTCGGCTGCCACGGGCAAGCAGCGCCCACGCGGGGATCAGGCTTCCAAGAGGCGGTTCTGGAACTATCCGCGGGCGGGCAAGGGAGCGATCGTTCGGTGGTTGCCTAGTTGGAGGTTTCTGCTGGTCAGTGTCCTTGCCGTGCTGGCAACGGGCTCGGGCGTGTTCTTCTACCTTTACGCCACCACGGATGTGCCCGAGCCGCAGGACTTGGCGCTGGCCGATGCCAGCACGGTCTACTTTGCCGACGGTACGACTCCGATGGGCACGTTCGCCGAAGTAGACCGAGAGATCGTCGATCCGGCCGCCTTACCTGACTATGTAGGGCACGCGGTGGTGGCCGCTGAAGATCGCCGCTTCTATTCCAACTCCGGGATCGATCCCATCGGCCTGCTGCGGGCGCTGTGGAATAACGTGCGCGGCCTGCCTACCCAGGGTGGCTCCACGCTGACCCAGCAATACGTCGAGCGCTACTACACCGGTCAGACCTCGGGCTATGTCGACAAGATTCGGGAAGTCATCCTGGCCTTGAAGATCGACCAGCAGCAGTCCAAGGACGAAATCCTCGGCAACTACCTCAACACCATTTACTTTGGGCGGGGTGCGTACGGCATCGAGATGGCTGCCCAGCAGTACTTCGGCAAGTCCGCCAGCGATCTGACGCTCAGCGAGGCGGCCCTCATTGCCGGGATCATTCCCTCGCCCTCCCGGTGGGATCCGGCCATCGACCCGGCTCTAGCACAGCAACGGTGGGAACGGACGCTGAACTTCATGGTCGAAGGTGAGTTCATCACGCAAGCAGAACGGGATGCGCAGGTGTTTCCAGAGACCATCCCGGACGAAGGCTCTGACTCCCTGGGCGGTCCCAACGGGTACCTGCTCACCATGGTGCGTTCCGAGCTCATCGACCGGGCTGGCATGAGCGAAGCGGAAGTGGATGCGGGGGGTCTGCAGATCGTTAGCACGATCGACCCCCGGTTGCAGCAGTTGGCAGTCAGCTCAGCCGAAGGCCTCCCCGAGGATGCCCCGGAGAACCTGAATGTCGCATTGGTATCGATGGATCCCAGCACCGGTGCCATCGTGGCCTTGTACGGAGGCCCGGACTACGTGACACAACCACGAAATCGGGTGACTCAGGACGTGGCTCAGGCCGGATCCACGTTCAAGCCATTCACGCTCATTGCAGCCTTGGAATCAGGCATGCCGTTGGAGCAGCGCTTTCCCAGCGACTCTCCGATGGACCTGGACGGCTGGACGGTACGCAACTTCGATCGGGTCAACCGCGGCGATATCGATCTGATCACCGCCACCGAGAACTCGGTCAACACCGTCTACGCGCAGGTCAACTTGGAGGTGGGCCCGGAGAACACCGTTGACGTGGCGCACCGGCTGGGCCTTCCCGAAGATACCGCCGGGCTGGAGCCGGTGCCCTCCAACGTGCTGGGTTCGGCGTCACCGCATCCACTGGACATGGTGACGGCCTATTCCACCATTGCGGCGGGGGGTGAACGTCACACCAGCTTCATCGTGGCCGAGGCCACCGATGCCAACGGAGTGGTGCGCTACACCGGGGAGTTGCCTGGGGAGCAGGTCTTCAACGAGCAGGTCATGGCCGATGCCACCTATGCCATGACCCAGGTTGTGGAGAATGGCACCGGTGAGACTGCTAGTCAGCTCGGGCGCCCCGCTGCCGGGAAGACCGGATCGTCCCAGGACTACCGTTCGGCATGGTTCGTAGGGTTTGTGCCCCAACTGACGACGGCGGTCGCCCTCTATCAGCCCGGCCCAGATGGCGTTGAGGAAGAGCTCACCCCATTCGGCGGCGCGGATCCTGTCGCTGGCGGTACCTGGCCCACCACCATCTGGACCACGTTCATGACCGATGCCGTGGTGGATCTACCGGTCGCAGGCTTCCCGCAGCGCAGCGCTCCAGAGCAGCCGACGCCGGAACCGACCACTGCGGAACCGAGCACCCCGGAAGCAGAGCCCACCCCGGAACCGACCACTGCGGAACCGACCACTCCCGAACCGAGCACCCCGGAACCAGAGCCCACCCCGGAACCGACCAGCCCAGAGCCGACGCCGTCGATCACGCCTACCCCATCAACCCCACCTGAGGAACCCGAAGGTGAGGACGAGGACTAGATCGATCATGGCTGGCCAGGCATCGTGTGGAAGAGGATTCGCCTGCGCTCAGTGTTAGGTTGGCGTCGTCAGGGGCAGATCGAACGGTGGTGGGGGCCGATATGGACGACATGCAGCGTGCGGCTGATCCCGCCACGTCCGCGGGTGAACTGCAGCAGATTTCGGCCCGTACTCCTGCTGCGAGAGCGCTGGTGGCGGCACACCCCAAGGCCTATCCGGATCTGTTGCGGTGGTTGGGCCAACTGGGTGATGCTGAGGTCGACCGTGCGCTCGCCGGCCGGACTGTGGTGGCCGGACCCGAGGTGGCCGGAGCCGAGACTGCCGGTCACAGTGCCGATTCCGCCGCAGCCGCACCGATAGGGTCCCCGACTCCCACACCGAAGACGACCGCCGCGGTACCAAATGATCCATCTGATCCAGGAGTACCGCGAACGCCGACAACCTCTTCTGCTCCATCTGATGCAATAGCGCCTCGAACGCCGACGGCGGCTCCTGATCTAGCGGCGCCGAAAACGCCGACGGCGGATCCCGCGCTTGCCGAGCATGCCTCCTCCGCCGCGAACCCTGGGCCGAAGCCGGACAGCCACGCGGGCGCCTCGTCTACCCGAATGCCCTCCAGGAGGCGCCTGCGCGCACCACTGATCGCGGTGGTGCTGGTGCTGACGCTGGTGCTCGCCGCTGCTGGTACCTTCACGATCGCCAGGCTTTTCGACGGTGGTTCTGAGCCGGATCTGGCAACCAATGCGAGCTTCGTCAATGGCGCTGAAGTGGGCTGGAGTGTCGCGGCGTCCGATCTGCTTCCACAAGCCCCTGGAATGGGGCCACCCATCTTTACTCTTGAAGCGGCCGGTGACTGGGCGGAAACATTCAACCGGGGTAGCGACATCCTGGTTGCGGATGAGATGTGGGTGGTATCGGTGGGCTACCAGGAGGAGTCCGGTTCGGACTTTCCCATCGGGCGTACCGCGGCCTTGGTCGGCTTGGATCCGGACACAGGAGCTGAGCAATGGCGTGTCGATGAGGCCTTGGACGGGTGTGTCGTGGTGGGTGGGGATGCGATCGCCTGTCTCAGCAATCGCTGGCAGGGCTCGGGGCTGGAGATAGTGCTGATCGATGCGCTGGATGGAACCGAACGGTGGCGGGAGCCGTCGTCGGCACGCTTTCTGGCAGCCGATGATGGAGTCGTCGTTGGTTGCTCTAATCAGAGCGGCGTGATGGCGATGGACTCGCAGACTGGTCGGCAGCTATGGAGTGTTGGCCTATCACGGATAGATATAGGTATCGGCGACTGGCATACCGATCCGCTGTGCGCCGTCGGCGATGGAATAGCCGCATTCGAGTCAGTCCCCAGTGTATTCGTTGATGTCGCCACCGGTGCGCTGATTCTGGAAGCCGGATTTGGCTGGTCCAGGCTGTTGAATGGCCGGGTGCTAAATGATGCTGACGTGATCACGCTCGAGCAGCCGGAGCTGGTCGACACTCTTGATCTTTCGGGTGTTCCCATCATTTTCGAGGGTCCGGACGCCAGTTACCCACTCGACGCTGCCGATGGATCGATCGCAAGCATCGATCCTGGAACGGGCCAGGCCTATTGGGAATGGGGGATTGGCTCAAGCCCGTGGTCCGTGGCGGGCGCGGTGGTCCAGCGCGATGGAATTGACCGGCTGGTGCTAGCTGACGGTGGTCGCATCATGTCAAGTGAGCCGCTGGCGGGCGATTCCATGGTGGGGATTGCCACACCGGGCTGGGTAAATGCTACCGACCGGAACTTTTTTGAACTGGCCGACCTTGGTGACGGAATAGCGGCCTATTCCGTGAATGGGCGAAGCCTGGGTATCGACGCCTTCTCCGGTGAAACGCTGTGGGATATCGCCATCAACGGTGATCCGGTCAGGGTGCGCCCGCCGGGCACCGAGGTGGTGTTGTCCCAGGATCGCAACACCTTGTCGAGGATAGTTCCAGGGATGGCCGGGACCGTCATCATCGCGGCATTGCCATCGGTGCTACCCGGCTGCCCGGATGGCACGATTGAGCTGGCCCGAGGCGAACTTGCCGATGGCTGGGTGCTGGTGTGCGGATACCACACAGATGATCCCACCTACTTGGCGGTGCATTCAGTCTCTGCCGGCGACTACGAGTCCACCGATGTCCGGTACGACGCGGGGCTGGGTCGGTACACAGCGAACCTGTCGGATGGTTCGACAACCTGGTTGGAGCACACCCCCTCAACCCTGGGAATCCGGGACCCGGGTGGGGTGACCACGGTGCAGGAGTCGGTGTTGTACATCTACTTCGTTGACCTTGGTGAGGGCGGTCAGGCGCAAGGGACCGGCGCCTACGGGATCGACGCCCCTGACCATACGGCGCAAGCGCAGGTGGAGTACTTCTCACAGGTATTACAGCGATCCGAGGCTGCTCGTGCGGAGCTTGGACCGGCGGTACAGATGCTGCTCGACTGCGGCCGCCCTAGCGGCGACTACTCCACCGAGATCGACACGATCGGGGATGTACGGGACAACCGGGCTGAGCAACGTGCAGCGATTCAGGCCGCTCCCGTGGACCTGATTCCCGATGGCACAGCGCTGGTCGATGAACTAAGCGCTGCTTTGGCCGCCTCTTATGATGCGGACGTCGCGTACCTCGATTGGGCACTGGATATCCAGAACAACGGATGCTCGACCGGGACCGGTGGCGTATCGGCTACCTACAGTGACCGAGCAGGGGCAGCCAAGACGATTTTCGCTGACCACTGGAATGCCATTATTGCTCCAGTTTTTGGGGTTCCCACCGTCTCCCGGGAGACCCTGTGATAGATAGCATGACCAACGACCAGGACGGTGCGCGGAGGAAATATGTCTGACCAAAAGCCTGATGAGTTCGCTCCGGACCCAGCTGCCGCTGGCTCTGGCCCCGAACCCGCACAGCCACTTGATGCCACCCCGTCGATCTCGTTCGACCCCGTGCCGCCGCCACCACCGCCACCTCCACCGCCCACGGAAGTGGCGCCGTCCACGCCACCTCCGCCACCTACGGACGCGGCGCCGCCGACGGAGGCGTTGCCTGGTCCTGGCACACCTGCCACGCAGCCGTTGCCGTCGGGCGGGTATCCCGCTCCGGGAGCATTCCCGGCGCCATCGCCCACACCAGGACAGCCACCTGCCCAGCCAGCACCGCCGACGTGGAATCAGGGCGCCGCCCCGCAGGGGCCATGGACAGGCCAGCCGATGGCGAAACCCGGCGGCGGCAACAAGAACCTTATTCTCGGCATCGTTATCGGTGCGGCGGTCATTCTGATACTCGTGCTTGGCTTCTTCGGGGTCCGGGCTTTGTTTAATCTCGGCAGTGACAGTGCCTATTCCGGCACGGGCACTATTGGAGACAGTGCGACCTTCTTGTCACTTGATCAGACCTGGGTTACTGTCACCGTCGATAGCCGCGCCGATGCCGTTCTCATCGTGTATGACTCTTTTTCTGGTGCGGAGCTGTGCTATGCGGACGTCAACTATGGCGGCCCTGAGACGTGCGAGTTCTTTGCCGATGGGGACCTAGAGATTTCTGTCCTCGGATTTACCGATGCGGACTACGGCGAGCCGTACGCGCTGATCGTGGAGGTGGACTAGCTCGCTGAATCCTCTCAGCGGCCTTCGAACTCGGGGCTGGGCGTGTGCACCTCGACCGTCAGAGGCGAGATCGTGAGCCACGTGCCAGAACGCACCTGTGGGGTGGGCCCGATCTGGACCCACCCCACAGGCATGCAGGTGCGAGGAAGGAGAAACCTCGCTCTCAGGTGCTAGCCGAGAACACCCGACCAGTTGAGCCCATATCCCGTGGCCCAGCTGTTGCCTGCATCATCGACATATGGCTCGGTATCCAGCGGAACATCCTCAAGCTGGGCTTCGACCGCTGCCATCGACGCGGGGAAGGTTACCGGCAACATCCCTTGTGGTTCGAAATTGCTGGTGGCAACCTGGATGAGAGCATCGGAGCTAGTGCCGAATCCGACGATTACGGCGTTGGCTGTGGGTGCGAACTCAACCGGAACAGTGGGGTTGAACGCGTTCAGCGCGACGATCACCGGGATGTCGTTTCCGCTAGCAGCGATGGCTTCCTGGGCTCGTTTGAACGCCTCGTAGTCCGCCGCGTTGTAGATCTCTGAGGTGGCGCCGAAGTAGGAGCGGTTCTCCCGGGTTCCATCGGCTTGCAGCAGACCCGAGATCGAGTCTGTTCGAACCGAACTGTTGTCCGCAGTGTAGGGCTCGTACTGCAGTGACAGCGGGTAGTACTGGCCTGCCTCGGTGTCGTAGCCCGCACTGGAAACGGTGTCGCCGTTGTTCGGGCTTCGCATGCCCACCAGCACCAGATCCACCTCGCTCAGGTCCGGAGCAGTGAAGGAGACGACCTGGTCGTTCTCATCGAGTTCGACCTCGTCGGTCACCACTTCGCCAAAGTACTGGCTGGCGACATCGAGATCGAGCACTGGTCCATAGCTGTAGTCGATGGTGCGTAGGGCACCGCCGTGCTCGACCTGGAAGGTCTGCGGGATGTAGACGGTCTTGTCCGACCAGTCCATACCCTCAGCGATGGTGCCGTCATTTTGAGTCATGACCACCGAGGCCAACTGCGCCTGCAGTCCTGCTGCCACCGCGTCCTCGGATCCGACAACTGCTAGTGAGTTCTCCAGCTCCAGGTACGGGTGATCGTAGAAGGCAGCTTCGAAGTACGGGGTCATGATCCGTGCTGCGGACTCAGCCCACCGGGTCTGAGCATCGACGTCCAGTTCGCCCGCTTCAAAGCGCTCGTCCCACAGGGCGTAGGCGGCACGCATCGGTTCAGCCTCACCCAGACCACCGATCTGGTCCGTGCCCAGTTCGATGATGTTCTGCAGACGTTCCGGGATGGTCATCTCCTCGACGGGTCGTCCCCAGCCGGTGCCGTAGGTGGCACCCTCGTCATAGATGCTGGTGAACACCAACCAGTCGGTGACGATGACGCCTTCGTAGCCCAGCCCTTCACGCAGCAGGTCGATCTTGCCCTCGTCATAGGAGGTGCCTACCTCCTGGTCGAAGAGCGGCTCACCGTTGCCATCGACACCCACGGAATAGGACGTCATCACGTTGGCGGAGGCGATAGCGGCCTCGAACACGCTGACGTGCTGATCGAGGTTGCCACCGGGATACACGGCGTAGGCGCCGATTTCCAGGTGTGACTCGCGACCGCCTTCGCCCGGGCCGTCGCCGGGGAAGTGCTTGATGGTGGTTGGGACCGAGTCGGAACCCCAGCCGATCGCTGCACCACTGTCGTCATAGGTGTTTTGGTAGCCCTCGACGTAGGCGGCGGCCAGGCTGGCAGCCAGCTCGGGGTCTTCACCAAGGGTGTCAGCTAGGCGGAGCCAACGGGGCTCGCTAGCAAGGTCGATCTGTGGAGCCAGGGCGTCGGTGAAACCAAGCGCGCGGTACTCAGCGGAGCTGATTCGGGCGAACTCCATCATCGTCTCTTCCGACCCGGTCGCTGCCAGACCCAGCAGGGACGGCCACTTGGAGACGATGGTGTTGGCGGTGTAGCTGACCATCGATTGCGGGTTGACCGCGACGTTGACCGGGATGAACGGCGCTTCCGGTGAGGCGAGTGACTCGGCATAGGCCTGGACGCCATTGGACCAGGTCACCCGCTCCTCAATGGTTCCGTCACCGTTGACCAGCACGCTGCGTAGACCGGTGTCGAGCATGACCATTTGCGGGTCGGTGACGCCGTCACCAGGCTGGGACTGCGGGAACGAGAACAGGCTCAGACCGGTGAGCTGTTCCATGCCCAGCTGTGCGGCGAGATCGGCCGATCGGGTCGCGGCATCGTTGCGCCAATCCTCGAATGGGTCTAGTTCACCATTCGCGTTGGAGTCCTTGAACGCCAGCACGACGCCGTCGACTTCCTCTTCCACGATGCCGATAGGGCCACCGGTGGCGAATGACAGGGTCGCACCATCGGGGTTTTCCACCAGCGTGTAGGACGTGGTGCCATCGGTCATCTCGGTGGTGGTGTAGTCGCCGCTGGCGGCATCGCTGCCGTTGGCATCTGAATCATCGGTGCCGGTGGTACAACCAGCAACGAGCAAGAGGGAACCGGCCGCAAAGACGGCAGCACCCTTCTTTGAAAGAGCCTTCATCGGCCCGTCCTCCTTGTTTGCGGGGAAAAGGTCCACAACATCGAGCCAGCCCATGGCGGCTGCGACGGCGCCAACGCCGCGGCTACCAGTGATGTCGGGGGAAAGCGCTGCAGCACTGGAGGCCTAGACCACCGGAACCTGGCGCGCATTCGATCGTAGAAGCTCCTAGACACCAGTCAATAACAGAACGGACACAGTTGGGTTGCACCGCACAATCTGTTGCATTGAGCGCATTTTCTGTGCCCCCGCGATGGGTGAGGCAGTGACGCAGTGGCGCAGACCGCTCTGGTGCCGATGGCCGGGTAGGCGTGCGCGAGAGTGTCACCGGGCCCAGTGCTCAGGGCTGGACGGCTAGCCCATGGATCAGTTCACGGGTGGCTGGATAGAGCGATCGATACTGCCGATAGCGCTGGTGGTAGAGGGCTTCCCACGATTTGTTTGGCGTGACCACTTTTGCATCGGGGTTCCAAGCTCCGATGCTCACATCCTGGATAAGCGACATGGCCAGATAGGCAGCGCCGTAGCTTGCGCCGATAGTGATGTGTGGGATGACTTGGGCGAGCCCGGTGATATCGGTAACGATCTGGGCCCAAAGCTCGCCAGTGGTACCACCGCCGACGGCGACCACTCGCGTGATATTCGCACCTGCTTCTTGCATGGTCTCGATGTTGTGACGGACCGCGAAAGCAGTTCCTTCCAGAGCGGCCCGGTAGAGGTCGCCGCGGGTGTGATCAAGGGTGAGGCCAGCGATAATGCCGCGGGCCTGTGGGTCCATGATCGGGGTGCGTTCCCCGGCGAAGTAGGGGAGCATCAACAGCCCGTGGGCTCCTGGACCTGCTTCCTGGGCCTGGTTCAGCAGGGTGGAGTAGTCGCTGCCGGTGAGATCGCGCAGCCAGGCCGTGACGGCGCCCGAGGTTGCGAGGCCGCCGGCCAGGTTGTGGGTACCGGGAAAGGCGCCCACGGTTCCCCACATCGATGCCGTCCTGATCGGTTCGGCGACGGTGGCCACCAGAAACATGGTGGTGCCGTACATCAGCATCAGGTCACCGACGCCGGTAGCACCGACGCTGACAGCTTCACTCCAGGCGTCGATCGTGCCGGTGGTGACCGGGGTGCCCGCAGGGATACCCGCCAGTGCTGAGCGGGTGAGCCCGGCCGCTTCCCCTGCCCAGCGCAGGTGCGGCAATTCCAGGCCGGGTGCGATCTGCGGAGCCCAGTCCGCCAGCCAGCACAGGTCGTGCGGGTCATACATGGGGGTGCATTGACTGGCACTGTGATGATCGAGCACATACTCACCGGTCAGTTTGAAGGCCAACCAGGAGGCCGGCATGAACATGCGGCGCGTTTGTGCCCAGACCTGCCCTTCATGCTGGCGCAGCCAGGCGATCTTGGGACCCACCGCCTGCGATGACAGTGCTGATCCGGTCCGTTCCAGAATCTGCTGCTCACCCAGCTTGGTGGTCCACTGCGCGATCTGCGCCGTCGAACGGGTGTCAACTCCGTACAGGATGGCTGGCCGCAACGGCCGACCGTCATCGGTGGTGACCAGCAGGCATGGCCCCATGCCGCTGACACCGACGGCGGAAATAGGTTCTGGAAGATCGGTGGTCAGTTCGGTGGCTAGGTCGGTGAATTCGGTCCACCAGATGTCGGCGTCCATCTCCACATGCCCCGCAAGAGGGCGCGAAACCTCGTGCTCGCGAGCAGCCGAACCCAACACCTCGCCGCGCTCGTCGACCACCACCGCCTTGCTACTCGAGGTTCCAATATCAACAGCAAACACCAACGGCATAGCGCTCTCCTGCGGTCTGGTCGATGACGGGTTCGGTCACGGCGTCAATGCCTGCATGCCTAGCCGAGCTTCTTCTTCACAGCATGGCCAGTTGCGCGTAGCTCAGCAGCGAGCCCGCGATAGATAGCAAGCTGAAGACCTTTGGCGCCCGACTCTGGGGCATCCGAGCAACCAAGCCCAAGCCGACGGCTCCTAGCACCAGCGGAATCCACCCGGTCACCCCGATAATCACCACCGTGATCAGCCCCGACCATTGGTTACCTTGCATTCCCCCAATCCAATCCAACATGCGCACGAGACCTAGCAGCAGGCACCACAAAATGCCGATGGGTGCCACGGTCATGGCCCACAGGTAGCGCCGTTGTGCTCGTGAGATCTGCGGCATATGCCCCCCCGCTACCTGGCCAGAGCCAGGATCGGGACCAGGATGCCTAGGGGCACGATCGCCATCGCAACGATGGCCCGCACAGTGGCGATGCGATACCCCGATCCTGCGCGGCTGAGTGCCAGGCTGACCATGCCGAGGATCAACGGTATCCAACCGGTACCGATGAACCCCACCAGGACCACCCAGCTGGCCAACTCGATAGAGCCTTCAACGGTGGCGGTGGCAACGGCCACGATGGCCGCACCCGCCAGGATCAGGATCTCCCAACCGAGCGCAATCTGACCAGTGATCAACGCATATAGGTGATTTTTGGCAAGTCCGGCTGGTTCGTCATGGAGATCGGACTCCTGGGTACTGGCCTGGCGTTCGGCGGGCATCGACGGCTGCCGCTTCCTGGTCGGATATCGGACTTCAATCTGCCAACGACCATAGCGCGATATTCGCGTATCCGGGGCAAAAGGCGCTATCATCTGCTGGTTTGCGTCGTCACGCTTGCGCATGACGGCCAGCGCATGACCCTCCTGTCACGGAAGTCCCGTGGCCGCCTAGACCGAAGGAGGTGGGTACACACATGCGTCAGTACGAACTGATGATCATCCTCGACCCCGAGATCGATGAGCGCACGGTTGCCCCGTCGCTCGAGAAGTTCCTGTCCGTCATCACCAAGGGCGGCGGATCGATCGAGAAGACGGAAATTTGGGGCAAGCGGCGCCTGGCCTACGACATTGCCAAGCGTTCCGAAGGCTTCTACGCCGTGGTCGATATGAGCGCCACACCCGAACTCGCCCAAGAGCTGGACCGCCAGCTCGGGTTGAACGAGTCGGTGTTGCGCACCAAACTCATCCGCCCCGACGCTCACTGAGCCGGCAAGGAGTTACCCATGGCAGGCGAAACCAAGATCACCGTTGTCGGAAACCTGACGGCGGATCCGGAGTTGCGGTTTACGCCCTCCGGTGCAGCGGTGGCCAACTTCACCGTCGCGAGCACACCGCGACAGTTCGATCGCCAGAGCAACGAGTGGAAGGACGGCGACACGCTGTTCATGCGCTGCTCGATCTGGCGGGAGGCAGCTGAGAACGTTGCCGAGTCATTGACCAAGGGCACCCGTGTCGTCGTGATCGGCAACCTGGTGCAGCGCAGCTACGAGACCCGTGAAGGCGAAAAGCGCACCGTGGTCGAGATGCAGGTCGACGAGATCGGACCCTCACTGCGATATGCCACGGCCAAGGTCACCCGCGCCCAGCGCGGTGGTGGCGCGAACTTCGGTGGCGGTGGCGGCTACAGCGGTGGCCAAAACAGTGGCGGCCAGTCCGCGGAGGACCCGTGGGCATCCAGCGGTTCATCTTTCTCGGAAGAGCCCCCCTTCTAATTCCTCTTGCGTGCCCCGGTGCTATGCCGGTGTGCGATTCGTACTTCAAGGAGACATCATCATGGCGAGGAAGACTCGCAAACCGGTCATCAAGAAGGTGAAGCCGGTCAAGCGTCCCGTGCTAGAGAACGGGATCAACTACAAAGACACTGTCACATTGCGCAAGTTCATCTCGGACCGTGGCAAGATCCGGGCCCGCCGGGTGACCGGCGTCACCGTGCAGGAGCAGCGCCAGATCGCGAAGGCCGTGAAGAACGCCCGCGAGATGGCTCTGCTGCCCTACTCCGGCTCTGGTCGCTGAGAAAGGGGCATCGATCATGACGACGAAGCTCATTCTCACCCATGAGGTGACCGGCCTGGGTGCGCCCGGCGATGTCATCGAGGTCAAGGACGGCTACGCCCGCAACTACCTGCTGCCCCGTGGTCTAGCGACGGGCTGGACCAAGGGTGCGCAGAAGCAAATCGACGCGATCCAGACCGCGCGCCGCAAGCGCGAAATCGCGACCGTCGAGGGCGCACGTGCCGCACGGGAACTGCTGGAAGCCAAGCCGGTGCGGGTAGCCGTGCAGGCAGGAGATTCCGGTCGACTCTTTGGCTCGGTCACCACCGCCGATATCGCTGCCGCCGTCGCGGCTGCTGGTGGCCCGGAGCTGGACCGCCGCAAGATCGAGGTCAAGAACCCGATCAAGGCATTGGGCTCCCACCAGGTGTCGGTGCGACTGCACGAAGACGTCGCCGCGACGATCGAGATCCAGGTCGTTCCCGGCAAGAAGTAGGCGGCCACTTTAGGCCAGACGCAGGCCCGGCACCCTGGTGGTGCCGGGCCTGCGGCGTCCGGTCGGTGTCCCGTCCCCCATGGCACCGGACTGCACGGCCCGATTGCGCCTGGCTAGGCGGTGTGCGGTTCGGCGAGGCGAAAGCGCCGCCCATGGATCTCGCTCACGGCGATCTCCACGATGTTGTGCTTGGAGGTACCGATCCAAGGTCGCAGCGGCAACTGCTCTGCCAGTCGCGCTGCTTCACCCTCGAGGGTATGGGCTTTGCCCCTCAGCACCACCGACGTGGCTCGGGTGCCGTCGATCTGGTCGACCTCGAACGCCACGTCGTCATTCATGTGCACGGCGAGGAACTTGCTGCCCTCCGCGGTACGAAACACCAGCCGATGTCCATCCAGGTAGTAATTCAGCGGGGTGATGTGAACCTCCCCTACCAGGTGGAAAGCCAGCCGCCCAAACTCATGCTCACTCAGGAACTGCCAGCACTGTGCCGCCGATATGGATGAAGCAGGCGAGCGTTCGTCGTCAGAACTCCAGCCGGTCTCGGCCACGATGCCCCCTGTGGGGTTGAGGGAATGCGCCCGCTGGCGCGCTGACCTATACGAGCGTACGCCGCCGCCGTGGCCGATCGCTGGGACGATGGTCCCCCGCGCTAGTTCCGGTTGGCCAACAGCTCGATGGCGGCAACGGCCTCCGGCTTGCGGTAGAACTTGCGCACACTCCAGATCACCAGAGCCATGGCGACCAATCCGGACAGCATCAGCGTGGTACCGGTGGCGCGCCCACCAGCCAGCCACCAGTGCTCGGCGATCGGCCACCAGGAAGGAGCGGCGGGCCGTACGAACCACACCACTCCTGCCGCGAATATCGCGGATGCGAACAGCACCGACACCGTAATTCGAGTGCGGGTGGCTACCGAATGGGCGGCGCCGCGCATCGCGCGAATCTCCACCGGGCGCAGGCGCTTCTCCGCCCATTCGTAGCGCTGGGACAAGATCACCAGGCCAGAGAACACCATCAGCAATCCGGGGCCAGGCAGCACGAGAGCGGCGATGCCAGCGAGTACCAGCACCCACCCCAGAACTTCCAGCGCAATACTGCGAGCTCTCTTGGCCACGGGGACACGCTACGTGGTTCTGGCCTGCCCGTGCGACGCTTAGGTGCATGGCACGGGGATCGCGGTTCGCAAATCGGGTAGGAGTGGTCACGGGAGCTGCCCATGGCATTGGAGCCGCGGTGGCGTACCGGCTGGCCAGCGAAGGCGCCGTGATCGCCGCGCTGGATATCGATGAGCAGGCCGGGGAGCTTGCCGCACAGCTTCCGCCGGTACCTGGTGCCAAACACGCGGCAATCGCCGTTGATGTCACCGATCAGGCCAGTGTGGCGCACGGAATTTCCGCCATCGCCAGCCAATTTGGGCGCATCGATGTGTTGGCGAATGTGGCCGGAGGTGCGCGGGCGGAGCCCAGCTTTCTCGATGTCGACGACCAGGTGTGGGAGTGGAGCCTGCAGCTCAACCTTCTCGGTGCGGTGCGAATGTGCCGAGCCGCTGCGCCGCTGCTGGCGGCCAGTGAGTCAGCGGCCGTGGTCAATGTGGCCTCGGTCAACGGGATCCTGCCGCTAGCTTCGGAAGCGTATTCCAGCGCCAAGGCGGGGCTGATCGCGCTGACCGCGAACCTGGTGTCGGTCTTTGCCCCCGATATCCGGATCAACGCGGTAGCGCCGGGAACTATCCGCACCCGGGTGTGGGAACACCTGGGCGACCCCGATCGGCTGGCCTCGAAATATCCGCTGGAACGGATCGGTGAACCGGAGGATGTGGCTGCAGCAGTGGCGTTCCTGGCGTCGGCGGAAGCCTCGTGGATCACCGGTCAAACCCTGGTCGTTGATGGCGGACTAAGTGCGCGACGAGTCGATCTATTCTGAGCATAAATAGCCTGGTCAGAGCGTTTGGGGCCGCAACTGAGGCTGGTTGCACCCCTGGTGTTCCCGCGGGTGCTGATCGTCGCTAACCGGCCTATTCGAGGTTGTTGCCGTGACGGCGGAAGATACCGCGTGAGCTAGCCCACCGGGCCTGCACCTGGCGTCGATTCCCGGTTTGCTCTAGTGTGGGTGGCCTGGGTGTTCCGTAGGAAAACCGGCAGGGGGTTTTCACGAGGGCACGCGGGGGGAGATTTTTCGTTGTCTTTTTTTGCACGTAGTTTTGTCATGGGCGCCCCGACTAAGCGCTTGATGGAACGGGGGGCCGTGGTTGCCCTCCTCGCAGCGATGCTGGCGGGTGCGGTTGTGCTCAGCCTGTTCAATGCTGCTCCAGCCAATGCCGCGACCGTCACCGCACGGGTGTCAGCGCAGATGGCTCAGGAGTCCGGATATGACGGCGACCAGGGCGCAGCCAACCCTAGCTCGGGCGACTGTATTCGCTATGGACAAGCACCGCTGAGCACGGACTCGGGTATCGCGCCTAACACCGGCGGCGACAACGGAACGCCCGATGCCGCCTTCACCGATGGTGAGACAGCCTGGGTGGATGGCAACGACAGCAGCGACACCGTGTACTCCGCGCACGGAAGAAGCGATTGCGAGCCCGCCGCATCGGGTGGTGTCAACCTCGGCGCCCAGAGCGCGATTGGTTTCCAGCCCACGAACGTCACCAGCTTTGAAAGCGGCGTGATCTTCAACTTGGGCACCATGGTGCACCGCAACAACGCGATCAATGCGACGAACACTTGGTACCAGGGGAATATGAACATTCGTCTCTCCTTCGGTGCCAACCAGCAGGAAATGTCCTATCGGTGGCAACTGCACGAGACCCCGAACAGCAGCAATTCTCCCTCGGATGTCCTGACCTTCCTCAACACCGTCGGTGACGCCGAGGTCGTCGGTGACGATGGTCTCACCTACACCATCGTGGTTCACGGTTTTACCCGACCGCAGGCCAACAACAGCTGTGCCGCCACCGTCCCAAGTTTGGGAGCTGTGGAGGACGAGTTCATCACTACGGAAGGAGCCAGCACGTTCGGTTGCCTCTACGCATCGTTCCAGCAGTCACGATCGCTGACCGTGGTCAAGGCAGTTGAGTCGGCTGGTGGCTCGGCACCGGCGACAGACTTCGAGTTCACCGCTAGCTCGAGTGTTGCAGGATCCAACTGGGACGGCACCTTCACCTTGGCCGATGGTGAGTCGAACACGGCGACCTACACCTCGAGTGAAGAGATCCGGATCGAGGAATCGCCCGTCGATTCCTGGAATCTGCAGGACGTCTCTTGTGTGGACGCTGACGGTGATGCGGTTGCGGTCGATGTGTCCGGTGGGGTCCTGACGATCCCAGCAGATTTGCCGGTCTCCAGCGTCTATGACGCGGATGTCACCTGTACCTTTACCAATTCCTACGAGCCGGACACCACGAGCACATTGACGCTGCAGAACACTGTCGATACCACCGGGCAGCCGAGTCCTACTGCAAGCTCCTACAACTGGACCTTGGCCGCAGATGGGCCGACGGACTTCTCCGGGCGGGGCCAGGCTGGCCAGGATGACGCGACGCCGAACCCGGCCATCACCGGTCAGACCGTTGACCCGGGTACCTACACGTTGTCGCAGGCTCCCGAGGGCCCGTTGACAATCGGTTACGAGCAGGTCGGAGAGTGGAGCTGCGTCGATGCAGACGGCCAGACCCTCGCCGTGACCAATGGCAACCAGGTTGATATTCCTGCCGGTGTCGATGCCACGTGCACGGTCAACAACGCCTACCAGACAGGTACGTTGGAGATCACCGAGACCATCACCACCTCTCCGTCTGGCGGTTTCACCGGAGATGAGAACACTTCCTTCGAGGTGCGCTACGAGTGCACCCCCGGTGACATCAGCGGCACCGTGACTGTCAACGCCGGTGCGCAGGAGGGTCAGCCGGGAGCCCCGGTGAGCGTGCCCAACCTGCCTTCCGGTGTGAGTTGCACGGTGGCCGAGGTGAGCCCGCTGACCGGGTCGTCCACCCACCTGCAGGACTCCACGTGGCAGTGGAACGCTCCTACGAACCCTGCGGCCGTGACGATTCCTGCCAATGGTGAGGTGAGGGTCAACATCGACAACCAGGCGTTGCGGACCCCGCTCGGGACGCCGTCGCCCTCATCGCCACCACCGGCCACACCGTCGGTGCCGGGCACGCCGACACCGTCGGTAACGCCGCAGAGTGCGACGCCGCCGCTGGTCAACACCGGTGCGGAGCTGCCGATGGTCGCAGCGCTAGGTGCGATTGGTCTGGTGCTGGCTGGCGGACTGCTGCTGTGGATGCGCAAGCGCCGCCACGCTAAGGACTAGCCGCTCACAAGGAAACGCCCCCCACAGGCCCGCCCGCATCGTAATGATGCGGGCGGGTTTGGGCTATCTATCCCCGAGAACCAACCAGGCGCGACCGCGCACCCGTGCCCCGTTGGCAACAGCTCGGGCCAGCATGAATCCACCGCTGAAGGCCAGCCACAACCAGATCAGGCCGACCGGGCCTCGCGGCGCCCACCACAACACTGCCAACACCAGGGGAAGATAGGCGACCAGCGTTCCCACGCCTGCGGCTGCCAGGTATCGGCCATCGCCAGCCCCGATGAGCACCCCATCGAGCACAAACACCCAGCCAGCGATCGGCATCATTACACCGCACACTAGTAGGCCCCAGGATGCCGCCTGCTGCACCGCCGAATCCTCGGTAAATAGTGGAGTCAGGACCGGGCCGCTCACCGCGACCACGACCCCGAACCCCGCTCCCGCCCAGGTGCCCCACCACAGGCAGCGGCGTGCCAGAGCACGCACGCCGTCGGCATCGCCTGCACCCAAGCCTCGCCCGATCAGTGCCTGCGCCGCAATCGCCAACGCGTCCAAGGCAAAAGCGACCAGCGCCCACACGGAGTTCACGATCTGATGTGCTGCCAGTGGAACCTGGCCCAGCCCAGTGGCGACCAGGACCGTTGCCAGCAGTGCGACGCGTAGCGTGATGGTTCGGATGAGCAGCGGAAGGCCCGCACGCGCATTTGCCACAATCCCGCCGAGGTGAGGGCGCAGTGACACACCTCGCGCGTGTGCGGCACGTAGCAGCGGCAGGGTGAGGGTGATGGCCATGCCGGTCTGCGTCAGCGCCGTCGCCAACCCTGATCCGGTGACCCCCAGGCCCGCGCCGTACACCAGTGCCACCGACCCGCCGGCGTTGAGGATGGCTCCGGCCACTGCGACCCGAAACGGCGTGCGGGTGTCCTGCAGCCCGCGCAAGGCCCCGGTCGTGGCCAGGACCACCAGCATTCCCGGCACCCCGACAGCGCTGGCTTGCACGTAGGCGACCGCATGCGGCAATACCGTGGCGGAGGCCCCCAGGCTGGCTACCAATGGTTGGGCGAACACCAAGCCCACGACTGCCAGCAGTATGCCCAGGACCAATGCCAGCCACACGCCATCCAGGCCGACCGATAGGGCCCCGGCTTGGTCGTTGGCCCCGAGTTTGCGCGCCACGGCAGCGGTGGTGGCATAGGCCAGGAATACGAACACTGCTACCAATGTCACCAGCACCGTCGATGCCAGCGCCAGAGCCGCAAGTTCAGCGGTACCCAGGTGCCCCACCACCGCTGAATCGATCAAGACGAACAGTGGCTCGGCAACCAAGGCACCCAGTGCTGGCCACGCCAATGCGAAGATCTGACGATCCAGGCGCCTGCCTGTGGATGTGGAACGGGCCTTGACTCCGTCACCGGTTCGGGGGCGGGCGTGTTGCCCCGGCGTGTCATCCACGAATGTTCCAGTCCTCGCTGTCCACAGGCAAAAGTCGTTGCAATCAAGGGGGTTTCACAAGATATGCACAGCGGTGGATGCAGCCTGTGCACAGCGTTCTGGCTACCTTCCACACCGACGTCCACAGGGTATACGCGCTAATCCCCAGGCTTGTCGTCCGGCTGTGGACGGTGTCGGTTGGCGCTGCCGTCCACGGTCACTACTGTCGTTGACGAACCAATGTCGGGGGTAGGTGCGAGTCTGACTCGCGTGTGGAGGAGAGCGCAGTGAGTGTGGCCGAACTCGTCAAGGATGGCTTCGATCGCACCCCGCCCCAGGATGTGGCAGCCGAGCAAAGCGTGCTTGGTGGCATGATGCTGAGCAAGGATGCCATCGCCGATGTCGCTGAGGTCATCCGGGGTACCGATTTCTACCGACCTGCCCACGAGAGCATCTACGACTGCATCGTCGACCTCTACAGCCGTGGCGAACCTGCCGATGCGGTGACGGTGTCGGCGGAGTTGACCAACCGCGGCGAACTGGCCCGTATCGGTGGAGCGCCCTACCTGCACACCCTGATCAGCTCGGTGCCCACGGCAGCAAACGCTGGCTTCTACGCCCGCATCGTGCGCGAGCGTGCGGTGCTGCGCAAGCTCGTGGACGCCGGTACCCGCATCGCCCAGCTGGGCTACGCCACCGACGGCGGGGACGTCGATGAGTTGGTCAATACCGCTCAGGCGGAGGTGTATGCGGTCACCGAGCGGCGCACCAGCGAGGACTACCTGGTACTGAAGGATGTCCTCAACGGCACCATGGAAGAGATCGAGATCGCCGGGCACCGTGGCGAGGGCATGGTCGGTGTTCCCACGGGATTCAAGGATCTGGATCAGCTCACCAATGGGCTGCACCCCGGCCAGATGATCGTGCTGGCGGCTCGGCCTGCCGTCGGCAAGTCGACCCTCGGCCTCGATATTGCGCGCGCCGCCTCTATCCGACACAACCTGACCTCGGTGATCTTCTCGCTGGAGATGAGTCGAAACGAGATCGCGATGCGCATGTTCAGCGCTGAGTCGCAGGTGCCGCTGCAGAACATGCGTAAAGGCAACATGCGCACCGAGGATTGGACCAGGCTCGCCGCCACCATGAGCAGGCTCTCCGACGCGCCACTGTTCATCGATGACAGCCCGAACATGTCCCTGATGGAGATCCGCGCCAAGTGCCGTCGGCTGAAACAACGTAACGACCTCAAACTGGTGGTCATCGACTATCTGCAGCTGATGAGTTCGGGCAAGCGGGTGGAGTCCCGGCAGCAGGAGGTCTCGGAGTTTTCCCGGGCACTGAAGCTGCTGGCCAAGGAGCTAGAGGTTCCGGTCATCGCGATTTCTCAGCTCAACCGTGGCTCGGAGCAACGCAATGACAAGAAGCCGCAAATGAGCGACCTGCGTGAGAGTGGCAGCATCGAGCAGGACGCGGACGTCGTCATCCTGTTGCATCGCGAGGACATGTACGAAAAGGAATCACCGCGTGCCGGTGAAGCGGACATGATCGTCGCCAAGCACCGCAACGGCCCCACTGACACCATCGTGGTGGCATTCCAGGGGCACTACGCGCGTTTCTTTGACATGGCGCAGTAGTGGTTCTGACCGGGTCCGGCAGCGCGTGCCATCACCGGCGGTACGGCCGGCAAAGGTCGGTGTCGGTGCGGCCTGCTACATCACCGGGATCAGCATGCCGCCGTCCACGGTGATGGTCTGCCCGGTGGAGTAGCTGAGTTCGTTGGAGGCCAGGATGCGTACGGCCTGGGCCACATCCTCGGGCCGGCCCCAGCGCGCCACTGGCAACCGGCCCTCACCGATCATGGTGTCGTAGCGGGCGGCCACCACCGACGTCATATCCGTCGCGATAATGCCCGGCACCACCTGGTGCACGTGAATGCCCTCGGGTGCTAGTCGCACCGCGAGGATCTCGGTGAGCATCGCCACCCCAGCCTTCGATAGGCAGTATTCGGCACGGTCGACGGCCACCAGGGTGCCGTTGGAAGAACCAATATTGACGATGGCGGCGTGCGGGGCGCCGGGCCCAGCATCCGGAGGACGTTGGCTGATCATCTGGCGTGCCACCAGCTGGGTCAGCGCGAACGGCCCACGCAGGTTCACATCCATGACCTTGTCGTAGGAATCCAGCGGAACCTCCAGCACATCACGCCTGGGTGAGGGGGCGATGCCCGCATTGTTCACCAGCACGTCGATCCCGCCGAAGCGGGTAAGCGCCTGATCTACCAGCTGCTGGCGGGTGTCGGCGTCGGTCACGTCGCCGACGATCCAGCCCAGCCGGTCGGAGCCGACCTTCTCGAGTGAGTCGGTGGAGGCACCCGGGCCAGCTAGCACCATCACGTCGTGGTCGTGGGCGAGCAGCTCATGGACGACGGCGAGCCCGATTCCCTTCGTGCCACCTGTCACCACGGCGCACCGGCTAGTCATTGTGCTCTCCTTTGTCAGAGGAACTTCAGAATGTGGGTCGCCACCATGCACAGCTGACCGTCGGTGTTTCGGATCTCGATGGCGCCATAGGACTTCTGCGCTTCGATATCGAGGTGGTCGATCCGGTACTGCACCGACACCGTGTCCCCGATGAACACCGGTGCGATGAACCGCACCCGGTCGTATCCGTAGCTGACGCAGGCCCGGCCGACCGCCGCCTGTACCTGGGTGGAGGCATTGGAGGCCAGCGACAGGGTGAGTGCACCGTGGGCAACCCGGCGCCCGTAGGGGGTGCCGCGCATGTACTCGGCATCGACATGGTTCGGGCTGAGGTCGCCGGTGATCCCAGCGAACAGGTAGACATCTGACTCGGCGATCGTCTTGCGAAAGGTGAAGGTGTCAGACACCGTCGGCATGGCAGCGTTGCTCATGATTCTCCTTGGCTGGGTTGATGTGGCACAAACCGCTCATAGTCCCGGGCCGGTGCGACCGACCATCGCGCTTCCCGCTTCTCGCGGTAGGCGTTCAGCCCCTCCTGCCCATCGGGTGAAAGCAGCAGCGAATCCGACAGATGGGCCAGGGCAGCTTCGACCAGGGGTAAGCCCTCATGCAACAGCCCGGCGTTGAGCGCTGCCTTGGTCGCGGCCACGGAGGCGGGAGATGATCGGCGGATCTGTGCGACCACCTCCTCGACCGCCTCAGCGAGCTGTTCACGCGGCCGCACCTGATGAACCAAGCCTGCATCCAGCGCCTGGGTTGCCGAGAATCGCTCACCGGTGAATGCCAGACGTTGCAGGAACTGCCGGCCGATCGTCTGCACCGCCGGGGCCACGACGGTCGTGGCGAAGAGTCCGACCTGACCCTCGGGCAGGAAGAAGTGCGCCTGGGTGGCGGCGATGACCACATCGCAATACAACGCCAGTTCCAGGCCGCCGCCTGCGGAGTCTGCTTGCACTGCGCACACGATGGGAAGGGGGGAGCTAGCTAGCCTCACCAGCGTGGGGAGTTGGACCCCAAGAAAGTACTCCCGCGCCTGCTGGGCTGACCGCAAGCCACCGACCACGCGCAGATCGTTGCCGGCGCAGAAGAACCGGCCCTGTGAGCCCACGACGATGGCGCGAATCCCCGGCATGGTCTCTACGTCGCGGACGAAGCTGTCGATTCCTGCCCACTGATCTGGCCCGAGGGGATTCAATCGCTCGGGCTGATTCAGCAGGATGTGGGCGACGTCGTCGTCGACCCAGGTTTGCAGACCGTCCCTCACGCCGTACTGCCGAACAGGTCACGATCCATGGTCCGCAGCTTCTCGGAGATCAGCGGCGTGAAGTCCAGCAGGTCCAGGACCTCCCGCTGCAGGTCGATACCCGGGGCGATCTCAGTCAATTCGATGCCCGTGGGTGTCAGCTGGAACACCGCCCGCTCGGTGATGTAGATGGTCGGTTTGCCGTCTGCGGCTGCCCGGGCACCGGAGAAGGTCACTTCCTCGACGTCGGGCACGATCTTGCGGATCGATCCCTCCTGCTCGATGTGGAGGTTGCCATCGTCGGTCCTGACCTTGAGGCCGCGACCGGTGAATGTTCCACAGAACACGGCGCTGGCGGCATTCTGCGAGATGTCGATAAACCCGCCCGGACCGATCACCCGGCCAGCCAACCGGGACACGTTGACGTTGCCGTGGCGGTCTAGCTGGCCCATTCCCAAGCAACACATATCCAGACGTCCGGCCGAGAACACATCGAACTGGTCCGGCGCCGACAACAGCGCCCGAGACCCGTGGGCCATCCCGAACAGATCTCCAGAGGCCGGGTAGCCGCCGTAGTGACCCTGCTCGATAGCGAGGACGACGTCGTTGAGCCGATCGATCTCAGCCAGGGCGTCGATCACGCTGGACGAGATACCAAAACCGACGTTGAGCACGCTGCCACTGGCTACCTCCCGAGCTGCTCGACGCGCAATAATCGCCCGTGCGGGCTCGGTCGGTATGCCGATCAGTTCGGGGCGCTGGGGTGGCTCGCCGGCCAGGGTCGGCAGATGCTCCGCCATGCTGGTCTGCCACTGGTGCGGTGCCTCGATCACGGTGTCGATCAAGACGCCAGGCAGTTTGACCTCGGAGTTGTGCAGCGGTGTCGAGGATATGGATTTCACCTGTGCCACACAGGTCCCGCCGGACCCCTCCGCCACCAGGGCAAGTGCCAGAATGTCGAGCTGGGCTGCCTCATCGCGCAGGCTGATGTTCCCGTCAGCATCGGCGACAGAACCTCGCACGACCGCGACATCGACGTGAATGGGTAGGTAGTGCAGGTACTCCTGGCCGTCCAGTTGGAGCAGGGTGACGATGTCCTCGGTGGTGCGATCATTCACACGTGCACCGCCCATCCGGGGGTCGACGAAGGTTCCCAGGCCAGTGCGGGTGATCAGCCCAGGACGGCGTGCCCCGCTTTCGCGGAGCACGTGCGCCATCACGCCTGCCGGTAGCGAGTAGGCCTCGATCTTGCCCTCGGCCGCCAGCTCGATCATCGAATTCGACCAGGTCCAGTGTGAGGCGATGACCCGTCGCACCATGCCCTGGTGGGCGAACCGGTTGGCACCACGACGATCTCGGTCCCCCAGGCCAAACCCATGCACCAGCGTGAGATCGCAGGGATGGCCGGTGCGTAGAAAGCGGTCCTCAATCGCTTCGAGCACGTAGTCGGGCTCCAGCAGGCCACCCCCGGATCCGGTCACTGCGATGGTGATGCCATCGGGGATGGAATCGGCGAACTCGCGCGCGCTCTCGAAGGTGGGCCGGGTGGTCATTGCTCCTGCTCTCGCTCGTCGTCGGGCAATCAGCTGTTGGTAAAACGTGGCGGGCGTTTGTTGAAGAACGCGTCGGTCCCTTCGCGCAGATCGTTCGATGCCTGCGCGACTCCGCCTGCCCAGGGTTCAACCAGGTGGGCGGGCACGCCCGCAGCTGCGGCTGCGATCACCGACTTGGCGACCTGCTGTGCCACGGGAGAGCCCGTGAGGAGGGCTTGCACGATGTCGTCGATGCATGGCTCAAGCTCTGCCCGCGCTACCACCCGGCTCACAATCCCCCAGTCGAGGGCCTCGTCCGCCGTCAACCGCCGCCGGGTCAGAATGAGATCGGCCGCCCGGCCAGCATTGACCAGCTGCGTCAATCGGGTCACACCACCCCAGCCGGGGATCGCCCCGATACCGGTTTCGGGAAGTCCCACCTGCGCACCATCGGTCATCACGCGTAGGTCACAAGCCAGGGCAAGCTCCAGCCCACCGCCCAGGGCGATGCCGTCGATGACGGCAATGGTGGGGTACGGGGCTTGCGCGAGCAGGTTGAATGCCCGGTGGCCGACGGCGAGCCATTCGCGGGCCATCTCCACTGCCGACAATGCACGGACCTGGTTCAGGTCCGCCCCTACGCTGAAAACCTTCTCGCCTGCTGAGCGCAGGACCAGAGCGCGCGTGGTGGAATCCAGCTCACGAATACAGCCTTCGAGGTCAGCCACCATAGCCAGAGTCAGCGCGTTGAGTTTGTCCGGGCGATCCAGCAGCAGGTGGGCCACGCCCTGCTCGTCAACCGTGCACGACACGGTACCGGTATCGGCGCTGCTCATGATCGGGGGGCTGGTGCGGTCGAATGCCGCACCACCAATTCGCCGCGGACCGGGTCTGGGGTGGCGGGCGTGGTGCCGGTATCCAACCACTCGAGCAGCAGTCGGATGGCGGAGCTGCCCACCGCGCGCAGTGGCATCGCGACCGTTGTCAGCTGGGGGTGGGCGGCTTCTGCGATCAGGACATCGTCGAAGCCGACCACGGAGAGATCCTCGGGAATCCGGGTTCCACGTCGTAGGGCGTGTGCGACCAAACCTAAGGCCACCATGTCGTTGAAAGTGATGACGGCGCTCGCCCCGCTGGCCAGCACCTCATCGGCGGCGCCCATGCCACCGATCACGCTGGGGGTCACGTTGGTCACCCGGATCACGTCGAGATCGCTGGCTACGGCGACCGCTTCAACCAACCCGGCGCTACGCGCTATCTCTGAGGTTGAGGCAGCCGGACCCCCGACGTAGGCGATTCGCTGATGCCCGAGGGCTCGCAAATGTGCGAGGACCCGACCGACCGAGTAGCTCTCATCGATTCGGATGGTAGGTACGCCTTCGACCACGCGGGAGGTGAGCACGGTGGGAACCTTGCCGACGAGTCCCTTGAGCTCGTCGTCCGGGCAGCGCGGTGAGCACAGCACCAGGGCATCGACCTGCGTGGCAAGGTAGCTCGCGGCGTCTCGCTCATGCCGCAGGTCTTCGTCGCTGTCGACGATCATGGTGCGCAGACCGCTGCCGCTGGCGGCAGCCCGCAGGGACTTACTCAGACCGGCGAAGAACGGGTTGGCAAGGTCGGGAACCACGACGCCGATGCTGCCTGTGCGGGCAGGGCTGGCACCGGCGCGGGCGGTATAGCCGAGCTCCTGGGCGATCCGGTGCACCTTGTTCCGGGTGCTCGGCGCGACAGCGTTTGAATGCGCCAAAGCCCGCGAAACCGTGGACTCTGAGACCCCGGCGGCCCGTGCCACATCTCGTGCGGTGACGTCCATTCCGACCTCCATGTCATGAAACTTGCGCAATATGCTAGCAGTCTTGCATAGCTGAGTATCGACGTCGCAACTACTCGAATTTGGCTGAATGTAGCCAAACCGTTATGTTGTCTAGACGTCGAGCCCTTGCGCGGTTGAGCACTCTGATGCAGACTGCCTGCAAGCTTGTGCAAGGTTGCATGTGCTTGCGGAGATGACTGTCTACATAGGAGTGACATGAAGGCTGCGTTGGTTGGTTCCCAGCTCCGCCGCTACTCCTGTGGTCGTATCCGGCGGCTGAGCAGGTTGAGCGGCCGTACCGAACCCGGGCACCGAGCCCACCATCCTCAGTCAGCACTCTTGCGACTGAGCAACGAGAGAGGCAAGTAGCAAATGCGTCGACTCCGACACACACTTTTTGCCGCCGTGGCTATGACGGCACTGACCGTGGCAGCGTGCGCTCCGCCGGACACCGGTACCGACGGCGACTCCAGTGACGGCGATGGTGGTGGCGCACCAGCCAGTGCCGAGGATGTACCCGATGTTCCCTCCGAACCGGTGAGCCTGCACATCATCGACGTCGCCGGCAACCTGAAACTGACGCAGCCGATGATCGAGGCGTTCGTCGAGGAACACCCGGACATCATCTCGGACTTCACCTTCGAGGCGGCAGGAGCCCCAGACCTGGTGGGCACCATCAAGCCACAGGTCGATTCGGGAAACCTGCAGATCGACCTGGTGCTCTCCGGTACCGATGGTCTGAGCGCCGGCATCGCAGAGAACCTGTGGGTGCCGGTCGTCGAGGAGTTCGGCGACCGCCTGCCGGGTATGCAGAACTACACCGCCGAAGCTGCGCAGATGCAGGAGCTCGCGGAGGGGTACGGGGTGCTCACCGTGTACACCCCCTCAGGCCCACTGATGTGGTTCAACCCGAACGAGATGGACGAGGCCGATGTGCCGACCACTCCCGAGGAGCTCCTGACCTGGGCGCAGGCCAACCCGAACCGGTTCGGGTACCCGCGCCCGGCCAACTCTGGCGTGGGACGCACATTCCTGCAGGGACTGCCCTACATGCTGGGCGACTCCGACCCCAGTGACCCTGAGAACGGTTGGGACAACACCTGGGCCTACCTCAGTGAGCTCGACCAGTACATCGACTACTACACCACTGGCACCGGCCAGATGGTGCAGGCGGTGGCCGATGGCACCTGGGCGCTGACCCCCACCACCCTCGGATGGGACATCGAGCCTCGGGCCGATGGCCGGGCGCCAGCAGAGATCGGTGCGGTTGCCTTCGACGAGTTCACCTTCGTCGCAGACTCGCAATTCGCGCTGATGCCGCAAGGGCTATCGGCAGATAAGCAGTCGGCCATCCTCAACCTGCTGGAGTACATGCTCACGCCTGAGGTGAATGCCATCGCTTTCGACAACGGCTATTTCTACCCTGGCCCCGCAGTCGAAGGAGCGACCATCGACCTCGCGCCGCAATCGAGCCAGGACGCCATGGCCGAGTACGGCAGGGACTGGTACGACGACCTGATCGCCAACAACGACGCCGTGCCACCGCTATCGGCCGAGGCACTGGTGACCGCGTTTGACATCTGGGACCGGGAGATCGGTGGCAACAGGGTCCAGGAGGGCTAGCAGCATGGCGGATCCGAAGTTCTCCGAGGTACAACTGCGAGGAATCGGCCGCTCATTCGCTGGTCAGGTAGCACTATCTGGCCTCGACCTGACGGTCCGGGCAGGGGAGTTCATCGCCCTGCTCGGGCCTTCGGGCTGCGGCAAGTCCACAGCGTTGAACTGCCTCGCCGGTCTGATTCCCCTGACCGACGGGGAGATCCTGGTCGACGACGAACGAGTCGACACCAAGCCTGCCGAAGAACGTGACTTCGGCATGGTGTTCCAGAACTACGCCCTCTTCCCACACATGAGCGTGGCCAAGAACATCGCCTTCGGTTTGGAGATGCGCAAACGGCCCAAAGCCGAGATCAAGGAACGTGTGGCCCAGGCCCTGGAATTGGTGCGGCTATCTGAGCACGGCAGCAAGCTGCCCGGGCAGCTCTCCGGGGGCCAGCAGCAGCGCGTCGCGATCGCCAGGGTGATCGCCGTCGAGCCCCGACTGGTGCTCATGGATGAACCACTGTCGAATCTCGACGCGAAACTACGGCTGGAGATGCGGTCAGAAATTCGTCGCCTGCATCAGGAATTGGGTTTCACCACGATCTACGTGACCCACGATCAAGAAGAGGCACTGTCCATGGCGGATCGCCTGGTGGTGTTGCGCCAGGGCAAAGTGCAGCAGATCGGGACCCCGCAGGAGCTCTACGACAGCCCAGCCAACTGGCATGTCGCGGACTTCATGGGCTACCAGAACCTCATCGACCTGACTGTCGACAACGTTGCTGGTGACCAGGTGCGTGCCAGCGATGGTGACATCACGCTCACCGGTACTGCGGTGGAGCCAGTCGCCGTCGGCGACGAGGTACGGGTTGCGGTGCGGCCCCACGATCTGCAATTCGGTGGCGCGGACGGCTCGCCTACGACCATTCGCGGCACGGTTGGCGTGGTGGAGTACCAGGGCAAGGAAGTGGTGGCCACGGTGCAAACGGGCAAGGGTCGGACGCTCCATGTGCGGACCGAGCAGACCCCCTCGCCCAAGGATGCGGTGGAGTTGACCGTCAAGGTTGAACGCGCCTTGGTGTACCCGCGCGAGCTTGCCGATGCGGAGCTGACCACCCAGGAGCGCGAGCTTGAAGAGGTTCGGGAATGAGTTCGCCCACCGACCGCAAGCGCGGTACCGCCAGTTTGCAGCACCGGCTTGCTGAGCGCGGTATTGACCGCATGCTCTGGCTGCTGGTGCCCGGAGTGGTATTTGTGGTGGCGCTATTCATTTACCCGTTCATGTATGGAATCGGTCTGACGGTACAGCCGCCGAGTTCCACCCAGGAACAGTGGGGCGGCGGCATCTTCGCCAACTATGTCGCCTTCTTCCGGGATCCGTTCATCTTCGATTCGATCTGGATCACGATGCGCTTGGCCTTGCCCGCAGCACTGTTTAACGTGCTGGCGTCGTTGCCGATCGCGTTCAAGTTGCGTGGGCACTTCCGCGGCAAGCGCACACTGATGACCTTCCTGGTCCTTCCCATCACCCTGGGAACGGTGTTGACCGCTCAAGGATTGCTGATCTTTGGTGGCCGACAGGGCTGGCTGAACAAGTTCCTCATTGATGTCGGCATCATTGAGCAGCCGCTGCAGCTGGTCATGAACTACACCGGTGTGCTGTTGTCGCTGATTATCAGTGGGTTCCCGTTCGCATTCCTGCTGATCTCCTCGTACCTGTCCGGGATCGACCCATCGCTGGAATCAGCGGCCCGCACGCTAGGTGCCCGATGGCGTCACCGGCTGACCCGCATCACCTTGCCGTTGCTGGCACCTGGTCTGGCGACCACCTTCATCCTGACCTTCGTGCTGGCGTTCTCGGTGTTTCCATCCGCGCGACTGGTCGGTGATGCGATGGGGTCGACGCGCGTGATGTCGCTGATGGCATTCCGTGCCTTCGGTGAACAGAACGACTACACCATGGCATCGACCATCGCGCTGATGATGGGTCTGGTTGAAGTGGTGGTGGTGCTGGTCGTTCTGGCGCTTCGGCAACTCGCCTATCGCGGATCAACGGGAGGGAAGGGCTGATGGCCTCGACAGTGCAGCAAACCAAGACGTCTGCGCCGAGGAAACGGCGACCGGGGGAACGCTCCATCGTTGCTTCACCCTCCACCTGGGTCGTGTGGGCGGCAGTGGCGGTGTTCTTTGTTTTCCTCATCGGCATCATCGTCTCGGTGGTGATCGACTCTTTCGGCCGTCAGTGGTTCAACACCTGGTTGCCGCCCGAGTACACCTCCGATTGGTACACCAGTGCCTGGGATCGCTGGGAGCTCTCACAGGTTCTTGGTGTCACGTTGCTGGTCGCCGGCATCACGGTGGTGGTATCGATTCTGATAGGGGTACCGGCCTCCTACGCCTTGGCTCGGCGGAAGTTTCCCGGCAAGCAGGTGGTCATGATGCTGTTCCTGCTACCGATCCTGATGCCGCCGATCACCTACGGCATTCCGCTGGCGACAGTGATGTACAGCGCGGGCTTGGGCCGCACGCTGACCGCCGTCATCCTGGTGAACCTGGTGCCCGCTGTGCCGTTCGTGATCATGACGATGACGCCATTTATCGAGCAGATCAATCCCTCGGTGGAGAACGCGGCGCGGATGCTCGGTGCTCGCACCAAGGACGTGTTCATCCGGATCCTGGCTCCGCTATTGGTGCCGGGCATTCTGGCGGCGTGCGTGCTGGTGTTGGTACGCACCGTTGGCCTGTTCGAGCTGACGTTCCTGGTTTCAGGACCGGGCTCGGACACCTTGGTGGTCGCGATCTATCGCGCCATGACCTCAGCCGGTGGTGGTGAAGCGCGGCAACTGGTTTCCGCAATGGGCGTGCTCTACACCGTGATGATGGCGATCATCCTGGTGATAGCCCTGCGGTTCGTCAATCCCACGCAATTGGTGGCTCGGGTCCAGGAGTCACGCGAGGACTGAGCCCCACAGAAAGCCAGGTATGGCGGTCGAGGGTTGCATCGGCCGCCATACCTTTCTGTGACCTGAGTTGGCTCAAGCTAGTGCGCACCGGCGCGGGGCTTGCTGGCTTCGATCGCGGTGTTGAGGTCGTTGGGTAGGGGTCGGTGGCCGTGGTGGTTCTGTGGGCGGTGGCATCGACGCCGTGCCAGTCATAGGCCACTGAAAGTGCCTGCTACAAGCGAGCCATTTTCGTGCCCTGTCCGCTTTTGCTGAGTTCGAAGGGGGACGCCAAAGCCGCAGCTCGTGGGATTCGGTTTTGGCGTAGACCCTCGAACTCGGGGGTCGGAGGTACCGGCTGCGGTGCGGCTGGGCCACCCGCTGGGGCGGCGCGAGTCCGAGGTACAGCTCGCCCTGTCCGGACATGAGCCGCGCGGCCGGGGTACGGTCTTCAGCGGCTCCGGCTCATGGTGCGCAAGAGCCGATGCGCTCGATGTCGTACGACCTTTGCGGTTGCAGTGCACGATGCGCCGCCCCGCACACCCAAGGCGGTCTTCACGGTGCGGCTGGGCCATCACATCACCCTCGGCCCGGACTTAGTGCTCAGGCATGAGCGGTGCCCTGGCCTTCAGGCAGGTCCGATAGTCGAACGAGGTGGAGCCCAGCCACGAGTCAAGCAGATTGACGCGCGCTGGGCTGTTCCGGTTCGACTACGGTGGAACGTGATAGTTGCCGCGCCACGGACACCAAAGAGGGGTCATGTCAGAGTCGTCAAAGCCGCCCGAACAGGACCGCGCACAGCGGATCCGGTACGGGATCTGGATCGTGGGTGGCGCACTAGGCCTGTACTGGATCATCTCCGGGATCTACGGTCTTGTGACCCACGGCGGCTAGTAGGCCATGGATCAGCCCCGCTCCCAGCGCCGGGTCACGCTCGCCGATATCGCTGCGCGGACCGGTTACTCCCGCGCCCACGTCTCGCTGGTGTTGCGCGGGGCGCCGGGCGCAAGTGAGGAATCGCGCGCGCGGGTTCTGACGGTCGCGCGTGATCTGGGCTATCGGCCGGATCCGCGGGCTCGTTCGCTGGCTGGTCCGCGTTCCTGGACGCTGGGTGCCATGTTCGGCCAGGCGAGCACCTTTCACATGGAGATGATCGACGGGGTGTACACCGCCGCCGAAGCCAGTGGGTACAGCGTTGCGTTGAGCGCGATGACGCCACATCGTGACGAAGCCCAAGCTCTGGCCACGCTCAATGACTTTCGCACCGATGGTTTGATCATGCTGGGCCCTGCCACCGCAAATCCGGTATTGGCTGGACAGCGACCCGTGGCCGTCATCGGTTGGCACGTCGACGATCCGACGGTTGACAGTGTCTACACCTCGGACGCGCAGGGCATCGAGATAGCGGTTGCGCACTTGGTTGAGCTCGGCCACCGGCGCATCGCGCACATCGACGGTGGGGACGGGCTGGTCGCGCACTCACGCCGGTCGTCCTACGAGGCTGCGATGCGCCGTCACGGACTCGCGGAGCAGGTGCGGTTGTATCGCGGTGGCGAAACCCAACTGGAGGGGCAGCGAGCAGCGTTGGAGGTGATCCAGGCCGACATCCGCCCGACGGCGGTGATCTGCTACAACGACGACATCGCGCTCGCGGCGATTCCGATCTTCGAACACCATGGGCTAGGGGTACCCCGCGATATCTCCGTCGTGGGCTGGGACGACAACGCTCTCGCGCAAGCATCGCCGGTGCCGCTGACTACGGTGCGACAGGATCCGCTGGGCCTGGCAAAGGCGGCGGTTTCGCGGCTGATCGACCGCATCGGGGGCGCGGTTGGTGAGGTTGAGGACGCCGTGCTCGATGCCTCGCTGGTCGTGCGGGACAGCAGCGCGCCCTACTCTGGTACAAGCTATTGACCGGACATACCTACAATTACTAGGCTCAACTCGGCTACGACCTCTGGAGGAGCCTTGAGCAACGAAGCGATCGGCGTCGCAGTCATCGGTGCGGGGATGGCCGGGAAAGCCCACGCGGCCGGCTATCGCGGCGCCACCACCCTGTACCAGAGTGTGCTGCCGCCGGTCAGACTGGTCTCGATTGCCGATGCCCACCAGGGCCTTGCGCAGGCAACGGCGGCACGGTTCGGGTACCAGCGCCATGACACCTCCTGGCAGGCCATCGTGGAAGCCGATGACATCGACGTCGTCAGCGTGGTGGTGGCCAACGCGTTGCACCGCGAGATTGTGGAAGAGCTGCTCGCCGCTGGCAAGCATGTCTTGTGCGAGAAGCCGCTGACCGACAACCTGCCCGATGCCTACGCCATGGTTGCCGCGGCCGCAGCAGCGCCATCGGTGGCGCGCGTGGGACTGACCTATCGGCGGGCGCCAGGGATTGCCTTCATCGGCGAGCTAGTCCGGAGCGGACGCCTGGGAAAGATCCTCAATGTCAGCGGCCGGTACTGGACCGAGTACGGCTGTGATCGGGATACCCCCATTAGCTGGAGGTACCAGGGTCCGCCTGGCTCCGGGGCGCTGGCCGATGTCGGGTCCCACCTGAGCTATCTCGCAGAATTCGTCGCTGGATCGCCTATTGCCAGCGTTCGTGGCGGACTCTTGAGCACGGTCATCGCAACCCGTCCGCGGCCGGTGGGAATCGTCGTTGGCCATGAGGGGGGTGCTATCTCAGATGAACGGGCTCCGGTCGAAAACGACGATGTCGCTTCCTTCTCGGCCGAATTCACCCACGGTGGTACCGGCACATTTCAGGTATCCCGCGTAGCTATCGGGCATCCGAACACGCTCACGTTGGAGGTATTCGGCGACCGGGGGGCGGCGCAGTTCGACTTCCGTCGTCCGGGCGAGGTTCACCTGCACCTCGGTGCAGATGACCGTTCCGTGGGTGGCTACCGCACCATCCTGCTGGGTCCAGAACACCCCTATTGGCGAGGCGGGTTGCCGATGGATGCCGCAGGAGTGGGCATTGGCCAGAACGATGGTTTCGTGTTCCAGGCCCGCGCCTTCCTGGAGGAGGTGGCCCAGATTCCGGCAGACCAGAGCTTGCCCCGCAATGCCAGCTTGGCCGAGGGGCTGCACAACATGCTCATTATCGACGCCGTCGCCACCTCAGCAGCGGGCGGCGGCGCGACCGTCACCGTTGCCAGCTAGGAGGAGCCATGCGTCTGGGCCTATACAACGCGATCCTGCACGACCGGACCCTGCCCGAGGCTATCGAGGTGGTGGCGGAACTGGGTCTGACCGGTTTGGAACTCAACTCGGGCGGATTCCTGCCTGCAGTACACATTCGGCGGTTTGAAGACATTCTGGTCAGCGACGCGGCGCGCGATGAGTTTCTTGGTCTGTTCCAGGGAACCGGGGTGGGTATCGCGGGATTGAACTGCAATGGGAATCCGCTCCACCCCAACCGAGCTATTGCAGTGGCACACGCTCAGGACATCCGGCGCTCCATCCAGCTAGCCCAGCGACTGGGTCAAGATCGTGTGGTGACCATGTCCGGGCTTCCCGGCGCAGAGCCCGGGGCCACCCGAGTCAACTGGGTGGTCAACGCCTGGAACTCGGCCGCGCTGGATGTGCTGGACTACCAGTGGGAACTGGTGGTCGACTTCTGGCGTGAAACCGATCGGTTCGCCCGGGACCACGGCGTGAAGGTGGCGCTGGAGCTCCATCCGCAGAACGTGGTGTTCAACTGCGCCGATGTGCATCGGCTCATCGAACGAACCGGTGCTACCAATATCGGGGTGGAGCTGGATGCCTCGCATCTGTTCTGGCAGCAGATGGATCCGGTGGCGGTCGCGCGGGAGCTTGGCCCACTGGTCTTGCACGCCGCAGCCAAGGATGTGCGCATCAATCCCGCTGCTGCGCTCAACGGGGTCCTGGACAATAGCTTCCGGCGTCTAGGTCCGGATGAAGAGCGCACCAATGTAGGTGGCAACGAATGGGTGAACGAATGGCCCGTGCAGTCCTCCTGGGATTTCGTGGCCCTCGGCAAGGGGCACGACGTCGACTACTGGGCACAGTTCCTGGCAGCCTTGCACGCTATCGACCCCGACATGATGGTCAACATCGAGCATGAGGATCTGGAACTAGGCCGGGTCGAAGGAGTTCGGGCCGCGGCCCAGATATTGCGGGCCGCGGACGCGCAGCGGCAGGCCCAGCTCGGCTAGATCTGGCTTTACTGTGCCGGGCTGGGGTCTGGCTGTGCTGGGTCTGGCTGTGCTGGGTCTGGCCCGGCTGGGCTGAGGCATGTGCCCCTATCCCGCGAGTACGAAGGTTGGTGGCATTACCGAGGCCCACGGCGCTCGGTTTTGGCGTAAACCCTCGTACTCGTGGTGTGGGGGCGGCAGTGCGGCTGCGGCAGGTGTGGGGGGCGGCAGTGCGGCTGCGGTAGGTGTGGGGGCGGCGGATGCGGCAGGGGCTGCTAGGGCAGGGGCATGAGGACGTCGCGCACGAGGTGGTCCAGCTTTTCGTCGGCTTCCAGGAACTGACGCAACGTACGCACCGTGGCGCCAAAGCTGTCGAATTCTGACGGCGTCATGCCATCGACGTGGTAGGCCCGCCCAAATTCGGGCACCCGTTCCAGCAACGTCGAAATGATCTGCGGATCGACGGGCACATCGATGCTGTCCTGAGCCGGGATCTGGTTCTCGTTGATGCGGCGCTGCCAGTCGAAGGGGGGCGAGACCACCAGATCTCCGCCCTGAAGCTGCGACCACTGCATGTGGTTGCGGAATGCTGCTGACAGGATTCGTGAGCGGAAGCCCCGCTCCTGGAAGAGGGTGTAGGCGCGTTTGAGTGCCGCCACACCAGCCCACTCCAGATACCCGGGGTCGATCAGGATGCGGTTCTTGGCCACCCACGCTTTGAGCCAGTCATCCAGACGTCCACCCATGATGGTGACCACTGAGCCAAACTCGTGTTCCGGTAGCCCCTGCGCCGCGCGCCGGTCCAGTCCGCGTTCGATTGCCTCGGCAGCTGCGACTGCTTGCGGCACGGTGAAGGAAACGGTGACGTTGATGCTGACCCCGCGATAGGTCGCCTCTTCGATGGCGCGCAAGCCCACCGAGGTTGCGGGGATCTTGACGATGATGTTCTCGGCCAGCGTGCTGAAGTGCACTGCTTGTTCCACCAGCGCATCAGCGTCGCGGTGCAGCCGCGGGTCGGTCTGGACCGACAGTCGGCCGTTGCGTCCGCCGCTGGCCTTGAAGGCGGGCAGCAGCAGTTCGGCCGCTTGGATCGACAGCTCCTCCACCACTTGCCAGCCGATCTCAGACTCCGAGGCGGAGGGTCGCTGGTCGGCGAGTTCGCGGATCCGGGGAGCCCATTGGTCCAGGTGTGCGCTGACCACCGTGAGCGCGATGACCGGGTTGCAGGTAGCTCCGACGGCGCCAAACTCGATGGATTGCGCAAGCTCATCCGGATCGGCAGAGTCGTTCCAGAGCACAGTCGTGAACCGTTCGGAAGCTTCGCGCAGAACTGAGGTGGCACCCTCGCCGGTCATGTCTCGATCCCTTCGATTGTTAGGACATACCGACGTAAGTCTGACACATGGCGACGGGAGTGCGCCACCGACGGGCGCTCGCAATGGTGCCTGGGCGCGGCAGATCCAGGGGTGGGGCCGCAAGGTTGGTAGGCTGCCACATTGTTACGACAATCGGTTTTTTGCGAAGGAGTGCGGTGGAACAGAGCAAGCTCCCGCAGGATTTCTTCGTCGACGTCGATCGGTCCAGCCCGGTCCCGCTCTACCACCAGGTGGCGACGTGCATTGAGGCGGCAATCTCGGATGAGCGCCTGCCTGCTGGTGCACGGCTGGAGAACGAAATCTCCATCGGGCAACGGTTTGGCCTCTCACGCCCCACCGTGCGGCGGGCGATCCAGGAACTGGTGGACAAGGGTCTGTTGGTGCGCCGCCGGGGCATTGGAACCCAGGTGGTGCACGGTCAGGTCACCCGCAGTGTGGAACTGACCA
>JBKEBC010000001.1:0-23952 GCA_047972965.1 Beutenbergiaceae bacterium | reverse complement strand
AGGGACGAGGCTGGCGCCATGATCGAGCACACGACATCGCTCTACCGCGGCGATATCTACCATCTCACGCTAGAAACCGGTGAGCCAGGCTCACGCAGGTGAGATTCCGGACCACCACGGTTTTGGCGTCACCCTTCGTACTCGAGGGAAGCGTGCAACAGAGATCTCCGAACCCGTATCCGACGACCTCAACCGCGATCGAAGCCAGCGAACACCGCGACCGAGCCCAGCAAGGAACACGACCCAAGCCCAGCAAGGAACGCCATCGAAGCCCACTAGCACCCCTCCCGGTGCGCACTAACGCGAGCCAACTCAGGCCCCCTAGATCCGGCTGATCTCCAACCATAGGCTCTGACTGCGTACCTGTTCGCAGTACACGAGATATCCGGCCACTGTTTGAGAATCCCCTTGACGGCAGGAGATCGATTCACCGCCGATCGTGAGCTGCGCAACGCCGTCGGCGGAGGAATCGAAGCGCACCGGTACCTGCCCATCCAGCGTCTGGGTTTGCGCACCCACACCGCTCAGCTCCACCGTGCACGACTCCTGCAGGCAGGCCGAGAGCGCACTCGGACTGCTCACCTCTTCCCCCGAGCTGCAGCCGGTCAGAGCCAGGACGGCAGCCAGCACGATGGCAGGCAATCGGCGTTGACTCACGCAGACCAGGATGGAACATCGGGCCCGCGAAAGGCAACCTCTCCTGGTGGGTACAACTTCCCGAGGGCTGGCTGCCTAGTGCCCGAGCACCGACACCAAGAAATCCGATGAGCCATCGAACGGCCGCAGATCCCATGTTGCCAGCCGCAAATGCTCGCGCAAGCCGACCGCGGCGACATCGTCGAGGTATTCCTCCACTGAATACCCGCGACCAGCACCGAATCCGATTGCTACCCGCCCATCGGTGGCCAGATGCGTGGCGAATCCCCGCAGGACATCCCCGCGGGTGGCCGGGTCGAGGAAGGTCATGACATTGCCCGCGCACACGATGGCGTCGAACTCCGCGAGAAGACCGGCACCAGCCAGATCGAGCTGTGCCAAGTCCGCGGCCAGCCAGGTCGCATCCGGATGTTCGGCCGTGGCAGCCTCGATCAGCTCCGGATCGATATCCACACCGACCACCTGGTGGCCAAGCTGAGCTAGTCGGCCACCAACCCGCCCAGGCCCACTGCCGGCATCGAGGATCCTGGACCCCCTCGGCACCATCGCATCGACGAATCGGGCCTCTCCGTGCAGGTCGTGACCGGCGGCTGCCATCGCACGAAATCGCTCGATGTACCACTGGGAATGCCCTGGGTTCTGCTCCAACGCCTGCAACCACCGGTTCTGTGTCACCGTTCGAAGATAGCCCAGTCGCAGGCTAGCCCTCGATGCAGCGGTCCCGCCGACCCGGCCAGCATCAGCCAGGCCGGCGGTTGCGTCACTGCGAGTGGGCTACCTGGAAGGTGCTATTCCAGCCAGGCCGATACATATCCAGGTGGACGCCCCGCGCAGAGCCGCGCTCACCACTCCCGATGTGGCGGCAGCAGCGTCCCGGGGTTCAGGTTGCGGCTGGGGTCCACCGAACGCAGCAAGCCGGTCATCAAATCGACACCGGCCTGCGAGATGTCTGCTTCCATCCACGGAGCATGATCGGTGCCAACGCCATGGTGGTGGCTGAGCGTGCCGCCCCCGTCGATGAACGACTGCTGAATCGCCGTCTTGACGACGTCGTACTGAGCCAAGAAGTCGCCGTCCGGATTCGGCGGGAATCCGAAGGTGAAGTACAAGCAGGCTCCGGAGTGGTAGCTATGCGAGAGGTGACACATGAGGAAGCCGCGAACACCGATCTCCGCGAAGGCCGCCTGCGTCTTCTTGATCGCGCGGTGGTAGACCTCCCCAAGCTTCTCCCAGGGTGCGGCGGTCTCGCTGACGTCGCCCACTGCGCCGCGGTCGAGGAGGAAGTCACGGATGTAGGGCGTATCGAACTTCTTCTGGTCATACATGGCCCCCGGACCCTTGCCCAGTCGGATGCCTCCGTGAGCCGCGACGATCTTGCCGACGATAGCCTTGTCGGCCCGAACCTTGGCCGAGCCGCCCTCGTAGCCGATGTAGGAGATGCACACCTTCTCCAAGTCCCACCCTCGACGGCGAAGCAACTCGAACAGTGCCGGGCCAACCTTGGAACTGAGGGACGTGGAAGCTTTACGGGTCGCCAACGAGAACGCCGTCTCGTTGGCATCGGAGACCCGGGTAATAGTCGGTGAGGCGTCGGAGACTGAAATGTCGCGCATCGCACCCAATCCGGCCGCCCAGTTCGGATAGAGGTAGGCGATCACTTCCCGGTTTTCCGGCAGACGATGCACGTGCACCCAGGCCTGCGTGATCACGCCCAGGCGCCCCTCGGATCCAAGGATCATCTCGCGCACGCTAGGGCCAGTCGAGGTAGAGGGCAGCGGTCGCAACACCAGCACCTTGCCCGGCTGCACCAGCCGCAACCCGCGAGTGATATCGGCGATATCTCCGTACTTGTCCGACTGCATGCCCGACGAGCGAGTCGCGATCCAGCCGCCTAGGGTCGAGTGCTTGAACGAGTCCGGCTGGTGCCCCATCGTCCAGCCTTGGCGGTTGAGCTGTTGCTCCATGTCCGGACCCAGAACGCCCGCTTGGATCCGCGCTAGCCCGGACCCTTCGTCGATCTCTAGCACCTGGTTCATGCGGCCCAGATCCAACGAGATGACCTGGCGACGTTCATCGGGCGGGGGCGTCAAACTTCCAGATATGTTGGAACCCCCTCCAAATGGGATCAGCACTGCATCAGCGGCCACCGCGGCATCCACGATCGCCTGCACCTGCTCCTCATTGGCTGGATACACCACTGCATCAGGAACCCGCGGCAGGTCACCAGCGCGCACCCGGACCAGATCACGCATGCCCTTGCCATAGGTATGCACCACGCGATCCAGATCGTCGATGACCACATGATGGTCGCCAACCGCCGCCCGGAGCGTATCGCGCAGCTCATCCTCGAGCTGCGAGCCCGGCACCTCGATATCGTTGAAATCCGGCGCCGGAGTACCGGGTTCGGATAGGTCAATGCCAATCTTGTCCAACACGAACGGAGCAAAGTTGGGCTTGTCCTCGTGGTGAAAGGCGATGCCCTCCACACCCCAGCCCCACCACTTCTGGTGTGTCACATCGGTCATGAAGCATCCTCCTGGGCGTCATCAGTTCGTTCCGGCGTGGCGCGCTCATGCACCAGCACCGTGGCAGTCTGCGTGGCATACATGGCGGCAACCCGACCCTCGATACGGGCATTGAGATCCGCGAGCGCCTCACCGCTGCGCACCCGCACCGGCTTGCCGATCAACAGCTTCACCGGTGGTCGTCCCGGCGCCGGCCAATTGCGACCCTTCGGCATCGCTTCGTAGGCGCCCACGATGGCCACTGGAACCACCGGCACCCGCAACGCCCGCGCCAGGGCCGCAGCCCCTGGCTTGAAAGCCCGCATCACGCCGTCCTTGGAGCGCGTGCCCTCCGGAAAGATCAGCAGTGGCACTCCCTGTCGCAGCAACGACACGCTCAGACCGGCATTCTTCGACTTGGTCCGACCTCGGTCCACCGGATAGGAGTTGAAGAAGAACGCGGTGAGGGTCCGGCGCCACACGTTGTTGAAGAAGTAGTCGCCAGCGGCTGCAACGGCGAGATGCTTGGTCAGCCGGTAAGGCATATGCGTGATGATCGAGGGCGCATCCAGATGGCTGGAGTGATTGGCCACCACGATGAACGGGCCCTGCAGACCCTCAACATTGCGTTCACCCTCCACCGTGACCGCCACCTCGAAGTCGATGACACCGCGCAGAATGACACGCTGGCAGAACCGCCGGAGCGCGCGATGCCACGCCCAGTGGTACCGGTCGGTCGGCTTGGAACTCATGTGCGGGTCCGCGCAATCATGCGACAAGCCCGGCGCACGATGGCTCGAGGCATCACCCGAGTCAGCACCGCGATCGCCTTATACCGCGTGGACGGTACCTCCCAGCTGCGGCCTTTGTCCGCGGCCGCGAGCGCATCGGCGATGAGATCGTCGGCATCGAGCCACATCCGATCCGGAATCGCCGATGTCCCGATCTTGGCTCGCTGGTGAAACTCCGTGCGCACCCACCCCGGCACCAGGGTGACCACCCGTACTCCGGTGCCCTCAAGCTCCAAGGACATCGACTCGGAGAAGGTGTTGACCCAGGCTTTGATGGCCGAGTAGTGGTTCAACGGCAGCAATCCGGCCACTGAACCCACATTGATGATGACACCCCGGCCACGCTGCTTCATCGCATGCGCTGCGCGGGTTCCGAGCACCAGCACCGCTCGCACCATCAGATCCAGGGCCGTCAGGTGAGCGTCGATATCCGGCTCGGCAAGCTTGTCATGCAAGCCGGAACCGGCGTTGTTCACCAGGATGTCAATCGGGTCATCCTCATCGAGCAGCCGCTGGGCAACCCGGTCGGCCTGGTCCCGATCCCCCAGATCAGCCGCCTGTACCTGCACATCGACTCCGTAGGTGCTACGCAACTCCTGGGCAGCTCGTTCCAGCCGATCGGCATTGCGGGCCACCAGCAGCAACGAACAGCCCCGTTTGGCGAGTGCGGTCGCGAACGCGTACCCGATCCCGGCGCTGCCGCCCGTGATCAGCGCCCGACCACGCAGCGGCGAACTCATCCAGCCTCCTTCGCCCGACCCGGCACGCGGCCAGCGACACCATCGATGACGCTGCGGGCGATCGAGCCAAACCTGCTCTCACCCACCGCTTTCCAGGTCTGCACCGGCCATCGCACCTCGCGCGCATAGCGGTACAAACTGGCATCCGGGTTGACCACCGTCGGGTGGCCCAGCAGCTCCAACCAGGGCCGGTCGGCATAGGTATCGCCGTAGCCGTAAGACTGGCTCAGATCCATGCCGTGCTCGCGCGCGTAGCGGCCCAGCCAGGTAGCCCGGGCCTCATCGACCAGCGGTGACGTGGCCAGGTGCCCGGTCCAGCGACCGGCGTCATCGACCTCCATCGAACCGGCGATCACCTCGTCGAACAGGTTCGCAATCGGTTCGACAAACTCGGAGATTTGGCCGGTCACCAGCACCGTCCGGTGCCCGGCCGCCCGGTGTGCCTTGATCTGCTCAAGCGCCTCGGCGTGCAGCCGCGAACGCAGCAACGGGGCCACCCGTGTGCGTACCAGCTCACGCAGCTGCGCCGCGTCAATCCCGGCGTACTGGCGCATGAAGGTGCGGATGAAGTCGCCCCGGTCACGCTGTTCGGCTTGCAGAAATGTTCCCGACCGCCCCACCATCGCGGACAGATCCCCCAGCGCCTTGTGCGGACCCTGGGCCATCTCTACCCACACGTAGTGTTCCAGCAGATTGGCAGCTGCCACGGTGCCGTGCAGGTCGAAGACCGCGAGCACATCGGTGCGCTCGGGCAACGTGCGAGCGTTGGGCGCACTAGGCCGGGGCCGATGCTCGCGGGCACGCATCAACCCAGGCACATTCGGGATGTGCACTTCCTGCAGGTAGTGCGGCCAATCGATATCGGTAACGTCGAACCCGTGCTCGGCGACCCGCTCCGGCGGCAAGCTTTCGTGCAGTGCCCGAGTACGGGCGTCGTCGAAGACCACCTCGGTCTGGGTGTAGGGCTGGTAGAGGTCGGTGAATTTACGCAAGGTTCCGAGGTCCCTCTTGGCCTTGAACACGCCTGAGATCCACTCTCGGGTCAGATCGGTGGCCGGAAGTCGGCCAACCACCTTGTCAGCCAGGTTCACGGCCATCTCCCGCCGACGCAGGCTGCGCTGGACGGCGGGCCCGTTCGGGAATGTCCAGTTGGGTACCTGCACATTGCTGCCCTCATCGTCGAGCAGCGGGTGCTCCCGGAAGTAGGACCGCACCAGATCAAGCAGCCGCCCAAATCGCAATGGGTTGCGCAGGCCGGAGCCAACCTGGAAGTACGCCGGTTCGCCGACCGGCGCTGGTGCGGCAGCGGCGGCGAGAGTGGCGTTGACCACGTGATCGACGGGGATGACGTCGAGGATCGTGTCGTGCAGCGCCGGAAACTCCGGGAGCATGCCACGCCCGTAGGCGGCGATGAGCGGGTCGGCCACCTTGAATCCATCGATCCATCCTGGGTACGGATGGTTGAGCGAGGACTCGATGATGGTCGGCCGCACGACCGACAGCCGGTGCGCTTCACCCCAGGTCTGCTCGGCTACTCGTTCGCCCAGGGCCTTGGTAAAGGTGTAGACATCGGGCCAACCCAAGGACAGCGCCCGGGTGCGTCCGGCCTCAACCAACCGGTCGTTGACCCATTGTTTGCGTGCAGCTTCGGCCGCGGCCGACACCGCTTGTGCTCCAGCTCGCCGGTGGGTCGCGCGCGCAGTCTTGAGCAGAGGCGTCAGGATGTCTGGACGCCGGGACGCGGCCTCGGCTTGTTCGCGGGCGGCAAGTGCCAGCTCGGTCTCGGCACGCCGATCAATGCTGTGCTCCAGCGAGCGTTCCTCGGCCACGCCCTTGCGCAGGCCAGCGACGTAGCAGGTGGATACGTGGACCACATGCGGGTCTGATCCGGAACGAAGCAGCGCTTGGTACAAGCTGGCTGGTCCTTGCACGTTCGCGGCGAACGCCTCGTCGATGGGCAGATCGAACGAGACCGAGGAGGCCGAGTGGATGACGACGTCAAGATCGCCCGGCAGGTCTGGAACGGCACCTAGATCACCTTCCAAGACCGTCACGCGGGTGCTGGCCTGGCGGTCTGCTTCGTCGGCACCTATGCGCTCACGCCAGGCGGAAAACACCGGCTTGCGGAGCAGCTTGGCAACCCGCATCTGCCCGGTCAGTGCCCCGCGCGGGCGCACCAGCACGGTCACCGTGACATCAGGATAGCTGGACAGCAGCTTTTCCAGGACGGCCTGCCCCACGAACCCAGTCACTCCGGTTAGCAGCACATGCGCTTTGCTCAGTTCCGACACCAAACGAACTTTACGCGGAAAGAGCCCTCATGCGTGACCCCCAGTTCCGCAGGGCAGTGACCAGTCCTGCGACAATACCGATATGAGGCAGCTGATCTTAACGGTCATTGGCGACGACAGGGCAGGACTGGTCGCTGCGCTCGCCGATGTCGTTCAAGCGCACGGGGGCACCTGGGAGTTCTCCGAAATGGCGGAGCTCGCGGGAACTTTCGCCGGTGTGGTGCAGGTCGCCATCCCCGCCGAGAACCAGACCCGCTTCATCGACGTCGTGGGTCGCCTGGACCTGGACCTGGAGGTTCGGATTCGGGCGGCACAGGTCCCGGAGCCAGCGCGCTCCGACCTGCGAATCGAGCTCATCGCCGATGATCAACCGGGCTTGGTCCAGCAGGTTTCTAGCACGCTTGCAGAACTGGGCGTCGGCATCAGCAGGTTGGAGACCAGTACCCAACCTGCACCGATGGCCGGTGGGCAGCTCTTTGTCCTGCGAGCCAATGCCGTCTTACCACCTGATGTCAGCCGTGACCGGGTCCGGGTGGCGTTGGAGAATCTGAGTCAGGAGTTGATGGTGGACCTATCCCTGGCCCAGATTTAAGCAGCCTGTCTGGCTGGCCTGGCAGCCGCGCTTTCGCCAAGTACGAAGGGTGACACCAAAACCGTGGCTCGTGGGGTTCGGTTTTGGCGTAAACCTTCGAACTCGGGGGGTGGGGGGCCAGATTTGGCGGCCTGCTGGCGACGGTCAGGGTGCTGCGGGGTCTTCGGTTTGCGGCTCTGACTGCGGATCTGGCATCACCAGGCTTCCTGGGGAGCACGCTGCCCGGATCTGCTCTCGGTCTCGCCGGGCAATCGGGATGTCTAGGAGTGCCCACACCACCGCTGCGCCTAGGTTTATCAAGGCGACCGGGAGCAGATTTACACCGGTGACGATCGGCACATAGCCAAAAGGCTGGTCAGGGGTTGTCGTCATGGTCACGATGAGGCACAACCCCGCAATAATCGCCAGCGTCATCGATCCCAGTCGGCTGGCACGCATTCCCGTCAGTGCAGCGGCAATCGGCTGGTAGTGCGGTACTCGCTCCCGATGCTGTCGGGCCCACCGCACCATCGCGCGCTCGCCGATCACCATCGACACAGTTGCCCAGCCCAACATCAGCGGTACCAAGATTGGTCCAAGTGCGATGAGCAGCCCCGGGATCGCGGCGGCAGTGACCGGCCCGGAGTAGTCCTCATAAGCTCTGGCCATCGCAATGCCAATGATGCAGCCGAGCACAGCTCCACCAATGCTGGCCCGGTACCAGACCTGCAACAACACCATGACCCGGCGGGAAGTTCGCCAGGCGAGGGTACTGGGGCCCTGTCCCTGCGGCAACGCTTGACGCCGTTGGTCATCAGCTCGCACAGCGAGCGTGGTGCGTCGTGCTAGTTCCGCAGTCACTGCCGTCCATCTCTCTTGCCGCCTCGCCTTCCGGGAAGAGTCGCGAAAGGCCAGCCATATCAGGGCGATGCACATCAGCAAGACCCCCAGGGCACCAAGGGAGGGGTCTGCCAACATCACGAACACCATGATGAACGCGACCAGAACCAGGGGTAGGGACCACAGCATCCCCAAGACTGGTCCGCCCTGCCGCAGGCCCACTTTGCTAGGGACGGCATGGGGATCTGCAGCCAGTAGCCGCTGGTATCGGGGCAACGAGGCGACCGAGCTCACCGTCAAGGCCAACAGCGCCAGCAAACCAGCCGGTGTCCCGACCACCACTACTGCGCCGGCCATCAGCCGACCCGTGTCCTCTAGGCGCGGCGCCTCACCAATCGCGGACGTCATTGCGAGCGCAATCACCACCAGCGTGGCGATAACGGCCGCTAGTACCAGCCCGAGCAGCACCCAGGAGATAGCGCTCATCACCGCCACGATCCCCAGCCGGGGTTCGGTCAACCGCGGGCCGGTCACAGGACTTGCTCCGGTCTCGCCCGGGACAAAGTCGAACCCCATGGCCTCCGATTCTACGATCACATCCGCCACTAACCGGCGCCATCGACCATTGAGGTTTGGGGGCTCCGACGAGGCAGGCCGCCCAACTAGCCTTCCTGGGGCGGTGCGCAGGACCCCCGGGCCCTGAGCTGCGGAGGTGGATCGGTGATGGCGATGGCTCGCCGCGCTCCACCGGCCAATATTTCCCGCAGATGCCGGACGGCCTCCCGGCCAAGTCGGTAGGCAGGCAGCTGGACCGCCGCCATTGGCGGCATGGTTCGTTCTGCGCATTCGCAATCGTGGAGCGAGATCAGCGAGAGCGAGCCTGGTACGTCGATGCCAGCGGCCACCGCAGCTTGCAGGATCCCGATGCCGAGGTTGACGTCACCAGCCACGATCGCCGTGGGCCGCTCACCCTGTTGGCACAGGGCCTCGAACGCCGCCGACCCCGCATCGAAGTCAAAGCCGGTGTGGGTGATCCACCCATCCTGCAGACCCAAGCCGACCTGTGTCATGCGTTGCCGGAACCTCGCCTCACCCACCTGGGCTACGTCGACGTGCCCTTTGCCGGTAGCGAACCCTATGTTGCGGTGTCCGAGTTCAATCAGATGATCGAGCGCCATCACCACTGCAGCTTCGGTATCCACAGTCACCGATCCGGGCAGGCCCATCGCGTGAGAGTGGATCAGCACCCGAGGCACCGGCGTCTCGATAATCTCGGAGCGAGCCTCCAGATCCTCCGGCAATTGCAGGACGAATCCATCCACGCGCCCCTCGGCCACCATCCGGGTCAGGATGGAGGAACCGGGCTGCAACCGCTCAGACCGGCCCAGGATCGGCGTCAGATCCGATTCCTCGCATTCGTCCTCGACTCCCTGGATCAGCTCGGTGAAGGCTGGCTGAGTCAGCTTCGGGACCATGACCCCGATCGCTCCGATGGAGTGAGTGCGCAAGGAGCGCCCGGCCACATTGGGTCGGTAGCCAAGTTGCCGTGCTACCCGATGCACCCGGTCGCGCTTTTCTTGCCGGACCCGCAGCGAGGGGTCACCGTTGAGCACTCGCGAGACCACGGACACCGACACCTGCGCCACATCGGCCACATCGCGCAGGCGCACTCGGCTGGTTCGAGTGGTTCCTTTTTCCGACACCTGCTCGCTCGTCACAGCTGCACCGCCCAGCTGCCTGGACCAGCATCTGTGATGGTCGCCCGTAGCCAGCGCCCCGTGCCCACCGGGTGCGGCCTCGGTGAGGTGGTGGCGGGCCCAAGCCCCCCGGGGGGTTGGGAGACCGGGCCCTGACCGGCGAAGCCGGCTGGGTGAGACCGTATGGAAAAACGTTTCCCTGCGCAAGTCGGGATTGCGCTATGCGAATCAGTTCCGGTGCGTGGTTGCCCCACGTTGACTATCCCTCCCTCCCCGATCTGCGTTGCGCGCGATGGCACCATTCTGACCTACCAACCCACACCTAGGGAGTTGACGCGGCAACCATTTCAGCATCTGACATCCCCGGTCAAGCAAAGCTAGGAATCCTGCCAATCGACCTCACTGGCGGTCACCAGAAAGTCAGCCATGATCGGTCCGGCCGTCTCCGCGCCCGACTCCCCTTCGGCCACAAAGACCGCAACGGCCAGATCCCCGGAGAACGCGATCATCCAACTGTGAGTTTGGGGAGGCTGCTCCAGACCGAACTGGGCGGTGCCGGTTTTCGCGCCGATATCACCGGCCAGCAGATCTTGCAGGAATGCCGCAGTGCCGTCAGTCACCACCGCGAACATCAATTCCTGCAGCTGTTCGGCCTCCGCTTGGGTCAGAGGCAGCGCCGGTTCCTCCACCGGTGCGGGTTCCGGATCGGTGACCACCACCGGAAAAGTCGTCCGGCCAGCCGCGATGGAGGCCACCACACCGGCCATGGCCAGCGGCGACACCAGCACCTCGCCCTGCCCGATGAGATCGGCCGCATGCGTGGTTCCGGTGGCGTTGTCCGGCACACTGCCCGAGTAATACGGAAATGCCCACACCCGGCCCGGCTGCGGCATCGCTGCCAGCCCTAGGCTCGCCGCAGCATCGGCCAGCGCCGCCGAGTCCACCAGTTCATGCTGCGCAATCAAGGCGGTATTGCAGGACTGAGCGATCGCTTCCCTCAGCGTGATGCTGCCCAGATACTGCACCGGGTAGCCGGGATAGTTGGTGAATTCTCGACCGTCAACAGTGATGGTCTCCGTGCAGTCGACGGGACTATCGGGCGTCAACCCAGCGCGCAGCAATGCCAGCGCAGTCACCATCTTGAAGGTTGAACCGGGTGCGTTCTGGGCGACGGTCGCCGTGTTCAGGCCCTCACTGCCCGGACCGCTGGCGGCCACCAGCACCTGCCCCGTCGATGCCTGGATCGCCACCAGCGCCGCCGGTCCAAGCTCACCAGCAAGGCGATCTTCGGCAAAGATCTGCAATGTCGACGCAAAGGTGGTTGCCAGGCCGGAACCGTTGACGGCGGGCTGCTGGGCCACACTGATGTCGCCTGCGCTCGTATCAGTGAGCAGCACCCGCATTCCGACAGTGCCACCAATCTCGTCGTCATAGCTGCGTTGCAGACCCGTCAGTCCGACGATGTCGCCGGGCTGGACCTGCCCCTCGGATTCGTCGATGATCTCGGCGGTTGCTTCACCGGCAGTACCGAGCAACGGCCTGGCAAAGCCCGCCGTGGGAGCCAAGGGCTGCACGTCTTCGACCAGGAGCACCCCGGGCATCACGCGGAGCTCATCGAGAGCGTAGATCTCTTGGTCGGAGGTACGGATGGTCAGCGCCACCACATAGGCCGAGGGCCCAGCTCGACGCACCTGCTCCACAAATTTGGCGGCATCGGCGAGCGCTAACGCATCTGCCAAGGCCTGGGCGGCTGGGATGAACTCCGCTTCATCCGGGTAATTCTGTTTGTCGATACCAATGTGCACCACATCCCGCTGCTCAACCAGCACCTCACCGGCATACCCGGTGACAAGGCCGCGTTCGGGCTGAATGCGTTCGACGACGAAAGCAGAGGCAGCAGTGGCCTGCGGGTGCACCACTGCCGGAGTCCAGGCGACACGCCAACTTTGGTTGTCGACCAACTCCAGTCTTACCTGGCTCTGGTAACTCAACTCACCGCCGTCGGGAAGCTCGAACTGCCACCCGAGCTCGACCACGCGCACCTCAGGCTCACCATCTGGCTCGACCAGCCGGACCACCTCGACCGTCCGAGGAGCCAATACCAAATCTCCCAGAATCTGTGTGAGCTGAGCGGAGATGACATCGGGCGCGTCGATGGCGACCTCGTCGAAGGCGCCGTCGGCCAGGTCACCAGCGAGGGCATCGGCCACTGGCCGCGGGCTGGGACTATCGCTGCACGCCGCTAGCAGCACCACCATCGCAGTCACCACTAGGACCGCAGTGCTCGCTCGCCTCACCATGCCAACAGGCTACGTACTTTTGGCAACGAAATTGCTATGACGTCGGGCGCGCCACCAAGCCATCAGAATAAAAGTGCACGGTGTCAGATCCCCGGTCTATTCTCTGACAACCCCTGCCCCTCGAACGAACCGGCCTACGCCATGACCTTGCTTCGCCTCGCGCTGCGATACGCGGCGCCGTACCGCCTATGGGTTGCCGCCGTCGTGGTGCTGCAACTAGTCGCCACCATCGCTGCGCTGTACCTGCCCAGTCTCAACGGCCGGATCATTGATGAGGGACTCGCCGCCGGCAACGTGGACCTGATCTGGAGCATCGGCAGCGAGATGCTGATCTGGTGTGCGGCACAGGCCGCCACAGCGATCGCTGGGGTGTATTTCGGCGCCAAGACAGCCATGGCCGTGGGTCGCGACATCCGGCGGGACGTATATCGCACGGTCGATGGGCTGGCCACCCTGGATATCTCCACCATCGGCACCGGCAGCCTGATCACCCGCAACACCAATGACGTGCAGCAGGTCCAGATGCTGGTCTTGATGACGTTGAACTTCATGGTCTCCACGCCCATCATGTGCGTGGGCGGGATCATCATGGCGCTGCGTGAGGATGCCGGATTGTCCTGGCTGGTGTGGGTCTCGGTGCCACTGCTATTTGTGATCGTGGGATTTCTGGTGCGCACTCTGCTACCGCTATTTCGCACCATGCAGGATCGAATCGACTCGATCAACGAACTGACCCGCGAGCAGATCGTGGGCCTGCGGGTGATCCGCGCGTTCGTCCGCGAACCGTTCGAACGGGCTCGCTACGACCAGGCCAACGCCGCCTTGGCACGTACCTCGGTCCAGGTTGGCAACGTCTTCGTGCTGATGTTCCCGCTGATCATGATGATTTTGCATCTCGCCACAGCCGCAGTGCTCTGGTTCGGGGGGCATCGCGTCGACGCCGGGATGACCGAGGTGGGCCACCTGAGCGCATTCCTTCAGTACCTGTTGCAGATTCTCATGGCGGTGATGATGGGCACCTTCATGGTGATGATGGTGCCGCGAGCCATCGTCTGCGCCGAACGGATCGATGAGGTGCTGCAGGCCAAACCGACCTTGACCCCGGCACCATCCGGCGCGCCGCTGCCAACCGGTCAGGGCCGGATCGAGTTCGATGGCGTGACCTTCGGCTATCCCGGAGCCGAGCGGCCAGTACTCGACAACGTCAGCTTCGTCGCCGAACCCGGCACCACCACCGCGATCGTGGGATCGACCGGGGCGGGGAAGACGACACTGGTCAAGCTCATCCCCCGGCTGTTCGATCCGCAATCCGGCCAGGTTCGCATCGACGGCGTCGCGGTGAACACCCTCACCCGACACCAACTGGCGGGCCTGATCGGCCTGGTGCCGCAGCAGCCCTACCTCTTCTCCGGCACGATCGCTTCAAATCTGCGGTTCGGCAAGCCGGACGCGACCGAGGACGAACTCTGGCGAGCGCTGACCATCGCCCAGGGAGCCGACTTCGTGCACAGTCGGCCAGATGAGCTGCAGTCGCGGGTGTCGCAGGGAGGCACCAACGTCTCCGGTGGCCAGCGGCAACGCCTGTGTATCGCCCGAGCGCTGGTCGCTGCGCCCAAGGTCTACGTATTCGACGATTCGTTCTCGGCGCTCGATGTGGCGACCGATGCCCGACTGCGAGCGGCGTTGAGCACAGAAACCGCAGATTCGACGGTGCTGATCGTCGCGCAACGGATCGCGACCATCCGTGATGCACACCGGATCGTGGTGCTCGATGACGGCGTCGTCGTCGGAACGGGCACCCATGATGAACTGCTGGAGAGCTGCGACACCTACCGCGAGATAGTCGAGTCGCAGATGACGATCGAGGGGGCGGGCCGATGAGCACCCCGGAGCAGCTGGACGAGGAGACGGAGTTCACCCCCGGCGAGGACGATCTGGGGGCGTTTGGCGAAGGTGCCCCGGCACGTAAACCCAAGAACTTCTGGGCCTCGGCCCGTCGGCTCTTCGGCCTGTTCGCCCCAGAGCGGTCCAAGTTCATGCTGGTGGTTGCCCTGGTGAGCGCCTCGGTGGTGCTGACCGTGCTCGCTCCCAAGGTGCTGGGCCAGGCGATGGACGTCATCTTTGATGGTGCCCTGGGATCCCAGCTCCCGCGCATGTTCCCGGGGATGTCGCTCGAGCAGATCACCGAGGCGCTACGCGCTGGCGGACAGGAGGAATTCGCAGATGTTCTCGAGGGCTCAGCGGGGATAGTCCCAGGCGTGGGCATCGACTTCTCATTGCTGGGTCAGCTCATCCTGCTGGTCTTAGGGATGTACGTGATCGCGTCGGTGCTGATGTGGGCGCAGGGCTACATCCTCAACCGCATCGTCATGAAGGTGATCTACGATCTGCGCACCCGGATCGAGAGCAAGATTCACCGCTTGCCACTGAAGTACTTCGATACCCGCCAGCGCGGTGACCTGATGTCCCGGGTCACCAACGATGTCGACAACATACAACAGGCGCTCCAGCAGGCATTCAGCCAGCTGGTGCAGTCTGCCCTGCAGGTGATCGGGATCGCCATCATGATGTTCATCGTCAGCTGGCAGCTGGCGCTCATCGCCCTGATCGCGCTGCCGCTGTCCGGCATCATTGCCGGGGTCATCGGAGCCAGGTCGCAGAAGCTGTTCACCCAGCAATGGCGCAGCACCGGGCACCTCAATGGTCATATCGAAGAGTCATATTCGGGCCTGGAATTGGTGCGGGTCTTCGGGCGCGACGAGCAGATGCTGGCAGAGTTCGACGAGCGCAATGAGGGTTTGTTCCGGTCATCATTTGGCGCACAGTTCGTCAGCGGCATCATCATGCCGGCCATGCAGTTCGTGAACTACCTGCAGTACGTGCTGATCGCCGTCGCTGGTGCCCTCCGGGTGGCCTCAGGCACGCTGACCATTGGTGACGCCACCGCCTTCATCCAGTATTCCCGGGAGTTTTCCCAGCCGCTGGGGCAGATCGCGGGCATGGCGAACATGCTGATCTCCGGCGTGGCTTCAGCCGAACGCACCTTTGAACTGCTGGACGCAGCGGAACAGGAACCCGATTCGGCGTCGGCCCGATTGCCCAAACGCAGCGACGGGCACGTCGAATTCTGCGATGTGTCGTTCTCCTACGATCCGCAAGCTCCGCTGATCGAGCACCTCTCCTTCGCCGCTGAACCCGGCCATACGGTGGCCATCGTCGGGCCCACCGGCGCAGGGAAGACCACCCTGGTGAACCTGGTGATGCGCTTCTATGACCTCGACGGCGGAAAAATCCTGCTCGACGGCGTCGACGTCCAAACCCTGAGCCGGGCCGAACTGCGCAGCCAGGTCGGGATGGTGCTGCAGGACACCTGGCTGTTCAACGGGACGATTGCCGAGAATATTCGCTACGGCAACCTGGACGCCACCGAGGACGACGTCATCCATGCCGCCGAAGCCACCATGGTGGATCGGTTCGTCCGCCAGCTACCCGACGGCTATGACACCATCGTCAGCGCCGACGGCGGATCTATCTCAGCTGGCGAACGACAACTGATCACGATCGCCCGAGCATTCCTGGCCAATCCCAGTTTGCTGATCCTGGATGAGGCAACCTCGAGCGTGGATACTCGCACTGAATTGCTGGTGCAGCAGGCCATGAACGCTCTTCGAACCGATCGCACCAGTTTCGTGATCGCGCACCGATTGAGCACGATTCGTGACGCAGACACGATCTTGATGATGTCGCAGGGGCGAATCGTCGAGCGCGGCACTCACGAGGAGCTGTTCGCACGGCGAGGTGCCTACCACCAGCTGTATATGGCCCAGTTCCTGGGTGGCCATGAGGAGGTTCCCGCGCAGGTCGGCCCCGAAACCAGCGCCCCGGAGGATGAGGCATAATAGCTGGTCAAATAGGGGGTGCTCGAGAGTGACGCTATCTAACAGCTATTCTAATCTGATGCCGTCTCGATTTCGGCTACCCGCCACGCTCGTGTGCGCCGTAGCGATGCTCCTGGCCTGGGTCGCCCCTGCCTCGGCATCATTCGGCGGCGATGTCGTGTCCCTGGTCAACCAGGCGCGAGCTGGTGCTGGTCTGTCTGCCCTGAGCACCAATGCTGCGATGAACAGCGTCGCGCAGGCGTGGGCCGAGCATTTGAGCCGCACCCGCTCATTGGGGCACAATCCGAGCTATTCGCAGCAAATTCCAGCCGACTGGAGCATGGCAGCAGAGAACGTAGCTCAGAACCCCAGTCCTACGCCGGCGGCCATGCACCAACAGCTCATGGATTCCTCGGGGCACCGGGTCAACATCATGGGGAACTACAGCCACATCGGGATCGGTTACGCCACCGATAGCAGCGGCGGCGGCTGGTTGGTCCAGGTTTTTGCGCTGTACATCAACGGACCTGGCACAGTACCGGGGCCACCACCGGAACCATCGTTACCTCCAACCACGGCGCCGCCTGCGCCAGCGCCGTCGCCGCCCGCCCCGGCACCGTCAGGGGCGGCGCCATCCCCGGGGCAGGGCCGGGCACCGACACCGGTTCCGACCACCGGAAACCTTGGGCCTGGTTCCTCCGGTGAGGGTGTGCGCACGGTGCAAGAGAACCTGATAGCCCTCGGTTTCGACCTCGACGCCGACGGCGTGTATGGCGACCAGACCGAGGCCGCGGTACGGCAGTTCCAGACCGACGCTGGGTTAGAGGCCGATGGCCGAGTGGGTCCGGCGACCGCGCAGGCACTGAACGAGGCGGTCGCGGCCGCCAATGAGACTCCTGTCGAGGAACCCTCCGATGAGGAACTGAACCCGTCCGAATCGGCCACCCCTTCGACGTCAGCGGACGGAACGAGAAGCCCGACCGTCACACCAGACCTCATTCCGAGCCCGGTCGCTGAGGCCAGCGGACCTGCCACCACGCACCTGATCCCCACCTCGGCGCTGGTGGGCACCCTAGGTGTCTCGAGTTTGGCATTTTGCGGACTGCTGTTGTTGCGACGCCGGTTGTTGTTGCAGGCTGGCAACGCCGAAGAGGCCTCCCCGGACAAGCCGACCTCTTCCTCGCCCTATGGTCGAGATCGCTCTTAGATCCACCTAGCCGCGATAGCGGGCCGCAGGCCTGAGCGGTTGCCCATCCCGGCGTCTGGGCAGTCCGGCATGCTCGCCAACGACTGCCACATTGGAGACAATAGTCGCCATGTTCGGCCCCATGCCTGCGCGCTACCAAGAAGACGAATCCGACCTCAGCTACAGCGGTATCTACATTCGGGCCGAGCGCGGAGCCATCCTCGCCACCCTGGGTGAACTCAGATTCACCGGATGGGTCGGCCCGCAGGAGCAGGATTGGGTGTTGTCGGTTGCGGGGAACCCGCTGGGCAAGATCGCACGCAACAAGCGCCGCTTCGATGACGTCACCGCCGATGTGGCCAACACCCTGCGCACCATCGCCATCGGGGTGGAAGTCGAGCGAGACCGCCGGCTGCAGATCGTGGCGTACGCCGCCGAGCACGCCCTGCCCCGTTACGATAGTTCGCCCCCGGAGCCGGACGAGGATGCGATGGACATCGATGACTTCGGTAATCCGGTGATGGAGGTCGCCGATACCGATGCCATCGGCAGTGAGCTGGCCAGGTTGCTGCAGATCAGCGATGAGGAGGCCTTGATGACGCTCCTGGAAGAGGACCTCGGCTCCAGTACCAGCGAGTCGGAACGGCTGTTGAAGCTGCTGCGGCTGGCACAGCTACCCACCTGGCTGGTCTCCTCAGATTCGCTGCCACGCAACGTTCCCGGTGGTCCGCGCAAGGGTGAGGTGATTCGGCTGGGCGCAGGAAAGCCCGGGGCTCAGGGACGGGTCAACGAGATCATGTGGCGACCCGTCCGAGGCAGGCCTAAGAAGGTGCAGTGACACCCAGGCGGGCGCGATGGCTGAACCTGTGACCGAAGTCGCACGCATGGTCAACGTGGATCACCGGGTTTCTCGGTGGCCAGCAACGCTGCCCGGCTGGCTTCGATGCCGGTGATGCGAGCGCGCCGCGCCGCGCCTGCGGGCGATGTCGGCACGCCCGGCTAGGCTCGATCCAGAACGAGGAGGAAGTGTGCTGACGTCAGTCGAAATCTGTACCGGCGCGGGTGGTCAGGCCCTTGGTCTGGAACAGGCCGGGTTCAAGCATCTGGCTGCGATCGAGATCGACAAGCACGCGTGCAACACGTTACGGGCCAACCGACCGTCGTGGAATGTCATCGAGACCGACCTTCTCACCTGGGATCCACGCGGCTACGAAGGTGTGGATTTGCTTGCTGGCGGAGTTCCCTGCCCGCCGTTTTCGAAGGCCGGGCATCAACGGGGCGCCAACGACGAGCGCGATCTATTTCCGCGCGCCATCGAGCTGGTGGCAGCACTCACCCCTGCGGCGGTCATGCTGGAGAACGTGCGCGGCCTGTTGGACTCCACGTTCCAGTCCTACCGTGACGGCATCGAAAACCAACTCAGGGATCTCGGCTACACACCGGCGTGGAAATTGCTCAACGCCTCCGATTTCGGGGTGCCGCAGTTGCGTCCACGGGTGGTGTTCGTAGCCATCCGTGACGATCTGCAGGCTGCCTTTGAATGGCCCACAGCCAATCCCAGTACGAGGACCCCCACGGTGGGCGCGGCCCTGGGTAACCTGATGGCCGCCAACGGCTGGGAAGGTGCTCGGGCTTGGGCGGCCCAGGCCAATGCGATCGCACCCACCCTGGTAGGAGGCTCGAAGAAGCATGGCGGCCCAGACCTTGGGCCAACCCGCGCACGTCGCGCCTGGGCAGCTCTGGGAGTTGATGGCAAGACGATCGCCGAACAGGCACCCGAACCTGGCTTTACCGGCCTTCCCCGGCTCACCGTGGAGATGGCGGCCCGTATTCAAGGCTTTCCTCCCGACTGGCATATCACCGGCCGGAAGACGAACGCTTATCGGCAGGTGGGCAATGCGTTCCCCCCGCCCGTGGCGCAGGCCGTTGGCGCGCAGCTGAGGAAGACCATCGAATCCGCCCGTCGTCGCCTCCAGGTGGTCGCATGATCGCCACACCCCATGGTGCTCAGCCACACCGCGCCTGCGAGGCGTCGCCGTGACGGGCCTGATCACCTCTGCTCGTGCGGCATTTCACCAACAGCTCATCGACACCGCCACCCTATCCATCACGGCCGATGGGGTGGCCTCCAACGCGGACGGTCAGCAGCGAACCAGCCGCACGATCGCCGCCGATATCGCCCAGCAACTCCAGGCCAGCACCGTTGTCGGTAAGCCCCCTGGCCAGCAACTTGGCCATCGGTTTGAGCGGGCGGTGCAGGGCTTCCTGGAGGGTACCTTTGCGCAGCTGACCGCTATTCGACCCGGCAACTGGCGCATTGAGAACGTCGGTAGCTCCCGTAGTGAGTATCAGATTGCCCGGTATGAGCCTTACACCCACCTGGATGACCTCGCAGCCGCTATCGGCGAGGATCCGACCTTGGCAGCTGTGCTTGGCAACTCCTATGAGATCAGCCCCGATGTGCTGGTGCTGCGTGAGCCTGAACCCGATAGCGTCATCAACAGCGGCCCGCAGATCGTCGATGACACCACTGCCAGGCACGCCATCCTGCGCAGCGCTAACCAGCCTCGAGCCATCGTGCACGCCATTGTGTCCTGCAAGTGGACCCTGCGCTCGGACCGGGCTCAGAATGCTCGTTCAGAGGCGCTCAACATGATTCGCAATCGCAAAGGGCGCACTCCCCACATCGTGGTGGTCACCGCTGAGCCCACCCCATCCCGCCTGGCCTCGCTGGCGCTGGGCACGGGCGACCTGGACACCGTTTATCACTTTGCGCTACCGGAGCTGACCAAGGCGGTTGCGGCCAGCGGCAACGACGAGGCCCAGGCGATGCTGCACATCCTGGTGGCAGGAAAACGGCTGCGCGATATTAGCGACCTGCCCCTGGATCTGGCCGTCTAGCGGGCCGGTTCTCCGGCTTGCCCGGCATCGACCGTCCCCGGGTCAATATCGATCGCCGCAGGATCAATGTCGACTCCGAGCGCCAGCGAGGCGTATCCCATCACGGACGTGCGGATCGACTCCCGATCCATGTCGACACCCACGAGCGGGTAGAGGTCGTAGGCGTCCTCCAACGCCACGATGTTGCGAGCGATCTCGGCTGACGGACGCTTCAGCTGGAACTCCCCCAACGCTGCCCCCAGGTCGATGGTGGTCAGGTAGAGCATGACTTGCCGGTCCACCACTGAGCGCATCAATGGGCGGTACTCGGGCTTGACTCGCAACATGCCCACGCTCTCGTACAGCACGCGCAGCTCATTGGAGATCGAATCGGGGATGCCGGCGGCAATCAACGCCCGGATGCGCTCGGTCGGACTTGATAGGTGCTCGACAATGCGGCGGCGACGTTCGACCAGCTCTTCGACGACTCCTTCCACGCTCTCGTAGATCAACTCGTCGAACGTTGGAAAGTAGTACAGCACGCTGCCCGGGCTGACGGCAGCTTCGGCCGCTACCGTGCGGACATTCGTCTTGGCAAGCCCTTGTTCCGCCGCCACCCGCTGCGCTGCAGCTACCAGTTCCGCACGGCGTTGCGGGTGGCGGGGAGAAGGTGGACTCACGCGGTGGAGGTCTCTTTCTCGTCCTCGTCGTCCGGAATGGACTGCATCAAGCTGTCGTACTTGGCAGGGTTGTTGGATTTCATCATGAATCCTGCCACGATGCCGGCGATGAACAGAATCGGTGTCGGCGCCAACAGGATCCAGTTGATGGGACCCTCAAGCCCGGAGACCACACCGAAGTTCAGCACGATCAAAATGAAGCCGGTAATCAGACCGAGCGCACCGAGCGTCGGAGCAATGAGCACTCGGAAGAGGCTGTGGCCCCGTCGGTCCTTGGAGAAGAAGCCCACCACCGAGATCGCCGCGACGGCCTGGGCGAACACCAGCCCGGCCACGCCGACGGCGTAGGTCCAGATCGCCAGCTGCAGGTAGGGGTCAGCTCCCAGGACAGCGGCGCAGATCACGATGACGGCGGCAATCGCGCTCAGCACGGTGCTGGCGATGTAAGGAGCCCCGGTGCCCTTGCGGGTTCTGGCCAGAATCCGCGGCATGATGCCCTCGCGACCGAGGGCGAACAGGTACCGGGTGCAGGCGTTGTGGAAGGCCAACACGCAGGCGAAGAAGCTGGTCACGATCAGGATCAGGATCATGGTGCTGGCCCACTCGCCGAGGTACTCATGTCCGGCGGTAGGAATCAGCTCATCCGGGCTGAAGTCGTCCGAGGTCAGCAGGTTCATCAGACCCTCAACACCGAAGGCGACGGTGACCACCCAGAAGGTGAATGCGTAGAAGACGCCGAGGAAACCGACCGCGATGTAGGTGGCCAGCGGGATGGTGCGCTTGGGGTTGACTGCCTCTTCGGCATAGATCGCCGTGCCCTCGAATCCCAGGAACGCACCGAAGCCGATGACCAGCAGCGCAGAGATACCGCCACCGAGGAACATCTGGCGCGGGTCGAGCGGGATCAGACTCATCGGCTCTGGACCACCCTGGAACAGCACGGCGAGCGAGAGGATGAGCAGGATGCCGACCTCAGCGGTGAGCAGCACCGCGAGGACCTTGGCGCCGACGTCGATCTTGTTGAAGCCCAGGATCGAGACGAAGATGACCGCGATCATGGTGTAGACCCACCATGGGATGGAGAATCCGAGCAGGCCCTGCACCGTGAGCGATCCGAAGAAACCGATGAAGGCGTAGAAGGCCACCGCCAGGATCGAGTACGACAGCACTGTCACCAGGGCGATACCGATACCGGCGGGCTTGCCCAGGCCCTTGCCGACGTAGGCGTAGAAGGCTCCGGCGTTGCGAACGTGGGTGGACATGGCCGTGAATCCGACCGCAAACAGGATCAGGATGATGGCGCACACCAGCATCGCGATTGGGGCGCCGATACCGCCGAGGTAGAACGCCAAGGGAGCGGCGCTGACCACCACGGTCAGTGGGGCCGCGGCCGACATCACGAAGAACACGATGTCCCATACCTTCAGTCGCCCAACGGCGAGGCTCCCAGATTCCGTGGCTGCGCTCGGCGCAACGGGTGTCTGCTGTGACATGAGGTCCCTTCCGGTGTTCTACTTTGAACAACTATTCAAACTATCTCGACTGACAGCATGCCAGCTATAGTAGGTTCAAGGCAAGATTTCTATACGTTTGTTCAAGGAGGAGCATCGTCGATGACTACCACCCCCCGCGCTCGTGACCTGGGAATCCCGCTCAACGGCAGCCCTGGCCAGTTCAATGCCATCACCGACGTTCCCGGCGTCGAGGTCGGCTACACCACATTGATCGAAGGGGAGCCCGGCGACGATCACGTGGCCCGCACCGGCGTCACCGCGATCCTGCCGCGCGGCAAGGACGGGGCTGGCACTCCGGTCGCGGCTGGCACCTACTCCCTCAATGGCAATGGCGAACTGACCGGACGCACCTGGATCGCGGAATCCGGCATGTTCTCCACCCCCATCGGCATCACCAACTCCCACTCCGTCGGCGCGGTGCACCGCGGTATTGACCAGTGGATGCACACCCATCACCCCGAGGCCTCCGCCCAATGGATGCTCCCGGTGGTGGGCGAAACCTGGGATGGCTACCTGAACCAGATCAACGCGCAGCACGTCACCTCCGAGCACACTCGCGACGCACTCGATGCCGCCAGCTCTGGCCTGATCGCGGAGGGTAATGTCGGCGGCGGCACCGGCATGAACTGCTACGGCTTCAAGGGTGGTACCGGAACAGCGTCCCGCGTGGTCGGCTATGACGACTCGCAGTACACGGTCGGGGTGTTCACGCAGGCTAACTTCGGTTCCCGCAACGAGTTCACCACCGGCGGCAAGGCGCTGGGACCGGCATCGGCCGTGCCCTCCCCCATTGAGGACGGCGTGTGGTTTGGTCAGGAATTGGCTGATGCCCGTGCCGCTGGTGGCGCCGGCAGCGTGATCGTGATCGTGGCGACGGACGCTCCGCTGCTGCCCAAGCAGTGCGAGGCCTTGGCCCGCCGGGTGCCGCTGGGCCTGGCCCGCACCGGCACCGCTGGTAGCCATTTCTCTGGCGACATCTTCCTGGCCTTCTCGACGGCGAACACCGGGGCTTTGCGCTCACAGATGGGTGACGACCGCGGCCTTGACTCACTCTCGTTCGTACCCTGGGGGCGGATCGACCCGTTCTACACCGCCACCGTGGAAGCCGTCGAGGAATCGGTGCTCAATGCACTGGTCGGCGCCCGGGACATCCAGGGCCGGGGCGACCACCGTAGCTACGCCCTCCCCCACGACGAGGTGCGGGCAGCCTTCAGCTAGTCATGTGTGGCTAGTCATGGCAATGACGGTGGGTCACACATCATTTTGACCATCAAGCTTCTACCATCACGTTGTTGGAGTCCATAGACCGGCCCAGGGGGGCGTTCGATGCCAGCACGTTGGTTGTTGAGGTACAAAGGGGTAGGGCCAGCTGAAGTCAAGTTGACCCACCTACATGCCGTTGTCAGTAGCTACTTCGACGACG
>JBKEBC010000090.1:0-5063 GCA_047972965.1 Beutenbergiaceae bacterium | reverse complement strand
CGACGCCCTCGACCGGGCCGCCATCGAGGCCTACCTCGGCAGCCCCACAGAACTACGTGCCCAAGGCGAGGACAAATATCGCCTGGATCGCTCGTGCAACTACTGGGATCCCGAACACGGGGAACTATCTGGCAACTTTCGCATTGATCTCCACCTCACGCCAACACCGGAGCTGACATTCATAGCAGAAGATTTCAAAGATGCCGAGGAGGTGGGTACCACCAGTACCGGCCACACCGTTCTCGACCCAACCATGGACGACGATGCCGTCTATATCCTCTTCGGAGATGGGCCCTATGGTGACGGTCGCAGGCTGATAGTCTCTGCCTCCTTCCCCATCGGGGACTCCTTTTACGGCCTACCGAATTACCAACGCGAGATTGTGATCGCTGATTTGGTCGAATTGACCGACATGGTGATGTCCACTCCAGGCATGACGGACTACATCATCTAAGCCCGGCTCACTTTTCTCACGGTGACGCCTGCCCTGAGCGTCGCACCAGCAAGGCCAGGTGCAGTGCCGCCTGCACCTGGCCGTCATCAAGATCGACATCGAGTAGTTCACCGATAAGCCCTAGCCGCTGATAGAAGACCGAGCGGGATAGGTGCGAGGCCGCAGCAGCAGCGGTGCGGTTTCCCGGATGCGCCAACATCGCACCGAGTACATCGAGCAGGTCCCCGCGGTGGGCAAGGTCATAATCAATCAGCGGCGCGAGCATCCGTTCGCCATGCTCCAGCACCCTCCGGTCATCACGAAGAGCCGTCGCCAACTGCGCTAGCGGATGCAGCGCCGCCCGTCGGATATGGGGTCCGGGCCCATCGGTGGCCACGAATGCTCGGGATAGTTCCATCGCCTCCTGCACCGAGGAAATTCCCGCATCGACGCCGGTGGCCTGCGAACCGATGGACAGCACCAGATGCGTGGGGGCCGTGCCAAGCCGCCCAGCAAATTCGCGCGCTAAGTCGTCGTCGAAGGTTCGATGTCTTGGTAGGGACAACAACACGGTCGTCTGGCCAACCTGCGGCCCAGCATGGGCCAAGGCGCGCCCACCGAACTCCTGCGCGGCCCGGTCAACCCTCACGACCGATGTCTGCGCGTTGGCCACCATCCCGTACAGCCAGGCATCGGCGACCGGCATTCCCGCTGCTTCCACCCGGGTAGCCATGGATTCCCGGCCCACATAGGCGCGACCCAGCAGCGCCGTCAGCAACTGATTTCGCCCCAGCTCAGCCCATTCGTCACCGTTGTCGGTCAACCTATTGACGGCGAGCGCAATCGCCCCCTGTTCCAGAACCCCGGAGCGCCCAGCTGGGTGCGGCGGCCCCGGCAAGGCGATCAGGTGCCCCCACCGCGCACCGCGCGCCTCCACCGGAACCAGCAGCCAATCGCTGCCAACCGAGTTCTGATCACGCCGGGCCGCTCGATGGGCCGCCCGCGACCGCACCTGCCACTGACCCAGCACCTCTCCAGCTGGTGAATCCGGCACCTGGGCGACGACCACCTCATGAGCCAGGTTCTCCAGCACCACTGGCGCCTGCAGTGTTTGAGCAAGTTGCCGCACGATGAAATCGGCCGGAGAACCCCTCAAGGCCATGGCGGTAAACCGGGCATGAACATCATCGCGCGCCTTCAGGGCATCGGTCTGCTGGGCAATCACCCGCCGGTGGACAGCCTCGGTGATGGTGACAAACTTGACCTCCCGATGCAGGCACACCAGCGGGAGATCCCGCGCCAAAGCAGCTGCCACCAGCACCGCCGGCGGGTATTGGTAGTGAGTCCCAAGCTCCAAGACCAGGCCCGCCAGACCGGCATCGGCGAGGGCATCGACCGTTGCCCGCAATTCAGCGGGTTCAGTCGGCCACCCCGAACCGGTGGACAACAGCAACTCGCCACCATCGAGCAGCCGGGCGACGTGCGGACTATCGGAGGCGTGCACCCAACGCACTGGGGTATCGAGTCGTTGCTCACCGGAGAGCAGTTGCGGCCGCCCCGCCGTCACCGCCGGCAATGCGAGTAGTTCCCGAATCGTGACGGACGAGAACGCCGACATCGGACGTTCTGTTCGATTTCCGGCAAACTCCTGACGATTAGCCACCTCTATCCCACCTCCGCATCTGCCAAACTGGCGTCATTACAAGGCTACCCGCCGATCAACCGCTTTGTCTGACCTCGTCTCACAATTGGAGCACACTCATGGCCCTGGTCCAGCACTACATCAACGGCGCCGAAACTGGTTCCGCCGAACGAACCGCGCCGGTATACAACCCGGCCACTGGCGCTGTCCAGCACGAGGTGCTGATGGCCTCGGTCAGCGAAACCGAGGCAGCCATCGCTGCTGCCAAAGCTGCCCTCCCGGGCTGGCGGGCAACCTCACTCATCAAGCGTGCTGACGTATTCTTCCGGCTGCGCCACCTGCTGGTGGAACGCCAAGATGAGCTGGCTGCCATCGTCACCAGCGAACACGGCAAGGTGCTTTCAGATGCCAAGGGTGAGATCAGCCGCGGCATCGAGAACGTGGAATTCGCGGCCGGCTTGGTACACCTGCTCAAGGGAGAACACGCCGAGCAGGTATCCCGTGGCGTGGACGTGCACTCAGTCAAGCAGCCCGTCGGTGTGGTCGGGTGCATCACCCCGTTCAACTTCCCGGTGATGGTGCCGTTGTGGATGATGGCGTCAGCGATCGCCTGCGGCAACACCGTGGTGCTCAAGCCCAGCGAGAAGGACCCCTCCGCCACCCTTTTCGTTGCCAAGCTGTTCGAAGAGGCCGGACTGCCTGCCGGAGTGCTGAACGTCGTCATGGGCGACAAGGTGGCCGTCGACACCATCCTGGACTCCCCCGATGTCGCCGCCGTCTCGTTCGTCGGTTCGACGCCAATTGCCAAGTCGATCTACACCCGCGCCGCCGAGAACGGCAAGCGCGTGCAGGCCCTGGGTGGCGCCAAGAACCACATGGTCGTCATGCCCGACGCCGACTTGGATGGTGCTGCCAACGCGGCCGTGTCCGCGGCCTACGGCAGCGCGGGCGAGCGCTGCATGGCGGTCTCAGTGCTGGTGTGCGTAGGCGACGAGACTGCGGACGCGCTGATCAGCAAGGTCGCGGAGAAGGTCGAGGGCCTGACCATCGGCGCAGGTACCGATGCTGCCAGCGAGATGGGTCCGCTGATCACCGGGGTACACCGCGACAAGGTGAACTCCTATGTGGCCGGTGCCGCAGCTGAGGGCGCCACCGTCGTCGTCGACGGCACCACCAAGGAGTTTGGCGAGGGCTTCTTCACCGGGGTATCGCTGATCGACAACGTTCGCCCCGGCATGAAGGTGTACGAGGATGAGATTTTCGGCCCGGTGCTCTCGGTTGTGCGCGTGAACAGCTACGACGAGGCTGTGGAACTCATCAACTCCAGCCGGTTTGCCAACGGTGTGGCCATGTTCACCCGCGATGGCGGCACCGCCCGCCAGTTCGAGTTCGACATCGAGGTTGGGATGGTCGGCATCAACGTGCCGATCCCGGTCCCGGTCGGAGTGTTCTCCTTCGGCGGCTGGCGTGACTCGCTGTTCGGCGACACCCACATCTACGGCCCGGAATCGATCCACTTCTACACCCGTTCCAAGGTGGTCACCTCCCGCTGGCCTGGACACACGCCGTCCCAGATCGACCTCGGTTTCCCGAGCAACCACTGAGGCGATCATGACGAACACGAGCACTATTCCCGCGGATTCTCAGGTCCGCAGCGACGACCGAAGCCACGTCTTTCATTCCTGGAGTGCCCAGGCACTGATCGACCCTCTCCCGGTCGCGGGTGCAAGCGGCTCCACCTTCTGGGACTACGACGGGAACAGCTACCTGGATTTCGCCTCCCAACTGGTCAATCTGAACCTGGGGCACCAGCACCCAGACCTGGTGGCCGCCATCCAAGAACAGGCGGGGAAGCTGGCCACCATCCAGCCCGCCGTCGCCAATGACGTGCGCGGTGACTTGGCGCGCCGGATCTCGCAGGTGGCCCCAGCAGGGTTTTCCAAGGTGTTCTTCACCAATGGTGGCGCCGACGCGAACGAGAACGCGGTCCGTATGGCTCGACTGGTGACCGGCAAGCGCAAAGTGATGTCGGCCTACCGCAGCTATCACGGCAATACCTCGACAGCGATCACGCTAACCGGTGATCCACGCCGGTGGCCGAACGAACCCTCCGATGGTTCGGTCGCGCACTTCTTTGGGCCGTACACCTACCGCTCACCGTTCCACTCCCAATCACCAGAGCAGGAGACCGAGCGCGCACTGGAACACCTAGAGCAGACGATCGTCCTCGAGGGTGCCTCCACCATCGCCGCGATCATTCTGGAAACAATTGTCGGCACCAATGGCGTGCTGATCCCACCACCGGGATACCTCCAGGGTGTGCGGGCGCTGTGCGACAAGTACGGCATCATCTACATCGCCGATGAGGTGATGGTGGGGTTCGGCCGGATCGGTGAGTGGTTCGCCGTCGATGCCTTCGATGTAACTCCGGATCTAATCACCTTCGCCAAGGGTGTCAACTCTGGATATGTGCCGCTGGGTGGGGTGGTCATTAGCGACAGCATCGCCGCCCACTTCGACACCGTTGCGTTCCCCGGTGGGTTGACCTATTCAGGGCACCCGCTCGCCTGCGCAGCCGGGGTAGCAACGTTCGAGGTGTTTGAACGCGATGGCGTCCTGGACCGGGTTCGCGATCTGGGAGAGCGGGTGGTGGCACCCCGACTGGCACAACTGGCACAGGCTCACCCAAGCGTGGGAGACGTGCGCGGCCGAGGGCTGTTCTGGGCAATCGAGCTGGTCAAGGATCGCGGCACCCGCGAGCCACTGGTGCCGTTCAACGCCAGCGGTCCTGATGCTGCGCCGATGGCTGCGGTGGCCGCAGCGTGCAAGCAGGCCGGGTTGTGGCCGTTCACCCACTTCAACCGGGTGCACATCGCACCGCCCCTGGTGATCGAGGAAGATGAGCTGCTGCGCGGCATCGACATCATCGACGCCGCACTATCCGAGGCTGACTCCGCACTCACCACAGGCTGACGCCCAACCAACCAC
>JBKEBC010000087.1:0-14853 GCA_047972965.1 Beutenbergiaceae bacterium | reverse complement strand
TGACCCGCCGAGGCTAGGCACCACCGAAAGCGGCTCCACTACCCAGATTGATAGTCAGTGTCAGCCACTGGCTCCAACCAGATCGTGGTGTCCGCCGGGTTGTCCGCACTCTCATGCATGGCGATGTGCTCCATAAAGTCATCGGCAGTGGCACCATGCCAGTGCTCTTCACCGGGGGCAAAGTAGACGGTGGCCCCCGTGGGAACCTCGACCACCGAACCTCCCCGGGACTGCATGAGCGCCAACCCCGAGGTGACGTGGACGAACTGGCCACGATCATGGTGGTGCCACGCAGTGCGAGCTCCCGGTGCAAACCGCACCAACAGCACATTCATGCGCTGGTCCTCATCCTGGGGAGTAGCAATGGAATCCAGCCAGACATCACCGGTGAACCATCCCGGCGGGTTCTTGCCGGTGGGAGGCTTGGGCAGAATTTTCATTCTCATGTCCCTTCGTTGGTGCCCCCAGCCTGACAAACCTCGACCTGCGGCGCCAGTGGGCATCACCCCAAGGGTCGATTGCCCAGTTCCAGCATCCGACGGGCCGCCCGAACCATTGCGATGTCAGCGAAGCTGCCGTCATCGAGCACCACCGTGCCAGACCCGTCAGCTATCGACCCAGCCACCCGGTCAACCAACTGCTGCGCCTGGGCGAGCTCCTGCTCGGTGGGCCGAAACGCTTGAGCTATGACGGGGAGTTGGTCGGGGTGTATGGCGGCCCTGCCTTGAAAGCCCAGGGCCCGTCCGGCCGCACAACTGCGTGCCAGACCAGCCGGGTCGCGCAGGTGCGGGTACACGCTCATCCATGGCGGAGCCAGGTTCGCAGCAGCCGCAGCCACCACGATCCGCGAGCGCACCCAGGCGAGACCGGATTCCTCTGCCATCCCCAGTTCGGCGCGTAGGTCCGCCTCACCCAGCCCGATTGACTGCACCGCTGGATCAGCAGCAGCGATCTCACCGGCATTTTCCACCCCGAGCGCGGATTCGATCAGAATGTGCAATCCACGGCCCAGACGCTGGGCTAGATCCCGAACCTGATCGGGCCGACCCACCTTCGGTACCCGAATCTGAACGCCAGGCGGTAGGTCCGCCACCATGGCAGCATCCTGCTCGAACCACGGCCCGCCCATCGCATTGATGCGCACCTGAACGGGCCGACTCACCCCGTCCAAGAGCTCGGGTAGCCGTGCACGGGCCACCGGCTTGGCGGCCGGCGCGAGGGCATCCTCCAGGTCGATCAGCACCACATCTGCGTGGGAGGCCAAGGCCTTCGCAACCCGTCGCGGCTGATCGGCAGGCACGTACAGACCGGTGATCACACCACACCTGCCGCACGCAGACCGGCGATCTCGGCCCGGTCATAGCCAAGCTCGGCCAACACCTCGTCGGTATCGGCACCCGGGCCCCGCCCGGTGAATTCCAGCACCGCCTCATGATCCGACATTCGAAACAGCGGCCCCTGGACGGCGATATCGCCAAGGTCCGGATCAACCATGTGCTGGATGGTGCCCAAGGCATTGAACTGCGGATCGGCCACGATGTCCCCGGCGTCATAGATCGGAGCAACGGCAGCCTCAGCCCGCTCGAACGCTTCCATCACCTGGTCTCGGGACCGCTGCCCAATCCAGGCACCCACAGCCCGGTCCAATTCATCCGCATGCTCGGCACGTCCGGCACCGGAAGCGAACCAGGGCTCGCGCAGCAAGTCTGGTCGGCCCACCAGGTCAAGCACCCGTTCGGCAATCGACTGCGCCGATGTCGAGACGGCGACCCAGCGGCCATCGGCGGTGCGATAGGTATTGCGCGGGGCATTGTTGGCAGACCGATTCCCCAACCGGGGGGCCACCGTCCCCAGCTGGTCCCAGCGGGTGATCTGCGGGCCAAGCAGCGCCAGGATCGGTTCAACGATGGCCAGGTCCACCACCTGACCCAGGCCGGTCGAACCTCTGGCATGTAGCGCCGACATCACCGCGAACGCTGTCGCCAACGAGGCGATGCCGTCGGCCAGGCCGAACGGTGGCAGGGTCGGCGGCCCGTCGGGTTCCCCCGTCATGGCCGCAAACCCGGACATGGCTTCGGCCAGTGTGCCGAATCCGGGTCGACGGCGATAGGGCCCGACCTGACCGAACCCGGTGACCCGTGCCAACACCAGTCCGGCGTTGTCAGCGGCCAGCTTCGGGTAGTCCAGGTTCCACCGCTCCAGGGTGCCCGGGCGGAAGTTCTCAATGACCACATCGGCGGTGGTGGCTAACCTGCGAAAGGCCTCTTGACCAGCGGTCTGCCCCAGATCCAAGGTCAGGGCCCGCTTGTTGCGGCCTAGCGTCTTCCACCACAGGTTGTGGCCGTCCTTGCTCGGGCCATGTCCGCGGGCGGGATCGGGCCGACGCGGATGCTCCACCTTGATCACCTCTGCTCCCAGGTCACCCAGGTGCATCGCCGCCATCGGGCCAGCGAACAGGGTGGCGGCGTCGACCACCCGCAATCCAGCCAAGGCACCGGTCACGAACTCACCTCCCAGCAGACCCGAAATCCAATCGTGCTACTGGCATCCTGACCCAACCCGGGGAGCAGGAACTTGAGGGCATATTCCGGGGACTGCACCCCGCCCTCGACATACCAGTCCGACCCATCGGCACAGTAGGCCATTCCGCCTTTGAGCATGACGAACCGGGTGCGACCATCGCTGTGCTCAGACTCGGTCCAGTTCCACACCTGCGGATCTGAGCGCTTAAAGCCGGGCTGGGTGGCCGCCAGCTGCCATTCGTCCTCCGTGGGCAATCGCCCACCGACCAGCCGGGCATACTCGCGTGCCTGCTCCAGGGTGACACTGGTATGAGGAGCGTCCGGGTCGCCGGGCTGCGGGTGGCCCAGCACCTCGGCAAACTCCCCGGCGCTGACCTCCCTGGCCATCACCGCGACAGCCGAGCTCAGCGTGACCGCCCGCTCGAGGGTACGAAGATCATGCAGTCGGGGCGCGAGCGGCTTCCATTCGTTCACGAACGGGGCGCCGTCATACATGCCGGTTTCCCGATTGCGATACCGGACCGTCAGCACGTAGCAGCCATCGGCCACGGTGACCGTCTGGGCGCGGGGTGCTCCGGTGGAGCGTGGCGGGGGACGACGAACGGCCCTGCGGTGCGCAAACTCTCCGCTATCGCTGACCTGCACGCTTTGAAGTTCTGACCTGGCCCGCGCGAATTCGGCGGGTGTGTCGGCCTCCGGGGCTAGGTGTAGCCAGGCTCCCACCCCGCCGGCCGGTAAGGGGCCCTCGTGCACTGCTAGCCATCGACCCGGGCCGCGGGCGGCAGGCGCACCCGACCACTGCTGGGTACCGGTGTTGGCCACACACGCCAGCAGCACCCCGTCCAGATCGAACGTGGAGCAGTAGACGCCGGCCCGCTCCGGTTCTGGACCGATATCGGCCAACGGCGTCCACTCCCCTTCTCGCAACCAGCGCCCGAAAGCCCGCTGAACGGGCAGCATCTGGGCCAGGGTGCTGGCGTCCTGCGGCGTCCATCCAACCCAGACGCCGAACACCACTTCCCACACCATCACCCCGACACCGTTGAGCCAGGCTGAGCGCAACTCTTCACCGTGGTTGCGGTGCCACCGGCGCACGTGGTGTTGCATGTGTCGCCGTTCGAACCAGCGGGCCCGCAGGACCCCGGGGACATCGGAGTCAGCGAACCATTGTGCCCAGGAGAGCGCATGCTCGCCGATTCGGCTGGTTGCCAGCTTGGACTCCCCCTCCAACCCGATCCCTGGCCTGACTTTGTCCAGGGCCTGGACCAGGGTCGGCTCCGCCGTCTTGAGGGTGTCCAGGAATACTCCATCGACTCCCAGATCACCCACCAGCGACGTGAGCTCGGCAACATCGTCCGCGCCGCGCCGGGTGCCCACATCCCAGGGGTTGTAGTCCACGAAGACCGCCACCCCTGCCTGGTGCAGCTGCTCGACGACGGCGGCCAGCTCGGGCACGTTCTGGTAGAAGTCCCACTGGTTGCGCTCATCGATCCCGATGATCGGGTAGGCGTGCCACAGCACGATGCCATCCAGACCACCGAAGCGGGCCCGGGCGTCGGCGAGAAAGCGTTCGGGAGTGAACCGCTGCTGCGCATGGTCGAAGAACAATTCGTCCCATAGCCACACCTGGGCGACGGCGTAGCAGTCGGCAGCCCAGCGCGCTTGCGGCAGGTCGTAGCGCGAACCGTCGTAGTCCAGTCGATGGCGCGCTTCCTGACGCCACCGGTGCAATGCCTGCCGCCAGGCGCCCCGCTCGTTGGCCCGGGCCGGCGCGGCGAAGATCTTGGCGTCGTCGAGCGGGCTCAGGTCTGCCGCCGGTGCCAGCGGAACCTCGGTCGGAGCATCGATCAGGCGCGGCACCAGCGGATCGAATGATTCAGTCACGCTGGGCCCCCAGCACATAGGTGCGTTCGGCTAGCTCGTCGATCCGCCGATGCTCAGGTCCAGGCAACGAGGTGGAGATACGCCCCTGCAATGGTGTGGACCAAGCCGGGTCGATACCCGCCGACCCACGCAGTGCACCCACGACGCCGCCCACCGTGGCCCCGACCGAGTCGGTGTCCCAACCTCCAGCGACCGCTGCCGCAATGGTGGGGGTCAGATTCCCGGCCCCGGCAGCCAGCGCATAGGCGGCCAGCGCCGCATTGTTAAGGCTGTGCACCCAGTGCATCGTCGGGAACAGGTCCGCCAGTTCATCGAGGGCCTGCGGGAGGTCTCGTCCAGCCAGACTGCGCCCGGCGTTGATCGCGGCCGCCAGCCGGGAGTTGGCTGGTATCACAGTCTGGGCGGCGTCCAGCACCTGGTCCACGTCGTCACCAACCAGCGCCGCCGATCCCAGCGCGGCCGCCCACATCGCCGCGTAGCGACCGTTGCGGGTGTGACTGAGGCCGGCGTCGACCCAGGCCAGGCGCGCCGCACTCGCCAGATCTCCCGGGTTGGCCCAGCCATAGACGTCGGCCCGGATCATGGCGCCGATCCATTCTCGAAACGGGTTGGCGCGAGTGGCTGTTTCTGGGGGCAGGTAGCCGTCCAACAGGTTGCGGTAGGCGATGCGTTCAGCGGTAAAGACCCGGCCTCCGGGCAGACTCGCCAGCCACGTCTGCGCCACGTCCTGCGTGGTGAGCTCGGTCCCGAATTGTTCCAGCATCTCCAGCGCGAGGATGGCGAAGTTCAGATCGTCGTCCTCTGGCATTCCAGCGATGTTCTCCGCCAGTGAATTCGGGGCGCTGCGCCGGTTCCACGGCCAGGTTTCGCCGGTCTGGCTCGGCAATCCGATGCCGGTGAAGTAGCCGACGATCGGCCAGTTCCCGGTGCTGGTCGCGATAGCCTCGATTCCTTCCCGCGGTAGCTTTTCCACCGGCTTTCCGAGCAGGCACCCGATGGCACGCCCGGTCCAGGCCCCATGGATTCGATCCCGGGTGGTCTGCCGTCGCAGGGACGGCAGCGGCGACTGTTGCGCGACGACGCCAGCCCAGTCGTCGGGCTCGTCGGGGTCGTCGGGTTCCAGGTCGCGCATCTCGGTGAGCAGTTGCCTGGCCAAGGCCCGCTGCGCAGGTGAGGCTGGCACCGCCGAGGCACCTGCCCGCCCCAGCCGGGTGCGTCCTCCCGCAGCGCTCCAGCGCTCAGCGATGCCCTGCAACGCCAGCTCATCGGCACCCTGTTCGGCCAGTGTCGCCAATTCAGCCGGTACCAGGTCTTCTGGCTGGGTCCAGGTGAGCCGCATCGTCAGCCCAGCCCCTCCAGCACAGCGAGCCGGGCACGAGCGGCAGCCTGGTCTGCCCGCACCAGATCACCGACGACGCCGGTCATGGTCTCGATCACACCATCCAAGTCAAGCCGGGAGGCAGCCACCACCTGGTCAATCCAGGTGGCTGGCACTGCTGCCTTGCCGCCCAGGGCACCGCAGATCGCGCCGGCCATGGTGGCGATAGAGTCGGCGTCACGGCCATAGTTGACCGCACCGAGCACGGCAGCGCGGACGTCGCCCGCATGGGCAAGAACCAGCCCCAGCGCCACCGGGAGTTCTTCAATCGACTTGGTACGCGAGGGGCGCCGAGCATCCGGATGCGGTGCCCGGTAGTCCTGACCGACCGTGTCGAAAGGGGTGACCGCAGCCCGGAGGATCGGGGTCAGATCGGCACCGGCCGGAGCGGTCCGCACGGCTGCCACCACGGCCTCGATGGCGGCTGCGGTGCCATCCTTGGCGAGCCCGCCGGCTGCCTCCACCACCGATTCCGCCGTCGCGCCAGGAGCTAGCCCCGCAGCAACTGCTGCCGCGAAAACCCCAGCAGCTTCCCGGCCGTAGGAGGATTGGTGCGCCCCAGCAATGTCGATAGCTTCCCGGTAGGCACCGGCGGGGTCGCCGGGGTTGGCCAGCCCCACGGGGGCCATGTACATGGCGGCGCCGCAGTTGACGATGTTGCCCACTCCGGCCTCGCGCGGGTCGACGTGACCGTAATGCAGGCGCGCCACCAACCACTTCTCCGCCAGGAAGACCCGTTGCACGATCAGCGCTTCCGCTTCCAGCTCGGGCACCCACCGTGGCGAACCGATCATCAGCGGTACCAGTTCGTCGGCGATGTCGTAGGCATCCAGGTGTCTGCCTACCTTGGCGTAGACCTCTACCAGGGCATGGGTCATGAGGGTGTCGTCAGTGACCAGGCCGTCACCCTTGTGATACGGGGCTATCGGCCGGGCCGTGCGCCAGTTCGGGTAGTACGGCGGGACGATCCCGGTGACCGGCCCCCCGTGGCGTTCGCGTATCTGTGACGGCGTCCACCCTTCGGTGGCTCCTCCGAGCGCGTCGCCCACTGCTGCACCGGCAAGCACACCGGCAATCTGTTCCTTCACCACGTCCTCCATCCGGTCGGTTCCGGCCCGCCGTAGCGGGCCGGAACCGGACGTTGCCAGCTATCGATTGACTTGATCCCAGCCGTCGGTGAGTTCGGACTGTAGCTGTGTTCCGTCGATCTCGCCTGCGAGGAAGCGTTGGAACGCTGGTGTGGCCACCGAGTCCTTCCACGACTGGTAGGCATCCACGTGCAGGAACGGAGGCGAGACCAACGCATCCCCCGAGGCGAGCACCTGATCCCAGCCGACCATATCGGCGGTGTCCGTGGCCAACTGATCACGTGCCGACGCCGACGCCGGGATGAGCGCATCCGCGAACGCGATGGCGGCCAGGTTCTCGCTGTTGGTGAAGTAGTCCAGGAACTGCGCCGACTCCTGCACGTACTCGGAGTCGATATTGACCGAGTAGGTCTGCGGGTTCGCAGCCTGCATGGCACCAGCGCTACCTTCCAGCGGAGGCAGCACCGTCCAGTTGAATCCTTCGGGTGCATCGTTGGCGATGTTGGTCGCCTGGTACGAGCCTTGGACGGTCATCGCGATGGAGCCGCCGTAGAAGGACGGCAGGACCTCGGAACCAGACTGGGTCAGCGAGATGGGATCGATCGACTCGTCGTCGTAGGCCATGGCGTGGATCAGCTCAGGAACGGCCAGTTCGGCGTCGGAAACTTCGATTGTGGCATCGGCACCGGTGCCGTCGAAGTACCCGCCATCAAAACCCAGACCCAGGCTCATGAATGTGGCGGTCGGAGACTTAAGGCCCCAACCGAGCCCGAAGGCGTCAGCGGTGGTGGTCGCCTGCGCTATCGAACGGAACTCATCCCAGGTCATGGTGTCGCCACTGGGAACCTCGACTCCAGCAGCCTCCAGCAGATCCAGGTTGGCAAAGACCATGTAGGACTGCAGCGTGGTGGGGTAGGCGACCACCTGGCCATCGACGGTCACCGAGTCCCAGATGCCCTCCGAGACGTCTCCAGAGAACTCATCGGAGATATAGGGGCTGAGGTCGGCGAGATAGCCGTCGACCGCGAACGCAATGATGCTCGCCGCCTCGAAGTGGACGATGTCCGGTGCGGTACCACCGGTGAACTGGGTGATGAGCTTGTCGTAGATCCCATCCCAGCTGGCTGGCACGATCTCCACCTGGATGTCTGGGTTGTCCGCATTCCAGCTAGCCACAATCTCCTCGACTGCGGCAACCGTTGCGGGCTGATCCGACAGCGACTGAAAGCTCAGCGTGATCGAATCGCCGGTGGCGTCGCCGCCACTATCGGTTTCGTCGTCGGTGTTGGTACTGCTGCCTTGCTGGCAGGCAGCTAGGACGAGGGCGAGCGAGGCCGCCCCTGCGAGCGCCATGAGGCGTCGATTCTTCATGATTCACCTTTCGATGGTTGGGCAGCTAGCCCTTGACGGCACCGGATAGCAGCCCTCCGGTGAGCTTCTTCTGCAACAACGCGAACACCACCAATGACGGGATGGTCGCGAGGACTGAGCCCGCTGCCAGCGGGCCAAGGTTGACCGTTCCTGCCTGCCCGATGAACGAGCGCAGCGTGAGCGGGAGTGTGTAGAGCTCCGGTGACTGGATCAGCACCAGCGCCAGGAAGAACTCATTCCAGGACGCGACGAAGGTAAACATCGCGGTCGCCACGATCCCGGGCATGAGCAGCGGGAAGACAATCAGCCGCAGCACGGTGATGCGGTTGGCACCGTCGATCGCCCCGGCCTCTTCTAAATCGCGCGGGATGGCGGCGACGTAGCCCTGCAGCATCCACAGGCTGAACGGCATGGTGAAGGTGACATACACCAGGATCAAACCGCCGATGGTGTCGTTCAAAGCCAGCGTGCGCAAGACCAGGAACAGCGGGATGATCAGCAAGATGGTGGGGAACACCTGGCTGATGAGGATCCAGCCGGTTCCGATGGCCCGCAGCTTTCCCCGGAAACGTGCCAACGCGTACGCGGCAGGCATCGAGACGATCACAGTCACGACCATCGTGGCGATCGACACTACGAACGAGTTCATGGCCGAGCGAATCAGGTTCTGCCGCTCCAAGGCGATGCCGAAGTTCTCCAGGGTGAACTCCCGGGGAAACAGGGAGACGTCGACCGAGTTGAGTTCGGCACTCGACTTGAACGCAGCAGAGACCAGCCATAGCAGTGGGAAGGCCAGGAACACTAGGTAGGCGGCCAGTGCCAGGTACTGGCCCGCGCGCACCGCCGTCCGCCCGCTCATGCCTGAGCCTTTCCGCGCCGGAACTGGCCGAACATGTAGGCCGAGAGAATGACCAGGACCGCCAAGACCAGGACCCCACCCATGGCAGATGCGTAGCCGGTATTGCGGTTGGCGAATGCTTCGTTGTAGGTGAACAGCATCGGCAGCAGGGTGCGCCCACCGGGGCCACCTTCGGTCATGACGTACACCAGGCCGAAGGAGTTGAAGCTCCAGATGAAGTCGAGAGCGGTTGAGGCGAACATCACTGGCCGCAGGGCAGGCAATGTGATGTGCCAGAACTGGCGGGCCGCGTTGGCACCGTCCACGCCGGCGGCCTCATACAGTTCCTGCGGCACCTGTTGCATTCCTGCCAGCAGCAACACCGTGGTTTGCGGCATCCCCGACCACACCGCAACCACGATCACGGCGGGCAGGGCGGTGTTGAAGTCGCCTAGCCAGTTCACCGTCGGCAATCCGAGGGCGTCGAGCATCGCGTTGAGCGGACCGGTCGTGGGTGAGTAGATCAGCCGCCACATGATCGCCACGACCACTGGCGGCATGGCCCACGGAATCAGAGCCAGCACGCGAGTCAGCGACTTGAACCGCAGGTCGGCGTTGAGCAGCAAGGCCAAGCCCATCGATGCGGCCAGGGTGAGCAAGCAGCACGCGGTCGCCCAGATCAGCCCGATCCGGAATGACTCCCAAAAGAACCGGTCATCGATGAGGTCGATGTAGTTGTCCAGCCCAACAAAGCTGTCGACGTGGCCGCGCCGCAGGGTGGAGTCGGTCAGCGATAGCCACAGCCCGGTCAGCAACGGCACCATGGAGAAGATCAGGATGGGCAGCGCAGCGGGTATCACCAACGCGATGGCCTCTTTGCGCTGGGCACGTGAGACTGCTCCGTGGCGCACCGTAGCGGTGGTCATCCCTGCGGCCGCGCCGTGTCGGTGGACGCTCGGATGCGTAGCTGCGTGGGAACCAGCACGGTGGTGGGCTCCCGCTCTGGCTCGACCAACCGTGCCAGCAACAGCTCGGCGGCACTACGGCCACGAGCATCGGCAGCCAGTGACACGCTGGTGAGCGTGGGCCGGAACAGGCGTGCCAATGAGGTGTCGTCCATGCCCACCACGGCTACCTCGCCCGGAACATCTACTCCGGCATCGGCGGCCGCATGTAGGACGCCGATGGCGAGCAGGTCGTTGGCTGCCACCACTGCGTCAAACCTGGACCCGGCGGCAAACAGCTCCTGCCCGCACCGGTATCCGGCCGCAACGGTGAAGTCCTCACCGGTGACCACGTGGCCTGCTGGGACGGCTTGGGTAAAGGCCGCATGCCGGACCGCACCGGGAGTGGTGTCGGTCGGCCCGTTGACCAGGACCAGGCGTTGGCGGCCAGTGTCCTGCAGATGGTCGATGGCACTGACGATTCCACCTGCTGAATCCACCATGACCGTGTCGATTCCGGCGTCCTCTGGGAGCCGTCCGACCACCACCACCGGCACCGGGGCTTGTTGCAGAGCGGCGATCAGTGCTGGCGTCACCCGCAACGGTGAGATCACCAGTCCATCGACGTAGCCACGCGATAGGGATCGCACCAGGTCCAGCGTGCTGTCGGCGTCGCCGGTGCGGGAGACGACCAAGCGGTAGCCGGCGGCGGCTACCTCGGATTCGATGGTGCCCATCATCTCGACATAGATCGGGTTGCCGATATCGGCGACGGCGTAGGCAAGCTGCTGGGTGCGGCGCAGCTTGAGCGACCGGGCGGTGGCATCCGGGACGTAGCCCAATTCATCCGCCGCGCGTTGGACCTTGTCGGTGGTTGCCGGGGCTGCTCCGGTGCCGTTGAGAGCACGGGAGGCGGAGGCGATCGAGACGCCAGCCCGACGGGCAACCTCGGTGATGGTGATGCGGGCCATGCCACCTCCCAGCGTTGGAAACGTTTCCAATCGGTACGTGCGGAAACGTTTCCAGCCAACGAGCGCCCGTGTCAATGTTTGTTATCGACATGTGACCTAGGGCACGCTCGCCCCTCCTCGCTCACCCGAGACGGCTACCGCCCGGTCAGCAGGGCGCGAGCGGGGCAAGGCATCGACCGCTTGCCGGGCCTACCGGCCGTCCCCACACCAGCCTCGCCCGATGAGGTGCACACCACGCTTGCGGGCCAGCTGAACAGGTGTTTATGATGTTAAACATGCGTTCAGCCACCGGTTCCGATCTCACCACTCGCGCACAGCTTCGCGACGCCGCGATCGCCCGATTCGCTGCCAACGGGTTCTCAGCATCGCTGCGTGCCATCGCTGCCGATGCGGGCGTGAGCGCCGGGCTGATCGTGCACCTGTTCGGCTCCAAGGATGGGCTGCGCGCAGCCTGTGACGAGCGGGTATTCACCCGAATTCGTGAGGCCAAACTCGAGGTGCTGGACCAGCAGAGCGGTCCTGGACTGATGCTGCAGCAGTTGGCACAGGTCGATTCCTATGCCCCGCTGGTCACCTACGTGGTGCGGTCGCTAGCCGATGGCGGCGAGCATGCGCGCGCTTTCATCGAGCACATGATTGCCGACGCCGTGGACTATGTGCGTGCCGGTGTCGAGTCTGGGCAGATCGTGCCCAGCCGAGATGAGCAGGCCCGCGTCCGGTACCTGACCCTGTCCAGCCTTGGGCCGCTGGTGCTGGAGTTCTCATTGAACCCTCCGGCCGACGCGATCACCGGCGCTGCACAGATACGCGCCTACTTCGACTCCATCATGCTGCCGACCTTGGAACTGATGACCGAAGGCTTCCTCGCCGACCGCTCGTTCCTGGACACCTACCTGCTGTACCTATCCGACCCTCCTGCCACCGATGCGCCCACCACCGGATCGGACCAGCAGAAATGAGCCACCATGAACCCCGCCATCGACATCCGCGAGCTACGCAAGACCTTCGGCTCCGTCACCGCGCTGGACAACCTCACCCTGGAAGTGAATACCGGTGAGGTGCACGGCTTCCTCGGCCCCAATGGGGCGGGAAAATCCACCACCATCCGGATCCTGCTCGGGCTGTTGCGCCATGACGGCGGCCACGTGCGGATCTTGGACGCCGACCCCTGGGCTGACGCCCTGACGGTGCACCGCCGCCTGGCCTATGTTCCCGGCGACGTGGAGCTGTGGCCAAATCTGACCGGAGGGGAGGCCATCGACCTGCTGGGGCGGCTGCGCGGGCACGCCAACGCCAAACGCAAAGACGACCTGTGCCAGCGGTTTGATCTGGATCCCACCAAGAAGGGCCGCACCTACTCCAAGGGCAACCGGCAGAAGGTGGCGCTGGTGGCAGCCCTGGCCGCCGATGCCGAGTTGCTGCTGCTCGATGAGCCGACAGCGGGGTTGGATCCGCTGATGGAAGCAGTGTTCCAGTCCTGCATTGACGAGGCCAAGCAGGCTGGGCGCACGGTGCTGCTGTCCAGCCACATCCTGTCCCAGGTGGAACGGCTGGCGGACCGGATCTCCATCGTGCGGCAAGGCCAGATCGTGGAAACTGGATCACTGACTCAGCTGCGGCATCTGACCCGTACCACCGTGGTGGCCCGCACCCAATCCTCCGCCGCCGAACTGGCCGACCTGCCAGGCATCCATGACTTCGTCCTCGACGATGGACGGGTGCAGTTCGAGATCGACGGCGCGCACCTGGATAGCGCCGTGAGGGCCCTGGCCCCACTGGGAGTGGACACCCTCACCGCACACCCGCCCACCCTAGAGAAGCTGCTGCTGCAGCACTATGGCGACGAGGCTGGCGCTGGGAATGGCGCATCATGACCGCCGTCACCGTCTCCCACCGCGCAGCCCCACGAGGCGGCTCGCTGACCGGGACCGGCACCTTGCTGCGGTTCATGCTGCGCCGGGATCGGATCCGGCTTGTCGGCTGGACCTTGGGGTTGCCGCTATTCATGGCCTATTTCGTGCAGGCGCTGCAGGTGGTCTACGCCGATGAGGCGTCGTTGCAGGCCATTGCCCCGTTGATCGCCAGCCCCGTAGGCGCACTGTTCGGCGGACCTCGCTACGGCATGGATGATCCGTCCCTGGAACATTTCTTGGTGGGGCTCTATGGGGCGTACATCATCCTCGGTGCCGCCTTGATGAGCCTGCTCACGATCATCCGGCATACCCGGGTGGAGGAGCAGGCGGGGCGGGCCGAACTAGTGCGGGCCGACGCCGTCGGGCGCCACGCGCAATTGACCGCCGCTCTGGTACTCACGGCAGCGATGAACGCGGTGGTGGTGCTGGGAATCGGCGGATTGATGAGCGCACAGGGATTTGCGACCACCGGCTCCTGGCTATTCGCCGCCAGCGTGGGCGCGGCCGGGTGGATCTTCGCCGGGATCGCAGCCACCACGGCCCAGCTATCGGCGTTCTCCCGCTCGGCAGCGGGTATGGCCGGAGGCGTGCTGGGGGCCTCGTTCGCGCTGCGAGCGCTGGGTGATATGACGTCGGAGCATGGCAATGCAATCAGCTGGCTGTCCCCGATCGGCTGGTCGCAGCAGACCGCCCCGTTCACGCTGGACCGGTGGTGGCCGCTGGGGATCTCGCTGGTGGTGGGCACGGCGATGATGGCGCTGGGCTACCGGCTCGCGGAACACCGGGACCTGGGTGCCGGGATGGTGCCGCCACGGCCAGGGTCGGCGCATGCGGCGGGTTGGCTGGCTAGCCCGCTAGCACTGTCGTTGCGACTGCAGCGCGGCTCGCTGATCGGCTGGTCGTTAGCGTTGATCGCGGCCGGGGGTGCATACGGGTTCTTCACCGGCCCGGCCGTCGACGTTTTCAATGAGGGAGCCCCACCCCAATTTCAGGCCTTCCTGGGCGATGGCGCCATGCTGGATGGGTTCCTCAACATCTTGGCGCTGACCATGGGCTTGACCGTGGCCATCTATGCGGTCCTGGCTGCCGCGGGTATCCGCCATGAGGAGACCATCGGGCGAGCTGAGCCGGTGCTGGCCACCGGGGTGAGCCGGGTCGGGTGGTTGGGCAGCCAGGTGCTGGTGATCGCTGTCATCGCCGCCTGGCTGCTAATGGTGGGCGGCGGCGCACTGGGAGTCGGCGCGGCTATCAGTACCGGAGAGTCGGAGCTGTTCGGTGAGACCATCCTGGCTCATATGGTGCAGATACCGGCGGTGTGGGTGGTGCTGGGAGTCGCCGTCCTGCTCTACGGGGCACTGCCCCGGATCCTGGGCGCGGTGTGGGTGGTGGTGGGACTGTCGTTGCTGATTGGCTTCTTCGGCCCCATGTTGGACCTTCCCGAGTTCGCAGCCTGGCTCATCCCGTTTGGCCATGTGGGCGACTATCCGGGCGAGGACATCTCCTGGGGTGCGGTGGTGGCGCTGACCGGGTTGGGAGCGTTATTGGCCGCCGCTGGGCACGCTGCATTCCGCCGTCGGGACATTCTGGGGACGGGGTAGCGTCAGTGCCGAGCATTCAATATCCACGATTCGCCAAGCCCCAGCAGCAGCGAATCTGAGGTCAACAAGCGAAGGGACTCGGTCTTGGCCTGGGCGAGCAGCATTCGGTCGAACCGATCGTGGCGTGCGAGGTCGGGCCAGGCCGCCAGTGCTGCGGCATGTGCGGAACTGAACCTCAACTCCACCAGGCCGGCATTGGCGAAAGTACGAGGGAATTCGGCTCCGCCTGGCAGATCTAGACGACCCAGCATGGCCTTGATCGTGATTTCTAGGATCGATACGGATGAGAAGTAGACACGGCTAGATTCCACGATATGGGCTCGGGCTGCGGGGCCCAGGGTCGGAT
>JBKEBC010000064.1:0-20160 GCA_047972965.1 Beutenbergiaceae bacterium | reverse complement strand
ATCTGCGGTGAGGTGAAGGGCCATGCCTCCAGTCTGCCAGTCAGGGACCGTCACCTGACCTCGGGTCACCGGTGGGAATTCACCGCAGCACCGTCGGGGACGATCAACGTCACCGCAGGCTCTGTGGGTCAGTCCATAGCCTGCGCCGAAGCGGTGACCTCGATCGGGATTCCCTCTCCGGGCGGCAGCAGCCACGCCACCAACGGCGGCCGCGCCACTGCCCCGAGGGTGACCTGCGCCGTGACACCATCTGGGCTCCCAGTCGGTTCAGCCACCACCAGGGAGGTGAAGTCAACCACGCTGGCTGGTGCGGCAGCGAAGTAGTCGACTGCGGCCTGATGTACCCCGGCATCGGTCAAGGTGAGCATGGGCGAATCAGCCCGGGCCCCGTAGTAGATCGGGTCGTCCACCGCATCTGCAGCATCGGCGGCCACGGCATCTGCCAGCGCCAGGAGCCGCTTGCGTTCGAGGTACACCGCCGAGACCGACACCACCACAAACACCAATGCCACTGCAATCGCCAGGTAGGCGATGGATAGCACCATGATGTGGCCCTCCTGGCGATCCACATCCCGGCTCACGCCGCTGGGCTCAGTCACGAAATTCACCCACCGGTGCCATAGCCTGCGCCGATACCAGTGCCGTGGTGGGAATACTCGCGGGTAGGAAGTCTGGAGCCAGTGGAAGCGCAACATCGACCTGTACCGTGATGACGACGTACTCCCCCGGCGTCAGGCACGGCGTCGCCGAACACCCGATCTGCAGGACGGATGCTCCATCCACCGACAGACCTTGATCGGCAAACGCCAACTCCACACCCAGCTGGGCTGCCGCTACCCCCTCGTCAAATGTGGCGGCCCGGACAATCAACCGGCCGGCCTCCCGGGCGGCACCTTCGGCGGCGAAGCTGGCAGCTTGCAGTTGCGCCATCGCCACGATCAGATACACCAGCGGAATCAGCAACACCAGCGATACCCCAAGGAATTCCACTACGGCGCTTCCGCGCTCATCATCACAACGACGCCGCCACCGGTGACGCACCCAGCCCTGCAGCCTCATTCAGCCACCGCCCGACCAGTGGTCACGATGCTCTCGGGTCCAAACAGACCCAGCAACGGCAACGGCGCTCGAACGGTCATGGTGACCAGGCGGACGTCCCCATGTTCGCTGTAGCCCACCTCAATGTTCTCGGAATAGCTGGCTGGCAGGGTCATGCCGATCAGCATCGCGGTGCGTTGACGCCCGGCCGCTAGATCGTTTCCATACAACGCGGCATGCCGGGCACCTTCCGAGGCCGCATCCGTCAGCAGCGTGCGTACATGCAGTGCGAGCGTCAGTTGCAGCAGTGCCGCAAACACGAGTGTCAACAGCAACGACACCAGCAGAAAATCGACAACCGCTGATCCGCCTTCCGAACCGGCTATGGCCCGCCGAGGATGCGATCGATCGCGGTCTCGAAAATGCTCTGCAGAGCACTTCCGGCCAATGCCCAGATCAGCACCACCAGACCGGCGGTCATGAGGGTGATCATCACCCAGCCCGGAACATCGCCCCGTTCGGGATCGTCGGGGCGAGTCAACCACCGCCGCAGTGCTCTCATCTTGGTGTCCTTTCATCTGGCGGCCTAGAGGGTGATGGCCAGGATCGAAACTCCGGGGAACAACGCGAACAAGATGGTGACCGGGAGCATGAGAAAAACCACCGGAACCAACATGAAGATCTCTCGTCGGCCACCCTCCTCCAGCAGCTGCCGGTGCCCTTCTGCCCGCGCATCGGCGGCATGGGCGCGCAGCACCTCAGCCAGGGGCGTACCTCGCTCGACTGCAGTGGCCAGACCGTCGGTGAAGCGAATAATGCTGGGCAGCTCAGTTCGAGTTGCCATCGCATCGAGGGCGACCACCAGCGCAGTACCGGAACGGACATCATTGAGGGTGGTCGCGATATCACTGGCGAGCTCCCCCGAGGTGGTTCGCGCCACTCGCTCCAGCGCGGACACGGGCGATTCGCCGGCACCCACCGAGAGCGCCAGGAGCTCAGCCACGGTGGGAAACTGGGCAACGATAGCCCGCTCTCGGCGGCGGACCTGGCGGGTCAGGACGTGGTCGCGCACCAGCGGCCCGACCAGCCCGCACACCACCACCAAGAGCAGCAACGGCACCGAAACGCCGCGGGTCACCCCGATCACCAACGCGAGGACCAACCCGATCGCTAGGCCCAAGGCCGCCCAAATGACCTGTTCGGTGCGAAAGCCCTCGACCGTCGTCGGGCTAGCCGCACGAAGGAGCCGACGTCGAATCGATTGCGTCGGGCTCCCGAGGCGTTCAAACACTCTGGCGACGTCGCGCACCACCGGTGCAACGATCCGTTCCAACGTGGGAAAGGGTGTTATCACCTGTGATTCCTGCAGCAGGCGGGAGGTGGTGGGACGCTCCTGCAGGTACGGTGCCACCCGGTCGATGAGGCGGACCCGGCGGGCAGACAACCTCCACGCCACCAGTACCACCCCTAGCCCGAACAGCAGCCCTACCCCCGCACCACTCATACCCGCTGGCCCCAGGAACTGGTTCATCTCATCACCCGTTCTTCCTCGGGGAGCCGCCCCAGCCGCACCATCACCTGATATGCCACTACCGAGGCAGCGGCTCCAACCAGCAGTACTAGAACCCCGGCCGGGGAGTTGTAGGCCGTGATCGTGGTTGATTGGAAACTAAGAATCGCCAACACCAACCATGGGGCTGCCGCGGCCAATCGAGCCCCGTTGACCGTCCAGGACTGCCGCGCCTCTAGCTCGCCTCTGGCTCGCAGGTCATCACGCAGGAACTGCGACAGGGAACGCAGCAGGCGCCCCAGGTCCGTACCCCCCACATCCCGGGTCAGCCGCAGCGCCTCGACAATGCGATCGGCAACCGGATCAGCCAATCTGGCCTTAAGCAGGTCCAGCGCTTCAGCAAACCGGCCCGAGGCACGATAGTCGCTAGCAAAACGTACGAACTCAGGACGCAACGGCTCCGGGCCGCGCTGCCCCAGCGCGATCAACGCCTCCGGAATGGACAGGCCAGCTCGCACCGCCGAGGCCAGGTCATCGACGACATCGGGCCACAGGGCCCGCAAAGACTCTCGGCGGCGTCTGGACTTGGCCCGGACGTAGACACTGGGTGCCACACCAGCCATCACTGCGAAACACACCGCAATGGGCGGTGTCGCCGTCACTGCCAGCACCAGGACCAGCGCAGTCAGAGCCAGCAGAGTCGAGGTGAGGATGAACCCTCGGATTGAGACGCCAGGCATGCCCGCCTGGACCAACAGGTCACGGATTCGGCTGCTGCGGACGCTGACCGCCCGTTCTGGTCGCGGCCAGAACGACCACCAAATACCTAGCAATCCCGCTCCCAGGAGCAGGCCGACGACAGTCCCCATAGCGTTCTCAATCACCCGGCGCGAGAAGCGCACCCAGGTCGTAGCCTGCTCGGGCGAAGCGGTCCTCGTGCGGCGGGAAGCCGTCAGCCCGAACCAACGCCCCTGCCTGGCGTTGGAAGAGCGGAGCCGACTCGATCACACCTGCTTCCACCCGACCTGGAACCGTGACGATTTCCCGGGTCCAACGCTGACCGGTCGGACTGAGATCGAGGTGGACGACGAGATCGATCGCTGCCGCCACCGTCGGCACGACGAAACCAGCGGAGATATTCTCCCCGGCCAAGAGCGGCAGCGTGCACATCTTGGTGATAGCTTCGCGAGCAGAGTTAGCGTGAATGGTCGCCAAACCCGGGTTGCCAGAGTTGAGTGCGATGAGCAGGTCGAGCGCTTCAGCTTCGCGAACCTCACCGATGATGATGCGGTCAGGGCGCATCCGCAGCGCCTCCTTGACCAGCCGACGCAGTGGGATTTCACCCACACCCTCCAGATTGGGTTGTCGGCATTGCATCGCGACGACATCGCGACAGGCCAATTTGAGTTCAAAGACCTCCTCGCAGGAGACCACGTGCTCCTGGTTGGGAATACTGCCAGCGAGCGCGTTGACCATGGTGGTCTTGCCGGCCTGGGTCGCACCAGAGACAAGGATATTGAGGCCGCTCACCACGGCAGCGTCAAGGAATCGGGCGGCATTGGCAGGTAGCGAGCCCAACTGCACCAGATCATTGAGCCGGTTGGCCCGGGCGACATACTTGCGAATATTGACTGCCCAATGCTCCCGGGTGACATCGGGAATCACCGCGTGCAAGCGCTCCCCCGTCGGCAGCGAGGCATCCACGAACGGAGTGGACACATCAAGGCGGCGACCGCTAGCCCGCAGCATTCGTTCCACCAGATCCCGCACGGTTGCGGCTTCCAACATGGTCGTCGTCAATTCCGGCCGACCGGAGCGGGCAACGAAAACTCTGCCCGGATCGTTGATCCAGACTTCCTCAACCTCCGGGTCATCCAGATAACCCTGCAACGGCCCCAGCCCGACGACGGCATCGTGCATTGCCTTCGCCGCGCCCTGGAGATCTACCAGCCGGGGCACCCTGCCCAAGAGCGCCCGCTCGTCATAGTCGGCGACAGCATCGGCGATCAACGACCGGGTGGCATCGGGGTCGCGGCTGGGATCCAGCCCGCGACGACGTATCAACTCACGGACTTCAGATTCCAGAATCCCGGCGCCGTCCGGCATCGCTCCCCCCAGGTGGCTGCGTTGTTGCGTCAATCTATCCGGCTCCCTGCGTCCCCGCCACCGGAATGAGAACGGTGGTGGATAACCACCCCGCGCGCCGGCACCGGGTAACTGCTGGCGCCTTGCCGCTTGAGTGCCCGGGGCTGAGCCCTGCAGCACAGAGCACCCTCCCACCCCGGTTTGGAGGTGGGAGGGTGGCTGAACCTACGGTGCGGGGGCAGCCTGCGCGACGAACGCCTGCAACTGTGCCAACCGCTGGCTCACCTGCGCGTCCGGCGCGTAGGAGCGGTCCCAGGTGAGCGCGGATACGGTGATATTTCCGCCGAAAGCAAGCTGCCAGTCGGCCGGTGACTTGTCCTCTTCGCAGATCTCCAAGCCGTCACACAACTGGATACCAACGTCGTAGACACCATCTCCGGTTGCGCTGTAGCTGTGGAACGCCGTCGCGGCATCGCCAACCTCGGTGTACTGCGCCGCCTGCGCTGGGTTCTCAGAGATGTCCGGGTAGTTGATGTTGGTCACGAAGTCGTAGTGGTTGAGCATGTCCCGGGAGACCAACTCCTGCAGCAGGGCGACAGTCCATGCCGAGGTGGCCTCGTAGTTCTCCATCGGCACGTGGGAGAAGTCAGAGCTGGCCGAGGAACTGACAGCAAATGCTGGAACATGGTGCTCAATTCCGGCGACAGCGGCGCCCACGGTACCCGAGTCGTTCACCGAGCTGCCCACGTTCAGACCGGAGTTAGGGCCGGAGATCACCAGATCCACACTGTCCCAACCCACGAGGTCATTCAGCCCGCCGCGCAGTGCAAATTTCACGGTATCGGTGGGCGTGGCACTACCCGATTCCTCGGTACACGACTGCCCAAGGCACAAGCCATATACCGGGCTTGCGCTCTCGGTGTCCGCGCAGTCCTGCTCATAGCCTTGCGGAACATCGGGATCTTCCATCACCGTGAAGGTGCCACCGTTGGTCACGGCGGTACCGCGACCGCTCTGCACCGCCCATGGAGCTATCACCACCACGTCTGCCCCGGCCTCGCACAGTGCTCGGCGCATCTCATACAGCCCGATACCGTCGGTGGCCCGTTCGCTCGCCGCCTGCATGGAGTCGTCGTTGGTGAGCAGGATCCGCAAGCCTGCAATCGAGGCGTCCGCGACAACGTCAGGAACCTGCGCCGTACTCTCGTCACTCTCGGCCGACTCGGACGTGGACGTGGACTCGTCGGTGGCATCGGCATCGGGTTCCGACGTCCCGCTAGTACAGGCACCGATCAGCAGCAGCGTGGCCGCTCCCAGCGCTAGAACCTTACCTCGGGCGGTGATCTTCATCGTTCATCTCCTTTGGGTGCGCGCTGCGGCTGAGGGTTGCACCTGGCGGTCAGGGCGGCCAGGACCTCAAGCAGCAGTCCGGCGCTCATGCTGGCGGCTCCGAATCGAGCCCGCCGCCGAATCGGACAACCTGTCGATATCTGGACACAACCAGTCATGGGGCGGCACGAAGTGCTCAGCAGAACGAGTCAGTGCGGCAAGTTTCCGATCACCTGCAGCGAGGCTGCATGCCAGCAGGCGTGATTCTGGAAGGCGTGGCTCTAGTTCGTGCTGACGTGAACGTGATCCCAGTGGTTAGCGGTCGCACCACCACGATCCTCCATCCACTCCCAGTCATCGAGGGCGTCGCCGCGCAGCCAGATACGCTGTTCGAAGATGACGTAGGAGACGCCTAGCTCTGCGGCATTGGCCTGCAGGTATCGCGCGATCTCCCAACCAGCCTCACCGGTGACCATGATGTCGAGGGCACGGCCGGAACCGTGGTCACCACTATCACCAGCGCGGTAGCCACCAAAGGAGCTCACTGAGCCGAACGCCGCGCATACCGCCCGGTAGGCGGCAGCAGCGTTCGCCTGCAAACTGGCTTCTAGCGAGGGGTTCTTTGAGCATTCCGCCGACGAGATACCGGTCGGCGGCGCTGGAGCCTGAGGTTCGGTTTCGGACAGGAAGGCCGAATGCACCCAGGCGATACTCCCCTCCCAGAGCACTTGGGACCAGTCGCCTTCGATGGCACCAGTCACATCCACCTGGGTACCCCAGGGCGCGGTGCCAAGGCGTTCGGCATCAACCGAGGGACCTGCCCGAACATTGAGCGCCTCGGTCACCCAGAGCTGTCCGACAACCTCCGGCACGGGCTCAGGTTCAGGCTCGGGTTCCGTGGTCGGTTCAGGTTCTGGAGCCGGTTCGGCCAACACGAGTTCGACCTTGGGATCCAAGGCCATCTCCAGCTCACGGTCCACACTGCGGTCAGCCGGAGCCTCGGAGCGCGCTTCTAGCAGTGCTTCCTGCACGGCGTCCACCTCGGCCGCCGCAGGTTGCTGCTGCGGTGTGGAGGCACTGGCCAAGGAAATCGTCAATACCGCCACGCTCAGCGTGCCGCCCAGCGCCCACCACGGCCGCTGCCGTTCGGTGAGCAGGGCCATCACAGAAGACGGCGCAGCGGCAGCTCGGTGACGTCCGTTGGACACAGGAAGCCTTCGGTCGGGAGCAAGATCTGCATCCATCGTAACCAAACCGTTACATAAGTCCAGTCGCTGTGACACACCGCACGGAGCCTGCATCCGCTATCGCTGCACCACGCCAATGACCAGGCACAATAGGAGAATGTGCGGACGCTACGCCTCTTTCCGCGAATCGCAGGATCTTGCCGATGATTTCCAGGTCGTCGAGATGACCGAGGCCGCCCGCACCACGCTCGCAAGCTGGAACGTCGCGCCGACCGACTCGGTGCGCATCATTGTTGACCGCGCAGCGGCAGGACCAGACACCCCTCCCGCACAACGGCAGATGCACGCGGCCCGGTGGGGACTAATCCCCAGCTGGTCCACCTGTGTGGCTATCGGCGCCCGCATGATCAATGCCCGGCGCGAGTCGATCAGCCAGAAACCTGTCTTTGCTGGTGCGGCGGCCAGCAAGCGCTGCCTCGTGCTCGCCGACGGCTACTACGAATGGCAACGAGTCGGCAGCCACAGCAACGGCAAACCGCGCAAGGTGCCGTTCTACATCCATGGCGAGGGTTCCCCGATCACCTTTGCCGGGCTGTACTCCTGGTGGCGCAATCGCGCCTGCGCCGATGATGACCCCAACCGGTGGGTGCTATCAACCACCATCGTGACCACGTCCGCCCGGGACGGTCTGGAGGCCATCCATGACCGAGAACCAGTGATGCTGCGACCTGACCTGGTTGATTCCTGGCTAGATCCAGCGATGACCGACCTCGCCGACGTGGAGCAACTCCTAGCCGAACCAGGTCCGCCAGTGTCCTGGCATCGCGTGGCACCAGCTGTCGGCAACGTTCGCAACAACGCCGCGCAGCTCATCGAGCCGGTCTAGCGGTATCAACCAGGACGACTCAGCCCGATATCGGCACGCCATCGCGCATGCATGGCACTGAGCCGCTGCACCACCTCGGGATAGCTAGCCGATAGGTCCTCGGTTTCACCGATATCGGATTCCAAGTCAGCCAAGAAGGTCCCCGCCGAAATGGGGGCATGTTCAAGTTCGGCGAGTTCCTGGACCTCCACGCTATTGCTATCGACGACCGAGTACTTCCATGGACCGGAACGAACCGCCCACTGGAAGCCAGCATCCCAATGCAACGCGGCATGACCGCCGTGATGGTCAAACATGTTCAACCCATCGCTTTGAACCTGAGTCAGGTCGGCACCGGCCGCCGCCAGCAGAGTGGGGTAGAGGTCCAGCAGGCTGGTGAGTTCGGTTCGCACGCTACCGCCGGTGATGCGGCCAGGCCAGCGCAGCAACAACGGCACCCGGATCCCCCCTTCCCACAGGGTGTATTTGGTGCCACGCAACGGGCTGTTGTCGGCGTAGTTGCAAGTCGAGCCGCCGTTGTCGGTGGTGTAGACGACCAGGGTGTCCTCGGCAAGACCAGCCTCGTCGAGGGTGGTGAGCATGCTCGCTATCTCGGCGTCCATCAACTCCAGCTGAGCGCAGTAGTACTCCCGGCCGTGCGGCAGATTGGGCACGATCGCGTCGTCGTACCACTGGCCGTAGCTGGTCCCCGACTGCGGGTCCCAGTCGTGGTAGGCGGGTAGGCCACGCGCTGCCAGCTCCTGCGGCGGTAGTTGCCAGCAGAAGTTGTGCACCGCGTTGAACGCCACCACGGCAAAGAAGGGCTCCTCGACCGAGGTCATGAAGTCCCGGGCGCGGCGCCCCAACTCGGCGGTGAGGAAGCCCTCGTGTTCGACCGGGTCATCGCCGCTGAGCATCGGCTGCACCGCCATCGGCACGGCTGCCTCGCCGTACTCGCCTTGCGCCTGGCGGCTATGCCGGGTGTAGTGGAGCCGCCCATAGGACTGCCCGGCCAGCCCGTAGTAGCTGGTATCAAAGCCGTGGTGCGGAGGGCAGGCCCGATCGCCCACGCGCTCGTCGCCGTAGTGAACCTTGCCGAAGTAGCCAGTGCGGTAGCCCCGATCCTGCAACGCTTGAGCGATCGTCGGGGTCCCCTCCGGCGGGAACTGAGCCGAGTCGAACCACAAGCTGCCCCACCGTTGCTGGTATCGCCCTGATATCAGCCCAGCCCGAGACGGACTGCAGATGGGAGCGCTCGCGTAGGCGTTGGCACAGGCCATGCCCTCGGTCAGCATCCGATCGAGGCCGGGCGTCTGGACGTCCGAGCGGTGGCCCAATGCGCTGATGTCGGCGTAGCCATGATCGTCCGAGACGATCACCACGATGTTGGGTTGTGCAACCACAGCGCAAGCGTAGCGATGGCAGCACCCCCACCTCTCGATGCACCGCTATCCACAGGCGCTCGGCGGACCTGACCTGCAAAAGGGCAGCATGAGCAGCATGAGCCGAGTCGGCACCCGATACCACCTGGCCGTCGCAGACGGCCCCGACACCGGATGGGTCACCCCCATTCCGGATCGGATCACCGTGGTCATTGGGCGCAGTTCCGACGCCGACCTATCCCTGGCCGATCCAGCGCTATCGCGTCGACATGTGGCGGTCCGCATGGATCGGGGCACCATCTGCGCCCGACGATTCGCCTCTGCCCCACGGGTGTCCTATCGACCCCGGCGACGACGCTGGTCACGCCGTCGACGCCTGGGTTCCCGGTGGCGCCGGGTGCGAGTCGGGGCCCAATTCCAGCTGGGTACAACCACGATCGAACTACGCGACCACCCCGGATTCCAGACGCCCCCGGTACCCAAACACCGCAGTGACGGGCTACGGCTGCTGATTCCGATCGCGATGGCAGCCACCATGATCCCGCTTGCCCTCAGTGGCACCAGCACCCTGCGCGCCATCACCTGGATGGTCCTGCCGGTGGTCATGGTGGCGGCGGTGCTGTGGCCCTGGCTACGGGAGCGGGCACAACGGCGTCTGCGAGGCGATCCCGGCGAACCCGAGCCCACCCCGCCCCCAGATCCCGCACAGCTGTTGGCGGCCACCGAACGACGCTGCCTCACCCGTTCCTGGGATGTCGGGGGATCCTGGTCTGGTGGCCTCATGCGCCAGCGTCTGGTCACCCCCGCAGCGATCGGGCAGGGTATCGGGCTAGTGGGCCCGGACGAGGCTGTCCGGGCAATGGCGCGTTGGCTGCTGTGCCAACTCGCCTACCTGCACACCCCGGAGCAACTACAGATCACGGCACCCCCGAGCTGGGATTGGGCAGCGCCATTGCCCCACAGCAAGCCTCGCCGGGAGCAGCCCGAACAACAGCTCATCGTGTACGACCACTGCGAACCTCAACCGGCCCCTCGGCTTCCAGCCCAGGCCAGCGCGATCCTGTGCGCCACATCGCTGGCACAGATTCCGAGCTGGTGCTCCCAGGTCGTGGAGGTGGCGCCGGACCACGCCAGGCTGGTCAGTATCGCCTGGGCGAACGAAGCCTGTACCGACATCGCTGCGGCAGCCGAAAGCAGCGATCCGCTGCCGACCCTCGTTTCCCTGCAAGAGCTGACGCCCAGCAGTCCCCAGCAGATCGCCGCGCGGTGGCAGCACCGTTCGAGCGGCCTTGAATGCACCATCGCGCTTGGCCCGAACGGCCCCGTACACCTGGACCTTGCTTCGTCGGGGCCGCATGCGCTGGTTGCTGGCACCACAGGTTCAGGCAAGTCAGAATTGCTCACCACCTGGGTGCTGAGCCTGGCTATGGAGCACGCACCCGCCGACCTGAACATACTGTTGATCGACTACAAAGGCGGCGCCACCTTCGCCACATTGGCGGCACTGCCACACGTGATCGACGTCCTCACCGACCTGGACACCAGCACCACCGCGCGGGCACTGGCCTCCCTGCGGGCCGAGGTAGCGCGGCGCGAGCGCGTGCTCGCCGAATCCGGGACCCGTTCCCTGACCGAGCTACGCAACCAAGGCAGCACCATGCCACGGCTGTTGGTGATGGTCGACGAATTCCGCACCTTGGCCGACACCCATCCCGAACTCCTGGACGGGCTGGTGCGGCTCGCAGCCCAAGGTCGCTCCCTCGGTATTCACCTGGTCTTGGCCACCCAGCGTCCGGCAGGTGCGGTCACAGCCGACATGCGGGCCAATATCTCGCTGCGAATCTGCCTGCAGGTGCTAGAACCAACCGACTCCTTAGACGTGCTGGGCGACACCAGCGCAACCACGCTACCGAGTGCCCCCGGGCGCGCCATCCTCAAGAGCGAGGACCAGATCAGAATTCAGGTCGCATGGCCGGGAACGATCGACGAGGGCGTGCCGGCGTTGGTCCACGCGATCCAGGCGGCAACCGACCTCGGGGGTGAGCCCAGCACACGCGCGATCTCGCCACCGTGGGCGCCCGCACTTCCGACCGCTGTGTCGGTCGATGAATTGGACTGTCCGGAACAGGCGTTGGCCCTGCTACTGCTGGACCTGCCCGACCAGCAACGCCATGCCAGCTGGCAACTCCAGCATGGTCAGACGCTGCTGATCAGTGGCCCGCCAGGGGCCGGACGGTCGACCGCTGCCCGCACGCTGGCCACCCAGGCGGTCCAGCAGGGCGTGGTCACCGATGTGCTGGCCAACACCGCCCTGGCGCCAGCCGCACCAGCCCTGGGAACGGTCTGCGGCTTGCGCGAGGTGCGCCGCGGGATTCGGCTGCTCTCGCAGATCGCGGATATGCCGCCGTCGTCCGCCGCGCACAGAATGTTGGTGATCGATGACGTCGATGTGCTGTGCCAGGACATCGACAACAAGCTCGGCTTTGGGCGCGGCACGGAGCTGGTGTCGGCGGCCGTTCGAGCTGCCCGAGGCAATGCGATGACAGTCGTGCTGACCTGCGGTGGGCGGCCGAACTCCTGGGCCAACCAGGTCCGCTCACACCTGGTGCTAACACCCCGAGATGCGGCCGAGGCCATGGCTGCCGGAATTCCTCGAACGATGCTTAGTTCGACCACCAGTCCAGGCCGCGGGGTGCTGCTAGCCGAGGGTGAGGCCACGGCAGCTCAGGTCGCCCAACCCAGTTCGGGTGGGCACTACCGGGAGCCAGATCAACCGCCGCAGCGCCTGCTGGCACTGCCGCTGATGGTGTCATTGCCCGCCACGACTGGAAGCTGCGAGCAGCTCCTGATCGGCCTTGGGGGCGACCACGCGGGACCGGTGACCGCCCCGCTTGCGCCGACCGGAACCTGGCTGGTCCTGGGTGCGGCCCGGAGCGGGCGCTCAACGACGCTGGCGATGCTCGCTCAACGACTTGCTGCCGGCGGCCGCACCGTCTGGCCAGATGCGCAAACCGCGCTAGCGCAGGTATCACAGGCACAGGCAGGAGTGGTGATGATCGATGACGCCGAGCGGCTTTCGCCGAGTCTGGCCAGCCGCCTCAGTGAGATGGCGCAGCGATCACCGCTGGCAGTCATCGCGGCAGCACGACCCGAACCCTTGGGGTCAGCTTTCCACGACCTCGCACGCCGGCTGCGCGACCCCGACGCGACGCTGGTGCTGGGAACCACCACCGCCGTTACCAACTGGACCGGCATCGACCTGCGTCCATTCAGCCCGCCGACCTCGCTTCCAGGTCATGGCGTGTTGGTCACCGCTGGCGAGGCGGTGCCGGTCACCGTTGACCGCGGGCCGCACCGCGTGGGGCCCGACCCGTCATAGCACCGCACCAGAACCAGTGGTGCGACCAGTGGCTGCGACCGACGCTGGATGTAGCAGCCCCACTCCGACCAGGAGCGACATCACCAGGATGGCCCCGATGGCCCAGGCGGGTGCCAGGCCAACGGCTCCCAGCACCAATGCCACCTGCAGAAGTTGCCAGGTTAGAACCGGCCCCCTGCCCCAGCGGCGTCCGTGCCACAAGGCGTTGATACCGGCGATCAGCAACAACCCGAAAACCACCAGGACCACCGCTAGCCCTACTGCCAGGCCGGTTTGCCCGGCATCGTCGACGCTCATGCTGACAACGGACCAGATGGCCGCCCCGAACAGAGTCAACGCCTCCAGGCCTGCCACCACCAGGGCCACGAGCAGGACGATATTGCGCCACGGATCCTCGACGGGAGCAGGTACGGGAATATCGGACGCCTCCGCTTCGTTGTGCTGATCGTTCACACCGCCAGAGCCTACGGGGAAGAGCAGATCTGTGAGGCACGTCTCAGCAGATTGCCGCATAAGACCGCCGCTGACCCCTTGTGCCAACTGGCCTAGCGTGCGAAAATAGTTGTCGGCATATTCGGGGATATCGGGCCACATTCCAATTCGGATTCTTGGCGCCTTCCCCTCGCGCAAGGAGGATTGTTAGTAATGGATTGGCGTCACGCGGCTGCCTGCCTGACCGAGGACCCGGAGTTGTTCTTTCCCATTGGGAACACCGGTCCGGCTTTGGTGCAGATCGAGGAAGCAAAGGCGGTCTGCCGCCGTTGCGACGTCGTCGACCAGTGCCTACGTTGGGCGATCGAGTCCGGTCAAGATTCTGGCGTCTGGGGCGGCATGTCGGAGGACGAGCGTCGCGCACTCAAGCGTCGTACCGCTCGCGCCCGCCGCGCAGGCTAGATTCCCAACGCACGCATTATTCATGCGTGGGGGCGGCGATGTTTTTATTGCCGCGACAATCACTATTTGTCAGCGCTAGCGATTCATTGCATCAGCATTAGTCAGCGACGTCGGCTAGCCGCGCCGAGAGAATGACCTGCGTTCCACCACCGGTCCGGGCCTGCCAGGTGATCGAACCGTCCAGCACAGTATCGACCAAAGTGCTGACAATCTGTGTGCCTAGGCCATCAATAGCTTCCGGCTCAATTCCAATTCCGTCGTCAATCACCGCCACCCGTAGGGTGCGCTCCTCCCGCTCCGAACAAACGGTCACTGTTCCACCGGTGGCTGCCAACCCATGCTCGACGGCGTTGGTCACCAGCTCGGTCAATATCACCGCCAGCGACGTAGCGTCGGCTGCGGGAACCATTCCAAAGGTTCCCTCCCGAACGAACCGAACCGGCGCATTGTCCACACTCGCAACATCGGCAGCCAGCCGCAGTGCCCGGCCAAACACCGCGTCAAAGTCGACCACCTCCTCAATGGTCTGTGAGAGGGCCTCGTGCACCGTGGCAATCGTGGCCACTCGGCGCATCGCACCATCCAGAGCCGCCCGCACCTCCTGGGAGCTGCTTCGCCGCGCTTGGATTCGCAGCAGGGCGGCAACAGTCTGCAGATTGTTCTTGACCCGGTGGTGAATTTCGCGGATGGTGGCGTCCTTGGTCATCAGCTCACGTTCGCGACGACGCAGCTCAGACACATCCCGGACCAGAAGCACGGCTCCGATCCGGGTGCCGTGTTCAGTCACCGGAAGCGCTCGGACCGACAGGCTGACTCCGCGCACCTCAACCTCACTGCGCCAGGCAGCCCGCCCCATCAGCACCAGCGGAAGTGACTCATCCACCGGAGAACCACTTTCGACCATCGGCGTAATCGACTCCGCTAGTGCCTGACCCACCATGATCGAGGAAATTCCGAGCCGGTGAAACGCCGACAGCGCGTTGGGACTGGCGTAAAGCACCTCCCCTTCACTATTGAGTCGGACCAAGCCATCACCGACCCGAGGCGCGCCACGACGGCTACCGGTCGGGGCATTCGCCGAGGGAAATTCGCCGCGTGTGATCATCCCCAGCAATTCATCTGCGGATTCGACGTAGTTGATTTCGAGTCGACTAGGCGTGCGGCTGGCCCCCAGGTGCGTTTCCCGGCCGATAATGGCGATGGTGCGGCCAGCCCGCACGACCGGGATTGCTTCCTCACGGATAGCGTAGGCACCGGTCCACCGGGTTTCACCACCGCGAGCAACAGACTGGGTGCCAGCAGCCTCCCGCAGCCTCGGCACCAACCCAGCTGGTGCACTACGTCCCACGATGTCTTCGTGATATACGGTCGCACCGGTAGAAGGTCGGCACTGGGCAACCGCGATGAAGTCGTCGTCAAGAGTGGGCAGCCACAGCACCAGATCAGCGAAGGCCAGGTCAGAAATCACCTGCCAATCCCCGACCAGCAGTTGCAACCACTCGGTGTCGGCGGGGCTATGCCGACCATGGACATCAACAAGGTCGCTCAACGTGGACACAACAGCTAGCGTAGGCGGTCTGCTGCAATCAGTGCCGCTGCGGTTGGCTACCGCAGCGGTATCCACCGGACCGGCCTGCCCTGCCGAGGAAATCGAGACATGCGAGAGTTCCGCGCCGAGATCGAATATCCAGCAACTACCGAGGATGTCGCCATCATGCTCGCCGATCCGCAGTTCGTGAAGCAGAAGGTGGCCGCCAGCAAGCCGGTGGATTCCTCGGTGCACGTCCAGGCAGACGCCGCTGGCGCGTTCGTGGTCACCACTGAGCGCGAACTATCCACGGCGGGACTTCCCAGCGCCGCTCAACGACTGGTGGGGCAATCCTTGAGGATCCGCCTGGTGGAATCCTGGGAGGAGCAAAAGGAACCGGGCAGCCGGGATGGGACGATTAACCTGGACGTGGTCGGCAAACCTGCACAGGCATCCGGCACCGCCCTGCTACGCAGTGCCGGACCCACCAGCTCCCGGGTGATCTACCAGGGCACCGTTCAGGCGCGCGTGCCGCTGATCGGGCCAAAGCTCGAGGAGCAAGCCGTGGCGCAGGTGGAATCGGTCCTGGCAACCGAACGCGCCGTCGCTCTGGCGTGGCTAGCACAGCGCTAGCCCGCGCGCGAACGCACCGTCGCCTGCTCACCTGCACACCCACGCGAGCGCACCGGAACCTGCGCACCACAACAGCCACACGAGCGCACCGGAACCTGCTCACCTGCACACCCACACGAGCCCATGGCGCCGTTTCGGGACAACCAGGTGACAGCCCGAGCCTGGGGGCCCGGGGCGGTATGTGCCCTGAGCCAAACTCCGGTGATATTGGGCGGATCCGACGACCCAGCTGGATTCAGCCCCCGGTACCCAGCCTTGGCGCACTCACCCACCCACGGCGAGGCCCACGCCTGACCGCACGTACCCATCTACCTACTCGATGACCTGCATGGACACCAACCACTCAGGGCCGGTGGTTCCCCCTGGGGGATACCCCCCGCATACCATCGGGCAGTCCGGGTACGAATAGCGTCAAGCACTCCCTAGCGTGGTCGATATGAAACGAATAGGTCAAAGCGCGGCGCTAGCCGCCCACCTGGCACTGATGGGCATCATCGGGCCAATAGTCCTGATCAGCCTGGTCACCATGGTTGGTACCGGCATCGGCATGGTGCCAGCATTCGGCACTGGGCTCATCATCCTGGCACTGGTTGCCCTCGGCATTTGGGTTGTGGCCTGGGTGGAGGAGAAGCGAGCAGGCGGAGTGCTCAAGCTCGACCTGCCCGATCGCAGGTTTCCCCGGTCAAGCCGTACCGATTGGCTGCGGATTCCGCACACCCTGCTGTTGCAATTCAGCAATCGGCAAAACCTGCGCACGCTGGCGCACCTGACCATCATCTCTTTCCTCGGGGTCGCGACCCTGGCGCTCCTGCAGATCATCAGCAACGGCATCTTCCTGACCGGTACCGCCATTCGAGATCTCAACGCTGGGCAATATCCCATCGGCTGGTTTCAAATCGAGGTCTCGGGCGGCCTTGCGGCAGCTCTCGGAATCCTGATGGCGCTCGCCGGAGTCGGGGTCATCTACACGCTGACCTTGATTCACCGCGCGCTATCTGCGCAATTGCTGATGCCTTCGCGAGAGGAGGAACTAGCCCGGCAAGCCCAGACGGCCACCGAACGCCGCAAAGATGCCGTGCATTCCGCCGAGGTGGAACGCACCCGCATCGAACGCGACCTTCACGACGGCGTGCAGCCGCGTCTGGTGTCGGTCGGCATGACCTTAGGCATGGCGAAGGCAAAACTCGCTGATGACCCCGAGGCCGCTGCCGCGCTGATCGATGAGGCGCACAGTTCAACCAAGGAAGCAATCACCGAGCTGCGTCAGCTCGCGCGAGGGATCAACCCGGCGGTACTTTCCGACCGGGGCCTGGATGCGGCGCTGTCGGCGCTCGCCGCCCGCTCGCACATTCCCGTACACCTGAATATCCGCCTCGATCAACGCTGTTCCAAGGACACAGAGGCAGCCATGTACTTCGCCATCGCAGAATCGTTGACCAATGCCACCAAGCACTCCGGTGCCCGCGAATGCCGCGTCACCGTGCTGGAACGCCCCGGCGCAATGCTGTGGGCCCGGGTGGAGGACGACGGCCAGGGCGGGGCCCGCCGGATACCGGGCGGGGGCATCGATGGTGTCGCCGGGCGCATCCAAGCCATCGGTGGATCGCTGACTTTGTCCAGCCCCGCCGGGGGTCCCACCACTGTGGAAGTGAGCGTGCCATGCGGATCCTGATCTGCGAAGACTCCGTTCTGCTGCGGGAAGGCATCGTCAGGCTGCTGACCGATGCCGGTCATGAGATCGTCGGCGCCCTCCCTGACGCCAGCCGGTTGGAGGAGTCGGTCGAACAACATCATCCGGAACTGGCGATCCTCGATGTTCGACTACCACCCTCTTTCACAGATGAGGGCATCCAGGCGGCACTTCGACTGCGTGAGCTGTACCCAGGTTTGGCACTGCTGGTCCTGAGCCAGTACGTGGAGGAGAGGTACGCGACGGAACTGATCGCCAACAACACCGCGGGCCTTGGCTACCTCCTGAAAGATCGGGTGGCCGACGTCGAGGACTTCCTGGCCAGCGTCGCCGAGGTCGGCGGGGGTGGAACCGCCCTAGACCCAGAGGTGGTTGCGCAGCTGCTGACCCGCCGTCGACGAGACTCCCGCTTGTCGCGGCTGACCGAGAGGGAGTCCGAGGTCCTCGCTCTGATGGCTCAGGGACGGTCCAATGCGGCCATCGCTCAAGCCCTCTACATATCCGAAGGCAGCGTCGAAAAACACATCTCCTCACTATTCACCAAGCTCGACCTAGAGCCAGATCAGGCCGGGAACCGTCGCGTTCTCGCTGTCTTGGCCCACCTGGAGAACCCTGACTTGGAGGCACGCTCATGAGCACGACCACCGATACCCCGACCGACCAACCCGATCTGCCCACCCCAACCAGCGACAACCCAGCCCTCGCCCATCGGCCGCATAGCTGGGTCTCGTTGTTGGCCACCCTGGTCGGCGCCATCGTGATCATCGCGATCGTGGCGCAAGGGCTGGTAGCCACGCTGCTGGTCAGAGGGCCCGACTATCTCGACAATTCGGGCCCACTCGCCGGTGGCGGCGATCGGGGTGATGGGTCCTCACGCCCGGGAGCACCGTCGCTGGTTGAGTCGGTCCCCGTCGACGGCGTGCAGAGTCTCGAACTAGAAGTTGGCTCCGCTGAGCTTGAGCTGGAATTCGAGGACATCGACCAAGCGCGGCTGGAAGTCGAATCCAGGGGCTGGCACTGGAACCAGGATTGGTCCCTCGAGGTCGACGGAAACACCTTGATCGTCTCGCAGGACATGTGGGGCTGGTCGTTTTCCGGGTTCGCTGGGACGACCGAGGCCACCTTGGTGCTCCCCCAGGAACTGAGTGGGTCGCTGGATGCCAGCGTGTGGGTCTCAGCCGGATCGATCGATATCGACGAAGGATCCTTCGGAAACGTCGAGCTGGAGGTCGCAGCCGGTGCGATCTCATTCGAGGCCGCCAGTAGTTCTATGGCTGTCACGGTTCTGAGCGGGGAGGCCAATATCATCACTGACTCCGTCACAGACCTGCTCTCGGTCGACGTCGCCAGTGGTATCGCCACCGTTGATGTGACCAACGCCGCGCTCAACACCATCAGCGTCGAGGTCAACGCTGGCAGAGCCGATGTCGCCATTGAAGGTGCGCAACCTAGCAACACCACGGTCGAGGTCAATGCAGGATTCGCCGAGGTACTGCTGCCCGATGGGGAGTACGCCCTCACCGGAGAAGCCTCAGCCGGAGACCGCGAGATCAACGTTCGTTCCGACTCAAGCTCCCGCTTCGACCTCGATGTCGAGGTCAGTGCGGGCCGGGCCGTGGTGGAGTACGTCGACTAGGACCTCAGGCACCGGGTTGGCCGCATGAGTAGGCTGGCCCGGTGCACGAGGCCGCCTCACACACCAGGGACGCATTGCTGGCGTTCGGGCATCGAGTGCGCCGAGGTGAGGCCAGCGAGCTGGGTGGACCCCACCGATTTGACGCCCAGGATGCTGAACGCTACCGGGCTGCGGCGGTGCTCGCACTGTTCGCCCCCACCGATCGCCGGTCCCGGGTCACCGATGCGGTACGTGATGCCGCGGATATCTTCTTTGTGCAACGCTCCCCCGAGCTGCGCCACCACCCGGGCCAGATCTCGCTTCCGGGCGGGACGATCGAGCCTGGTGAGAGTCCGGTGCAAGCAGCGGTCCGGGAGACTCACGAAGAGATTGGCTTGGCACCGGAGCACGTCGACGTCATCACCGACCTTGCTCCGGTATCGGTACCCATCAGCGGTTTCGTCGTCACCCCGGTGCTGGCATGGACCGATACGCCGGAGGCAGCCGCTGAGGTCGCCACCGGTGAAGTGCTGCACACGCTCCGGGTCCGGGTCGCCCACCTGCTCGATCCCCAGCACCGAGCCACCGTGACAATCGCTGGACACCGTAGCTCCGGATTTGAGGTATCGGCCGGCTGGATTTGGGGTTTTACTGGCAACCTGATGGACCACTTGCTCGATGAGCTGGGGTGGACCCGCCCGTGGAACCGGGAGCGCACCCACGCCATGACCATGGCGCAAGCCCGTGGTGATCACCTGCGGCGCAGCTAGGCCCCGCGCCAGTACACCGGAGCCGCCACCGGGTGGCCCTCACGACCACGCCCGCGACGCCGTAGGCCACTCCCGACGTCGTACCTCGCTCCCGACGCCGTAGGCCACCCGCGAAGTCGTATCTCGCTCCCGACGCCGTAGGCCACCCGCGAAGTCGTATCTCGCTCCCGACGCCGTACCTCGCTCCCGACGCCGTAGGCCACCCGCGACGCCGTAGGCCACCCGCGAAGTCGTGATTGGGCGGCGAAGTCGTGA
>JBKEBC010000103.1:0-42746 GCA_047972965.1 Beutenbergiaceae bacterium | reverse complement strand
CGGGACCTCCTCCACGTGGTGGGTAATCAGTACCAAGACCGGTGCCAGAGGGTAATTGGCCAGTTCCGATAGCGCCGCCACCAGCTCTTCCCGACCAGCCAGATCCAAGCCTGCAGCCGGTTCATCCAGGATCAGGAGTTCCGGATCAGTCATCAACGCTCGCGCGATTTGAACTCGCTTGCGCTCCCCTTCCGACAACGTGCCGAACATCCGATCGGAGAAGTGGTTCACACCAAACGCATTCAGCAGATCATGAGCTCGTTCGACGTCAACGCCGTCGTATCCCTCACGCCATCGCCCAGTCACCCCGTAGGAGGCGGTGAGCACCACGTCCAGCACCCGCTCGCCACCAGGGATGCGATCGGCCAGCGCGGCACTGGCCAATCCGATGCGCGGCCGCAATTCGAACACGTCGATCTTGCCCAGCCGTTCGCCCAACACATCCACCGTGCCGGAGGTCGGATGCATGCGCGCGGACGCGATCTGCATCAGTGTGGTCTTACCCGCCCCGTTGGCGCCCAGCACCACCCAGCGCTCACCCTCCTCAACCGACCACGCCACCCGGTCAAGGATGGTGGTCTGCCCCCGGCGCACGGTGACCTCAGTCAACTCTAGAACGTCACCCATGACTGACACGCTACTGTGTCCGAGCGCTAGGTTGGAAACGATGAGCGTGTCTCTTCCACGCAGTGTCGTGGCAGCCCTATGGCTCGGCTATGCCGACGGAACCGATGACTGGCTCTCTCCTGCCGTCACAGCCATCACTGGCACCGATGAACCTCACCGCACCGTTGATCAGGCCCCGTTGACGGCCATGCTCGCTCAGTTCGCCCACCAGCGGGGCACTATCTGCGCCGCATTGCCGGTTCCGCATGAGCCGGTGGGGCTAGCAGGGGTGTCCGGGACGGCAGCCATGGACGCCGGTGAATGCCTGGTGGTGACTAGTACGCAGGGCCAGGCCTTGGTCGCCGTGCCCGCCGTCACCGCCTTCGGTTCAGCGCTGGAGCCCGGGGCGATGGTGCGCTGGCAGATCTTCTCCACCTGCGCCTCGCTCGTGCCCATTGACTTGGGTGAGGCCCGGCGAGTCCTCGCGCAAGCCCTGGTGGTCGCCGTCGATGCACTAGAGACGATGGATGTGGCCCGATGGCGACCAGACGCAGCAGAGGAGATCGCCGAGCTCGCCTCCGCAGCGATTCCGGGGCCGATCGCCGACGCATTGCCTGCCGAGCTGGATCCGCGCCGGGCTCAACTCCTGGTGCGGGCCGCACGATTGGAAGCGATCGCGGAATTGGCGATGGCCGATGATGGCGCGGCCCTGACGCTGTGGGCCGCCGATCAGAGGTTGGCGGCACTGCGTCACGTGGCTGGGGCCGCCCGGCAGGCGATGACCGCGGCGAGCACCTTCCCCACCGGTAGGTAGGAGTCGCCGGGGTCTGGTTAGAGCACGCTGCGGTACACCTGCAACGTTCGTTCGGCGATCGAGTCCCAGGAGAAGTGCTGCTCCGCCCGCACCCGGCCTGCAGCGCCCATCTGGGCTGCCAATGCTGGGTCTGCGGTCAATCGGGTCAGGGCATCGGCCAGGTCGGACACGAAAGTCGACGGTTCCACGGGTGTGCCGGTACCGTCAGCTACCTGATCGATAGGCACCAACAGCCCCGTGGCACCATCCTCGATCACCTCGGGAATGCCGCCGGTGGCCGAACCCACCACCGCAACCCCGGCCGCCATCGCCTCCAGGTTCACGATTCCCAGCGGCTCGTACACGCTGGGACACACGAACACGGTCGAGGCCGCCAACAGCGCAACCACCTGGTCGCGCGGCAGCATGTTCTCGATCCAGATGACGCCGCTACGTTCGGTCTGCAGCTGCTGAAAGGCCGATGACACCTCCGCGGCGATCTCCGGCGTGTCCGGGGCACCGGCGCACATGATCAGTTGCACATCGGCAGGCAGCTGGCGCGCTGCCTGCAGCAGGTAGGCAAGCCCCTTCTGCCGGGTGATGCGACCGACGAAGATGACGGTCGGGCGCGTGCGGTCTACCCCAAAGGATGCGGCGACCTGGTCGATGACCGACTCATCGGGCCGGCTCCAACCATCCAGATCGATGCCGTTGTGCACCACGACGACCTTGCTCGGATCCAGCCCCGGGTAGGAACGCAGGATGTCCTCACGCATTCCGCCGCTGACCGCGATCACCCGGGCAGCACCCTCATAGGCGGTCTTCTCCGCCCAGGAGGAGATGGCGTACCCGCCCCCTAGTTGCTCGGCCTTCCACGGCCGCAGCGGTTCCAAGCTGTGGGCGCTGACGATGTGTGGCACGTCATTGAGCAGGCTGCCCAGGTGCCCGGCCAGGTTGGCGTACCAGGTATGGGAGTGCAGCAGGTCAGCACCAGCGGTATCGGCCGCGATGGCCAGGTCTGTGCCCAATGTTCGCAAGGCAGGATTGGCCTGCGCCAGTTCTGGGGGATCAACGTATCCGGTGACGCCGGGCTGGTCGGTGCGGGGGCCATCGAAGCAGCGAACCCGCACATCGATATGAGAACGCAGCACCCGGGCGAGTTCGGCGACGTGGACACCTGCTCCGCCGTAGATGTGTGGTGGGTACTCCCGGGTCAGCAGGTCAACTCGCATGGAGCAAGCTTTCCAGATATATCGCTCGCTGCGATACCTGGTTCCAGGCCAGTGGCCTAGGGTTGCTGCTATGGCTGCACCACGAGTTTTAGCGATCGTCCTAGCCGGTGGCGAAGGCAAGCGTCTGATGCCATTGACCCAGGAGCGGGCCAAGCCAGCCGTTCCGTTCGGTGGCATCTACAGGCTGGTTGACTTCGCACTGTCGAATGTCGTCAACGCGGGCTATTTAAAGGTCGTTGTGCTCACCCAGTACAAGTCGCACTCGTTGGACCGTCACATCGCCAAGACCTGGCGCATGTCACCGCTGCTGGGAAACTACGTGGCCCCTGTCCCGGCCCAGCAACGTGTGGGCAAGAACTGGTTCCTGGGCAGCGCTGACGCAATCTATCAGTCACTGAACATCCTCAACGACGAGAAGCCAGACATCGTGGTCGTCGTGGGAGCTGACCACGTCTACCGCATGGATTTCTCCCAGATGGTCGACGCCCACATCGCTTCCGGCGCGGAGATGACCGTCGCCGGAATCCGGCAGCCGATCTCGCTCGCTGACCAGTTCGGGGTGATCGCCGCGCAACCGGATGATCCCAACCGAATTGCCGCATTCTTGGAGAAACCGACCAACCCCGTCGGCCTCGCCGATTCACCCAGCGAGGTGCTGGCGTCGATGGGCAATTACGTGATGAGCGCCGACGCCATGATCGATGCCGTGACCTCCGACGCCAAGAAGGCCGACTCCAAGCACGACATGGGCGGCGACATCGTGCCGCATTTCGTTGAGAAAGGTCAGGCAGGCCTCTACGACTTCATCGACAACGATGTCCCTGGATCCAAGGACCGAGACCGCAACTATTGGCGCGATGTCGGAACGATCGACGCCTACTACGACGCACAGATGGACCTGATCGCGGTGGAGCCGGTCTTCAACCTGTACAACTACTCCTGGCCGGTCCACACCGGCTACACCGGCCTGCCTCCGGCGAAGTTCGTACACGCCAATGCCGATCGGATGGGACACGCTGTGGATTCGATCATCTCCCCTGGAGTGGTGGTCTCCGGCGGTGAGGTGCAGGGGTCGGTCCTCTCGCCCGGGGTTCGCGTCAACTCCTGGTCGGAGATCACCGGCTCGGTGCTCATGGACGATGTGGTTATTCACCGCAACGCCCAGGTGCGGCGGTCGATCCTGGACAAATCGGTTGTCGTGGAGGACGGCGCCAGCATCGGTATCGATCCGGAGCTCGACCGGTCCCGTGGGTTCGTTGTCACCGAATCGGGAGTGACCGTGGTGCCCCGGGGGACGCGGGTCACCAAGGCATGAGTCGTCGACTCCTCGTGCTGGATGTCGACTCCACGCTGGTCACCGATGAGCAGATCGATCTGCTCGCGGCCCACGCCGGCACGCATGAGCAGGTGGCGGCTATCACCGAGGCCGCCATGCGTGGCGAGCTCGACTTTGCCGACTCCTTGCGTGCCCGTGTGGCTGCGCTCGCGGGTCTCGATGCCGCTGCCTGTACCTGGGTGCGGGAACAACTTCGCTTCACCCCTGGCGCCACCGAGCTCCTCATGCAATGCGCTGCCCGAGGGTGGCCGGTCGGGCTGGTGTCAGGCGGCTTTCGCGAGATCGTTGATCCGTTGGTGGCTGACCTTCCCATCACCCGGATTCAGGCAAACCGGTTGGAGGTGGTTGACGCCGTTCTGACCGGACGCACGATCGGTCCGATCGTTGATCGGGCGGCGAAGGCCGATTTCCTGCGGGACTTTGCTGCCGAGCAGCAGGTTCGGATGGCGGACACGATCGCCGTCGGCGACGGCGCCAACGACCTGGACATGGTTGCTGCAGCCGGGCTCGGCGTGGCATTCATGGCCAAGCCAGCGCTGCGGGCACAAGCTGACCTGATCCTGAATGGCCCGCGCCTGGACGAGTTGCTCACCCACCTGGGTGACCGGCCACTATCCGACTAGGTCACCACCTCGGTCAACGTGGCCCCCCGATGCCCCAGGCCGGACCACTGCCCATCGGTGTGGAGCAGGCAGAGCGAGGCCGTGGGCACGCCCACCCGCACCAGCGCCCGAGCAGCCTGATCGGAATCATCGGCAGCGAGATAGTCCGCCGTTGCCGACATCGTCGGCTCATGCCCGACGACCAGCACATCGGTCACCTCGGCAGGGACGGTATGCAGGAGGTCGATGACCTCCTCGAGCCCAGCCAGGTACAACTCATCCAGTACCCGGATGGCAGGTTGCTGCGGCAATGCTGCCGCAACCAGATCCCACGTCTGCTGGGCACGGACCGCACTTGAGCACAAAACCAGCGCGGGTACCCGACCGCGGTCGAGCATCACTCGTGCCACGCCCGCGCACTGCTGTGCGGCCACATCGGCAAGTTCCCGAGCAGCATCGTTCATGCCACCAGCGTGTGCTTTCGCGTGCCGTAACAGGCCCAGCCGCCGGGTGCTCATCAGCCGCCTCGCTATTGACCCATGGCGTGCACGCCGCCGTCGACATGCACCATTTCCCCAGTGGTGGCAGGGAACCAGTCGCTCAGCAGCGCGACCACCGCCCGGGCCGCTGGCTCGGTGTCGTTGACGTCCCAGCCCAGCGGTGCCCGGTCACTCCAGACCGACTCCATCTCCGAGAAACCTGGGATGGATTTGGCAGCCGTCGTGCGGATGGGCCCTGCGGAGACCACATTGCAGCGGATTCCTTGCGGCCCGAGATCGCGCGCCAAGTAGCGGTTGGTGGCCTCGAATGCTGCCTTCGCCACACCCATCCAGTCGTACACGGGCCAGGCGAACCGGCCATCGAAGGTCAGTCCCACCAGCGAACCACCGTTGCTCAACAGGGGCTGGCTAGCGACGGCCAGCGACTTCAACGAGTACGCGGAAATCTCCAAGGCGGTCGCGACATCTTGCCACTGCCCAGCCAAGAAGTTACCGCCCATCACTGATTGCGGGGCGAATCCGATCGAGTGAACCACGCCATCGAGCCCGTCCACGTGTTCGCGGACGTTCGCCTCCAGTGCGGCCAGGTCCTGCTCATCGGTCACGTCGAGGCGGACCACCGGCGCTTCCCGAGGCAGCCGCCGCGAGATCACCTGAGTGAGTCGGAACTGCTTGCCGAAGCTCGACAGCACCACCTCAGCGCCCTCCTGTTGCGCGAGCTTGGCTACTCCGAACGCGATCGAGGATTCCACCAGCACTCCGGTGACCAGGATTCGCTTGCCTTCCAGCAGTCCCACCTCAGACTCCTTTCGTTGTGAGGGTCCTAAGCCTAGGGTCAGTGACCCATACCCAGGCCACCATCGACCGGAATAACCGCACCGGTGATGTAGGCCGCCTCATCTGAGGCTACGAATTCGACCGCAGCGGCAACCTCTTGCGGTTGCGCAAACCGCCCGGCAGGAATCGCCGCCCGGTAAGAGGCCTGGGTTGCCTCGGGCAGTTCTGCGGTCATGGCGGTATCGATAAACCCCGGTGCCACCACATTGCAGGTGATACCTCGTCCGCCTAGTTCTCTGGTCACCGACCGCGCCATACCCACCAGCGCAGACTTGGACGCCGCGTAGTTGACCTGCCCGGGTGATCCGTATAGCCCGACCACTGAACTAATGAGCACGATGCGGCCATATCGGCCTCGGATCATGGGCTTGCTCGCACGTCGCACGCAGCGGAAGGTTCCTGCCAGATTGACATCGAGCACCTGAGTGAAGTCATCGTCGCTCATGCGCATCAACAGCGTGTCCTTGGTGATACCCGCGTTGGCAATGAGTACCTGCACCGGGCCAAGGTCAGACTCGATCTGAGTAAACGCCGCATCCACCGCTTCGGTGTCACGGATATCGGCCTTGACGCTTAGCACTCCGTCCGGCAATTGACCGCTGCGGTGAATACTGGCCACAGCATCGCCCGCCGCCACCAATCGTTCGGCAATGGCATACCCGATGCCCCGGTTGGCACCGGTGACCACGACCACCCTGGGGGTGCGTTCGGGAGCGCCTGACGACGATTCTGCGGTGGTGTTCACGGACGTTTCCTCTCCGGGGCGGCGCGGGCATGCCACCCTCCGGTGGCCAGGATAGGGCCAAGGGTGCTCGGCGTCGGGAAGGTAAGGTGGTGGTGTGAGCGACGTTCACGCCATTACCTCTGCTGGCCGTAGCCACACCGATCGGCTCCGGGCCCGCACTCGCAACTACCTCATCACCATGGGGATCCGAGTCGCCGCCTTTACCGCTGCCTTCTTCACCTCCGGCTGGGTGCGGTGGTTCTGCGTCGGAATGGCGTTCGTTCTTCCCTACATTGCGGTGATTATGGCTAACTCGGGCACCGAACGGCGGGTAGTACCCAGCAGCTACCTCGATAGTCGTGCCCTACCAGCCGGCCAAACCCAGGCCGAGAAGCCAGACGGCGGCCGAGCCGATGACTGACCTGGTGTGTAGTGCGAAAGCGTGCCAGCAACAGGCACGTTGGGCGTTGCGTTGGAACAACCCGAAACTTCATCAGCCGCAGCGGCGAAAGACCTGGCTCGCCTGCGATGACCATCGCCAGCACCTGGCGCATTTCCTGACTGCCCGTTCCTTCTTGCGGGAGACCATTCCCGTGACCGAGCTGCAGGCTACATGAGCAGGTACGCCTTCTTGTGGTCACGGCGGTGGCTGGGTACCGCTGCTCTGGCGATCGTGGTTGCCGCAGTGTGCGTGGTGCTGGGAAGTTGGCAACTGCAACGCCATGAGTATCGGGCTGAGACCATTGAACGAGTCGCTGCCAACAGCACCGAGCCGGCCGTGCCGCTGTCCGATCTCATTCCCGATCCCAGTACCCCGGTGACCGATGCCACCGAATGGCGTGCCGTGAGGGTGAGCGGCCGGTATCTGCCAACGCCGGTCCTGCTGCCCCAGCGAGGGGTGGAGGGCGCCGCCGCCGACCATGCGCTGGCACTGTTCGAGGTCGCAGGGACGCAGGGCCCATGGTTGCTGGTGGTCGACCGCGGCTGGTTTCCCACCGACGCGTTCACGGACCCGGGCAACCTTCTGGCCCCACCAGGAGGCCAGGTGGAGCTGGAACTACGGTTGCGGCCAGCAGAACCGGCCAGCGACCGGAACCCGGTGGCTGGGCAGGTGTTTCGCATCAACCCTGAGCAGGTGCTGCAGGCTGCCGAGCCAGGCAGGGATAGCAGCACCCTGGTCACCGGCGGTTATGCCTTCCTGGTAAGCGAGAATCCGAGTACCCAGGCCGCGCCCACACCGATTCCTATTCCGGCCCCGAACTATCGTTCGAATCTCTCCTACGCCTTGCAATGGTGGTCCTTTGCGCTCATGGCTTTCATTGGATTCGCCGTGATGGCCCGGCGGGAACGCCATGCCCTGGATGTCGAGGCGGGAATTGCCCGAACACCGCGCGTGCGTCGAAGACTCTCCGATGCCGATATCGAGGATGCCGCCATCGATGCCGCAGACGCCGTCAGCACAGCTCAGGAGCCGGGATCAGAGCAGTCAGTCCGGTAGCAGGTCGGGCGCAAATGAGACGGCGCAGGCGGCTCGGGCGCACCATGCAAGCCAGAATAGGCAGACCAGAATTGGCACACCGGAGCGGACCAACGGTCCGCCCCGGTGCCCACCCACTCGTATCCCCCGCGGAATCCCCCCCCGGGGTCCGTACTTTGGATAGTACCAGTACCCAATGAATTTGAGGCTACGTGCGAATTTCAGAACTCGCGGCTGCGACGGGTATCCCCACCCCGACGATCAAGTATTACCTGCGTGAACGGCTCATTCCTGCCGGGGAAGCCACCTCGACGACGCGGGCTGAATATGACCAGCGACACATCGACGCACTGGGCTTGGTGCGCGCGCTGCTGGCATCCGGACTGGCCATTAGTGACGTACGGGTCTTGGTAGCCGGGATCACCGAACCGGTCGCCGACATGGGTGAACTGGTCCATCGGCTGCATTCGCTAGAACAGGTACTCAGTCGCCGCCACCAGCAGCAGCAGCAGCCATTGCGGCCCGAGACTGAACAGACCATCGCTGCCTATGGCTGGGATAGCAGCACCAATCCGGCCGCAGCCACCGAGCTACAAGCAGCCCTCGACGCTGCCATGGCTGCGGGGTTTACCGTCTCAGCGAACCTGCAGCAGCGATACGCCGCCGCGATGACCGATATCGCCAGGGCCGAGATTGCCCAGGTACCGGGCATGTCCCCGTCCCAGGCTTTGCGGCATTCCATCTTGGGGGAATTGCTGATGGAGCGGGTGCTGCTAGCGATGCGGCGTCTGGCCGAGGGCACCCTGGCGCACCAGATGCTCAGCGGCGATTCCGCTCATGCCAACGACACCAGCTCGGAATAGGACTCGTTCCATAGGTCTTCGTCGCCGTCGGGGAGCAACAGCACCCGCTCCGGCGCCAGGGCTTGCACGGCCCCTTCGTCGTGAGTGACCAGCACCACCGCCCCGGTGAAACTACGCAGCGCGGCCAAAATCTCCTCCCGGCTGGCCGGATCCAGGTTGTTGGTGGGCTCATCTAGCAACAACACGTTGGCGCTAGAGACCACCAGCACTGCCAGCGCCAGCCTGGTCTTCTCGCCACCGGAGAGCACGCGGGCAGGCTTGTCGGCGTCGTCCCCCGAGAACAGGAATGATCCGAGCACGCTACGGACCTGGGTATCGGTCAAGTCCGGTGCAGCGCTGCGCAGATTCTCAACGACCGAGCGACCCATATCCAGGGTTTCGTGCTCCTGGGCGTAGTAGCCGATCTTGAGGCCGTGCCCAGGAAGTAGTTCCCCGGTGTCGGAGGCTTCGACATCGGCCAGGATGCGCAGCAAGGTGGTCTTACCTGCGCCGTTGAGCCCCAGCACCACAACTTTGCTGCCCCGATCAATAGCCAGATCTACGTCGGTAAACACCTCTTGGGAGCCATAGCTCTTACTCAGTCCTTGGGCGCGCAGCGGCGTCTTGCCGCACGGTGCCGGATCCGGGAACCGCAGTTTGGCCACCCGGTCGGCGGTCCGGGCCTGCTCCAAGCCAGCCAGCATGCGTTCGGCGCGGCGAGCCATGTTCTGGGCGGCCACGGCTTTGGTGGCCTTGGCGCGCATCTTGTCCGCCTGGGCCATGAGTACCGTGGCCTTCTTCTCGGCGTTGGCCCGCTCGCGTCTACGACGGCGTTCGTCGAGTTCGCGTTGGTTGAGGTAGGCATCCCAGCCGAGGTTGTAGATATCAAGTTCAGCTCGATTGGCATCCAGGTGAAACACCGTGTTGACCGTGGCGCGCAACAGCTCGGCGTCGTGACTGATGACCACGAATCCACCGTGGTAGCTGCGCAAGTACTCGCGCAGCCACACGATTGAATCGGCGTCCAAGTGGTTGGTTGGTTCGTCCAATAGCAAGGTGGCGGCGTCGGAGTACAGGATCCGGGCTAGTTCCACCCGGCGGCGCTGACCGCCAGAGAGCGTGCTGAGCTGTTGCTCCAGCACTCTGGTCGGCAAACCGAGGTTGGAGGTGATTCGGGCGGCTTCACTCTCAGCCGCCCAGCCACCTTGCGCGGCGAACTCGGCATCTAGCCGCGCGTATCGCTCCATGGCACGGCTGCGCACCGCGTCGTCGTCGCTACTCATGTCCGCTTCCGCCTTGCGGATCCGGGTAGCGAGCGCGTCCAAGGATCGAGCCGAGAGCACCCGGTCACGCGCCAGGACGGTCAGGTCACCGGTGCGGGGGTCTTGCGGGAGGTAACCCACGGTGCCGGTGCTGGTGATGGCGCCTGCACTGACCTGTCCCTGGCCTGCCAGTAGCTTGGTCAATGTGGTCTTGCCCGCACCATTGCGCCCCACGAGCCCGATCCGCATGCCAGCATCGATTCGGAACGATGAGGGTCGAAGCAGTTGCCGGGCGCCGATCCGGATCTCGACATCGCGTGCGGTGATCACGTGCGCCAAGTCTAGGTCGGTTACGTCATGCCGTTGACACAAGCTCACCACGCAGGCTTCAGGCGGACTGTCCGGCTCCTGCGACACCTTCGACACCTTCGACACCTTCGACACCTATAGACCTACGACAGGGTTCCAGATTTGCCACTATGGCCCCATGACGAATCCACCACCTGCCGAGAGTGGGCAGGCACAGCCCACCGCTCCGTTACCCCCACCACCACCGCTACCGCCAACAGCAGCGGCCTCAGAGGCCCAACCTGGCCCGCAATACGGCGGGTACGGGCTGGGTAGCCAGGTCCCGCGGATACAACCTCCGCCGCCACCGTGGTCGCAGCGGCAGGAAGCGGTCCCGGCTGCTCGCGGCATCGGCAGCGCTTTCGATTTCACGTTCAGGAGCTACGCCACACCCGGGATCGTCAAGCTGCTCTATATCCTCGGATTTGTCTTGGGTGCGTTCGCCTACATCGTGCACGCCGTTTTCTGGTTCAGTCTTGGCGGTTACGTCAACGCAATCACAAACCCGTTCGGCGGCGGTGGCGATGGAAACCCCTTCACCATACTCGGGGTCCTGGCGCTGCTATTCGGTTGGATTCCAGTGGTGTTCGCAATTCTGGGCCTGCGCGTCGGTCTGGAATTCGCACTTTCTAGTGTGCGGACAGCCAGCGATATTCAGATTCTGCGCGAACGCAGCGACGCGGACATTCGCTAAACGTTGAAGCCCAGCGCACGCAGCTGCTGGCGACCATCCTCGGTGATCTTCTCTGGTCCCCACGGGGGCATCCACACCCAGTTGATCCGCTGCCCGGTGACCAGTCCTTCCAGAGCCTGCGAGGCCTGATCCTCGATCACGTCCGTCAACGGACACGCAGCCGAGGTCAACGTCATGTCGATGACCGCCTCACCGTTGGGTTCCAGGTGCACACCGTAGATCAGTCCCAGGTCGACGACATTGATACCGAGCTCGGGGTCGATCACGTCCCGCAATGCTTCCTCAATGTCAGCCACATCCACCGGGGTGGTAGCACTATCGGCGGTCGATTCGCTCATAGCCTCATTCTCCTTGGTCTATCTGTCGTAACGCATCTTTGAGCGCCATCCATCCCAGCAAGGCACATTTGACTCGCGCCGGATACTTGGAGACACCGGCAAAGGCGGCTGCATCTCCGAGAAACTCCTCCTCTGCGGCATCCACAGCGGCCCCCCGGCTGTGCATCAGGGCATCGAACCGCCGTGCGAACTCTTCCACACCCACGCGGGTTGCATCCTCGGCCTCCTGAACCATGACCGAGGTGGAAGCCTGCGAAATGGAGCAGCCTGACCCTTCCCATTCGAGCAGGTCAATCGTGGCCTGCTCCCCCGAGCCCTTGACCCGCAGCCGCAGCCGAACCTCATCACCACAGGTGGGGTTGACCTGGAAAGACTCCACGGTGCTGACGGTATCGGCACCCAATCCATAGCCATGGCGCTGCCGGGAGTGGTCCAAGATCAACTGCTGGTACAGCTGTTCCATGGCGCTCATCGGGGCAGCCCGAAGAACGAACGAACCTCACTGAGAGCACCGAGGAAAGCCTCGACCTCAGCTGCCGTGGTGTAGATTCCCGCCGAAGCCCGGGCTGATGAGGCCACCCCCAGCCGCCGATGCAGCGGCTGGGCACAGTGATGCCCGACCCGGACGGCGATGCCCGCGTCGTCGAGGAATTGCCCGACATCGTGGGGGTGGACCTGGTCGACTGAGAAGGCAACGGTCGCCAGCCGGTCATGAACCCGATCCGGGCCCAGCACCCGGACATGGGCAATATCTGCGATCCCGTCCACCATCTGCTGGGCCAGCGCGGCCTCGTGGGCAGCGACGGCATCCATCCCCAACTCGGACAGATATCCCACGGCGGCGGCTAGCCCCACCGTCTGGGCCACCATCTGGGTTCCAGCCTCGAACCGCTGCGGGGGTGGGGCAAACGTCGTCTTTTCCATGGTGACGACCTCCACCATGGAGCCGCCGGTCAGCACCGGTGGCATCGCCGCCAGCAACTCCCGACGACCATAGAGCACCCCGACCCCCGTGGGACCGAGCATCTTGTGTCCGGAAAATGCTGCGAAATCGACATCCAAGGCCTGCAGATTCACCGGCAGGTGCGGCACCGACTGACAGGCGTCGAGAACCACCAGTGCCCCGACCTGTCGGGCAGCCGCGACAATCTGCGCTACCGGGCTGATGGCACCGGTGACATTGGACGCATGAGTGAGGGCTACCAGCTTGGTGCGGGCGTTGATGACCGACAGCGTGTCCAAGTCCAGCCGACCATCATCGTGTAAACCGATCCAGCGCAAGGTCGCACCGGTGCGAGCACACAGTTCCTGCCACGGAATCAGATTCGCGTGATGTTCGGCCTGCGTGAGCACGATCTCGTCACCGGGACCGATACGCAGACGCTCCGCCGCATCGCCGCCACGGCCCGCCGAGGCATTGGAGATCGCGTAGGCCACCAGGTTGATCGCTTCGGTGGCGTTCTTGGTCCAGACCAGCTCCTCGGCGCGGACTCCGACGAACGTCGCGACATCAGCGCGGGCGTTCTCGAACGCCTCGGTCGCTTCCTCGGCAAGCGCATGCGCGCCGCGGTGCACCGCGGCATTTCGACGCTGGTAGAAGTCCTGTTCTGCGTCGATGACACATTGCGGATTCTGCGAGGTCGCGGCCGTGTCCAGGTACACCAGCGGCTTGCTATCGCGCACCGTGCGGGTCAGCAGCGGGAAGTCAGCACGAACCGCAGCTAGGTCCGAGGCTGTCAACACGCCCGCAGTCATCTATCAGGCCTTTGCCATGAATCGGTCGTAACCTTCGGCTTCCAGCTGCTCCGCCAGCTCGGGACCACCTTCTTCGGCGACCTTGCCATCGACGAACACGTGCACGAAGTCGGGCTTGATGTACCGCAGGATGCGGGTGTAGTGGGTGATCAGCAGGACGCCGGAGTTGGTGTTCTCCTTGGCCCGGTTAACTCCCTCGGAGACCACGCGCAACGCGTCCACGTCTAGCCCGGAGTCGGTTTCGTCAAGGATCGCGAACCGCGGCTTGAGCAGTTCCATCTGCAGGATTTCGTGCCGCTTCTTCTCACCGCCGGAGAAGCCCTCGTTGACGTTCCGCTCAGCGAAGGTGGGGTCGATGCGCAGCTCGGTCATAGCCTCACGAACCTCGCCGACCCACTGACGCAATGCAGGGGCCTTCCCATCGATGGCGGTGCGCGCGGTACGCAAGAAGTTGGAAACGCTCACCCCTGGTACTTCCACCGGGTACTGCATCGCCAAGAACAAGCCGGCCCGGGCACGCTCGTCCACGCTCATGTCCAGCACCTGCTCACCATCGAGCAGGATGGAACCGGAGGTGACCTCGTACTTGGGGTGGCCCGCTATGGAGTAGGCCAAGGTGGACTTGCCGGAACCATTGGGGCCCATGATGGCGTGGGTTTGCCCGGATTCGATGCTGAGATCTACCCCGCGCAGAATCTGCTTGGGGCCATCGGGGGTTTCGACGGTGACGTGCAGGTCAGAAATAGTCAGGTTGGACATCGTGTGGCTTTCTTGTGAGTCAGGCGGTTTCGGCAGCAGCGGCGGCATCGACATCCACCAGGACGGAGTCGCCGTCGTAGCTGACCGGGTAGGTAGGAACAGGCTTGGTTGCGGGCAAACTAGTGGGGGCACCGGTGCGTAGGTCGAAACACGAGCCGTGCAGCCAGCACTCCAAGGTCAGGCCATCGACCTCACCTTCAGAGAGCGAAACCTGTCCGTGCGAACAGACGTCGCCGATGGCGTAGTACTGACCATCCTGCGCGTGCACCAGCGCGACCTCGATGAGCTCACCTGCGGCCGAGTCCAGCTCAAGCTTCATGACCTCACCCGGATGCAGGTCGCTGCGAGAAGCAACGATTTGGGCGCTCATGCGTCACCTTCCTGCTCGGCCACCATCTCCAGCTCAGCATCGATAGCGGCCAGTAGCCGCTGCTCGACATCAGGCACCCCGATGGAGCCGATCAGCTCCGCGAAGAATCCCCGCAGAACCAGCCGGCGTGCGGTGTCTTCGTCGATACCGCGGGCGCGCAGGTAGAACAACTGCTCATCATCGAATCGCCCCGTAGCGGAAGCGTGTCCGGCACCCTCGATCTCACCGGTTTCGATCTCCAGGTTGGGAACCGAATCAGCTCGTGCCCCATCGGTGAGCAACAGGTTCCGGTTCAGCTCGTAGGTGTCGGTTCCTTCGGCCTGCGCCCGGATCAGCACGTCTCCGATCCACACCGAACGCGCGGTCGCGCCCGCAAGCGCACCCTTGTAGGTGACACGCGAGGTGCACCGGGGCGCAGCATGGTCAACAAACAGCTGGTGTTCCTGGTGCTGACCATCGTCGGTGAAGTAGATCCCGGTCAGGTCCACGCGGGCACCCTCACCGGCAAACGCTACCGAGGTGTTCAGCCGGACGACCTTGCCGCCCAGGGTGGCGACGCTGCCGCGAAGTTGTGCCTCGCGGCCCAACCGTGCGACCACCTCACCGGCGTGGATGGCATCCTCATCCCATTGCTGCAGCAACACCAGGTTCAGCGAAGCGTTGTCGGCAACGTCAACTGAGACGAACTCGCTGTAGCGGGCGCTTCCTCGGCGGGTTACCACCAGCGTCACCTGGGCCTGGGCACCGATATCGATGAGCAGATGGTGCCGCACGTCAGCGGCGTCGGCACCGGTGAGATCGATGGTGATCGGTTCGCTCACCTGGGTGTGCGGTTCCACCGTGAGGGCGACCGCGCCGTCGGCGCCGACCACAGCCGCTGCGGAGGCGCGGTCACCGGGTGCCCGCACCGACCGGACCTGTGCTTCGTCCGTGGGCACCGGTGTCAAGCTGACCCCGGCAGGAAGATCCGATGTAGTCCAGGTCAGTGAGCCCTGACCTGGGTCGAGGCTGAACAGCGGCTGCAGGTCCCGGACGGCGGAGAACCGCCATTCTTCTTCCCGGCCGGTCGGGATAGCGAAATCCTGGGCATCAAAGGACGTGGGCCGATCGGCGCGGGAGGAATCGGGCACCCCGGCGCCGTGGCTGTGATCGCCGTCGAGGACGGCCTTGGAGTGGTCGGTGATCATGGAGGTCATCAGCCGACGGCCCCTTCCATCTGCAGTTCGATAAGGCGGTTGAGTTCCAGCGCGTATTCCATGGGCAGTTCCCGCGCGATGGGCTCGACGAACCCGCGCACGATCATCGCCATCGCCTCGGTCTCTTCCATGCCTCGTGACATCAGGTAGAACAACTGGTCTTCGCTGACCCGGGAGACGGTGGCCTCGTGCCCCATCTCCACATCGTCGGTGCGCACATCCACATACGGGTAGGTATCAGAGCGGGAAATGGTGTCGACCAGCAACGCGTCACAGAGCACGTTGGACTTCGATGCCGATGCACCTTCGGCGACCTGCACCAGGCCGCGGTAGGAGGCGCGCCCTCCACCTCGAGCCACCGACTTGGACACGATCGAGGATGAGGTTCGAGGTGCCATATGCACCATCTTGGAACCGGTGTCCTGATGCTGGCCCTCCCCCGCGAACGCGATCGACAGCGTCTCGCCGCGAGCGTGTTCACCCATGAGGTAGACCGCTGGGTACTTCATGGTGACCTTGGACCCGATGTTGCCATCGATCCACTCCATGGTGCCGCCAGCCGCGACCGTGGAGCGCTTAGTCACCAGGTTGTAGACGTTGTTCGACCAGTTCTGGATGGTGGTGTAGCGAACCCGGGCATCCTTCTTGACGACGATCTCGACCACCGCGCTGTGCAGCGAATCCGAGGAGTAGATGGGTGCGGTACAGCCCTCGACGTAGTGCACATAGGAGCCCTCATCAGCGATGATCAGCGTGCGTTCGAACTGACCCATGTTCTCGGTGTTGATCCGGAAGTAGGCCTGCAGCGGGATCTCCACGTGGACGCCGGGGGGCACGTACACGAACGAACCTCCGGACCACACCGCGGTGTTCAGCGCCGCAAACTTGTTGTCCCCCGCCGGAATGACGGTGCCGAAGTACTCCTCGAAGATCTCCGGATGTTCCTTGAGCGCGGTGTCGGTGTCCATGAAGATGACGCCCTGGCGCTCGAGTTCATCGTTGATCTGGTGGTACACCACCTCAGACTCATACTGCGCCGCAACGCCTGCGACCAGACGCTGCTTCTCGGCCTCGGGGATTCCGAGTCGGTCGTAGGTGGTCTTGATGTCCTGCGGCAGGTCCTCCCAGGTGTTGGCCTGCTTCTCAGTGGTGCGGACGAAGTACTTGATGTTGTCAAAGTCGATACCGGTCAGGTCCGCACCCCAGGCGGGCATTGGCTTGCGGTCGAACAGCCGCAGACCCTTCAGCCGCTGGTTCAGCATCCACTCCGATTCTGCTTTTAGCTCGGAGATATTGCGCACCACAGCTTCGGAGAGACCGCGCTGAGCTGCCGCCCCGAACGTATCGGGATCGTGCCAGCCGAAGCTGTAGTTGCCGATGGAGGCGATGGTTTCGTCCTGCGTCATCGGGGTGGTTTCGGCGGTCATGAACCGTCCTTCCGGGTGGGGATCGTGATCGGAATATGGGTGGTGCACACGTGCTCGCCACCGGCCAGGGTGGCAAGGCGCTGCACGTGGACGCCAAGCAGGTCCGAAAAGGCCTGGGTCTCGGCTTCGCAAAGTTCGTGGTGGGCTTGCGCCACCCGCAACACCGGGCAGTGGCCTTGGCAAATCTGCACGGCGACGCCACCCGGGATTGGACGGGAGGTGGCGGCGAACCCATCCTCGGCGAGGAGCTGCGCCAAGAGCTGCGCTCGTGCGGCGATGTCATCACCGGCAGTGTCGAGCGCTTCGCCGTAACGTTCGCGCAGTTCATCCGAGCGCGACCGCGCGAACGCGGCGATGCCTTCTGGGCCCAGCGAGTCCTTGATCTGCGCCAGCGCTGCCAACGCTGTTTGGGCATACGCCGAGCCCATGGAGGTGTGGGCGGAGGCGGCGGCGACGTACTTGCGGGCTGGTCGCCCACGGCCACGCTTGCCGACGACCACGTCGTCGCGCCCTTCGACCTGCTCCGCAGTTTCCAGGGCGCTCAGATGGCGCCGGATGGCTGCGGATGTGAGAGCTAGCCTCTGGGCCAGTTCTGCTGCGCTAATAGGGCCAAGCTCCACGATCAGCTGCAGCACCCGCTCTCGGGTGGTGGCGTCTTCGTGGGCCTGCGTCTCCGAAGCCGTCGGGGTGCTTGTGGAGGCCATTCTGCTCATCTCCTCAGCGTTGTCGACCCGGGATTTATATAACGAACAGTTTCCGTTGTTTAATTCCCGACCGCAAGCAAGGGGTGCCTAAGTGGCCACGCTCACAGTTTGCTGATGCAGGCGCTCACGCGTGCGCCGCGGCACTACCGTAGAGCCGTGACCAATACCCGCCTGCGGAGTTGGACCCAGGCCGCCGTCCTCGCCAATCTCGCACTCCAGGTCATCATCGTGGTGACCGGAGGTGCGGTACGGCTCACCGGCTCCGGCCTGGGGTGCTCCACCTGGCCACAGTGCGAACCGGGCCAGTTCGTTCCAGTGCTTCATGCGGCCACACCAGCCCATACCTATATCGAGTACGGCAACCGAATGATCGGGGTACTGCTGGGTTTGGTCGGAATCGCGCTTGCGGTGCTCACCCACCTGGCAGTGCAGCGGCTGGGGCGAGCCCCGATGCTGCGCAGGCTGGGAATCGGGATCTGCGTGGGCATTGTGGTGCAAGGCGTGGTAGGCGGGGTGAGCGTGTGGCTGTCGCTTCACCCGGGCATCGTCGGGTCACATTTCCTGCTCTCCGGGGTGCTGCTGGTGCTCTCCACCTGGTTGGTGGTGCGCTGGCTCAGCGCAGACGGCGAACGCACCTTGGCCGGATCTAGGCTGATGCATCTGATCGCCGCCGTCATCGTCCTCGCCGGCGTGCTGGTGGTGGTGTTGGGGGTTGTGGTCACTGGCGCCGGACCACACTCTGGCGATGACAATGTGGGCTACCGGTTCGCTGTCGACCCGTACCTGATGGCCCGGGCACACGCGTTGGCCGTATGGGTATTCGCCCTGGCGGTCCTGGCACTGCTGATTGTTGCCTCCCGGCAGCGGCCGCCCGTGCCGGGGCTCATGCGGTGGTCGATCATCCTGCTGATGTCCACCGTGGCCCAGGGCGCCATCGGCTATGTGCAGTTCTTCACCGGGCTACCCGAGGTGCTGGTGGGGATGCATCTGTTTGGTGCCGCGATGCTGATTGTGATCGGCACCCGCACGCTGCTGACACTGCGCACCACCACCCCAGCGTCACAGGATCGCGACCGGGTTGACCGGCGAGCCGGTGCCACCGGGAATGTTCAGAGGTGAGACCGACAGGGTAAAGGTCGACTGGCCATGTTGGCGGCAGGCGTTACCCAGGTCTTCTAGTGCGAGATTGTCCAACAGCGGTATCCCGGCCATGGTCAGCGTGAGCACATGTACCGGCAAGGTGACACCCTCGACCGGACTGGGGCGCACATCGGTTTCCCCGTCGGCGCCAAAGATGCGGACTCCTTGCTCGATCAGCCAGGGGATGGCGCTGACGTGCACACCCGCCGCGGCGGCATCGGCGTCCCACGGTCCCAATTCGGCTCGCCGCCGGTCATGGCCAGAGCGGAAGAGCAACGCGTCACCGGTACGCAGGGTCGTACCGGTGCTCGCGAGCGCCTGCTGAATCTCGGCCAGGGTCCACGCGTGCCCGGGTTCGGTCCAGGCCAGGCCCGCGACGTCGGCCATGTCGAGCAAGACGCCTCGGGTGACCAGCGGACCGTAGATCGTGACGTCACCGGCACTCATGCCCCGGGCGTGGGTGACGTGGGCGGCGTCGACACCGCCAAAGAGCTTGCCCCGGTAGGCAATGTGGTTGAACGCATCGATGTGGCTGACCGTCTTACCGTGATAGGCAACGCCGATGAAGTCCATGTAGCCGGTCGGCTCCACATCACCAGGCCACAGCGTGTCACCGGTCATCGCCATGTACTGCATCGCTGGGCGCAGATTGTCCACTGCGGGTTCAACCGGCCATGGGCGCCCCAGCGCAATCACCTGACCGGTATGCGACTGGGCCAAGGCAGCCGCGGTGACCGTGGCGTCAATATCTGCGACCGCTGGCACCGCAGCATCCTGGCCAGGGTGCCAGCGACGCACCGCTTCGACCAATACATCGAATTCATCGCGGGTAAGTCGTTGTGCCATCTCAATCCCTCCGCGCTGTGGCGGGGTTTCCCCCGCCACAGCGGCAGCGCCCTCAGAAGTCGTAGTCGTTGATGTTCTCAGGTGTGAAGACCAGCGGGGGGCTGAGGGTGATCTGGGTGGAGATGTCATCACCTTCGGGTGTGTACTCACCTAGACGTCCAGCCTCGAACGCCGTTCCTTCGCTCACCCCCTCGCTCGCGAGCTGGTAGGCCGTGAAGACCGTCAGATACCCGTGATCGATGGGGTTCCACAGCACAGCGCTCTGCAGGGTTCCAGAGTCGAAGTACTGCTTGATGGCGTTCGGAGTGGAGTTGCCGACCACTGCGATGTCACCGGAGAGGTCCAGTTGTTCCACCGCTTGCGCGGCACCGGGCAGGGCCGCGGTGGTGATGGCGAAGATACCCGCCACATCTGGGTAGGCGCGGATGATGTCCATGCTCTGTTGCATGGCCAACTGCTGGTCCTCCCCGGATTCGGTGGTGGTCACGATGCTCATGTCGGGGTACTCCTGCGCAATCCGGGCCTCGATCCCGGCCAGCCATGCGGACTGGTTCGGAGCGGTCAGCGTGGAGGTCACCACTGCAACCTCGGCATCTGGTCCGGCTTCCTCGGCCATCTGGTCCGCCAGAGCCGCACCGAAGTCATTGGCATCGATGAGCTGCACGAAGATCTCACGTACATCGGCGTCACCATCCCAGCTCATCACGTGAATCCCGGCATCCTGCGCCTGCTGGAGAGCTGGGGCTACCGCGGCAGGGTCGTTGCTCGCGATAGCGATCACGTCCACCTCCGCGTTGATCATGTTCTGAATGATCTGGATCTGGGCCGATGCCTCAGCTTCAGCGGGCCCGTTCCAGATCACCTCGACCGCCTCACCCAACTCTTCGGCCGCCTCGTTCACCCCGGTTTCCACGGCTTGGTAGTAGGGGATTCCGTTGATCTTGGGGATGATCGCGATGGTGACGCCATCGCCGTCCCCACCCGATTGCTCGGATGAGCTGGAGGTGTCATCCGGACCCGATCCCGTCGAACACGCGGCAAGCGCGAGAACCCCGAGGACTGCCGCAACCCCGGCAAGTCGCATCCTTCTCATGGTGTGTTGTCCTTTCCTACAGTTTCCACGGCAGGCCCGCGTTGGCCGCTGTGGTCCTCAGATCGCCCCGATGGCGACGTTGGTGGTGCTGGTCTCGCAAGGATCTGCGGGAGCCAGCGATAGATGACGGCGGTGAGAATCAGCGCACCCCCGACGAACATGGTTTGGATTTCGGTCGGTACGAAAGAGATGGAAAGCCCGTTTTGCAGGAAGGCGATCACCACGGTGGCCAGCAACGAACCCCACAGTGTTCCGCGACCACCGGTCAGCGCTGCACCACCGACGACCACGATGGTGACGGCCGCGAGTTCGTAGCCCACACCAAAGTTCGACTTCGCACTGGAGACCATCACGCTGTAGATCACCGCCGCGACGGCGGTCAGCACCCCGGAGAGTATGTAGGTCGAGAGCGCATAGGCACGGGCGCGCTGGGCGGCGTACCGGACCGCCGTGGCGTTGGTACCCAGCGCATATATCCGGTCACCGAATGCCGTGGCGCTGAGCGCGATGTGGGCGATGACGAATATCAGCAGGAAGGCGATCACCGGCGTCGGAATACCAGCGATGCTCCCCTGCCCCAGGAGATTCAAGTCCGGTGGAATCGGGTAGGACGAGCCGCGCGAGATGGCCAGTGCAATACCGGCATAGACCGCCATGGTGGCGATCGTGACCACGATGGCAGGTAGCCCGAGCGCAGCCACCAGGTAGCCGTTGATGTATCCACACAACCCGCCCACGACCAGTGCCACCAGCACCGCCAACGGAAGCCAGAGCCCGGCGCTACACAGCATGCCGGTTGTGATGGAAGTCAGGGCGAACATCGAACCGACCGATAGGTCGATTCCCCCGATGAGGATGACGAAGGTCATTCCGATGGCGATGATTCCGATGGGCGCTGCCAACTGCAACGCCGAGAGCAGGTTGGAGACTCCCAGGAAGTGGGGCGACATCACCGACATGGTGACCATCACCACTGCCAGCAGCACCACCAGCACTACCGAGGACAACGAGCGGGTGAGCAGGTTACGCATGGTTGGCCACCGCCTTGGTGAATGGAAGACGCAGGGGTTTGCGCTCTCGGCGTCGTTGGATGACCGAGAAGGCCAGCGCCGCAAGGATGAACAGACCCTGGATCGCTTGCGACCACAGCGGATCCAGATGCAAGAAGGTCAGGGCTGAACCGGTGGTGGTGACCAACGCTGCCGCCAGGACGATCCCCGGGAGATTGCCGGTGCCACCGAACGCAGAGGTACCGCCGACCACTGCGATGGTGATCGCCGCCATGGTGATGGAAGCGCCGAGGTTCGTCTGAGCCTGACCCAGGCGGGCGATGGTCAATGTCGCGGCAATCGCCAGCGCGACACCATTGACGACGAAGGTTGACCCCTCCACCACCCGAGTGTTGATACCCGAGAGTCGGGCTGCTTCAGCATTGGAACCGACGGCAAAGATCCGGCGGCCGGGCACGGTGCGGTTGAGCACGTACCAGGCGATGGCCAGCACCACGACGGTGACCCAGATCGGGTACCCGAGGCCAAGCAGCTCATCCTGACCGATGAACGTGTAGTCCGACTGCAGGCCGGTCACCCAAAGCCCGCCGCCGGTGAGGAAGATCAGAGCTCCGGAGAACACTGAGGAGGTGCCCAGGGTGGCGATGATGGAAGGCAGGTGCAGCACGGTGACCAGCACCGCGTTGATAAGCCCCAGCCCGGCCCCGGTCGCAATAGCGATCAGGAATGCCAGCGGCCCGGGAACGCCCGCGTTGGCAGCTGCGGCACCGGCGATACCCGAGATGGCGTACACCGATCCAGCCGAGACATCGATGTTCCCGGTGGCGATGACGCTCAGCGCTCCAATTCCGACGATGGCTGCGATGGCGATGTTGATGCCCAGATCAGCCAGGTTGGCCCCGTCGAAAAAACGTGGGGCCGCCATCGCCAGGACCACGAGCAGCAGCGCCAGGAAGACTCCGATGGAGAGCTGCGATGAACGATCGGTGTACATCTCATGCCTCCGTGGTGCTCGATTGGAACGCCAGCGCCATCACTTCTTCGTGATCGGCACCTCGGCCGAATTCACCGACGATGCGCCCCTGACGCATGACCAGCGTGCGGTCACTCATGCCCACTAGTTCTGGCAGGTCGCTGGAAATCAGCAGCACTGCGCAGCCTTGCGCGACCAGCCCGTCGATGATGTGGTGAATCTCGGCCTTGGCGCCGATATCAACGCCGGACGTGGGTTCTTCCAGAACCAGCACTTTCGGCTCGGTCGCAAGGACGCGCCCCATGAGCACCTTCTGCTGGTTACCTCCAGAGAGAGCGCCGATGGTCAGATCCGGCTGGGCTGGCTTGACGTTCAGGCGGTCCATGGCTGCGCGAGCCGCCTGACGTTGTGCCCCACGATTCATCAGCCCCGCACGGGCATACCGGCGCAGGGTGGTCAGGGTGAGGTTGGCAGTATTGCTGCGGAAGGAGAGCACTCCTTGACCGGAACGATCACCAGGCAGGTATCCGATTCCGGCCTGCTGGCGGTCCCAGGGGTGGCGTGGCAACTCCGCTCCCGCCAACCGAATCTGGCCGGTTCTCGTGTTGGTCATGCCAGCGATCGCTTGTGCCAGCTCGGTTCGCCCAGCTCCCACCAGGCCCGCGATGCCGACAATTTCACCGGCGTGAACGGTGAGGTCGATGTCGGTGAATGCGCCACCATCTGCCAGTCCCTGTACCTGTAGTAGCGGCTCGCCGATCTCGACTTTGGTCCGGGAGTACAGGTCGGTGACCTCCCGCCCCACCATCTGCCGAACCACCCAGGCCTCATCGACCTCACCGGTATCGGCCACCGCTGCGCTCACCCCATCGCGCAGCACGGTGATGCGGTCGGCCAGCCGGAATACTTCCTCCAGCCGGTGGGTGATGTACACCACCGCGACACCGGAGCGCTTGGAGTCCAGCAACAACGAATGCAACGAGCGGAGCTCATTGTCGTTGAGCACCGATCCAGGTTCATCCAGGATCAGGATCCGCGCTCCCCGCAAGAGTGCGCGAGCGATCTCGACCTGTTGCGCTGTGGCCTTGCCCAGCGCTCCGAGCCGACTTCCAAGCGGAATGTCCATGCCCAGCGTTCTGAACAGTTCGGAAGCTTCGGCTCGCATCTCACCCCAGGAGATTGACCCGGTTCGGGTTCTCCAGGAGCCCAGATACAGATTTTCCAGCACCGATAGATCCGGCGCCAGCGAGGTCTCTTGATAGACCACCGCCACCCCGGCCTCCAGGGCTTGATGCGGGCTCTGGAACCGCACCGGCTCACCATCGAGTGCCATGGTTCCGGCCGTGGGCTGGTGGGCTCCCGCGATGATCTTGATCAGCGTGGATTTGCCCGCGCCGTTCTCCCCCAGCAAGGCGTTGATCTGGCCTGGGTAGAGGTCAAAGTCGACCGATGTCAGCGCCTGGACGCCAGCGAAGTTCTTAGCGATCCCGGCCAGTTCGATCACCGGCGCAGTTGAGGTTGGCTCGGTAGCTGCGTTCATGGTCGGCTACAGGTTCTCGCCGATGGTGGTGGCAATGAGCGCGAAGGAAACCGCGCCGGGGTCGGGCCTGCCCCTCGATTTCTCAGCCAATGGCCGGGCGCGGCCCTTACGCGGAATCAGGTCGGCGGTGTCGTGGGCGGCCGCAGCTGCCGTTTGCGCCGCGACCTGCCATGCCTGGGCCAGGGAGCCGCTGGGCACCGTAGCCGTGGCCAGGGCGTGCGTGAATGGGGTGAGCGCATCCACCATGGTCTTGTCACCGACCACCGCGCCCCCCAGGTCGGCAAGCCGGTCAGCGAATGCCTGTACCGCTTGCACTACCCGGTCGGTATCGACGTCGTCGGTGTTGCCTAGGACGGCACCCAACGCCTGCAGCCCCTCACCCCACAGCACCCCGGAGGTGCCGCCGGCTTTGGCTGCCCAGGCGGCCCCGGCTTCGGTCACAGTGTCCCCGGCACCGTAGCCCTGGTCGACGGCTTGCCGGGCCGCCGAGCACGCAGCATCGATGCCTTTGACCATGCCCCGGCCATGATCGCCGTCCCCGGCGATGGCGTCCAGCTGACCCAAACTGGGTTCGGCGGCGTGCAGGGCCTCGCCGACGGCTTCCAGGAGGGCGAGAATTCGGTGCGCACAATGTTGCGAGCGCTGCGAACCGGACCGGCGCTCAACCTTCGCCGCGCTGGGATCGACGCTGGTGGGGATGCGGGCAGCACTCTCGATTGCACCCCGGGTATATCCCGGAGTATGTGCCGGTGCCAGCCATAGTGGTTCAAGTTCATCGTCCAGGTACATCAGCGTCAGCGATGTCCCGGCCATATCGAGACTAGTCACGATTTCGCCAATCTCCGGGGCACAGATCTGCAATCCGCTGCTCCGCAGCAGTGCCGCGACGCTCTTCCACAGCACAAATAGTTCCTCGTGCTTGGTCGCCCCCAAACCGTTGAGGATGACGGCGACCCGGTTTCCTGCCTGCGCTGGCTTCTCCGCTAACACATGCTCGACCAGCAGGGCAGCAAGCTCGTGGGCGGAGGGTAGTGGTACGTCCTTGAGCCCTGGCTCACCGTGGATTCCTAGCCCGAGACCCATGTGCCCGGCCGGGACGGTGAACAGCGGCTCGAGCGCTCCGGGGAAGGTGCACCCGTCGAACGCCACTCCGATGGAGCGGGTCATGGCATTGGCGTGGTTACCCAACCGCAGGACTTCATCGACGTCGTCTCCGCGTTCGGCTGCGGCTCCGAGCACCTTGTAGACGGTGAAGTCGCCCGCGATGCCCCGCCGCATCGATTCTTGGCCCACTGGGGCCGAGGCGATGTCGTCGGTGACAATCACGTTGGCGGCGCGGATGCTTTGGGCCAGCAGTTGTTCGGTGGCGCGGCCGAAGTTCATCACATCACCGGCGTAATTTCCGTAGCTGAAGATGACCCCGCGCCCCTGCTCGGCTGCCCGCGCGACCGAGATGGCCTGCTGCATGGAGGGAGAGGTGAAGATATTGCCGCACACCGCTCCGGCGCCCATACCCGGACCCACCAGGCCGGCAAAGGCCGGGTAGTGCCCCGAGCCGCCCCCGTAGATGACAGCGACCTTCGGATCCGGGCTGCGGAAGCTGCGCACTACCCCGCCGTCAACGCGGCGCACCAGCTCTGGGTGAGCATCACATAGGCCGTCCAAGGCATCGTCGGCGAATTCGGCCGGGTCATCGAATATGTAGGTCATCGCAACTCCTCAGCAGATGTATGAGCCACCGTTGACCGGCAGGGTCACGCCGGTCAGGTATGAGCCGTCCGATCCAGCGAAGTAGGCGAAGGCCGCGGCAACATCCTCCACGCTCGCCTGGCGGCCCAGCGGTACCGAGTGGGAAAGTTCGAGTTCGCGTTCTGGCGTGGTCGCATCACCGCGAATGTCGGTGTCGACCGCTCCTGGAGATACGCAGTTGGCGGTGATGCCGTACGGTGCCAGCTCCCGGGCCAGGCCGCGAGTCAGACCGATGATCGCGGCCTTGGCACCGGCATAGAGGGTCTTGGAGAACACCCCGCCACCATGCTGGGCGGTCACCGATCCCATCGTGATGATCCGGCCAAACCGTTGCGCAATCAGGTCATCGACGAATGCCTTGACGACCAGGTAGGTACCCGTGGCATTGACGGCGACCACGTGGTCCCAGTCCGCTCGGGTGGAGTCGACAAAGTCCTGCGGTGCGGTGATCCCAGCGATGGTGGCAACCACGCCGACCGGCGGAAGATCGGAACTGGTGACGGCTTGGTGCAATGCCGCCACCGAATCCTCCTGCGCGACGTCGCACGGCACCGCCAGCGTGGGCACGCAATGCGCCTGGGCCACAGCCGTCGCACTCTGCATCGCCGCGGCACCGTCAATATCGGCCGCCACGATGGCCCAGCCGTCCCTGGCTAACCGCATCGCGGTCGCTCGACCGATACCGCGAGGGGAACCCGCCCCGGTTACCACGGCAGTACCTACCACGCTCATGCGATCTCCTCAGAGCAATCCGGTGACAAAGGTGGCAGCGTTGACCGCGGCTGCGGGACGCTGGGCTTCTTCGACGTCGTGGGTTTCCAGTTCCAGGCTGTAGCGGCCCTGGTAGCCTCCCGCCTGCAAACCGGCTATCCCGTCTGCGAAGTCCACAGCACCGTTGCCGATCGACAGGTGGATGTTTCCCGGCTCGGCATCGCGCAGGTGCACATGGCGCACCCGCTGTCCCAACGCCTGCGTAAATGCGGCGATGGTCTCGCCACTGGCCACGATGTGCGAGAAGTCCATCACCACACCCACGGCGGTATCGGCCAGCCGCTCCATTAGCATGCGAGCCCGCTCCAGGTTGTAGCTGAGCCGCCCCGAGTGCAGTGCCTCGACCCACAGCTGCCGACCCCGAGCGTGCGCCTGCTCCCCGGCCTGACGTAGCTGATCTGCTACCAGGTCCAAGTCGGCCTCGACCGAGGCGATGGGCTCGTGCCCCTGGGAACCACAGGGCAGCACCAACGCGGGCGACTGCACGGCCTGGCATAGATCGAGCAGCCGATCTAGGTGCCCGGCTCGGGCCTGCTGGTCGATGGTGTCCAGAGGCAGGTTCAAGTCACCGATATCGGCATTGATGGAAGCTACTGCGACGTTCTCAATCGTGGCAGCTACCTGGTTGAGCGCAGGAGCCGTGAGGTCGTAGGGCACGTGGTCACATACTCCTGGGAGCGCACCGAGATCCATCGACTGAAATCCGGCCGCGGTAATCAGGCGTACCGCCTCCGCCAGCGAACGATGGCGAAAGGTAATGCTGGAGCAAGCCACTCGGGCGTCGATCACGTGCCACCTCCTTATGACAACTGCCTGCCTGGCTACCATTGCCAAGACTCGGTATGAGTAGGACTATAAATGTGTCGACTGTTAACAGTCAACTGCCAACGTAGGAGATAGTCGTGGAAAGTGCCCCCAAACCTCTCGGAACGCTGCGCAAGGAGTCCCTGCGTGACCGAGCGCTGAGTGCGTTACGAGACGCCATTACCGTCGGCACGCTCAAACCCGGCCAGCACCTGGTTGAGACGCAGCTCTCCAGTGATCTGGGTATCAGCCGTGGAACGTTTCGGGAAGCGATCCGCCAGCTGCAGCAGGAAGGGCTCGTCGTCGAAGATGCCCGCGGCCGGGCACACGTACCGACGATTACGGCGGAGCTGATCCGGGAGACGTTCCAGGTGCGGGCATCGCTGGAATCGCTTGCAGCGGTGCTGATCGCTGCCCGAGACGATCGAGCCGAGTGTGTGGAGATTCTCCGGGACCGGCTGGCCGATCTGGAGCGCGCCGAGTCCGGCCCCGTGACCAGCAACATCGATGCTGACCTGGCCTTTCACCGGGAGATCTGCTACCAGGCAGAAAACTCGATGCTGCTAGGAAGTTGGGAGTCGTTGGCCGCCATCATCCGGATGTCGATCTTGCATGCCGGGGATCGCTATGCGCGGGCGAATATGGCCGCTGCCCGGCACGCCCCCCTCTTGGACGCCATCGACGATGGTGATATTTCAGTCATCTGGAATGCGTTCATCGCCCACAATCTCGGAGCTGCCGAGGTCATCCTCGGCGAGAAGATCCCGGGATCTCTACTGGATACCATCCCCGCGGAATATCGCCAGTACTGAGGAAGGCCGACGCAAGGATCGGCGGCGTCCTCACCGCACCCAGTCGGCGTCGACCGCACGCAAACTTCCCCATTGCTGGGACCGGGCGGCATTGGCCGCGAGCACAGCGACCACCGCGCTGGGGTTGCCGATCGCCCCACGCAACACCAGGTCAACAGCCTCAGCCAGCGGCAACCAGTGCACCTGCATGTCTTGTTCCTCAGCGGTCCGGACATGCCGCTGGGATACCGGCACCTGCGAAAGGCCCCGGGCGAGAAAGACCCGCAGCGCCTCATTGGAAGCACCTGGGCTGGTGTAGAAGTCTGCCAGCGTGTGCCAGTGCGAGGCACGCAGGTCTGCCTCCTCCAGCAGCTCTCGCCGAGCAGCCTCAACCAGCGTCTCCCCCGGCACATCCAACAAGCCAGCCGGGATCTCCCACAGGTAGGACCGCACCGGATGGCGATACTGACGAATCAGCAGCACCCGGTCGGACTCGTCGAGGGCCAGGATAGCCACCGCTCCCGGATGCTCCAGGTAGTCGCGGTCAACCTGGCCTGCCGGGCCCAGGTCCACGGTTTCGCAGACCAAATCGAACAGTCTGCCGCTACCCAGGCGGCGCCGGTGGAGCACCGGGAACAGCGCAGCCGAATCTGCCACCGGCGGCTCGGGCACCGTCATCGCTAGTGCTGTACCGACGCCGGAGCTGGCACCTCGAGCAGGCGGGTTTCCCGCTGCCGGGCAAGCGCAGCTGCGGCAAGACCTTGGAACAGCGGGTGGGCGCGCGTGGGCCGCGATTTGAACTCCGGGTGTGCCTGGGTGGCCACAAAATAGGGATGCAAGCTGCGATCGAGTTCCACGAACTCCACCAGCGAGGAGTCGGGTGAACGGCCACTGATGTGAAGCCCAGCATCGGCCAAAGCCTGACGGTAACCGTTGTTGACCTCATAGCGGTGCCGGTGACGTTCGCTCACCGTTTCGCTGCCGTAGACCTCGGCTACCACGGACCCGGGTTCCAGCACCGCCTGGTAGCTACCCAACCGCATGGTGCCACCAAGGTCGCCATCGCCGCCGACGATGCTCTCCTGCTCAGCCATGGTGGCCACCACCGGATCAGGGGTGCCCGGATGAAACTCGGTGGAGGAGGCCTGCGCCAGACCCAGCACGTTGCGGGCGTATTCGATCACCATGCATTGCAGTCCCAGGCAGATCCCCAGGGTGGGCACCTGGTTCTGCCGGGCCCATCGCAGCGCACCGAGCTTGCCGTCGATCCCGCGGACGCCGAAACCGCCCGGCACCAGGACCCCGTCGACGCCTGCCAGTACCTGCCGGGCGCCGTCCTCGCTCTCACAGTCGTCGGAGCCGACCCAACGAATCTTCACCCGGGCATTGATGGCGAACCCACCAGCCCGCAGGGCTTCGGTGACCGAGAGATAGGCATCGGGCAGGTCGACGTACTTGCCCACCAAGGCGATTTCGACCTCGTCGGCAGGGTGGCGGACCCGCTCCAGCAGCGTGTGCCAGGTGTCCCACTCCACGTCACGAAAGGGCAGGTCAAGCTGACGGATGACGTAGGCATCCAGACCCTCGCCGTGCAGTACCTTCGGGATCTCGTAAATACTGGGCGCGTCGACGCAGGTGACGACCGCTTCTCGGTCGACATCGCACATAGAGGCAATCTTGCCTTTGACCGACTCAGGAATATCCCGGTCAGCGCGGCACACGATGGCATCCGGGGCGATGCCGATACTGCGCAGCGCGGCAACCGAGTGCTGCGTCGGCTTGGTCTTGAGTTCACCGCTCGGCCCGAGATAGGGAACCAGCGAGACATGCAAGAAGAACACGTTGTCGCGACCGACGTCCTGGCGCACCTGCCGCGCGGCCTCCAGGAACGGCTGGCTCTCGATATCCCCGACCGTGCCACCGATCTCGGTGATGATGATGTCAGGCGCCTGATTAGCCACCGGATGCGCTTGCGCCCGCATCCTCGCCTTAATTTCATCGGTGATATGCGGGATCACCTGGACGGTATCGCCCAGATACTCACCCCGGCGTTCTTTGGCGATCACCGAGGAATAGACCACTCCGGTGGTGACATTGGCACCGGCATCCAGATCGATGTCCAGGAACCGTTCATAGTGACCGATGTCCAAGTCGGTCTCGGCACCATCCTCGGTGACGAATACCTCACCGTGTTGGAACGGATTCATCGTGCCCGGGTCCACGTTGATGTACGGATCAAGCTTCTGCATCGCGACCCGCAGACCACGGGCACGCAACAGGTGACCCAGGCTGGAGGCCGTCAAACCCTTACCGAGAGAAGACGCCACACCACCGGTGACGAAGATGTGCCGCGGAGTGTCCTGGCCTGAACGCCACTGAGAGGTTGTCGCCACGGATTCTCAGGCTAGCACTGAGCGGTAGATACTTTGAACCTGCGCCAGCGAATCGGTCGCATCTGGAAGCTGAGATGCCCGCTCCCGGGCCGCGTCGCGCAGCGATTTTGCCAATGCGGGTTTGCGCAGCACGGCCGCGATATCGGTGCACAGCCGGTCTGGATCGCCGTAGGGAACCAACCGGGCTGCATGCTCGGTCACTTCGCGGGTTCCGCCGACGTCGGTCGCCACGATCGGTGCCGACACCGTCAGAGCTTCCTGCAGCCACAACGGCTGCCCCTCCCATTGCGCGGTGCTGACCACTACGTCTGCGGCGGCGAGCAGTTCCAAGGCATCCTCACGCCGACCCAGGAATCTGACCGGCAACCCTTCATCGGCGGCGATCTGCTCAAGCTCTGGGCGCCGCGGACCATCGCCGGCGACCAGCCACCGAGCACCAGGTGCCCGGTCAGCGAGCAGCGCGGCAGTCTCCAGCAGCAGGTCCAGGCCCTTCTGCGGCGCCAGCCGTGCCAACGTCACCACCAGTTGCTGATCGGCGCTGACAAACTCACTGCGGTCAATCGTCCCCAGGGTGCGCCGCGGAGCCGGTACCAGTGCTCGCTCCACCCCGGTGGCGCCGATCCCGCGCATGCGCTCAGCGATATCACCGGACACCGCCAGCACTGCAGCTGCGCGCCGGGCCACCAACCGTTCTAGTCCCCCCGCCAGCGCCTGTACCGCGGGACCGCCGACCGGCAGATTGTGCAGTGTCACCACCAGTGGCGTTGTCAGCCCGGTTAGTGCCAGCGCTGCTAGCGCGCCAGCGCGAAGTCCATGAGCATGGACGACATCGGCGCGTCGTCCGAGCGTACGTAGTTTGGCGACCACGGTGCTGTCCTGGGGCCGGGGTCGATCGGTGATGTCGACTACCGTCGACCGCAGACCGCTGAGCCAGGGACGGGCTGTTTCCGCTGGCGCGGCCAGGATCACTCGATCCGTCGCCGCCAGCCCCGCAGCGAGCTCCCTGACGTGTCCGCGCACGCCACCGGCTGCTGATCCGGCAACCTGGACGATTCTCAATTCCTCAGCCATAGGCACCCCTTAGCGATGACAGGATCGATCGATCGAACGTGCGAGCCGCCAACAACGTCGCCAGCAGCACCACCATGAAACCCAACAAGGCCGCCAGCACCGCCATCGGCAGCGAGCCTCCGCCCAGTTCCAGCGCTGTGGCCACGGCAATCCGCCCGAGCACCGCGCCAGCGATCGCCGAGCACGCCCCTACTAGCAGTGTGCGCAGCAGCCCAGCCGTGAATCGCCTCGGCATGATCTGCCGCAGCACCAGCACCACGATGAGTCCACCCACACTCATGCCCAGGCTGTGTGCAGCCCCAAGGCCGGTCAACGTCGCCACGCCGTCGTTGCCAGCCGGTGCCAGCGCTTTGACCGTGATGACCGCGGCTACCGCAGTCACGACCCAGGCGCTAGCGGTCGCCACCACGCTGGCTCGCGCCCGGTCCAGCGCTAGCAGCATCCGTCCGGCATGCAGCAACAACCCCAGGCCAACCACCCCGGGAGCCATCCAGGTCAGTGCGGTGCTCATGCCCGGCACCGCATCCTGCTGTTCGAAGACGACCTGCACTGCCGGGGCGACCGCCACCAGCAGGCTTGCCCCCAGGAGCGCAACCGCCAGCACCGTGCGGGTGGACCGCTCCGCCAGGCGCGCTAGGGCGGACCCGACGGTATCGCCGTCGGCCAGCTGCGCCAGCCGCGGCGCAAAGACCGTCACCAGCGGGACGGCGAACACGGCGTAGGGCAGCAGGTACACCGCCTGGGTGTACTGGAAGATCGTGAGCGTGCCAGATTCACCAGCACCGCGAGCCAGCAGCATGGTGACCAGGATCGCAGCCTGCTGGGCCAGCACACCCCCCAGCCCGGCAAGGGCCAGCGCCCGCACCCGGCGCCCGACGCCAGGTGGGAAACGCAGCTGCGGCCGGAAATGGACTCCGGCCCGGAGCACCGGGATCAGCAGCGGCAGACTCAGGGCCGCCACCCCTGCCGTCGTTCCCCAGGCCAGCACCGCCAGTGCGGCGCTGGAGAGCTCACCTGGGCGATCCTGTAGCCCATTGGCTAGCTGGTTGAAGACCAGGTAACTGACGATGACGACCACCGAAGACGCGATCGGAGCTAGTGCTGGCGCCAGGAATCGGTGGTGCGCCTGCAAAATTCCGGTGAGCACGATGCCCACCCCGTACAGCGCCACCTGTGGGGAGAAAACGATTAAGAAGTATGCCGCAACATCGGTGGCTGCCCCTGGGTCAGCCACGTCAGCTGGGACCGGAAGCAAGGACGCGATCGGGTGAGCGAAGACAGCGAGCGCAATTCCCAGTGGAACCAGGGCTACCACTGCCCAGGTCAGCAGGGCGGAAGCGACCGCATCAACCTCGCCGCGCAGTTGTTTGGCGATGGGGGCCGCCAGCAGCGGAACCACCACTCCGGCGAGCGCTCCTCCGGCCACCACCTCATAGAGCACGTTGGGTAGCAGGTTGGCGGCAGCATAGGCATCACCGGTGACCGTGGGGCCCACGGTGGCCGATTGCACCAGCCAGCGACCAAATCCCAGGACCCGCGAGGTCACCGTCAATACGGCCACCATCCCGACGGCACCCGCAATGCCGGCAAACAGTGACCCACCCTTGGCGGGGCTGCGACTCACTCCGGCGCCCGGCCCCAGGCATCGAGCTCACGCAAACCCGGGGTGGAATCGATCACTCTCGAAAAACTCACGCGCTCACTCGCGAACACCAGGCCCACGACGGCACAGGTGGCCAAGGCTCGCATCCGCGGGGATCGCAGTTGCGCCAGGCTCATCCCGGCGAGCGCCCCCAAGGCGTTGGCTCCGGCGTCGCCCAGCATGGTCTCCTCATCCACATCACCCCGCCAGGAGCAGGCCACGGTGGCCAGCCCGGCCGTGGCCAGCCGCCCGCTGGCGCCGCGAGCCAACGACAGTGGCGCACACACCAAACCAACCACCTTGAGTGCCCGTCCGGGCCGTAGATCAAACAGGTTCACCAGATTCGCCGTACCAGCGATGAGCATCCCCGAACCCAGGACGTCGATCACCCGGGTCGGGAAGTTTGGTGTCGCGCCATGCCGCCCGCCACGCCGTCCACCCTGGGTCGATACTGCCGCAGCCGTCACGGCCGCAGCTGAGATTCCCACCAGTTTGAGTAGACCGGTGGTGATCTCCCCTCGACGTAGCGCCCGCAGGTGCCCCCGCAGTCCCTTTGAGGTCGCCGTGGTGTCGGCGTCATCGATAGCCCCGAGGAGTCCACCGGAGGCCACCACGACGGTGGCCCCCAGTCCTGCCGGGCCACCGGTCGCGACCGCTCCGGTGAGCGCGCCGGTAGCTGCGGCGATGCCACCGAGCAGGCTGACCTCGCGGCCGCGGAAGTTCCTGCGCCGCCACCGTCGCGCTCCACCGGGCGGGTGCTCGGCTAGCGACGTCCCCACGTCACGAGTGACAATGCTTGCTAGGACCGCGGTCAAGATCCGGTTCACGAGGGCTCTTCCGTCGGAGAATCAACGGCGTCATCAGTGGCCGGATCCGTGGTGGGTACCTCAGCTGAATCCCCGGTGGCGTCCTCTGGCTCCTCCGGCCGCTGCACCACTGGCGGCACGATGGCGGTGGCGTCTGAGGCGAGGCCGTAGTGGCCCACTTGACGTTCGAATGCCACCACCTGGACAGCCAGCGGCACCAGCACCTGGCCGGCTATTTCCTCCGTGCTATCCACGGTGGTCACCAACGAGGCAGCGGTGGCATTGGCCCGGACCATGCTGACCAGGTCGGTGGCAGCACCATCGGAGTCATCTCCAGCCAGCACCACTCCGCCGCCCATCCCGATCACGGTCTGCAACTCGTTCTCCAAATCATCGGCGCTATCACCTGGGGCGGGCGCTACCACCAGCACCACGTCCGCAGGCATGGCCGGTGCCACCACCTCAGTGATGAGTCCAGCCGCCAGCAGGTCGGCATACACCTGTGGCAGGACCGGTGGCACGCTGCCGTTGTCGGCCGGCGGTGTGGTCAGTACCTGATCCAGCGCCCGCCCCAGGACCATATTGGTGGTGGCGTCCAAGGGTGCTGGTGGGGACAGCTGTGGCCCCACCTCCTGCGCGAGGTCGTCCCGGGTCTCCTGTGAGTCCGCATCCACCCACGCCGCCGTCAATGCCACGTTGGCGACCACGGCGCCTCCGGCCCGGTCGATCATGGTGACCAACGACTCGGTCAGGGTGGAATTGGCGCCGGCCAACGTGACCATCGCAACCGAGACATCGGTGAGCGCTTCACTGAGCAGCCGCCCCGAGGATGCGTCGATGAAGGTTCGCTGCCGCTCGACGAGCCCCTGGCTGGCCTCCAGGTCGATCCGCAGGTCTTCCTTCTCCTGGCGCAGCTGCTCCACCTGTTCGCTGAGCTGCTCACCGATCGGCTGCTGGAGCGGCCCAGCCCCCAACACGATGCCGACAGCAAGCGCCAGGAAAACGGCGATCAGCGAGACGATGTGGTATCGGAAATCAATCACGTCGGGTTCCTTGGAGAGTCGGTGTAGAGCACGGCGCTACAAGAAGGGCAGAAGGTCGCGCAGCCACGACCACAGATCGTCCAGGCGTGCCAGGGTCACTGCGAACAGGGCCTGCCCAACCGGTGTCACCGTCAGGGCGGCCAGCAGTGCCGCCACACCTGCCAGCACAAAGACGAGCATGTGGGCGTTGGAAAAGCGGTGTTCGTACAGGCGGGATACGCCCTTGGCATCGATGAGCTTGCCTCCCACCCGCAACCGGGTGAGGAACGTCGAGGCCATACCGCTGCGGCCTTTGTCGAGGAATTCCACCAATGTCTCGTGGGTTCCGACGGCAACGATGAGTTCGGCACCTTTGTCATCGGCCAGCAGCATGGCGACGTCCTCGCTGGTGCCGGTGGCCGGGAAACTGACCGAGCCGACCCCAAGCTGCTTGACTCGTTCCTGACCGGGGGCGCGTCCGTCCCGGTAGGCGTGCACGATGATCTCGGCACCGCTGGTCAGTGCCCGGTCGGAGACGGAGTCCATGTCACCGACGATCATGTCCAGCTTGAGGCCAGCTTCCAGGACAGCATCTGCACCGCCGTCGACCCCGATGAGCAACGGCCGGTATTCGCGAATGTAGGGACGCAGCATCGCGAGGTCTTCTTTGTAGGTGTATCCGCGCACCACGATCAGCACGTGGCGACCGCTAATGTCGGTCTCGATATCGGGAACGCCCACGCCGTCGAGAAGCAGCTCACGTTCACGCCGGACATAGTCCATGGTGTTGCTGGCGAACGCCTCAATCTGCTCGGACAGGCCCTCCCGGGCCGACTCCATGTTGGCGGAAACGGTGTCGGGGGTCTGGATGGTGCCGGTGGCGATGCTGGTTTCGTCCAAGGTCAGCACGGTCGCCTCGTCGAGGCGGATCTCGGTGCCTTCCTTGAGCGCCATGACGGCTGGCCCAAGTTCGTCGATCAGCGGGATGCCGCCGTCAACCAGGATCCCGGGGCCGAGGTTCGGGTAACGACCCGAACAGGAGCGTGCGGCGTTGAGTACCGCAGCTGGTTTGGCCCGCACCAGAGCCTCAGCTGAGACGCGGTCAATATCGACGTGGTCGATGACGGCGATATCGCCTGGCTCCAGCCGCTTAGTCAAGGTCTTGGTCGAGGAATCGACTTTGACGCGCCCGAGTGCTCCTGGTGTCTGGCCTCGGGCGCGCTGACGACGATTTAGCAGCGGACGCATCGGGCCTATCGTCGCACGAGCTGCCACAGTTGCGCGCTAGGAAAGCAATTCAGCAGCATGCTTACGCGCGGTCTCAGAGTCCTCCCCTGAGAGCATCCGGGCAATCTCCCGTTCCCGCTGCGGGCCGGAAACAGCCCGGACCACGGTGCTGACTTCCTGCCCGTCAGAGTCTTTGGCGACCACCAATTGGCTGTCCGCGACGGCGGCCACTTGGGCCAGATGCGTGACGACGATCACTTGGGTGTGCTGGGCCAGCTGTGCCAATCTGCGGCCTACTTCGACTGCTGCCCGACCACCAACTCCAGCGTCGACCTCGTCAAAGATCATCACCGGGAGCCGACCATCGTGCCGGGCTTCGGCGAGCGAGACCTCGATGGCCAGCATGATGCGTGAGAGTTCACCCCCGGAGGCACCTTTGGCGAGCGGTCGCGCGGTCGCGCCGGGATGGGCCTGCAGTTGGAACTCCACATCGTCGGCGCCGTGGCTGGCTATCTCCACACGGGGATTCACCTGGATGTGTAGCTGGGCTCCCGGCATCTGCAAGCCAGCTAGCTCGGCGTCGACCTGGTCGGCCAACCGGGATGCCGCCTCACGCCGGTTGCGGGTCACGGTGGCCGCAGCGGCGGTGAGGGCCTGCTGAGCTTGCTGGAACTCCTCACGCAACCCGTCCAGACCCGCACCGGGTGCCGTCAGCTGCGCGAGACGATTGCGGGCGGAGTCAGCCAACTCCAACAGGGCCGCAACCTCATCATGATCGTCGGTTGGCAGATAGCGGCGCATGAGGTCGGTGACCAGTGCCCGACGCTGGTGAAGGTGCTCCAACCGTTGGGGGTCTGCCTCCAGTGCCGCGGCGTAGCTGCCGGTCTCGGTGACGATGTCGTTGACCGCGTGGAGCAGGCCGTCGACCCGGTCAGCCAGTTCCTGCAGCTGCTGGTCGTGGTCGGCAGCGCTGGCCAGCGCTCGCCGGGCCTGCTCCAGACCGGCCACCACACCACCGGCTTCAGTGCCATCGGAACCATCCAGCGCTGTTCGGGCACCGGAGGCAGCCGACGCCAGTGCTTCGACGTTGTCCAGCCGCTCGGACTCCTCACGCAGTTGCTGCAGTTCCCCGGCCACCGGTGCTACGTCGTCGATGTGAGCGAGCATGTGGGTCAGGCGTTGCAGTTCGGCTGCTCGCTCAGCCGACTCCGACTCCCACCGTTGCAGCACCTGCGCCAGCTCGCGGTGGCGCGCGTAGGCGGTGACAAGCTCAGCCAGAGCCCGGTCCTGAGCAGCTCCGGCATAGCTGTCCAGCGCCGCTCGCTGCTGTGCTGGGGCCCGAAGCCGGATCTGGTCGGCTTGACCGTGGACGGTCAGTAGTTGCGAGCCGATCTCGGCCAGAACACCCGCCGGTACGGCACGTCCGCCGAGGTGAGCGCGAGATCGCCCAGCCGATGCCACCGAACGGGCGACCACGACGTCGTCGTCATCCTCGAAGAAGGCACCCGCCTGCTCCGCGATCTCGCGGGCAGCCCGGCCGAGGGTGAGTCGGCCTTCGACGACGGCCAGGTCCGCTCCGGGGCGTACGGCACTGGGGTCGGCCCGCCCCCCGAGCAGCAATCCCAGCCCGGTCAGCAGCATCGTCTTGCCGGCACCGGTTTCGCCGGTGATCGCTGTCAGTCCGCCATCAAGCTCGATGGTGGCATCGGCAATCACGCCGAGGTCGCGCAATCTCAGTTCCCGAATCACGGGTTGCCCCCGCGCCAACCGGAGACTGGTAGATCGAATTTGCGCACCAGCCGATCGGTGAAGGGTGCGGTGTGCAGCCGAGCTAGCCGGACCGGTTCGTGGCCGCGCTCCACTTGAATATGCGATCCCGGGGGCGCAGTCAGACGCCGACGACCATCGCACCAGACTTCGGCTCCAGCAAAGCTGCGGGCCAGGATCTCCACTGCCATGGTTGAGGTGGGTGCAACCACCATCGGCCTGGCGAACAGCGCGTGGGCACTGATCGGGACCATCAGCATGGCTTCGACTTCCGGCCACACCACCGGGCCGCCAGCGGAGAACGCGTATGCGGTGGAGCCGGTCGGAGTGGCCAGGACCACTCCGTCACACCCGAAGGTCGATAGCCCCCGACCATCGATTCCGATTGCCACTTCGATGAGACGTGCCCGGTCATCCTTTTCAACGCTGGCTTCGTTGATAGCCCAGGTCTGCTCGGTGCTGCCATCGGGGCGGGTGAGCGTGACGTCGAGCGTCATGCGTTCTTCGACGTAATAGTCCCGCTCGGCAACCCGGCGGGCAACATCGACGATCTCTTCCACTTCGGACTCAGCGAGGAAACCCACATGCCCCAGGTTGACCCCCACCAGTGGGGTGGTGCGCCCTCGGGTGACTTCAGCGGCATGCAAGATGGTGCCATCACCGCCGAGAACGATGGTCAGTTCAATGTCATCGTCGCTGATCTCGGACTCACCAATGGGGTCTAGCCCGTGTCGGCGCAATTGCGCGAACGCCACCTGCGCAGCTTGGGCTGCTTCTGGTCGGGTGGGATGGACCAGCACCAGGATGCGTCGGTTCATGGGGCTTCAACCCTTTCCCCCGCGGGCCCGCGAGCGACCGCAGCCCGAATGAGTTCATCGATGTCGGCTGGGCCTGGTTTGTTGGCAAGGTGAATGAAGTACTCGATGTTGCCACTGGGTCCGGGCAGCGGGCTCGCGGTCGCGGCCTGCAGGTCCAGATGCTGTTGGGCGGCCGCCTGCACCACCTTCTGAACAGCCTCAATGTGCAGGGCCGGGTCACGGACCACACCTTTGGCACCAACGCGTTCCTTGCCGACCTCAAACTGGGGTTTGACCATGAGTAGCAACGATCCAGCCGGCGCGGTCACAGCCGCTAGCGCAGGCAGGACGAGCGTGAGTGAGATGAAGGATAGGTCGGCCACGACCAGGTCGACCGGCGGGTCGATGACGGTGGCGTCGATCGTGCGCACGTTGGTGCGGTCCATCACGATCACCCTGGCGTCATTGCGCAGCGGCCAGGCGAGCTGCCCATACCCGACATCGACGGCGATCACTTGGGCCGCTCCCCGGCGCAGCAGCACGTCGGTGAAACCGCCAGTGGATGCACCGGCGTCCAAGGCCCGTGCACCGCGCACGGTGGGCGCAGCCTCCGCCAGGGCATCGAGGGCGCCGGCCAGTTTGTGCCCACCCCGACTGGCGAATTCGGTTCGTGCCGGATCGTGGTGGACGTGGACTGGTTGCGCCGGGTCTACCTGAGTGGCGGGCTTGGTTGCGGCGACGCCGTTGACTGTGACGGCGCCGCTATCGATCAGTTCGGTGGCGTGCTGACGAGAGCGAGCTAGTCCGCGTCGTACTAGCTCGGCGTCCAGTCGAATACGCCGGGCCACGCTAGTTTTCCGCCGCCCCTAGCCGTTCCTGCAGTAGCTCATGCACCTGTTCGAAGGCGCTGGCGTGTTCGGCCAGCGGGGCGTCTTGCAGGCTCTCCACCCGTGCTAGCGCAGCTTCGAGCTGGTCGGGGTTGTCGGGTACCTGTGACATCACGGCCTCCATCCTGGCCTGCTCACGCTATCGCGCCCTCGTCGCCACGCGCATGCACTGCAATATCGCGAAGTTCGGGTACCCACTGCTGACCCGCCGCATCACTGGCAGTCCAGGCCGCCACGCAGGCTGCCCGTAGCTGATCCAGGGTGATCGTCATGGCGTTCGATAGCGTGCTGGTGGCTGTTCCGTCGCTGACTTCGATGGCGCCGTCCAGGATTCTGGCCGCAACGTCCCCGCACTGCCACCATTGCCCAGCTGGCTGCACGCCCGGGTGTGGTTCGAGTAGTCCGCGCAGGTCAAGAGCTAGCAGTGTCGGGCGCTGCGGGGCGGGGCAACGCAGGAGTCCAGCCGCACCATCAACACCGGTCAGTACGTGCATGCCTGGGTACCCGGCAGTCTTGGCTCCTTGAAGGTCGGTATCGAACCGGTCCCCGATAACGATGGGGTTTTCGGCGGCAGCGGCGGCAGCTGCCTGGTGAAAGATCTCCGCTGCGGGCTTGCCGGTCGAGCGTGGCGTCTGCCCGGTGGCGTTGACCACCGCAGCAACCAGGGAGCCGTTGCCCAGCGCGGAGCCGCGTTCTAGTGGCAACGTGGCGTCTAGGTTGCTCGCGATGTGCTGTGCGCCGGCATTGATCGCGAGGACAGCTTCGGTCAGCTCGGGCCACCCGACCGTCGGTGCAAAACCTTGTACCACGACGGCCGGGGCTTGGTCTGCGGAGTCGACCACGCTCATCCCTTCGATGGTCAGCGCTTCGCGCAGTCCGGCTCCGCCCACCACCAACACCGGGGTACCGGCGGGGTACTGGCTGGCGACCAGACGCGCGGCAGCTTGTGCCGCTGTGGTGACCGCTTCCGGTTCGGTGCTGATGCCTAGCTCGGACAGGTGGTCGGCGACCACCTGGGGTGGCCGGTTGGCGTTGTTGGTCACGTACATCATGCCCATGCCTGCCTCACGTGCCCGGGCTATGGACTGAGCTGCGTACGGCACCGCTGCACGACCGCGATAGACCACGCCGTCCAGGTCGAGCAGGGCCACGTCATAGACGGTCGCGGGCGGGCTGGGCAGGTGCTCTAGGTAGGTCATGATGATTCGGTCAGGTCGGAGATCTCCACGATGGGATCTACATCGGAGTCGGCTGATTGCTCCAGTGGCGCTGATTCCTCGATTTCCTCCAGTGACGCTGATTCCTCGATGACCTGCCCTTCAGGCACCTGCGGTGCAGGCTCGGCTCGCCCGAGCACAACCAGTACCTCCTGCATGGCTTCATCCAGCCGCGCCTGGGCACTGGGCTCCAGGGGTACATCCTGTGCGCGTTCCAGGACCGCCAATGCGGCCTGTGCCTCATCTAAGTCCACACGTGCGCCAGACTCCACCAGAGCCAATTCCAGGCGTTCGGCAGCATCTAGGCCCGCAGGAGCTGCCGCTATCACGCTTAACGCTCGTTCTGGCCGCCCGAGGCCACGTTCGCAGTCGGCTTCGATAGCCCGGTGCGCCTCCCGACCCGAGAGTCGGCGAACAGTGCGCAATTCCCGCAAGGCTTCGCTGTACCTACCGGTGGCATAGGCAGCCAGCGCAGCCGCTTCCCGTACCACGTCTACCCGACCGGCACGCCGAACCGCCGCTTGGGCATGTTCATAGGCCAGTTCTGGATCCTCATCCAGCAGGTGACCGGCCATCACCAGATGCTGGCCAACCCGTTCCGCATTCGGCTTCGACAGGGTCCGCAACCGTGCTCGTACTGATCGGTCAAGGTCGGAAAACTCCACACCTTCCGCAATAGGGGGACCTGGGATACGTTCGTCTCGCTCCCCTCGCCCACGTTCGTTGCCACCATCACGCCGACCATACCCGCGATCCCGGCCACCATCATTCGCCCGACCCCGGCGACCGTACTCACCATCACGCCGACCGTCACCGGAATCACCGCGCCCGCGAAAGTTGCCACCACGGCGATCGCGACCACCGGCTCCGGCACCACCACGCCCACGAAAATCGCCACCGCGGCGATCCCGGCCACCATTGGCCGAAGTCATGCCGCCCCGGCCACCATTGGCCGAAGTCATGCCGCGACCCGCGGATGCCGAGCGCCACCGACCAGCCATACCCGAGCGCTGCTCGGGCACCGCAGCCTGGCCTTCGCCCGAGCGTCGCTGCGCACCCTCGTCATCACCAACCCGCTCAGGGCGCTCATCTGGATCACCAGTCGGCTTCATTGTGCTCACTCCTCGGGACTTTTCAGTACGCCGTCACCATCAATCGCACCGGGCGTACCTCGGGACGCTGCACCCACGGTGCCGCATAGCTGCAGCAGCTGAGACAACCCTATGACCGAGCGGCCCGAGCACAGCTTAGACAAACAACAAAGGCCACCCCAGCGATGGGGTGGCCTTTGTCGAAAGGATGTCCGGCGGTGACCTACTCTCCCACGCAGTCTCCCACGCAGTACCATCGGCGCAGAGAGGCTTAGCTTCCGGGTTCGGAATGGGACCGGGCGTTTCC
>JBKEBC010000066.1:0-2554 GCA_047972965.1 Beutenbergiaceae bacterium | reverse complement strand
TTCATCGTGCACAACTCGGTCAAGGATGAGTTCACCCATCGCCTCATCGAGGAGCGGCTACGTCCGCTCAAGCTCGGTGATCCTATGGATGAATCCACCACGATGGGCCCACTGGTGTCGGAAGCCGCCGCCAAGGATGTAGAGGCCCAGGTCAATACCGCTGTTGATCAAGGTGCGAAGGTCGCATTCGGTGGTACCCGCGACGGCGCGTTCTATGAGCCCACGGTCCTGGTCGGCGTCACCACCGACATGGACATCGCTCAGGACACCGAGGTCTTCGGTCCGGTCTGGCCGATTATCGGATTCGACACTCTGGACGAAGCCATCGAGATCGCCAACAACACCATGTACGGGCTCGGCGGAGGCATCATCACCAATGACATGCGCGCTGCCTTCAAGGCGGTGCGCGGAATCAAGACCGGTCACGTCGCCGTCAACGCATCTGGTGGTTTCCGTGCTGCGGAACTGCCCTTCGGTGGCGGTAAGAAGGCCAGTGGCAACTCTCGGGAGAGCATGCTCGCCGTCCTTGACGAGGTGACGCAGTCGAAGTCGGTGATCTTGCGCTACGTCCTTAGCGATGCGGACCCAGAGGACGAAGTCAAGCACGGCTTCACCATCGGCTAGGGACACGGGGGTAGTGAGGGGCAGGCCGTGTGGCGTGCCCCTCACTTGTCCGCATTGACGACGTGAGAATGGATCCAGCATGACCAATACAGCGGCGTATGTCATGGGACTGCGACAGATGGAGATGGGCGATGCGCCCATGCCCACCGTTGCCCGGGGCTCGGTGTTGATCAAGATGCTCTACTGCGGAATCTGCGGCTCCGATATGCACTTCTACCAGGACGGCGAGCCCGAGTTCGACAACCTGTACCCCTTCGTCATTGGACATGAAGGGTCAGGAGTTGTCGTCGAGGTCGGCGCGGGGGTCAAGACCTTGGCGGTCGGTGACCGAGTGGTCATCGAACCGGGTATTCCGTGCCGCACTTGCCAATGGTGTGCGGCTGGCCGCTACAACCTGTGTGCGCAGATGACTTTCCTGTCGGCTCCACGGGCCTTCGGCGTCATGCAGGACTATGTGGCACATCCTGCCGAGCTCTGCTACAAGCTGCCAGAGAATGTCTCCTCGCTGGAGGGAGCATTGATTGAGCCGCTGGCGGTGGGAATTGCATCGACGCAGCGGTCCGGGATCAGATTTGGTCAGTCGGCGGCGATCTTGGGTTCTGGGTCTATCGGTCTGATGACGTTCCTGTCGCTGCGCGCGATGGGGATTACTGACATCACCATGGTTGACATCTATGAGAACCGCCTGGAGAAGGCTCGTGAACTGGGTGCTCCACGCACCATTTCAGCTGCCGATGGTGACCCGACCGATGCTGTCCGTGCGGCTCATGGTGGACTGGGCCCAGACTTCGTCTTTGAGACTGCTGGTAGTCCGCACACGGCTCGTCAGTCACTTGGGATGGTGAAGGTGGGTGGCGCCATCATGGTGATCGGCGTCGTGGTGGGTAGCACACCGCTGGACTTGCAGTTGGCGGGCAATAAGGAACTCACCCTCATGACCAACTTCCGGTATCACAACGTGCATCCCATCGCGATCGAGGCTGTCGCGAGCGGGAAGATCAGCCTGGACGGGATTGTCTCGGATATCTACGAGTTCAATCAGGCACCCGCTGCCTTCGAAGACGGTATCGAGCGGCGTGAGTCCATCGTCAAGTCAGTACTGCGTTTCGACGTGTAACAAGCGAGAAATTCTCTAACGTCTTCAGAATTGAGGGATCTATGTCTACTGGACGAGTTGTTGTCATCACCGGCGGGGCCTCCGGTATGGGGCGAGCCATTGCGCAGGGTTTCGCTGACGCTGGCGAGCAGATTGTGATTGCTGATATCAATCTCGAGGCTGCTACCGCGGTTGCTGATGACCTGATTGCCGATGGTGCGGTCGCTGAAGCGAGGCAGTTGGACGTCACGGATGCAGCTGCGTGCGGCGCATTCATCGATCAGGTCCATGCGGATTTTGGCAGTGTTGATGTGCTAGTCAATAGCGCCGGAATTGGGCAGGTGAAGTTGCTGGCCGATGTCACTGAGGGCGACTGGGACCGGATGCTTGGCATCAATACCAAGGGTGTGTTTTTCCTGAGCCAGGCCGCTATCGGCATCATGAAGCAGCAAGGCTCAGGCCGGATCATCAATATCGCCAGCATCGCCGGACGGCGGGGGGAGGCCTTGGTCGCCCCCTATTGCGCGTCCAAGGCCGCCGTAATTTCGCTGACGCAGGCTTTCGCTGAAGAGGGTGCGCCGGACCAAGTCACGGTCAATGCCATCGCTCCAGGCATTGTGGATACGCCGTTCTGGGTGGCATCTGATCGTGAGTTCTCCGAGATTTTCGATACTGAGCCGGGGGAGGCGCTGGCTCGGAATGTGGCACGAGTGCCGTTGGGGCGCGTGGAACAACCCGCCGATGTGGTGCCCATGGCGTTGTTCCTGGCTAGTGAAGGGGACAGCTACATCACAGGTCAGTCCATCAATGTCGATGGTGGCATCAACTTCGCCT
>JBKEBC010000055.1:0-31599 GCA_047972965.1 Beutenbergiaceae bacterium | reverse complement strand
TACACCCATGGTGCCAGCCAGGGCATCGGCCGGTCTTGAACAGAACGGACACCATTGTCAGACACGCCCTAGTGCGATGGATACCCGGACTGTACTGAGCACCTTGGGCACCTTGGGCACGCAGCCACCCACCGATTGGCAAGGCGACATCGCCCTCCCCGATGAGATCGCTCACTTCTACCAGGAGGTCGGTCCGCTCGGAGAGCCGGCGCGCAGGGGGCGGCTACACCGGAATCACCCTGCCGTCATACGGGAACGACATCCACCTGGAACCCCTAGCCCAGCTCTGGAACGAACAGGCCGGCTACCGCTGGAACAGTCACACAAAGGAACCCACTGAGCAGTGGCCCGATGAATGGCTCGTGATCGCGTAGGAGGGCGTCGATGCGTATGTCTACGACACGAGGACGAACTCGGTGCGGTTCGTCTTGCCAGGCGACGAGGATCCCGAGGGCACCCTGCACTTTCACGGTTCCCTCACTAACGTCGTCGGAGCATTGGCTCTGTTCGGCGTGCGCTACACGGAGGCTGGGCAAGGGTGTCTATGTGAGGATGATTCACTCGATCCGGCCTGGGTGGAGTCCGTGCGCACCGAACTTGCCCAGCATTTCGGCGCAGCGGCCGATGGGGTCATCGAGGTGATGACCGAGGTCTGAGCCGGAAGGTGAGCGAATCTACCGACTCGGCTACCACCTGGTCACGTGAGAGTCGCTCGCCGACCGCGCGCACGATCCCGCCGACCTGAGCCTGATCGAGTCCGGCGGCCAGCGTCATCTCGATCAGGATCTCCGTGGCCTCCCCGGAGGTCAGCGCAACACCCAGCACCTGCGGCTGTCCTGCCACGGCCCGCTCCACCGCGCGCGCAACTGCAGGGTTGCGCACCGCAGGTAGCCACGGCTGCCCTAGCGCCAGCGCCCGCGCGGCCGGACGCGGCACCAGCACCGACGCACCACCCGGGTCCAGCACCAGCACTCCGTCGCCTTCACCGGCTGCGGCGAGCGCGGCCCGGCGCCCGTGTGTGGGTACTGGTCGGGCATCGGCTCGCCACCCGGTCAACGCAGCCATGCTGCTGAACACAGGCAACGCCGCCCGCCCATCGGGCAATGCCACGGTCACCATGGCGGCGTGAGCGACCTTCTCCCCCACGATCTCATCGGGATCCTTGCCCTGCTGCATCTGATCCAGCCCGGCGACCACCGGCACCAATACCCGTTCGGTGGCCAGCGCCCGCACCACCGCCTCAACCCGCTCGCCGGGGTCCGCAACGCCCAAGGCGGCGGCCAGGTGGGCGGGCGCGCTGCCGTCGTCATCGGCGAAAGCCGACGTCGGTGGCAGCTGGGCGCCACCCATCAGTCTCGTCCGGCGATATCCAACGCCTGCGGCAACGTGAACGCTCCCGCATACAGCGCCTTGCCCACGATCGCGCCCTCGACACCCTGGCCTACCAACGCCGTCAGCGCAGTGATGTCGTCCAAACTGGAGATGCCACCGGAGGCCACCACCGGAGCAGACGTGGCTGCGCACACCTGCTGCAGCAATTCGACATTCGGGCCGCGCATGGTGCCGTCCTTGGTGACATCGGTGACGACGTACCGGGAGCACCCGTCGGCGTCCAGCCGTGCCAGTGTCTGCCACAGGTCGCCGCCCTCCTTGGTCCAACCACGAGCGGCCAGGGTGGTACCGCGAACGTCCAGGCCGACGGCGATGCGGTCGCCATGGCGGGTGATCGCCGCTGCGGTCCAGTCGGGGTTCTCCAACGCCGCAGTGCCCAGGTTGACCCGTCGGCAGCCAGTGGCCAGCGCCCGTTCCAGCGACTCGTCGTCGCGGATCCCGCCGGAAAGTTCCACCTTGACATCGAGCATGCCAACCACGTGCGCCAGCAGTTCGGCGTTGGAACCGCGTCCGAATGCGGCATCCAGGTCCACCAGGTGGATCCACTCGGCCCCATCGGCCTGCCAGGCCAACGCCGCATCGACCGGGCTGCCGTAGCGGGTCTCCGATCCGGCCTCGCCCTGAACCAGGCGGACCGCCTGGCCCTCGGCGACATCCACGGCAGGCAGCAGTTCAAGTCGACTCACGTCGGTCCTTTCTACAGGGTGGCGACCCAGTTGCGCAGAAGCTGCGCACCGGCGTCACCGGACTTCTCGGGGTGGAATTGGGTGGCGCTCAGGGGGCCGTTCTCGACCGCCGCCACGAACCGGGTGTCGCCGTGGCTGGCCCAGGTCGGCGACACGTAGTCCGGAACGGTGCGGGCGGCATAGGAGTGCACGAAGTAGAAACGCTCATCGGCGATCTGCGAGAACAGGACGGAGTCGGTCGGCGGCTGCACCAGTGACCAGCCCATGTGCGGCACCACCGGCGCATCCAGGCGCTCCACCAGCCCCGGCCACTGACCCAGTCCGGCGGTGTGCTCGCCGTGCTCCACACCGCCGTCGAACATCACCTGCAGTCCCACGCAGATACCCAGCACCGGCCGCCCACCGGCGAGCCGTCGCTCGATGACTCGAGGAGCGCCGACGTCCACTAATGCTTCCATCACGTGGGCGTAGGCGCCCACGCCCGGTACCACCAACCCATCGGCCTGCGTGGCGGCACCGGCATCCGCAGTCAGTTCCACAACGGCACCGACACGCTCCAGGGCGCGCACGGCTGAGCGCACATTGCCCGACCCGTAGTCGAGCACCACGACGTTCTTCATGTCACGGCTTTCATGTCACGGCCCAGGCTTGCGTTGAGACTTGCGAAACAGCCGCCGCGCCTTCCACGGCGGCAGCTTGCCCGGAGCGATTGCGTCCGGCGCGTCCTGCGGCGCGACCATCCCGAACAGCAACTGCTCGACGATGTCGTCCGCCTGCGCCAGGACCAGCCCGGCAGACACCTGCTCATCGGTGCGCTTGCCGGCCAGCCACTGGCTCGCCGCAATCGATCCGACCAGCCCTTCGTCGCCATCTCCGAGCCGGGAGATCAACAGCACCGCGCCGTATCGCGAGGTCCGCGAGAGCGTGCCGGCCATGGTCGCGGCCACCTGTGGCGCCTCTCCCAGCAGTTCGGCCATATCCGAGTCGGTATCCCGCTCGATGACCGTGGCCGCCAATGCGCCGCGCGAGGTAGGGATGACCTGAGCGTCGATGCCTGCCATGGAACACACGCCCGCCAGGGCTGGTGCCGAAGCGATCGGCGTCAGTGCCAGCGCGACGATGGCTCGCGGCGTGGGCTCGCTCGGATCGCCGAATGCCTTAGCGAACTCGGCGTCGAAATCGAAATCCTCGGGTAGTGACCCGTCCTCGGGTTCGGTCACAATGCGCCCTTGGTCGAGGGCACCCCCACCACTCGCGGGTCGCGCGCAACGGCGGCCCGCAGGGCCCGTGCAAGCGCCTTGAACTGTGCCTCCACGATGTGGTGCGGGTCCCGCCCAGCAAGCACCCGCACGTGCAGGCAGATATCGGCGTGGTGCGCGATCGACTCCAGCACGTGCCGGGTCAAGGATCCGGTGAAGTGGCCGCCGATCAGGTGATACTCCTGCCCGGCGGGCTCACCGGTGTGCACCAGGTAGGGCCGGCCGGAGACATCCACCACGGCTTGTGCCAGTGCCTCGTCAAGAGGGACCAGAGCGTCACCGAAACGTGCGATGCCCGCCTTGTCGCCCAGGGCCTGCTTCAGTGCTTGTCCCAGACTGATCGCCACATCCTCGACCGTGTGGTGGGCATCGATATCGGTATCGCCGGTGGCCCGCACCCGCAGATCGATCAGGGAGTGCTTCCCCAGTGCGGTGAGCATGTGGTCGTAGAACGGCACGGTGGTGGAGATATCGGTGGCCCCGGTGCCGTCCAGGTCGACCTGTACCGCCACGGTGGATTCGCTGGTGGTGCGTTCCACCCGACCGGTTCGCGCAGTCTGGCTCATCGTCCGGTCACCTCCTTCAACGCGTTCTCGAATGCGGTCATCTCATCGGGGGTGCCGATGCTGACCCGCAGGTATTGCTGTGGTCCAGTCTGACGTATCAGCACGCCCCGATCGAGCAGACCCTGCCATACAGCTTGCCGGTCGGAGAAGGTACCGAACAACACAAAATTGGCGTCGGAGTCCACCGCATGGAATCCCTGGTCGCGCAGCCATGCCACGCACCGGTCCCGGCCATCGCGGATTGCGGCCACCTGTTGCTGAAGCACGTCGGCGTGCTTCAGGGCGGCCCTGGCCACCGCCTGAGTCACCGCGGAGAGGTGGTACGGCAGCCGCACGATTCGGAGCGCGTCGACCAACTCCGGCGCAGCGGCTAGGTATCCGACCCGGGCACCGGCATAGGCAAACGCCTTGGACATTGTCCGGGCCACCGCCAGGTGCTCGAATTCGGGCCGCAGGCTCAGCGCGCTCGGTACCCCGGCTCGCCGGAACTCCGCATAGGCCTCATCGATCACCAGCACGCTGGGGCCGCCATCAGGACCGGTGGTGCGGGTCACCTCGGCTAGGTAGCGCGTGGTCTGGATCGGCAGCGCGGTGCCGGTGGGGTTGTTCGGGCTTGCTAGCAGGACGACGGCAGGCCGCACCTGCCGGATCGTCGCTGCGGCCCGTTCGGGGTCGAGGGTGAAATCCGCCTCCCGGTCACCGACCACCCATTGCGTGAGTGTGTCGCGGGCGTACTCGGGGTACATCGAGTAGGTGGGCGCGAAACCGAGAGCTGTCCGGCCCGGGCCGCCGTACGCCTGCAGCATGTGCAACATGACTTCGTTGGAACCGTTCGCAGCCCAGATGTGCGAGGCGTCCAGACCGACGGCGTCCGACTCGTTGGCCAGGTAGTGCGCCAATTCGGTGCGCAACCCGATGAAGTCGCGGTCCGGGTAGCGGTTGAGTCCAGCCGCTACCTCGCGGACGGCGTTGGTAACGGCATCGATAACCTGAGCGGGCGGCGGATACGGGTTCTCGTTGACGTTCAGCCGGTGCGGCACGTTCAGTTGGGGTGCACCGTATGGCTCCAGGCCGATCAGGTCGGGGCGTAGCGGAAGGGTCACGAACCGGAAGTCTAGTGATCGGGCTCGTGCTGGCGATCAGGATCATCGACCAGCGCGGCGAGCGCATCGGCGTTGGAGTAGTAGATCCGACCCTGAGGCTCAACGATGCCCAGGTGACGCAGGCGCTGCGCAGCACTCCGGCGCACCCTGCTGAATCCGATGCTGACGTCATGCTCGTCGAGCCATTGGCGCAGCGCCAGGAACGACTCTGCTCCGGTGACGTCGACGTCGGTGACGCTGCCGAGGTCGACCACGACTTTGGTGATGTCGTTGTCCAGTACCCAGCCCCTGACCTTCTCGGCGAAGGTATCGGCGTTGGCGAAGAACAGCGGCGCGACCATCCGCACGATGATCAGTCCGGGACCGGTGACCGATCCGGGGCCGGCTGCCCGCACCTGGTCACCATCGAGCACCATCACATCGATCTCGGGATCAGCAGCTCGCCTGGCCAGGTTGATCAGCGCCAGCACGAACGCAACCACAATGCCGGCGATCGCCCCCACCAGCAGCGTCACCACGAAGCACGCAGCGGCGATGGCGAACTCGAACCGGTCAATGCGCCACAGCCTGCGCAGGTCGGCCACACCGAGCAGTGGCAGCACCGCGACCGCAACGATCGCCCCGATGGCCGGCGAGGGCACATGCGCCAGGACAGCGGTACCGAACGCCAGCAACAGCAACGTGCCACCGGCCAGCACCAGCGACGGCAGCTGCGTCCTGGAACCAGCCTGATCCATTGCGGCCGTGCGGCTGGTCGAGGACCCCATGGCGAAACTACCCTGCAGTCCCGCTCACTCCAGTCGCGGTACGGTCAGGCTGGGCAGGCCGGCGGGAACCGCACCCAACACCGCCACCCCCGCTTCGTCCGCCCGGGTCAGCACCACCAGCACCGTGGCCGCGATGAGGACCACGAGTGCCCAGGGGGCCTTCGGGAGCCACGTGCGCCCGGCCTACAGCACCGCCAATGACACCACCGAGATCGACAACGACCACGGCTGCAGGGTGCCCAACGACTGCGCCAGCACGATGACCTTGGCCAGGAAACCCTCGGCGTCGAGGCTGATACCCAGCATCTTGGCAACCTGCGACACAAGAATCTCCAGTGCCAGGCCACCCACGAACCCCTCCAGGATCGGCCTGGAGAGAAAGTTGGCCAGAAATCCGAGCTTGAAGATGCTCATCAGGACGAACATCAGCCCGGACAGTATCGCCTGCGCCAGCGCCAGGCTGAGATAGTCGTCGCTTCCCGCGACGGCCAAGCCACCCACCGACGAAGCCACCAGCGCCGCAGCAGCGGCATCGGGTGATATCACCAGTTGTCGCGATGAAACGGTCAACGCGTAGATCAGGCGGGAATCACCAGTGCGTATAGACCGGCGGTCGGTGGCAGACCGGCGATCTGTGCGTAGCCGATGTTCAATGGCACCGCGATCGCGATCAGCGTCACACCGGCGAGTAGTTCGGTGCCGAGGTTCTTGCTGGTCAGCCCTACCAGCAAGCGGCGATCAGTCACGTGCGCACCGGAACGATACGTGGGCCATGCCCGTATCCTCGGTCTGCGCCGACCTGGCGGCGGGCCGGAACCGCAGGCAGTAGTCGGGTGAACACAGGAATGAGCCACCCTTGAGCACTCGACGGAGAGTAGCGGCCGACTCGGCACCGGCGGTCGCCATCAGGTTGGCTCGTTCGCCGACGTCCACACCCAGCATGCCTGGTGGGATGTGCCTGGCCGTGTAGCGGTCGCTAGTCCACTCCCAGGCGTTGCCGATCATGTCGAACAACCCGTAGCCGTTGGCCGGATAGGACCCGACAGGTGCGGTACCGCCCACGCCCTGATTGTCGTAGGGGAATCGTCCCAGCCAGGTGTTGGCCTGCGGCACACCGTCCGGATACGGCTCATCACCCCAGGCGAATCGTTGCCCGACGGCGCCCCCGCGGGCGGCGTACTCGTGCTCGGCTTCGGTGGGCAGCCGCAGCCCGGCCCATTCGCAGTAGGCCAGTGCATCGGTGTAGGCCACATGCACCACGGGGTGATCCATGCGCTCGGCGATTCCGGATTCCGGACCGAACGGGTGGTCCCAGCAGGCACCGGGCTGCCAGCGCCACCACAACCGCCAGTTGTTGAGGTTGACCGGGCCGGAGGTCGGGGCAAAGACCATGGCCCCGGGGACCAGATCCGCCGGGTCGGCACCAGGGAAATCTGCTGGGTCCAACTCCTGCTCGGCCACGGTGACGTACCCGGTCGCGGCGACGAACTGGGCGTACTGGGCGTTGGTGACCTGGTACCGGTCAATGGCGAATGAGGCCACCTCGCGCTGGTGCACCGGGCCTTCATCGGGGTAGAACTCGGTTGAGCCCATGAGTAGCGTGCCGCGGCCGATCTGGACCATGTCGCGCTCAGCAGACCTCATGCCGACCTACGGTAGCCGGGTGGGCCAGCCCCTGAGCTGGCGGGTCAGCCCCTGAGTTGGTCGATCATCTCCTGCATCACGACGATCTCCGACTGCTGCACCGTGATGACCTCCTGCGCCATCTCGCGCACCTCCGGGACCACACCCGCGGCGAGTTCGTCTTCGGCCATGTCGACCGCGCCCTCGTGGTGGAAGATCATGCCTTCCAGCCAGGCGGTGTCGAACTCGGTGCCGGTCAGGGCAGCCAGGTCGTTCAGCCCATCCCGGGTCATCATCCCGGCCATCTCGTGGTCCTCGTGGTCGGCCGGGTCCAGGACCTCGTATCCCCATTCCTGTGCCACCCACCAGGTCATCTGTTCGATTTCTGGTCCCTGCGCGGCTTCGATCTCGTCGGCCAGGGCCAAGAGCTCGAGGTTGCTGGAGTTGCTCCGCGCCAGTTCCACCAGTTCCAGCGCTTGCAGGTGGTGCCCGATCATCATCTGAGCGAAGTTGATGTCGTCGGGCGCTGGCTCGACACCGGAGGTGATCGGCTCGGGCGTGAACGGCTGTTCCGGCTCGGTAGCCTGCGTTGTCGCGGACGGCGTGGAGTCGGCCGCCGGTGTCGAGTCAGCTGATGGGGTCGAGTCGGCCGGTGGCGTGGGCTCATCGGCGCAAGCGGCGAGTGCGAGCACCATGGCCGCCACAGGAAACAGGCGGATACGCATGGTCACCAATTGTCACTCACCGCGGCCGGTGGGCCTCACAACGATCGGATGACCCGGTCCCGGTCGTCCCAGGACCGGCGCCCGACACCGGTTTCCGGACCCATGCGGTCGAACCCGTGGATACAACCGGGCCGCACCACCAGTTCGGTGGGCACGCCCGCACCCAGCAGTGCCAGGGCGTATCGGATGTCCTCGTCGCGGAAGATGTCCATATCTCCCACGTCGATGAATGCCGGGGCCAGCCCGGTGTGATCAGCCAGCCGCGACGGCGCAGCCAACGGTGATGCGGCGGCGGTGCCGCGTGCCTCACCCAGCAGTGCTCCCCATCCCGTCAGATTGCTGTCGTAGGACCAACTCGCGAACTGTGCCAATTCCGGATCGGTGTCGATATTGGTGTCGTCAAGCATCGGGTAGATGAGGATCTGCCGCGCTAGCGGAACGGCCTGGTCACGAGCGAGGATTGCAACACCAGCCGCAATCCCGCCGCCGGCGCTGTCACCCATGATCGCCACCCGATTCCGGTCCACGCCGAGGGTGTCCGCGTTGGTCAGCAGCCATTGCAGTCCGGCGAAGGTGTCACGCACCAACGACTCGCCGCTGCGCTCGGGGGCCAGTCGGTAGTCCACCGACAAGAACGGGACCCCGGTCCGGTGGGTGTAGCCGGCGACCGCGCGGTCATATAGCTCCGCAGTCCCGCAGACCATGCCACCACCATGGGCATAGACGACGGCCGAGCCCGGCGACTGGCCCGCCTTGGCATACCAGCGGACCATAATGGATCCGCCGTCGACGGCGATCTCATGATCGGTGCGGCTCACATCCGGCGGATCGACTTCGCCGTCGTTGAACTGGGCCAGCAGGCCATCGGTTTGCGCTCGCAGCGCGAGCGCATCCCCCACCGGTGGTGGCGGGACCTCGCCGGCCGCCTCCGCCGCAGCCGCCAGAATGACCGCCAATTCCGGATCCAACATCAATGCCACAATCGCCTCCCGTAGACACCCGTCGTTTCGTACTTCCCCAATCCCCGGCCAGTCGAGCCTTACATGCTCCAGGGCGGGCGTCAAACCATCTACCCGGCCGCGTACAGCTGCTTCAGCGCCGGGTAGATGGCACGGTATCCGTCCCGGGCTTGGGCGTAGACGGCAGTGACCTCGGGCTCCGGATGAATGGTGGCGCCGTTGTGCACCATCGCCTGCGCCGTCGCGCCGATACTTCCCTGTCCCAGACCGCAGCCGTGGGCAGCCAGGATCGCTGCGCCGAGTGCTGCCGCCTCGGCGGTGCCCGCCTGGGTGATGGGCCGGGCCAGAATGTTCGCCAGGATGCTCGTCCACCCCGCCGATGCACTGCCCCCGCCCATCACCACGATTTCATCAACTCCGCCTGCGGTGGCCTCGATGCCGTCCAGCAGCACGCCGGTCTCGAACGACAAGCCCTCCAGCACCGCGCGGTAGAACTGTGCCGCACCGTGGGTCTCATCTATTCCGATGAACGCCCCGCGGGATCGCTCATCCCAGAATGGGGTCGCGGCACCGTTAAGGTGCGGCAGGAACCGCAGTCCGCCCGCACCTGGATGGGTCTGTTCCAGACTGGCTTCCAGTGCGGCCGGATCCGTGACGTCGGTGAATGCCTCACGGAACCAACTGACCGATAACGCCCCGGCTGCAACGAAACCCTCGATCGTGTTGCCGCTCCCCAGCGGACTGCCCATCACCCGGTAGGCCGGATCTGCCGGCGCGTGCCCGTTCACGTGCGCACCCAAGGTGATCGAGGTGCCCAGGCTGAGGTAGCCGAGCCCGGTTCGTGACACCCCCACGCCCAATCCGCCGCTCTGACCATCACCGGCACCGGCATACACCGGTGTGCCCTGCGGCACCCCGGTGCGTTGGGCCGCCTGCGCACCCACCGCGCCGATCAGAGCGCCAGGCTTTGCCAGTTCGGCTAGTTGCTCATCGGAGATTCCTGCCAGCCGCACGAGTTCCTCGGACCAGGACTCGGTCGCCATGTCCACCAAACCCATCGGATCCGCCGACGCGGTGCTGGTGGCGAACCTGCCGGTCAACTTCACCGACAGGTAACCGTGCACATCCGCGACGTATCGGGTGCGGGCCAGCGATTCGGGTTCGTTGTGGGCCAGCCAGGCCAGCTTGTACAGGCTTGGGGTGGTCGAGGGCGGTTTGCCCGACAGGTCGTGCACCCGGGCGCCACCAAACTGGCGCACCTGCTCACCGGCTCGGGCATCCAGCCACAGCATGGCCGGCCGCACCTGCCGGAATTCGGCGTCCAGCAGCACGAAGGTCTCACGCTGGTGCGTGATTCCGATGGCCCTGATGTCGTCGCCACCGGCGGCGCACTGCCGCACCACCTCGGCCAGCGCAATGGCTGTGGAATCCCACCAGTCATCAGCGTTCTGTTCCTGCCACAGCGGCTGGGGTGAGAACCGCGGGATGGTGGCCCGTCCGACGGCCCGTTGTTGCCCGTCGGCGTCGAATGCGATGGCCTTGGTGCCCGTCGTCGAGGCGTCGATACCGATGACCACATCGACCATCTGCTTGGCCCTCCCTGATGTACGCGACCGTCCGAAACTACCGCTACAACACTGAGATCACGGACTGTTTGGCATCCGCGCCATCGAGCACCCGTCCCACGGCCGCCAGCAGCGGTAGATCGGTCTCTACGTCGAGTCCCAGCTGACCGGCTAGTTCCACCGCTAGCCCGGTCGCGGCGACACCCTCAACGGTTTGCCCCGCTTGTGCCATGGCGTTCAATGCACTGGCCGCCGACTCACCACTTCCGAGCCGGGCGCCGAAGACCTTGTTGCGACCCGAGACACCGGTGACCTCCAGGTCGCCGACTCCGGCGAGTCCGAAGATCGTCTCTGGCCTGCCCCCGAATGGGCCGGCGAAAGTGTTGATCTCGGCCACCGCCTGAGCAAACAATGCCGACCGGAGGTTGTGCCAGGGAACACCGGTGGCGCTCTCCATCCCGTCGGCGATGCCGATGGCGATGGCGTAAACGTTCTTCATCGGCGCCGCTGTTTCAACGCCCGCCTCGTCGTTGCTGGCGTGCGGCCGGTAGTGCGGAGTCCGGATCAGGCTGACCATCTGCTGAGCAACGGTCAGATCGCGGGCGGCATAGATGGTGGCCGTGGCTCGCCCTGCGGCGACCTCGTTCGCCTTGACCGGCCCGCCCACGGCGACGACCGGTAGGTCCGGCCGCTCCAGGCCCTGCCGCACGCCCTGGGTCATCAGCTCGATCCGGCCGTCGCGCCCGCGATGGAATCCCTTGCTCACCATCGCCACGATGGCTGGTTCGGGAATGTGCGCTGCGGCCATGCCGGAGACGGTGGTGACGCCGACCGACGCGACCGCCACGATCACCGCATCCGCGCCGGCCAGCGCCTGCGCAAGCTCAGATGAGGCGTAGACGTCGGTGCCCGCGGGGATCACTTCCTTGGTCCCCGGGTGCGGCGTGCCGTCGGCGTAGTCGGAGAGGAACACATCATCCAGCCAGGTTCCCCACAAGGCGACCTGGTGACCGCGCGCACGCAGCGGAGTCACCAGGGCTGAGCCCATGGCACCGGCCCCGAGAATCGTCACCTTCGCCATCAGGGCACCAACGCGTACTTGCTGCCGCGACCGGCGGCCATGTCTTCCAGGCTGGGCACCAACGCCTCCAAGGGCCGGGTTTCGGTGATCAGGGACCGCCCGTCAAAGCGGCCGGTGATCAGCAGATCGACGGCCGTGGCCACGTATTTGGGCTGATGGTGGAACACACCCTTCATGGTGAGTTCCTGGTAGTGGATGCGGGAGGAATCGACGGTGACCGGGGCTCCCGCCGGAGTACCACCGAACCACAGCGCCAGGCCCGCGGGTCTGGTGGCGGCGAGCGCCTGCTCCCATACTGCCGGGATTCCCACCGCTTCGATACTCACGTCCGCGCCCCTGCCACCAGGAGTGTGAGCGGTCATCGCCGACAGTGCCTGTTCGGCATCCAATCCGCTGATGTCGACCGCGACCGAAGCGCCGGCCTGGCGGGCTTGGTCGAGCCGGAACCCACTTCGATCGACCGAGACGACGGTCGCACCCCGCAGCGTCGCCAGTCGTACGAACATCAATCCAATCGGGCCCGCGCCGTGCACGATGACGCTGTCACCGAGCCGGATTCCCGCCTCGTCGATGCCGTGTACCACCGTTGCCAGCGGCTCCAGCGGCGCAGCGGCCTCGAAGCTGAGGGTGTCCGGGATGCGATAGGTGTTCCGCTTCACGATCGCTTCCGGAACCACGATCTCTTCAGCGAACGCCCCGTTGAGGAAGACCAGGTTCTCGCACTGTGACTCGCGGCCGAGGGCACACGCCCAGCAGCTGCCGCACGGCGCGGTGTTGGCGGCCACCACGCGGTCGCCAGCGCTGAAGCCCTGCACGCCTTCGCCGACCTCACTGACCACACCGGCGAACTCGTGGCCGAAACGGGCCGGCAGGGTGGGGAAGATCTTGTGGTGGCCGCGTCGGTAGGACTTCAGGTCCGTACCGCAGGTGACTGCGGCCCGCACTTCAACCGCGATTTCCCCGGCCCCGGGCGCAACTCGGGGCACCTCTTCGATCGAGAGGTCTCCGGGGGCGCGGAAAATGGCGGCTCTCATGTCGATTCCTCCGGGTTGGTGGGAGCGACGATGACGTTCTCGACATAGTCGCGCAGCATGCTTTCGTACTCTGGATCGATCCCGTCGTCGGTGATGACGGCAGCGAATTCGGGCAGGTCGGCTTGCCGATGCAGCGCTCGCCGCTCGAACTTGGTGTGGTCGACCAGCAGCACCGAGAGTTCGGCCTGCTCCATCAGTTCCCGCTTGACCAGCAACGGGCCTTCGCTGGGGTGGTAGGCGGCACCCCTGCCCACAGAGGTGGCGGACATGAAATGCACGTCGATCTGGATGGACCGAATCGTCTCGCGGGTGCTGATTCCCAAGAGGGACTTGTACTCGGCCGAGTAGGTACCGCCCACCGCGAACAGGCCGGCCTTGCCGGCGTGGGCGACCTGTTCGAACACCGGCAGGAAGTTGGAGACGATGGTGAGGCTCTCGTCGTAGGCAAGCCGTTCCGCGAGCGTCAGCGCGGTGGTGGAGTCGTCCACGCTCACCACCCGTATGTCGGCCAGGGTTCCCAGCCACTGGATGGCCGCACGGGCGATCGCACGCTTCTGCGGTTGCATCAGGTTCACGCGCAGGTCGACGTTGCGTTCGATCGCTTCGATCGGTGTTGCGCGCGCACCGGACCGGACCTTGGAGAGCACCCCCTGGGCATGCAAGCGATCCAGGTCGCGGTGGATGGTCATCGGAGTGACCGCAAACTGCTCCGCGAGATCCGAGATCTTGCTGAAGCCCTCAGCGGCGACCACTTCGGCGATCGCCTTGCGGCGTTGATCGCCCACTGCACTACGCGCCACATTGCCTCCTTGTCAGCGTTCGCGCTGGAGCCTGTCAGCGTTTCGCAATGGAGCGAAACCTAACAGATCTATTGTTAAAAAGACACTCTTGTAACGTGAGACTGTCTGGAATACGATGCCTGCTCATGTGAGGTTCCCGGAGTCCTCACATCATGACGAAGGAGTCTTCATGGAACCAGCGCTGAGCGTGGTCAACCTGCACAAGGGTTTTGGCGGGGTCCCGGTACTGAACGGCTTGAGCTTCGACGTCGCTCCCGGATCGGTGGTGGTGTTGGCCGGTGAGAACGGCGCGGGCAAATCAACCCTGTTCAACATCGTCACCGGTCAGCTGGCAGCCGATGAGGGCGATGTATACCTGCAGGGAAGACAGCTGACTCATGTCAACCCCAGGGCTGCCACTGAGCTGGGCGTCGCGATCGTGCCGCAGGAACTGGCTCCGTACGAGGACCTGACCATTGCCGAGAACATCGCCGTCGGCCGGGAGCCGACCCTGGGCGGATTCGTGCTCAACCGGCGTCAGATGGTTGAGCACGCCCGGGAACTGCGGGCCGAGTTCGACGTCGATGTCGACCCGCGGCGCAAGATGCGTTCGCTCTCGGTCGCTATCACCCAGATCATCGAAATCGTCAAGGCCACCACTTCCGGAGCGCAGGTGCTGCTGCTGGACGAACCCACCTCATCGATACCGGAAGCCGAAACAGGCAGACTGTACGAGATCGTGCACAGGTTGCGCGATCGCGGCGTCGCAATGGTGTACACCACCCACCGGATGCAAGAGATCGAAGCGGTCGCGGATCGGGTAGTCGTCCTTCGTGATGGCTCCCTGGTACTGGACGAAGCCCAGCGAAATCTATCCGCGGATCAGATCGTCACCGCGATGATCGGTCGCGAACTGGAGAACCTGTTTCCACCTATCACCACCCCGAGCGAGCAGGTGGTGCTCCGGGTCACGGAGTTGGAGCGCAAGCCGGGCGCACCGAGGGTCAACCTGGAGGTCCGCTCCGGTGAGATCGTCGGCATCGGTGGTCTGGTCGGCGCGGGTCGTTCGGCGCTGCTGAACGCCATCTTCGGGGCGAAGAAATCCGCCGACGGCGAGGTCGAGATCAACTCCTGGCCGCTGCACCGGCACAGCGTCAACGACTCCATCAGAGCCGGTATGGCGCTGGTCCCGGAGGATCGCAAGAAGGACGGCCTGGTGCTGGTCCGCTCGATCCTGGACAACCTCACGCTGCCGTACCTGTCCGACTACGCCCATAGCGGCGTCATCAACAGCCCGAAACGTTCATCGGTCGGAACAAAGTACTCAGACGCGGTCCAGCTGAAGTTCCGCAACCTGCAACAGACTGTGAGCACGCTCTCGGGAGGCAACCAGCAGAAGATCGTGATCGCGCGGTGGCTGGACCGGGAACCGGGCGTCTTGCTGCTGGACGAACCCACGCGCGGGGTGGACGTAGGCGCCCGCAGTGAGATCTACCGGATCATCCACGAACTGGCCGAACAGGGATTGGCGGTGTTGCTGGCCAGTTCCGATATGCCCGAACTGATCGGTCTGAGCAATCGCGTGCTAGTCATGCGGGGCAGCCAGATCGTCGGGGAAATGGATCGTGAGCAACTCGACTCGCCCGAGGCTCAGGCCCTGATCTTCCACTACGCCAGCGGTGAGGCACTGGCGACCACAGCTGACGACAGTACGACCGATTGGAACAGTGAGGTTCCCACATGAGCGAAGACGCTGCCCACACCTCCGTGCTGAGCCGGGCACTCAACGACAGGCCAGCCAGCGATGTCGTATCCCAGTTGCTGATACGCAACGCAATGGTGATCATCTTGTTGCTGGTCATCATGTACTTCGCCTACCGCAGCGCGAAGTTCGCCACCGCCGACAATTTGGTCACCATCCTGATCGCGGCGGCTCCGTTCGCGCTGGTCGCGCTGGGCCAGACCATGGTGATCCTGACCGGCGGGATCGACCTGTCGGTGGGTTCCATCATTGCCGCCAGCGCGATGTCCGGCGCCTGGACTGCGGTGACCTTCCCCGACATGCTCTGGCAGGCTCTGGTGGCCGCGGTGGGGATGGGGCTGCTGGTGGGCCTGATAAACGGGGTGGTGGTGGCGTTCCTGAATGTGCCGCCGTTCGTCGCCACCCTGGGATCGCTCACAGCGGTCTCCGGGATCGCGTACGCGATCGGCGGTGGCGCCCCGATCAACGGTGTTCCGCGCGGCTATGGCGCCTTTGCAAACTCCGGTTTGGGCAGCTTTACGGTGCCCGTGATGCTGATGATCATCGGATTCGGCGTGTTCTGGTTCATCTTGAGACAGACCACCTTCGGCCTGCGGGTCTATGCCATCGGGGGAAACCAGAAGGCTGCTGCCATCGCTGGTGTGGCCACTCGCCGGAACCTGGTGTACGTCTACCTGATCAGTGGCGGGCTGGCCGGCCTATCCGGGCTGATGATCTCCTCGCGGGTCATCTCCGGCGCTCCGACGCTCGGTGACGGCTACGAACTGGACGCCATCGCCGCGGTGGTGATCGGCGGAGCAAGCCTGTTCGGGGGCCGGGGCACCGTGTGGGGAACGCTGCTGGGCCTGATGCTGATCCAGACCCTCAACAACGGGTTGCAGATCCTGGTCATCCCCACCTACTGGCAAGCGGTCATCAAGGGCGTCCTGATTGTTGCCGCGGTCTTCATCGATGTGTGGGCGAGCAGGCGATCTACGGCGTAGCTGCGCGCACACCTCGTGCGCGTTGGTCCATCCAATCCCGACGAAACATCCCCGAAAGTGAGAGAAGGTAGAGATCTATGCGAATCCGAAGGATGATCAAGGCGGCCGGAGCATTCGCCGCCGCTGGACTGCTGGTTGCCGGCTGCGGTGCCGGGGACCCCAACGCCCAGAACGGTGACGACGGGGGCGACGAGGGGGGCGGTGGCTCCATCACCGTCGGAGTCTCTGTGTACGACATGAGTTCGTTCATCACCCAGGGCCAAGAAGGCATGGAGGCTTACGCCGAGGCCAACGACATCGAACTGCTGTGGAACTCGGCCGGCTTGGACGTGGCCGAGCAAGCCAACCAGGTCGACCAGTACATCAACTCAGCAGTCGACGCCATCGTGATCGTCCCGGTGCAAGCGGACTCCCTCGGCCCGCAACTGGAGGCCGCAGCTGCTGCGGATATTCCGGTGATTGCGGTCAACGCCGCGTTGTCGGAGGGTGCGCAACTGACCGCTTCGGTGCTGCCCGATGACATCGCGGCCGGCGAAGCCGAGATGCGGATGATGGCCGAACACCTCGGCGGCTCCGGCAAGATCGTGGTGCTGCAGGGCCCGCTCGGCCAGTCCGCCGAACTGGACCGCACCGAGGGCATCGAGAACGTGCTGGCCGAGTACCCCGACATCGAGGTGCTGGCCATGGATACCGCCAACTGGCGCCGTGACGAAGCCGTCAACCTGATGGCCAACTGGATCTCCGCCTTCGGTGACGACATCGACGCGGTCGTTGCCGAGAACGACGACATGGGCTTGGGCGCACTGCAAGCGTTGACCGAAGCGAACATGACCAAGCCGATCGTCGGGATCGACGGGATTCAGGACGGCTTGCAGGCGGTGGTCGATGGTGACTTCATCGGCACGAACCTGCAGCACGGCCGAGTGGAACTGGCTGCCGGACTGGCCGTCGCCGCTATGGCTGCCAACGGCGAAGAGGTCGAGGACCTGTACACCTACATCATGCCTCCGGTGACGGCGGAGAACGTGGAGCAGGTACAAGCCAACGTGGTCACCGATACCGATGCCTTCCTGGACCGACTTCCGGAATTGATCGACGCCAACCTCGCCAGCGGGGACATCGCCAACGAGGAGTGAGGCGAACGGGGCCCCGGATCAGTGCTCCGGGGCCCCACACCGCACAGCTAGTCCCAGTCCAGCCAACCCGAACCACCCCAGCGAACGAAAGAGACCCGAGTGAGCAGTCCTGACCTGTTGGATGCATGCGTCGACGCTTCCCGAACCATCGGTGGCGACCCGTCACTGGTGCTACACGGCGGCGGAAACACCTCGATCAAAGACACCCGGACCGACGTGACCGGTGAGCAGGTGGAGGTGCTGCTGGTAAAGGGATCCGGACACGACCTGGCCAGCATCGGGCGTGATGGGTTCACCCCGCTGCGCATCGACCGGGTGCGGGCCATCGGGCAGTTGCCCGAGCTCGACGATGCCAGTCTGGTCAATGAGATGAAGCAGGCCTCGATGGATTCGGCCGCGCCCAGCGCCTCCATTGAAGCGGTGCTGCACGCGCTGATCCCCCATCGCGCCGTGCTGCACACCCACGCCGACGCCATCGTCACGCTGACCAACCAGAGCGGTGCCGACGAACTGCTCACCCAGGTGTTCGGCACCGACGTGCTGGCGCTGGACTACGTCAAACCGGGCTTCTCATTGGCCAAGCAAGTGGCCGCTGCGGCGCAGCAGCACGACCTCAGGCAACTGCGGGGCATCGTGCTGCGCAACCATGGCCTGTTCACATTCTCGGATTCGGTCGAGGAGGCGTTGCGCGACCACCTGGATCTGGTCGCCCGGGCCGAGGCTGCGCTGCCGGTGGTGGAGTCAGCGGGCCTGCAGCTGGCACCGACGGCGGAGCAACTGGCCACCCTGCGCGCACGCATCAGTGCCGCAGCCGGTAGGCCGATGGTGCTGCAACGCCGCAGTGAGACCGCCGCCGATCATCTGATCCTGCGGCACGACGCGGTTCAGGCGACCGGCCGCGGGCCGTTGACTCCCGAACACGCCATGCACACCAAGTTCCGCGCCATGGTGGGAACCGACGTCGACGCCTATGTCGAGCAGTACCAGGCCTACGTCGCGCGGCACCAGGACTCGCTGACCGAACCGTTGATCCCCATCGATCCTGCACCGCGGGTGGTGCTGGACGCCGAACTGGGCATGCTGACTGCGGCCGACTCGGTGCGCGCCGCCAACGTGATCGCTGACATCTACGAGCACACCGCGCATGCGATCACTCGCGCGGACCGGATGAGCGGCTACCAGGGCCTGAGTGAGGCCGACACCTTCTCGGTGGAGTACTGGAGCTTGGAACAGCGCAAACTCGCCGCCAAGGGCGCTGCCAAACCGTTCCAGGGAGAAATCGCCTTGGTCACCGGCGCGGCCTCGGGTATCGGCCGAGCCTGTGCCATCGCACTCCGTGCCCAGGGAGCAGCGATCATCGCCCTGGACCGCGATGAGATCGCCACCAGCGAGCCGGACTGGCTGGGTATCCAGTGTGATGTCACCGATGCCGCCGCGCTGCGGGCTGCCGTCCTGGCCGGGGTCGAGCACTTCGGGGGTCTGGATATTCTCGTTCCGGCCGCAGGGGTGTTCGCCGCCAGCCATCCGATCGATGGCTTTCCGGTCCAGGGCTGGGACACCAGCTTCCGGGTGAACGTCGATGGCCTGCGCACCCTGCTGGATGTCGCGCACCCATTCCTGGCGCTGTCGCCACGCAGCGGCCGGGTCGTGGTGATCGGCAGCAAGAACGTTCCTGCGCCCGGTCCAGGTGCCTCGGCCTATTCCGCCTCCAAGGCTGCGGCGACGCAGCTTGCCCGAGTTGCCGCGCTCGAATGGGCACAGGACGGCATCCGGGTCAATGTGGTGAATCCGGACGCGGTGTTCGATACCGGATTGTGGACCCCCGAACTACTCGCCGAGCGGGCTGCCAAGTACGGCGTCACCATCAACGAGTACAAGCGGCGGAATCTGCTCCGGACCGAGATCACCAGCGCCGACGTCGGTGAGTTGGTCGCCGCGGTGGCCGGGCCCCTGTTTGCCGCCACCACCGGCGCCCAGGTACCCATCGACGGTGGCAGCGACAGGATCATCTAGCACCCACCTGCCCCCATGTCGCAACCTCTGCATGCACGCGCGAGTCGGAGGGCCCACGCCGCTTGAGTCCCTGCGGGTCTTTGCCACTGCTGTCGGGCACTATTTCTGCCCGGAGAGAGCACCATTGGTGCATTGAAAGGCGCTTGTTCGGCTCCTATCGTGGCGGTATCGCCACCAGGAGGGGACCGTGTCCGAGCACGACATTCGCGAGCGCAATGTTGCAACCGTCTCTCGCTTCTACCAATACGAGCGTGAGCGCGATCTGGGGGCCTGGGTTTCGCTCTGGCATGCCGAGGGCAGGCAGACATTCCCGGCTATCGGCGCCGAGGCGACGGTTGCTGGTCTAGACCAGTTGCGGGAGGTCACACGATCTAAGTTCAACAACCGGCCGCCATACGGTATCCGCGACCGAGTCGCTGCTTTCGCCGACCCCAACCGAGTCTTCGTCCACCTTGACCTGGACTTTCCAGGTGTGCGGTCGTTTCCGATCTGGTGCATCTTTCACTTCGATGAAAAGGGGCGGATCACGGAGATTGAGGAGATGGTTGATACCGGCTCACTACCCGACTTAGGGATCGAGCAATCATGACTGCACACGACTACCCCGACGTCCACGATGAGTCAGGCTACGTACCGCTATTTGATGGCCGATCGCTCGACGGTTGGCGGGTGATCCCCCGCATCTACGGCGCGCTGTACCCCGGCGGGCCGGATACCTCGGTGTTCTTCGAACAGCATGGTCTAACCCCTCCAGAGAATCCCGAACTCCACCCACCGCACTGGACCGTGGAGGACGGCGCACTCGTCGGCCGCCAGGGTACGCCCACCTACGGCGGGTACCTGATCACTGAGCAGCCGCTGGGGGATTTCGACCTCGCCGTTGAGCTGCGGCCCGACTGGCCCGCCGATACCGGCATCATGCTGCGTCGCAAGTTAGATGATTGGTCCGGTTTCCAAGTCCTAGTCGATCACCGGCCTTCCGGGGGCATCGGCGGATTCTTCGGGAACGGGTTGGCCCTGTTCTCGGCGCTGCCGTTCGCTATCGACGCGATAGTGAACGAGAAGGGTCACCCTGTGGGGTTGAGGGCCGACGATCCGGCCACCTCAACCGAATTGGTCACGCCGGAGAAGATCTCACGGCTGGACTATGCCGCCCATGTTGACGACTTGCTCGCCGTGTGGCGCTGGGACGACTGGAATGAGTTGCGCATCCGTTGCGTCGGTGGCGCCCTACCGGTCCTCACAACCTGGATCAACGGGGTCAAAATCGCGGAGCTCAATACCGCGAACATTGATTTCCCCGACTACGACCCCGCCAGCATTGCCGAGTACCTGGGACCCAGCGGTCACATCGCGCTCGAAGTCCATGACAACGATGACATGTTCGGAGAGGCCCGCTGGGGCAAAGGCGCCGCATGCCGCTGGCGCAATGTGCGGGCTCGGGAGTACTAGCCCTGCTCTCATGCTAGTAGCGACATAGGCCTGGAACCTCCTAGCAGCACCGCCCTGTGAGGAAATGCGCGGTGAGCCAGCGTTGGGCAACCTCAGATCCCCATTCGCCGCGCCAGCATGGGCGGGTCCAATGCTGAATCCAGGCCAAGCGCAAGACCGCCAGCCAAGCCAGATCGATTGTCTAGCAGCGGCCGAGAAATCACCAGCGTTCGTGTAGCCAGCGGTAGCGCCCGACGGTAGACGACTGAGCGCGTCGTGGCGAGCAGGTTGTCACTGGCCATCGCAAGCACGCCACCGATGACGATTCGCTCGGGATTGAGATAGTGCACCAAACTCACAGTTGTGTCCCCGATGTAGTGAGCACGTTCGGTAATCACTTCCAGGGTGCGGGCATCATGATGGTTGATCCTCTCGATCACCTCGTGTACCAGACCTATCTCGGAGGATTCTTCAATGCCGAGTGCACGCCCAACAGCGCGTATCGAAGCAACCGCCTCCAGGCAACCGCGGGAACCACACGTGCAGAGTGCATCCTGTTCTGGAACACGGACATGGCCGACATCACCGGCCGAACCATCTGCACCGCGCAACAGGGTGCCATCAGCGCTGACGATACCCACCCCAATACCGGTGCCCACCTTGATATAGAGCACCGGGCCGTGCAGTGGTGGCTGAGTTCGTGCCTCCCCCAACGCACGCAGATTTACATCGTTCTCGAGCTGTGCGACACAGTCCAATTCGGACTCAAGTTCAGCCACTACGGGGTAACCATCCCAACCGGGCATGATCGGTGGCCGGACGAGCGTGCCAGCACGGTAGTCAACGGGCCCAGGCAGACCCACGATCGCGCTGCGCGGCCGGTGCCCGGCCCGCGCATTCGAAAGAAGGGCACGGAACATCTCGACGATAGTGCGCAGGACGGCGGTGGGTCCGCGCGTGATCGGCAACTCGATCTCATGTCCTTCGAGCAGATTCTGGCCAAGGTCAAACAGTGCGATGCGGGCAAAGGTCGCACCACAATCGGCAACCAACACGGCACCGAAGTCGGGAGCGATTTCCAGCAACTCGGCCGGTCTCCCCCGACCCGCAGCGGCTTCAAGACCCGAGATTTGCACCGCACCGAGATCCAACAACGCGTTGGTTCCGGCGTCGATCGTCGTACGGGACAGGCCGGTTGCTCGACCAAGTTCAGCTCGGGAGCGTGCAGCGCCACTGGCGATCAGTTTGGCTATCAGACTGGCCACATCTTCCCGACCCAGTCGTGCCAAGACGCGCGGCGTCGGAAGGGTCAAGTTGAATTGCACCCTACCTCCAAGAAGTCGGCCAGACGTGCAGCATATAGTCCGATTGCAAGCTTCATATTCGCTCTTATAAAGCGGAATTATGTCGTTGAACGAGGAGCTTATGCATCCTTACTCTCGTTTCTGCCGGGTCATTGCAAAGATGCAAGGGGAAGACAGTGCGCCGACAGCAGTGCCACCACGAGATCACTGAACTCAGCCGACGCCGGGCCTACCTGCCGTTCTGGGCATTGCCGGAAGCCACCATCAACATTCGAACGCAGGGTGGCACCATGAGCCGAGCGGCACGTATTTTCGACCTTGCGGCCCAGCAGGCCAGCCCAGTGAGCGGCCCCGTACGAATCGCCGTGCTCGGAGCAGGCAGCGTGTGCGACCACTACTTGCCCGCGCTAGCCCACTTTCCCGACCTCGATGTACGCGTCATCGCAGATCGGCACCAAGACCGGGCACAGGCCAGAGCCAGCCAGTTCGGCATCGGGCGCTCGACCACGATCGGGGAGGCCATTGCCGCCGACGACATCGAAGCGATCCTGAACCTGACCCCACCCGGCGCGCATATGGAACACTCCTTGGCCGCCTTGGCCGCGGGCAAGCATGTGTACTCGGAGAAGCCACTCACCACCAGTCCAGCACAGGCCAATGACCTGGTCCACGCAGCGGCCGAGCGCGAACTCGTGCTCGGCTGCGCCCCCGACGTCTTCCTCGGCCCCGGCTTCCAGGCAGCGTTGCGCGTGCTCAACGATGGGGAGATCGGCGAGCCGTGCTTTGCTCGTTGTGAAGCGGTCCTGGACGGTCCAGAATCATGGCATCCACGGCCGGAGTTCCTCTACGCCAAAGGTGCTGGCCCGTTGTTCGACATTGGGCCCTACTATCTCTCCGCCATCGTCGCAGCTCTGGGCCCAGTCGTCAGTGTGGTAGCTCGCGGTACCCGCAAAGCCGACCACCGGATCATCGGTAGCGGCCCTGCAGCCGGTACCGAGTTCAACGTCGAGGTAGATACCCTCACAACGGCGATCTTGGAATTGGAATCTGGTCTACCAGCGACCATGCTGCTGACCTTTGATTCCGCCTCGCATCGAGGCGGGTGGATGGAGATCCTGGGTCAGGACGGAACGCTTCGCACCCCCGACCCCAACGGGTCCAATCAAAATGCAGCTGTATTGCGGTCGGGCTCTGATGACTGGATAGCAGTACCGCACGTCGGCAAGTTCCAGGGGCTCGGCCCCGGTGTGGTCAATTTCGCTCGCCATATCCGAGGCACCGAGACGCTGGTCGCCAACGGTCAGCGTGCCGCGCATGTCGTAGAGGTCATGGCCGCCATCCAAGCGGCCGCGACCTCCGGAGGCAGCGTCAGCGTCACTAGCCGTTTCGCAGCGCCTTGCCTACTACTCAGGGTTGGGATCCCCGTTCCGCAACCCACTGATTTCGATGCCAACCACGAACACCAAAGGAGAACAGTGAGTACCACCCGAACGCGCCAAGCAATTGTATTGCTGTCAGCAACCGCCATGGTCGGCGCACTCAGCGCCTGCACGTCGGAGTCCTCTGGCGACTCATCCGGTTCAAGTGATGTCACGCTGAGCTGGTGGGCACCGAACCTCTCCAATAGCCTCACCGAAGACCAGGAGTTCTATGAGGGGCTAGTCCAGCCCTTCACCGAGGAGACCGGCATCGAGGTCGAAATCGAGGTGAATGCCTGGGGCGACTACTACAACAAGATCCTCGGGGCGATCACTTCAGGCGAAGGCGGAGACGTGATCTCAACTGGGACTACCTGGGTGAGCACGTTGTCCGAATCAGGTGGATTCACCCAATTCGGCGATGCCGAACTGGAGGCCATCGGCGGCGCCGACCAATTCGTCGACACTGCCTATACCGGTGCCGGAGGGGATCGCGATGGTGGCCCTTCCATGCTCCCCTGGGTGACCGGCGTCACCGCAATGTGGTACAACCCCGTGCTGTTCGCCGAAGCGGGCATCGACTCACCACCCTCTACCTGGTCGGAGTTCGTCGCTGCTGCGAAAGCGCTGACACAGGACACCGATGGTGACGGCGAGATCGATCAATGGGGTTTTGGATACCCCTCTGGCTTCGCGCAGGAATGGTCCCACACCATGTTTGCCTTCGGGGAACAGAATGACGCGCCATTCTTCACGGAGGATGGCGAGGCGAACCTCAACGCCCCGGGCATGGCCGCTGCTGCTCGCCAGTTCACCGACCTGATCACTGAGAACATGGTGCTATCGCCTTCCAGTGTTGAGAACACGGGATTCGACCGTGTCTACGCCGACTTCACCGCCGGCCAGCTTGGAATGCTATTTGCTCCCGGCGCCAACGCCGCGTTTGACTCTGCCGGGTTCTCGGACTACGAGATAGCCCAGATCCCACTAAATGATGTCATCACCGGGAAGCCAGTCACCACCCACATCACCGGCGTCAACCTCGGCCTTTTCGCCGACACACCCTACCCAGATGAGGCTCTCCAGCTGCTCCGGTTCCTCTCTAGTGCCGAGACGCAGGTCGCACTGTATAACGGCATCCCAACCATTATGCCGGCCAACGCTAAGGCATACGACTCCGCTGACCTAGACCGAAACGCCTACTTCGACACCAGTGCACAGATCCTGCAGGAGACTGCCGCTGGCTACCCCAACCACCTTCTCACTGCACAGGCAGAGACTCTGATTGGTGACGCGATGAAGGAAATCGTGGCTCAGGCTGCCACCAATGGGGGAATCTCGGACGAGGAAATAATGGCCATTCTGGACGAGGCCAACAGCCAACTGGCCGCTTCTAGCTAGAGGGTGCCAGCTGTGATGGGTGGCTGAAAGACCATGTTGGTCACCCACCACAGCGGGAGGGAGAACGATGACTGAGGCAACAGCGACCAAGCCCCGCCCACCGGCTCAACGGCGGCCCTCGCTTTCGCGCGGGCACCGCCTGAGGCGGGCCGTGTTCCCGTACTTGCTGATACTCCCGGCCGCTATCGCTGAACTGACCATTCATATTGGCCCAATGCTGCTGGGAATCTGGACCAGCTTCGTTCAACTAAACCAGATTTTCATTCGGAACTGGCTACAAGCACCGTTCGTTGGCCTGAGCAACTACATCAACGGCCTCAATCCGAACGGTGCCATCGGCTCAGAGTTCTTCGCAACCCTTGGCCGCACCATTGTCTACACCGCGCTCGTGGTCAGCATCTCGTGGTTGCTAGGGACTGCCGCCGCCTATTTTCTGTCCACCGATTTCCGAGGCCGGGCATTCCTGCGCACGTTCTTCCTCTTCCCGTATGCGATACCAGTATTCGTCGGCGTCATTGCCTGGGCATTCATGTTCAATCAGCGCGACGGTATGGTCAATTCGTTGCTGGTTGACACTTTGGGCATCCTGGACGAACGCCCCTTCTGGCTTGTGGGCTCGGGGGCTTTCATCGTAATCGTCGTGGTGTCCATCTGGGGCATGTGGCCATTTGCCTACCTCCTGCAGATGGCGGCATTTCAATCCGTTCCCGGTGATGTCGTAGAAGCGGCCACCCTGGATGGTGCTAGTCGGATCCGGATCCTGATGTCGGTCACACTCCCCATAGTTCGTGCCGCCAACGTGGTCATGCTCCTACTGATGACGTTGGCGGCCTTCAATCAGTTCAATGTGCCGTTTGTACTGTTCGGGCAATCCTCACCAGAGTCGGCACAACTGATCTCGCCACTGATCTACCAGTTCTCTTTCGGAACATGGAACTTCGGGCTCGGCGCAGCAGTTAGCACGTTGCTGCTGCTATTCCTACTGGTCATCACTGTTATCTACATCCGTATCGTGATGCCGAAGGGAACAACGACTCGTGTATGAATCCCGAAGTTTCAAGATCCTCCGCGCAGGGGTACTCACCCTGCTGTTCATGTTCTGTGCTGCGCCGATCTACGTGATCTTGGTCTCCTCGTTCAAACCTCTAAGCGAAGTGCAGCGGGCCTGGACATGGTTCCCCGAAGACTTCACCCTCTCCCCCTACGTCACCATGTGGCGGACGGTGCCGTTGGCACAGTACTTCCTCAACAGCGTGATCGTGTCGACAGTGGCCACCACATTGGCGCTGCTGGTTGCGGTTCTGGCCGCCTATGCGCTCGTTCGATTGCGGTGGAAAGGACAACGTACATTCAGCCTGATCGTGCTCTCCACCCAGATGTTTCCCGGCATCCTATTCCTCCTTCCCCTCTACTTGGTATTTATTCAGATTCAACGCACCATAGGAATACAACTCAATGGCACCCACCTTGGGTTGATTATCACCTATCTCTCATTCTCGTTGCCATTCGCTATTTGGATGCTCATGGGGTTCTTCGCAGCAATGCCCGAAGAGCTGGAAGAGGCCGCAATGATCGACGGACTCACTAGATTTCAGGGGTTCATTCGCATCATTCTGCCGATCTCCCGACCGGGAATCGTGGCCGTCGGAGTTTTCGCCTTCATGAACTCCTGGGGTGAGGTGCTATTCGCCTCAGTTCTGACTACCCGCGAAACCCGCACACTCGCCGTAGGGATGCAAGCATTCTCCACCAACGTAGAAGTGCGGTGGAACGAGGCGATGGCAGCTTCAATCGTAATTTCGCTACCTATCCTCATCGCCTTCCTGCTGGTGCAACGCAATATCGTGCGAGGTCTCGCAGCTGGAGCGGTGAAGTGAGTTTCTGAGCCGTCCCCGAATCTGAAGGAGCAATCGATATGTCTAGGCGCGCAATTCAACTCTTCTCCGTAGGGCCGCAACTCGAATCCGATCTAGCTGGCACCTTGGCGCAGTTGTCGGCGATCGGTGCCACCGCGGTCGAAGCATACGGCGTCCTTGATCGGGCCCCTCAGCTGGCCGCTGGGCTTTCCGACCACGGGCTGAGCGCACCCTCGGTCCATGTTCCGTTGACGAGTCCGCAACACCTCCATTTCGCACCCGCGTTCGACGCCGCCGCCACCCTGGGAGCTTCGCTGGTGATCGAACCATACGTGCCGGCAGAGAAGTGGCGAGATCGGGACGACATCCTGATCACAGCTGAGCGTCTCAATCATGCAGCCGATGCCGCACGGGCATGGGGACTCACAGTGGGCTATCACAACCATTCCCCCGAGTTTCACCATAGTTTCGCTGGCCTTTCCGGCTACCAAGTCCTGGTTGGTGCACTACACCCCGATGTCGTTCTCGAGGTGGACTGCTACTGGGCCCACGTGGCCGGCCAGGATCTCGGCGAACTCATCGACGAACTCGGTGACCGCGTGCGGGCACTGCATATCAAAGATGGTCGGCCAGTGCAGGATGCGTTCCGTAGCGACCCCATCGATCTGAGCGTGCTCGCTCAAACCGACGCCGGCAACGGACACGTTCCGCTTGCTCTGGCCCTGCAGCACGCACCCGCCGATTGCCTGGCGATCGTGGAGTTCGATGCCTACCCCGGAGACATCTTCCGAGCCATGGCAGACGCCCTCGCGTTCCTTGGTACACACGGTGTCCGATGACTACTGGTGCAGCATTTCTCGGTGGCGGCTTCATGGCCAGCGTGCATGTCCGTGCCGCACGCATGGCCGGTGCCCGCTTGATCGCATTGGCGAGCTCTAATCCCGACAGCGCTCAGAGAGCCGCAACAGAGTTGGGAGTCGAGTCCGCCGCTACTTCCGTCGAGCAGATCTTGTCCCGTCCAGACGTTGATGTGGTCCATGTATGCAGTCCCAACGCTATGCACGCGGAACAAGCAGTGGCAGCTCTGGCGGCGGGAAAGAACGTGATCTGCGAGAAGCCACTAGCCACAACCGTCACCGAGGCCAGGGCGGTGCGGGATGCCGCACGGACCCACGGGCAGCGGGGCGCCATCCCGTTCGTCTATCGCTATCACCCGGTGGTGCAGCAGATGCGGAAACGGATCGCGGATGGGAAGGCCGGTCCAATTATGACTCTCGATGGTTCTTACCTGCAGGATTGGCTACTCAGCCCCGGTGATACCAACTGGCGCGCGAATTCGGCCATGGGTGGTTCCTCGCGAGCTTTCGCGGACATTGGATCCCACCTGTGCGATCTGATCGAGTTCATCACCGGTGATCGAATTGCCTCCCTGACCGCTCGCACACGGATCGTCTACAGCCACCGGCAAGGAGACGAGGTGGAGAATGAGGATGTCGCCGCATTGGTGGTGGAATTGGCAGGCGGCGGGGTGGGGTCACTGCTGATTTCCCAGGTAGCTCCAGGACGCAAGAACGGGCTAACGCTGGAGATCCATGGCTCACAAGAGAGCTATAGGTTCTCCCAGGAACAGCCCGAGGAATTATGGATCGGCCGTCAGTCTGGCTCCCAGCTATTGCTGCGTTCACCCGATGCTCCCGGAGATCGGGGATTGTCCATCCTGCCCGCAGGCCACCCGCTGGGCTATCAGGATGCCTTCAATGCCTTCGTCGCGGACGCCTATGCGGCGATTGACGACGAGCCCACCAGCAGGCTCCCCAGTTTCGAGGACGGATTGCGGGCAGCACATCTCACCGCAGCGGTCCTAGAGTCAGCACGCACGGGCAGCTGGGTATCACCCACCTGACCCACCAACCCACCCGACCCCCACGCCGAACGCGGCATTGTGGGCGCTTGAACCGTTTCAAGCGCCCACAATGCCGCGTTCGGCCAGAGGTGGATGCCACAATCACGCGCTCGACGGCGATGCCGGGTCGTGGGATCGGGGAGAGGTCGAAGCTTGGGTAGCGTCATGGTCATGGCTTCGACTCGGACCAGCACCTATGAACAGGCGCAGGCTGCGCTGCAGCGGCTGGTCGGCAGCCCCGAGGCGCAGTTGCGGGCCGACCAATGGCGCGCCATCCAGGCGCTGGTCGGCGAGCGTCGCCGAGCTCTGGTGGTTCAGCGCACCGGCTGGGGAAAGTCTGCGGTGTACTTCGTGGCGACATCGCTACTGCGGCAGGCTGGTGCTGGTCCGACGGTCATCGTTTCGCCTCTGCTGGCTCTGATGCGAGATCAGATCACGGCGGCCGAACGCGCCGGTATCCGGGCGGTCACCGTGAACTCCGCCAACACCACCGACTGGGATTCGGTGTACCAGCAGATCTCCGCTGGGCAGGTCGATGTGCTGCTCTGCTCACCCGAGCGGCTGAACAACCCTGCGTTCCGAGACGAGGTACTCCCCCAGCTGGCCGCCACTGCCGGACTGGTGGTGGTGGATGAGGCGCATTGCATTTCCGACTGGGGCCACGACTTCCGCCCCGACTATCGCCGCATTCGCACCCTGCTTGCGCAGTTGCCTGACGGCACACCGGTCCTGGCGACCACCGCTACAGCCAACGAACGGGTCGCTGCCGATATCGCCGAGCAACTGGGTACCGACGTTCTGGTGCTACGCGGCAGCCTGGATCGACCGGCGTTGCACCTGGCGGTCGTACAGCTGCCGGACGTCAGCACCCGGCTGGCCTGGCTCGCGCAGAACCTGGGCGACTACCCCGGTGCAGGAATCATCTATTGCCTCACCGTCGCCGCGACGGAGCAGACGGCAACTCAATTGCGGACCGCCGGATACCAGGTGGCTGCCTACTCCGGACAGACCGATCCGGCCGACCGGGAACGACTGGAGGCCGACCTCAAGGAGAATCGGATCAAGGCCCTGGTGGCCACCTCCGCCCTCGGAATGGGCTTCGACAAGCCGGATCTGGGTTTCGTGATCCACCTCGGGGCGCCGCCCTCGCCCATCGCCTACTACCAACAGGTTGGGCGTGCCGGGCGCGGCGTCGACCGTGCCGACGTGGTGCTCCTTCCGGGCAGCGAAGACTCCCAGATCTGGGACTACTTTGGTTCGTTGGCCTTTCCCCGGGCAGACGATGTCAAGGACACACTCAGCCAGCTACCGGAGCTGGGCCACGGTGCGATATCGGTGGCGGCATTGGAGCCGTTGGTACAACTGCGGCGCAATCGGCTGGAGATGATGTTGAAGGTGCTGGATGTCGACGGCGCGGTCCACCGGGTACGGGGCGGCTGGGCGCGCACCGGTCAAACGTGGAGCTACGACGCCGACCGGTATCAGCGCGTGGAACAAGCACGCCTCGCCGAGCAGCAGGCAATGCTCGACTACCAGACCGGTTCGCAGTGCCGGATGACCTTTCTGCGCCGCAACCTCGACGACCCGGACCTGGGCGACGATGAGCGATGCGGACGCTGCGACAATTGCGGCGGAGTAGCCCCGTCGGCAATCCCGACGGCGGAGCATGTGGCCGCCGCGCGGGCGGGCCTGAACGTCATCGGAGTCGACGTGATGCCACGGCGACAGTGGCCCACCGGTATGGCCGCCCTCAACGTCGATCTCACCGGACGTATCAAACCCGAGCACCGACCCGAAAATGGCCGCGGGTTGGCTCGCCTGGACGGGCTGGGCTGGTCATTGCCGCTGCGGGAGCTATTCAATGCCGATGACGGTGAGCTACCGATCGCGTTGCGACAGCCGCTGACCACGCTGTTGCGGCAGTTCTCGCCCCCGGTCGATGCGCTCGTGGCGATCGATTCCCGACGCCGCCCGAAGCTACTACGCGACCTGGCACGGGGAGTGGCCGCGGTGCTCGAGGTTCCGATCATCGGAGCGCTCAAGCCCAAACCCGGCAGCGAGCCTCGCCGTCACGACGTCAACTCCGCGCAGCGGCTGGCAGCCGTCTCCGGGGATCTGCACCTGCCAGGACAGGTCGAGGTCGCCGGGCTGTCGGTGCTACTCCTGGATGACTACACCGACTCCGGCTGGACGCTGGCGGTGGCAGCGCGACTGCTACGGCAAGCCGGGGCTCGGCAGGTGGTCCCGTTGGTGCTGGCCGTGCGCTGAGTCCGGCTCACGCATCTTGGATGTCCCCGTTGCGTCCATGGAGAATCCGCTCCAGCGCGATGCTGCCGTCCTGCCATGGCAGCAGCAGCCAGCCCAGCACATAGGCGCCGATGCCGAAGAACGGCAGCAGGAACGCCAGCAGCATCCCGATTCGAACCACCAGCACCGGTATGCCGCTCTTGTCCGCTATCCCGCCGCAGATTCCGCCGATGATCCGCTCTGGACCTCGAGTGAAGCCGAGCTTGCGAATGGCGTCGAAGAAAGATCCCATAGCTGGAATCTATGTCCCCTCGCCCGACGGCACCAGGGTGCTATCCCCCAGGTCCGATCGATACACCTAGTGGGAGTACTCGATCACGGTGCGGATGCCCTGTCCGCGACGCATCTCCTCGAATGCCAGATTGACATCGTCCAAGGCGATCCTGCCGGTGATCATGCTGTCCAGATCCACCCTGCCCTCCATATACAGGTCGATGATCGCGGGGAAGTCGATCGACTGCCTGCTGGAGCCATAGTTGGAGCCGATGAGCTTCTTCTCCTGGTCGCTCATCACGAAGGGATCGATCGAGATCTTCACTCCGTCCG
>JBKEBC010000100.1:0-2242 GCA_047972965.1 Beutenbergiaceae bacterium | reverse complement strand
AAGCTGCTGCGGATCGGGAGCCCGCTGTTTCACTTCGGCATCCTGGGAGTGGTCGCGGGGCACTTCATCGGCCTGGTGATCCCGAAGTCCTGGACCGATGCGATGGGATTGTCCGCCGACGCCTATCACGTCATCGCGCTTGCCGGTGGCATCCCCGCGGGTCTGGCCACCATCGTCGGCCTGGCGATCCTGATTTGGCGACGTCGGATGATCGGCCCGGTCTTCTCTGCGACGACGAACAGTGACAAGGTGATGTACGCCGTCCTGGGCTTGGTGATTGTGCTGGGTATGTGGAACACCATCGCCATCAGCTTGTTCGACATCACCGGCGCCCACTACGACTACCGCAGCTACGAAAACGGCGTCTCCCCCTGGTTCCGGTCCATCTTCTACTTCCAACCCCAGCCGGAGCTGATCTCGGCCGCCCCCTTGGGCTTCCAATTGCACGCATTCTTCGCGTTCCTCTTGTTTGCCCTCTGGCCGTTCACCCGGCTGGTGCACGTGTTCGCGGCACCGATCGGCTACTTCACCCGCCCGTACCTGGTGTACCGCAGTCGGGATCAGCGCGCTGGCCGCGCCACCGGCACCCGGGAGCAGAAGCGCGGATGGGAGCGCGTGGACTCCATCAAGTCCGACTCCTAGCCCAGTGGAGGCTGACCGCGGGCGCAGGGCGAGCTTGACGCCGGGGTTCAGTGCTGGACCGGTGAGGTGATGCCCGACCGATCAGCTGCCTGCTGTCGGGCGGCGCGCTCCATGGTCAGAGAGCCGGTGGAGTAGGCAAGGTCAAGAGCTTCATCGAGCCAGGCCAGCCGTTCGGCGATACTCAGCGACGCCCGGGTAGCCAGGGTCGCCGGTGAGTCTGAGGTTCCGCGCCAATGCGCCGATGGAATGCTGGCCGTCATGATCGGTCCAGTCTACGACCGGGGGGCAAGTTCCGCAGGGCCGCAATGTCGGCCAGGTCCTGGGGGCGACCGGCCTGCTCCTTGAGGGCGATCAGGTGCGGCAACGACACCACGCGTATTGGTGTCTGACCCACGTACATCACCTCGGCGGCCGCAGATAGCGACTGGAATGGGATGGGGGAGTGGGCAAAGATATCGACCTCGCGGCGCGCGTCGGCGGGGTCATGCATGGTAAACGCAATGAGGTTGCGCTCGGAGATCCACGACTCCCGGGTGTCCTGGTCGATAAAGTCCTGAGGTCGCACCGGTAGTCGTGGGCGAAGCCCCAACCCTTGCAAGAGGTCCAGAGCACGGGTGAGATTTTCAGTCTCCAGGTCGAGAGCGAGGTCGATATCAACCGTCATACGGGTGTGGCCATGCAAGACGACGGCCATGCCGCCCACGATGACATAGTCGACATCGGCCTGTTCGAAAGCTGTGGCGATGTCGAGAAGCAGCGGCATAGCGACCAGCCTAGGCTGGTTGACCAGCCTCAACGTGGTGTGAAACACAACACCGATAGCGGATCGGCTTTGACCCGCACGCAACGCTCGGAGTACCCTGGTCGGCGGTGCCCGCACTAGCGGGCTCTCGCGTGCGCGCTCGTTCCTCGTTACCGGGGGCGGCCCACGGGTGGTCTCACCGCCACCAATCATGTGTGATTCGGCCAGTCCATCGTGGCTGGCGAACGTGATGTCAGCGGTGGCGACACGCCCGGGCGCGGGGGTCATTTCTTGGGCGGCGACTGACAGTTGGCTGGGACCAGATGGGGACTAGCCAGGATTTCGACAACGACGGAGACGTAGTGCCTACCATTCAGCAGCTGGTCCGCAAGGGCCGCGGCGCGAAGGTCGACAAGACCAAGACGCCTGCCCTCAAAGGCAGCCCGCAGCGCCGTGGCGTATGCACGCGCGTGTTCACCACCACCCCGAAGAAGCCGAACTCGGCGCTGCGCAAGGTGGCGCGTGTGAAGTTGTCCAGCGGCATCGAGGTCACCGCCTACATTCCGGGCGTCGGGCACAACCTGCAGGAGCACTCCATCGTGCTGGTTCGTGGTGGTCGTGTGCGTGACCTACCGGGTGTGCGGTACAAGATCGTGCGTGGCGCGCTCGATACCCAGGGCGTGCGTGGACGTCAGCAGGCTCGTAGCCGTTACGGCGCCAAGAAGGAGAAGAAGTACTGCCTCGTAAGGGCCCGGCCCCGAAGCGGCCGCTCGTCGTCGACCCGGTCTATGACTCGACGACGGTGACCCAGCTGGTCAACCGCGTGCTGCTGGACGGTAAGAAGTCCACGGCCGAACG
>JBKEBC010000061.1:0-90857 GCA_047972965.1 Beutenbergiaceae bacterium | reverse complement strand
TTCGAGCGGACGACGGGACTCGAACCCGCGACCCTCACCTTGGCAAGGTGATGCTCTACCAACTGAGCCACGTCCGCGCGCACCAAACGGTGTGCGGCGTCGACTCTAACGTAACCTGCTCGCAGGTTCCAACTCCGTGCGCACTCGGAGCCGGTGTTGTTGCAGTCGTCCGGGTTCGAGTCGAGACTGGGGTCATGACCAGGAGGTGAAGCGGATGCATGCACGGGCCTGGTTCCGGGGTGTCAGAGCCCACGAGGTGGTCGACTACGCGGACCTGCGCCATGATCGGGATGCGCTTTCTCGGGGCGGATGGTGGGTGGTGGTGGCGCACTATGACGGCCCCATGCACGCCTGGCGCTTTGCGGATGTGCGTGCCACACGGACGGTCATCGATGACCCGGGAGATTGGCTCGGTCCCGCACCGCATCGGTGGGCGACCTCGATGGATCGACTCCAGTACCACGATGCGGTCATGCAGGTGCGCGCCGCCATCGCCGATGGCGAGGTCTACCAGGCCAATATCTGCCGGGTGCTGCGGGCAGACCTACCGGCTCACGGGGGAATGCCCGACGCCGCCAGCCTGGCAGCGCGGCTGGCAACAGGCAATCCGGCGCCCTATGCGGCGCTCATTGAAATACCGGAGCAGAGTCAGGTACCCGGCGCCTGGGTGGTGAGTGCTTCACCGGAACTATCGCTGGAGGTAGCCGGTGGCCTGGTGCGGTCCGGCCCGATCAAGGGCACCGCGCGCACGGCCTCGGGTCTGACCGCTAAGGACCGTGCCGAGAACGTCATGATTACCGACTTGGTTCGCAACGACCTGCAACGGATCTGCGAGCCGGGCAGTGTTGAAGTCACCCAATTGCTGGCGGTGGAACACCATCCGGGCCTGGTGCACCTGGTATCCCGGGTGCAGGGACGGCTGCGGCAACTCGACTGGCACCAGGTGTTGTGCGCCGCCCATCCGCCTGGCTCGGTCTCGGGCGCACCGAAGTCATCGGCGATGCGGCTCATCGGTCGCCTGGAACCGGTGGATCGGGGCCCGTACTGCGGTCAGATCGGTTGGGTTGATGCCGATACTGGGCGAGCCCGGCTCGCCGTGGGGATCCGCACCTTCTGGTGGTCGGCCGATGCGCTCAGGTTTGGGACCGGTGCCGGTATTACCTGGGGTAGCGATCCGGGCGCGGAGTGGGCCGAAACCGAGCTGAAGGCCGCTCGCCTGGTGGCCTTGGCAAGTCCCTCGATCTAGCGCGAGGATGAGGACATGTCCGAGCTGGTCTATGTCGATGGCGCGTTCCATGAGCCGCACACCCCGGTGGTCACGGCCCTCGATCATGGGCTCACCGTCGGTGACGGGGTGTTCGAGACCTGCCAGATGCGTAGCGATGGGGTGTTCGCGCTGACCAGGCATCTGCAGCGGTTGGCGCGGTCCGCGGCCGGGTTGGGATTGGCGGTGCCGGACGAGCAGAGCCTGCGCCAAGCGGTCACCGCCGTGCATCAGCGCTGGGTGGCGCAGGGAGGTGGCCGGGGACGGTTGCGGATTACCTGGACGGCAGGCCACGGGCCGCTTGGGCCGACGCGCGCCGCTGGGGCGGAGCGATTGCTGGTCAGTGCCGGGCCGGTCGGTGCTGCTGGACCATTGCGCGTCACGGTAGCGCCGTGGATACGCAACGAACGATCCCCGCTCGTGGGTTTGAAGACGACGTCCTACGCAGAGAATGTGGTGATCGCCAACTACGCCAAGGGGCGCGGCGCCACCGAGGCGATCCTGGGTAACAGCGCCGGTCAGCTGTGCGAAGGAACGGCCAGCAACGTCTTTGTCGAACATGACGGGTCGCTGGTCACCCCGCCGTTGGCATCGGGATGCTTGGCTGGAGTCACGCGTGAACTAGTCCTGGAATGGGGCCAGCAGGCAGGACTTCCGGTTGCTGAACGGGCGCTGCCGCTGTCGGTGCTGCAGGGGGTTGCGCATGCTGCGCTGACGGCCAGTACCCGGGGCATCGCTGCGATCACGAGCATTGACGAACGGCCGTTGCAACCCGGCCCGCTGACGCAAGCCTTGTCCCGGGAATACCAGCGTCGCAGCGCAGCGGAGCTAGATCCGTAACAGCGCGGATGGCTGCACCCGAATGCGCTGGTAACATCGGTGCTCGCTGAGGGCGATTGGCTCAGTGGTAGAGCGCCTCGTTCACACCGAAGGGCTCACTCGCAGGCCCTCGTCACCGACCACCCCCCGGACTGCCCCGGAAACTCGGGCCTCGCGCTCGGGTCGACCTCTGGCCAAGCGGCGCAGAACCCGGAAAAAGCACCCCAGAAACACCCCGCCCCCTTCCGGGGGCCGAAGGGCCGCAAAGCCCTATGAGAGAATGGAACACCTCGGGCGATTAGATCAGTTGGTAGATCGCCTCCTTCACACGGAGGAAGTCGTCGGTTCGAGTCCGGCATCGCCCACAGCGAGAGAGCCCCTGGCTACTGCCAGGGGCTCTCGTGTTCCCGCTCGACGCCGTGCCGCTACCGGCTGGGGCCGTGCCCACGCTCCGGGGCCTGGCGGCGCGGCTCGGTGGTGCCGAATCGGCCCGCGCGACATCGGGGATCGGCGGCTCGACCATCCCGGTCCGTCAGCGTCATCTGCGCATACGACGTGGCCACCGAGCCGTCAAAGAGCACACGCATGGCCTCATTCTCCCCGGTGCCCTGGTTCAGGGTGCGCTCTGCGTGGTGTGATCGGCGTGCGCCTCCTCGTGGGCGAGAATATCGCCCGGTTGACAGCCCAGCACCCGGCAGATCGCGTCGAGCGTAGTGAACCGTACCGCTTTGGCTCGGCCGCTCTTGAGCACGAACACGTTGGCCGGGGTGATGCCGATCGCGGCGGCGAGGTCCGCGACGCTCATCTTCTTCTTCGCCAGCTCGACATCGAGGTTGACGACGATCGGCATCACACGACCTCCGCCATGTGCTGCTCCAGTTCGCTCGCCTTGCGCAGCAGCCCCTTCGTCACGACCAGCAGCAACGCGATCCCAACGCCCGCGACGAAGGCGGCGAACAGCACCGCCATGATGCCGCCCTGCATCGCGCTCGCCGCGTACAGGATGACCAAGGCCACCGCGATCAGCCCGGCGAACGCCACGCAGCGGCCGATCAAGGCATTCACCCACGAGAAGGCCGTCGGCGTGAAGCTGCTGTCGCCCGCGACCATCGACAGCAGCCGCCACACGCACACCAGCGCGACCTGTGCGCAGACCACGAGCGTGATGCACCCGACGATCCCCGGCACCCGCAGCCCCTCGAACTCCGGGTACTGGCGCACCAGCTCGTCGGCCAAGAAGGGAATGACGAGCACCTGACCGGCGAGCGAGACCGCCAGGATGAGGGCGATCACGACCTTCGCTCCGACGACCACTGTCTGCTGCATGTCCGCTCCTATCGTTAGTCGATATCTTGGCATCGTAAAACGATACTTCTTGGGTATGCAAGCGAACCATTACCAGCGCGCCACACCGCAGCCGGTCGCCCACCCTCGGGACTTTCAGCGGCGGCTGCGCGAAAATATGCACAAAGGGAGGAAGCGATCATGGTGTTCCAGGGCGAGGTGCTGCCGATCGGCGTGCTGCTGGAGCGCGCTCGGACCGCCCCGGCCTACGAGCCGGGCGCGGGCGTCGGCGTGTGCCACCCCGCCGCCAACAACGCGGCGCGCTGCGCCGTGCTCCTGGCCGCCGGGGACACGCCCGAGACCTGCTGGCAGTTCGGCATCCTCCAGACCCTCGACGGCTACACCTCCACCCTCCGCCGAGGCGGGACCGCGCTCGCCGCGCAGGTGTTCGCGGACAAGTCGGCACCCACCGGCTCCGCGCAGCTCGAGGCCGCGTTCGCGGCGCTCGCCGACCACCTCGCCGAGCGCGACGGCTGGACGGCGCCCGCATGGGCGCTCCATCCCGGCCGACGCGCCGACGGCTGGTACCCGGACGTGCCCACGATCTTCCGCGCCGAGGCCGAGCAGGACAGCCCGCGGGCCTTCCGTCAACGCGGCATCCTCATCACCGGACGGTCGCTGAACCGCGCATGAGGCGCGTCGCACCCTGGCCGATGTCGTGCCAGCGCCGTAGAATCGACGCATGACGCCGAAGCTCGCGGACTACATCGCAGAAGGCAAGAACCTCTCTGCCGATGAACGCGAGATTGCCGCGCTCGCGCTCCAGCAGATTGACGACGCCGAGCAGGTCGAAGTCGATGCGGCATGGGACGAGGAGATCGACCGCCGCGTCGATGACATCCTCTCTGGCAAGGTCGAGCTGGTCGACGGCGAGGAGACGCAGCGCATGGTGCGCAAGATGCTCGCGGAGCGCCGCAAGCGGTGACGATGCTCCCGTGGCGCGAGCATCCGGCTGCCCGCGCAGAGTTGATCGACGCCGTCGAGTGGTACGAGGAACGGCAACCCGGTCTTGGGGAGCGCCTCAACGCTGAACTCATGGAGCACCTCGCGTTCGCCCGCGAGTGGCCGGACTTGGCCCCGCTGTACCGTCGCCGTCAGCGCATCCCCGTGATCCGGCGCAAGGGCGTCGAGGACTTCCCCTACGGGATCGTCTACTTCGTGCGCGCCGATGAGGTGATCGTGGTCGCCTACGCACACGAGCGGCGGCGTCCAGGCTACTGGCGCAAGCGCCTCAGCGACCTCTGACGATCGCGCGGAATGCCCCGAAGCCGAACACCCCAAAAACACCCCGAGCACTGAATCGGGGGTCCGACAGGCACCGGGAGGCCCCTAAGAATCAGGGGAAACGCCCTCCCGGACACGTTCACACCGAGGAGGTCACTGGTTCGAACCCAGCATCGCCCACTCCAACAGTGACCTCGCGTGACCGGGTGCTGCGTTGCCCACCGCGAGTACGAGGGTTCACGCCAAATTCGGGCGCCGTGGGGTTCGGTATTGCCAGAACTCTTCGAACTCGGCGATCGCAGCAGGTGGTGATCGTCCGCCAAGCCTGAGTCCGAGGATGAGGCCCATCTGGTGCACCCACATCGGACGTTTGACCGATGTAGGACGGTTGATCCCCGTCTAATCTCACCCATGTCGCATCACCTGCGCCTGGTCGGGAAGGAGGTTCGGGGATGACTTTCCCGGTGTCGAATCTGTCGAGTGAGGATGCCGCGACCGTGCTTGAGGCATGGAGTCAGCTATGGCCACCGGGAGCTGACTTCCGGGTGCGCCTGGCGCGCATACTGCGCGATATGACCAGAGCCGAGGTGGTCACGATCACCAGCTTTGACATCCAGACCGGACAGCGCCAGCTCCAGGTTGAGCCCAAGGAGTGGGAGGCCGACATTCAGGAGCGTCGTAGCCAGACCAACAGCATCCTGTCGCAGCATCCAGTGGCTCGTCAGATGCTCGAATCTGGTGGGACCGGTGCCATGCGGCTTTCGGACCATATCGACCTCGACCGGTGGCGCGAGTCGCAACTGTTCCGCGACTACTACCAGCCCTTGGGGCTGACCTGGGAGATCACCCTTCCGATTCCAACCGATGGCGGACGGGTCACCATCATCACGGTGAACTCCACCAACGACTTCAGCGATCCCGCCGCCGACTTCACCTCCCGTGATCTTGCCCTCTGTACGGCACTGGTGCCGATGGCGGCGCTGGGGTTGGGTGGCCTGACCGAGGGAACACCGGATCCGTGGGTCAGCATGGCCGCAGGATGGTGCTTGGTCCGGCTGGATGGCGCCAGAAGGGTGACCCACGTGTCGCCGCCCGACACTGAGGGCGTTCTGGTTCCGGGGGTGGTCCTGCCGCCCGAGGCTACCTGCACGGCCACCGCGAAGCGGGAGACCATTGGCCGGATGCAGCTCTCCGATGGTGAGTGGATAGTGCAGCACGTGGGTGGTTCCGAGGTTGACCAAATCATCGCTGTACGGCGTCAACGTGCTGTGTCATCAGAGGTGTCCAGACTCACTGAACGGCAGGGCGAGGTGCTGGAGCTGGTCGCGCAGGGGCACACCAATAGCCAGATCGCTTCTGCGCTTGGAATTGCCGAGGGAACCGTTCGCAAGCACCTGGAGACGATCTTCGCCCAGCTTGCGGTACCAAATCGTGCGGCCGCGTCCGCCATGTGGTACGCAAACGACGCGCACGTGCCACGGAAGCGTTAACGCTGGATGGTGCTGCTGCGCCGTGTTGAACGCACTCGTGCTAGCAACAGCGCCAGGCCTAGCAGCAGGAGCAGCCCTGCGGCGATGACCGTGACCGCTGGGCTGCTCAGCCCGGTGTTGGCCAGCGCACCGGTGGCGCGAGGCGCATCGGTTTCGCTGACCGCCCCCGTGGCCGCGTTCGCCTGGGTGAATACCAGCTCACCAGTGAAGTGCCCGGTCCAACGGTGAACGCCCAGGACCCAGCCCTCGACCCAGGGAAGCGAGGGCGCCATTCCCGGCACTCCTGTGGGGGTAAAGGTGTTGTTGCGCCCGTCATAGCGTGGGTCATTGAGGTCGATCGGTGTGCCCGTCCAGGTCCTGATCGGGTTCGGCACCGCCGTCCCAATCGGCAGCTCGCCCAGGTCTACGAGTTGCTCATGCAGGAACACCGTCTGCAACGAGGTGAGCGGGGCCAATGGGCGTATGTCCGTGACCGCGTTCCGGTCGGCCTGGATGTGCTGAAGATTGCTCAATGGAGCCAGCGGAGTCAGGTCGGGTACCTGGTTGTCGTCGAAGGAGATGCGCGTCAAGTTGCTCATCGCGCTGACCAGCGTGAGATCACTCAGACCTAGGTTGTTGATGCTCAGGCTCTCCAACTGTGTCATCGCGGCCAGTGCGTCCACATCGGAGATCGGGTTTGTACCGATTCCAAGATGGAGCACGGTGGGTAGCGATGGCAGCGCAGTGATGTCGGTGATGTCGTTGTTGGCCAGCTGCAGTGTGACCAATCCGGTCAGGTACTCAATTCCAGTCAAGTCTGCCACACCTGCGCCTTCGCAGGTGAGGGTGTTGATGGTGGCTGCCTGGGCTTCGGTGATGGCGGCGTCCGGGAGCTGCCCAAGAGCCACGTTGACGCAGGCGCGCAGAGCGGGATCTGGGATGGTGATGGTGGCTGCCGGTGCGATCTGGGTGAAAGTCAATTCGCCCGAGAAGACAAATGTTCCGGTGGTCGCTTCACTCCAGGTCAGCGGTGCGCCGGGGCCTGGCACCCCAGTTGGCGTAAAGGAATTGGGCCCGGACTCATAGCGTGCATCGCTCAAAGGCACAGCGACGCCGACCTGGTTGACCACCGGATTAGGCTCCGGGCTGCCAACGGTCAGGGTGCCGAGGTCCAAGCTCTGATCCCTCGCATTCAATGACGTGAACGTGAGGCCAGACAATGGGCTGAGATCTACGATCGAATTCTCTTGCACAGAGAGTCTTTGCAATGCGGTGAGGGCACTCAAGGGTGATACGTCAGAGATGTTATTTGCTTCGGCGAACAACCAGGCTAGATTGGGTGAACCCGCCACGAAGGATAGGTTCGTCAAACCTAGTGCCGCAACGTTAAGCCAAGTGAGACCACTGAAATTTTCGAGCTGACTGAGGTCGGCAATCGGATTCCTTGCAACCGAGAGGGTGGTTAGATTGGGCAATAAAGCTGGGTATAAAGGCGAGATATCGGCGACATCGTTTGATGATATCAGCACCTGGGTCAACGTTGGAATGATCGACAATGCTGAGACGTCGCTAATATCGTTGTCGTGAAGTGAGAGGACCCTCAAACTAGTCAAGGAGGTTAACGGGGCCAGGTCAGAGATGTTATTGCTCTGCGCCGTCAATCGCTCCAAATTGACAAGGTAGTCAATGCCCGTGAGAGAGCTGATGCCCATGTTGTAGCAAGTGAGGCTGGTGATTCCCTCTGCGAGAAGTTCGGTTACAGGATCTGCTGCACCCAAGCCGAGTTCGGTACGTATGCATTCCATGAGTGCAGCGTCGGGGACGAGGATCGGGTCGGTTGGGCCGGCAGTGGCTGCTTGGGCGCCCCCAAGGGCAAGAGCTGCGGCGAGCGAGGAAGCCGCTACTGCGCGCGCGAGGGTGTGGCGACTGGTTCGGTTTTGTTCGGGCATCCGATGGCCTTTCAGGACTCACGGTGATCATTGACCGCACAGGCACAACTGGCCCAAGCATTCACCGCCCATGCTCGCGGTTTTCCGTGCGTTGGGTCCATACGTAGTTTGACCCGGTTGGTCTGAATCGATCCCTGACCATCACGTTCGCGGACTCTCACGAATCATGCGTGGAATTGCCCAGGAGGGCCGTCATCTCCGAGGAGGACGGCGATAGCTCGCGCCCTATTGTTGGTGCCCAGGCGTGCATAGATGTGCTCAAGATGTGTGCTGGCCGTACTGAAGGAAATGCCGAGTCTGGCAGCGACCTCTCGAATCCGGAGCCCTTGCACCAGGAGGTCGGCAACCTCAGCCTGCCGGGGCGTGAGGTCCAGATCGGTGACAAAGCGAGTGCGGCGTGAAATCGGTGCCGCTGCGTGCAGGTAGAGCGTGGGAAGTCCGAGCAGGCGATGTTCAACCAGGAAATCGACGCCACCGGCAGAGAATGATTCGACCCGGTTGCGGCTGCTACCGATGGCAACCAGTTCCTGCTCGATTCGGTCGCAGATAGCGGGCCACCAAGGCGTGCTGCTCAGGGCGCTGCCATCAGCCAGGTCATGATCGAACACGGCTCCAATCTCGTGCGCCCGGCGATCTACCTCAATGATCTCTCCGCCTGGTGTGATGAGCATGCGTCCCCAACCTGCCTGAGCCAGAGCACCAGCAAGCTCGGAGCCGGTGACCCGGCGAAAGATCGCCTCCAGCACGTGATGGAGCTGGGTCATCGCCTGTTTCTCGGTCTCGGTAAAGTTGCCACCCGACCGGTCGATGGTCAGTCCCATCAACAATGGGCGCGGACCGGGCAAGCGCATACTGAGCTGATCGGTGATGCCATCTGGCTGATAGAACTCTCGATAGAGTCGGCTGGCCCTGAATGGTCTCAGATCGGGTAGGTCTGACCAGCACAGCACCGTTTTTGGTGCCTTGCCCCGCAACCGCATCTGGATACGTGGGTGGTGGAGGAAATCGCGGCGGAACGCTCGAGCCCGGACCGGCTCCTCCTCAACGGCAAATCGGGGCCAATAGGCGGCACGAATCCGGGTGCTGACCCGATGAATTTGACCAATGGCCACCCGGGTGCACTCGATCCGGTCATAGAACGTACGGCAAACCCGCTCGGCGAAATTCTCGCTGCGCTCGGCTTCAAGGATTCGCATCGTCAGATCCGCAACGGAGAGAGCAGGCTCCACTCTTGGCCTCCCCTCAGGTCTACCTCTTCGGATAGATGCTAGCGAGAATCACCGGTTTGCCTTGCGCGCGCTACTGCACGTAGAGGGTGGAGATGCCACCATCGACGGCAAGCGTGACACCATTGGCTGATCCTGCTTGCGGACTGGCGAGATAGAGAATCGCTTCGGCAACTTCTGCCACCGAGACCAGGCGCCCATGCGGCTGTCGCGCTTCCAATGCCGCGCGACGGGCATCGGGATCCTGCGCCTGACTTAGCAGGCGTTGTACCCACGGTGAGTCCGTTGTTCCCGGGCTAACCGCGTTGAACCGCACACCCTCGCGTAGGTGATCAGCGGCGAGCGCTCGGGTGAGGGCCACGACTGCGCCTTTGGAGGCGCTGTAGGCAGCGCGGTCCGGGAAACCGATGTCGGCGACGGCGGAGGCCACATTGACGACATTGGCGGGTGCGGCGGCAACCAGGTGCGGCAGTGCCGCACGGATGGTGCGGACAGTGCCCATGAGATTGACATCGAGTACCTGCTGCCACTCGGAATCTGAGTTGGCGGCGATTCCACCGGCCGCGCCGATTCCAGCGGAGTTGACCAGAATGTCGATATGTCCCCAATCGGAGACGACCGCAGCTACGGCATCGTCGATACTTGCTTGGTCGGTCACGTCCACCCGGTAGCTGGTGCACCCTTGACCCGTTTGCCCGGCCGCTCGATCGAAGAGCGCCACCTGGGCACCTTCGCTGACCAATCGGGCAGATGTGGCCGCGCCGATCCCTGAGGCGCCGCCGGTGATGATCGCGACCTTGCCGTGCAATCGTCCCGCTGGGGAGCTCATGCGCTGGCCTCCGCGACGACCAGTTGGCGTTGTCGGCCGAGGTGTTCGACCTCGATCTCCATGACATCGCCCACCGATAGGTACCGAAAGCGGCCCGAGAGTGCCACGCCCTCCGGAGTTCCAGTGAGGATGAGGTCTCCCGGCTCCAGCACCGTGAACTGGCTCAGGTCGGCCACAATCTGTTCAATACCGAAGATGAGGTCCGAGGTACGCGAATCCTGCCGTGGCTCGCCATTGACGAAGCTACGCACGCGCAGATCACTGGGATCGACGGAGTCGGCCGTGATGAGCCAGGGGCCCAGTGGGCAGAACCCCGGCCCACCCTTGCCTTTCGACCATTGCCCACCGGAGAGCTCCAGCTGCCAGGCTCGCTCCGACAAGTCGTTGGCAACGGTGTATCCGGCGATATGCGCTCTGGCGGCCTCGGGTTGAACCCGCCAAGCGGTGGAACCGATGACGATGGCTAGCTCTGACTCCCAGTCAACTTTCTCGGCACCGGTGGGAAGCGGGAAATCATCGTCTGGTCCGACGACGGTGTGCGGAGGCTTCATGAACATCACGATGCGCTCGGGCGGCTCATGACCGCCCTCCCGGGCATGAGCGGCATAGTTCATTCCAATGCAGTACACCGCTGCGGGTCTGCTGATCGGGGCTGCCCGCCGGATGTCGTCGATGTCGATTGGTTCCAAGTCGCGCAGGCGTGTACGGACCGTTCCCACGGGATCGCTGGCCAAGAAGGCACCGTCGATATCTGCGGTGACGGGCCGCAGATCGTACGCCTGTCCCTCATGTACCACGATGGGGATTTCCGAACCCGCCTCGCCAATACGTCCAAACTGCATTATTGATCTCTCCCTATCGTGTGGATGTCGTCGGTGCTGATTGCCGGGTGAACCGGGTGGTGCTGGAAATCTGGGTCAGCCCTGCCAGCTGGAGGCCGTGGCCGCCACGGTGGTAGTCACCGATGGTTCCCTCACCAGGTAGTACGTTCGCGGGTTCGACCGCGGCGGCGTACATTCGGCGGAACCAGGGCCATCCGCTACCCGCGTTGGCCTCAATCCAGAACCAGGCATGTGGGTAGAGCCTGCGATCCCAATCGAGCCGGATCGCCAGGTCGAGGCGCGGATTGCACCAGGTGGCGTGCGGCTGGGTAGCAAATCCGGTGAAGGCTGCGAAGATCGACTGGCGTGTCCCAGGCCCGGGAAGTGCGTAACTTCCCGGTATCGGCCCAGGAGCTAGCAGTTGCTCCGGTGAGGCGACCTGGTCTGCGGCGGCGAGGCTGCCAGGTGCCTGCGGGTCGGTGATGATGTGGTCGGCATCGATCAAGAGGTAGCTATCGGCGTCCAGGAACCCATCGCCGAAAGCCGGATGCTGCACGAGGCGAGTGGTGATCGGATCAGGGGAGGTGTTCTCCACCGTGTCGGTTACCGCTAGTTCGGCACCGGTGACCTGTACCCGGCGGTGCAAGCGCAACGGGGCGGTGGACAGGTGCGTCTGCAGCTCGCACGAATGCTGGTCCTGAGCCAGTACCTGCCAGGTCGCTAGCGATGCTTCGCCGTGGTAACCCTGCACAACGCCGTCGTGGGTACGCTCCGGCCCGGCGTTGGGAGCCAGCAATTGCCAGCCACCGGGGTAGCCGTGCATCCATGCGGCCATGGAATCTCCCGGTGGCACCTGGGTGCGCGGGTGAGGGGTGGGGGACTGGGCTAGCACCTGGATGCCGGTGATGAGGTCATGCACCTGCACGATGTCAGCGCCGCGTTCTGGCGTGAGGTGCACCTCAAGTTCGGTGCTGCGTAGCGTCAGGGGCATGTCAACCTCCGAACCGAGGCACTGGCAACCCGGCAACCCCAAGGCCGGTGACCCGAAATATCGAGCCGGCGTGGGGGTCCTGGTCGGCAGTGAGGCCATCAGCAGCCGAGGTAACCCAGAGTTCATCGAGGTCTGGTCCCACGAACATGCAGGAGGTGGTTTGCAAGGTGGGAATGTCGAGCGTGCGTACTAGCTCGCCTTCGGGAGTGAACTCATGTACGGCGCTACCGCCAAACATCGTGATCCACAGGTGCCCGCGGGAATCGACTGCCAGTCCATCGGGCAAACCGGGAGGGAACTGGTCCGCACCGACAACTAGGTCCGGTGAGGGATCGAGCACGCCGCCGAGCGCGTCGTAGTGGTAGCGGTGCAGGGTGCGTGCCTGCGTCTCCACCAAATAGAAGGTCGCGCCATCCGGACTCCATCCCAGCCCATTGGGCTGGGTCAGTGAGCTGAGTATGAGCTCGGCATTCCATTCCTGATCTAGTCGCCATAGGCCACCTTTGCCCTCAGCAAAGTCGTAGGCGCAGCTGCCCGCCCAATACCGGCCGGCCGGGTCGACCTTGGCGTCGTTCATGCGGATCCCTTCGGGCAGGCAATCGATGCGTTGGGTGATACCCGCCTGCGAGATTGCGACGAATCCACTCGCAACTGCGCCGACGAAACCGCCATGTGCCCGTGGCGCAGCGGCTCCGACCATCTGGGGGTAGCTGATCACTGATGTTGAGCCGTCTAGATAATCGGTGGTGAGGATCTTCCCGGCGAGGATGTCTACCCAGTGCACTGCGTTCGCGTCTGGATCCCATAGTGGGCCCTCGCCACACTCGGCTCTCGCGCGCACCGCGACCTCAACATGGGGTTCAAGCATCATTGCTCTCCTTATCTGCCAGGGAATTAGGGGACGAAAAACTCAGGGTGCTCTGTTCGGGTGGAGCCGGTATCGGTCAGAACCCGATGCGAGTGGCGATAGATGACGGCGGCACCGGTGGCAACGTCGCGATCCTTGAGCGCATCGATCAGCTGCTGGTGCTCAGCGACCACTTCGGCGTCCGCCATCGCCGTTTCCAGATGCAGGTGGCGCATTCGGTCCAACTCGATCTTCGTGCCCCGCACGACCTGCCACATGCGGCCGACCCCGGCCACGGAGAACAACATCTGGTGCAGTTGCTCGTCCGAGGCGAAGAATGCCTCGGTGTCACCTGCGTGGGCCGCTTCTCGATTCCGGTACACCACCTCCTGCATATCGCGGACGTCGAGATCGTCGATCTCTACCGCCTGTTCAAAGGCGGCCTTCTCCAGGGCATATCGGATGAACACCGCATCCTCGACACCACTCAGTGAGATCGGTGCCACGCGGCTTCCTACCTGCGGAACGATGGTGATCAGGCGTTGGTCGGCGAGCCGAGTAAAGGCTTCCCGTACCGGCGCGCGACTGACTTCCAGCCAGGCAGCCACCGCCGGTTCGGACAATGGGGCGCCCGGGGGCAAGCGAAGGCTGCGGATGGCCTCGCTGAGCTCCTCGTATACCAGGTCCGATATTCGGGCTCTGGTGCGCGAGGAAATGGAAATCGCGGGGGTCGTGCCCTCCAGCGTCTGCGCTGGCCGACCACGTGCCTGACCGCGGAACCCTGCGTCGGGCCAAAGATCCTGGTTCATCGCGTTGCCTATCCCTTCATCGCATGCCGATGCAGATCACCCTACGAGGCACGCTTGCAGACAAGTATACAAGTATGCAAGGATCTGACAATCATCACGAGTCAAGGGAGATAGATGATGCGGAAATCCAGAGCGTTCACCGCAGCCTTGGGCACCATCGCCCTCGCGGTCACTCTCGCAGCGTGTGCAGATTCGACCGATACCGGAGGCGGCAGCGATGGCGCGGACGGTAGCGATGCTGCAGCAGGTGATGGCGTCCACGTCGGCGTCATCATGCTCCAGGGCGACACCTACTACCAGGGCATTCAATCGGGCCTGGAAGCTGCGGTGGAAGCCGATGGGGGAGAGGTCACGACCGGGTTGTCAAACAACGACCCGGCCACGGAAAACACCGTCGCGCAGAACATGATCCAAGCGGGTGTGGATGCGATTCTGATGCAGCCCACGGCCGACGAGGCTTCGATCGCCACGATGCAATCGATCAAAGACGCTGGTATCGCCCTGATCTGCTACGGCAACTGCGTCGGGCCGACCACCGATCCGGAACTGGTCGATGGGGTCATTCAATCTGACAACACCGCGCTCGGTATCGGTACCGGGGAACTTGCCGCCGAATACATCAATAGCGAACTCGGAGGCAGTGTCAACCTGGTGATCCTGAACTGCGATATTGCTTCCGCCTGCAAGCTGCGCAAGTCGGGCTTCCTAGACACGCTGGAGGCGGAAGGTATCACCGTCAATATCCTGACCGACCAGGAAGCTTTGTTGGTAGACCGGGCCACGCCGATCACCACCGACATCCTGACCGCCAACGATGACATCGACATGATCTGGGCATCCAACGAGGGCGGAACCGCAGGTGCGGTGATCGCGGTGCAGCAGTCGGGGCGGGATATCCCGGTGTTCGGCACAGATATCAGCAGCCAGCTAGCCGAGTTCGTGATCTCTGACGATGGTGTGTTGCAAGCCACCACCGGGCAGGATCCAGTCGGCACGGCGGAAGGTGCCTACGAGATGGCCCTGGTCATTCTCGATGGCGGCCAGAACGAGCCGCACGCCGTGGAACTGCCGGGGATTGTCTACGACCGCAATAACCCGGCCACCACGGACGAGTTCCTGGCAGCCCAGTAGCTCCCGACAACGAGGACTCATTGCGGGGCGGGGGTTCGTCCCCCGCCCCGCCACCCCAACGAAGAGGTGGACCAAATGTCTGAGGAGATTGTGCTCTCCTGTCGCGGCATGACCAAGCGGTTCGGAGCGGTCACCGCGCTCGATGGCGTCGACTTCGACCTGCGACGCGGCGAAGTACGGGCACTGCTGGGTAAAAACGGTGCCGGCAAGTCCACGCTGGTGAACCTACTTTCGGGCTCGCTCCAGCCGGACGACGGCGAGATGTATCTGCTGGGTGAGCCGGTGCGCTGGAGCAATCCCAAGGCAGCGCAGTCCGGTGGGATAGCCGTGGTGCACCAGGAGTTTTCGCTGGTGCCAGGGCTGACCGTTGCAGAGAACATCACGATGGGCCGTTGGCCCACACGCAACGGCTTCGTGGATCAGAGCGCGCTGCGGCAGCGGGCTACCAAGGCGCTGGCATTGTTAGGGGTCTCCATCCCGCTGCTAGCCGAGGTGGGCAAACTCCCGGTCGGTGAGCAGCAGATCGTCGAGATCGCCAAGGCGCTGGTCGACGAACCGCAGGTGTTGATCTTGGATGAGCCCACCAGCGCGCTGAACCAGACCGAGGTTGAAGCCCTCCTAGCCTTGGTGCGCGGCCTGGCGCAATCGGGCGTGGCCGTGATCTACGTGTCGCACCGCATGCAGGAAATTCCCCTGGTGGCCGACACCTTGACCGTATTGCGAGACGGCTCGGAGGTGGCCACCAAAGAAGTCAACGAGGTGTCCTCGGTGCAGGTAGCCGAACTGATAAGCGGTGACATCGAGGAAAGCACCGAACTCGTCCATCGCGACCGGCGCTCGGAGCCAGTGGTGCTGAGCGTGACCGACCTGCGGGTGCCGCACCGGCTGAACGGGATATCGCTGGACCTGCACCAAGGTGAAGTCCTGGGTATCGCGGGCCTGCTTGGTTCAGGCAGAACCGAACTTCTCGAATCGATCTTCGGGTTGCGCAGTGACGCCACCGGGCAGGTGGAACTGCACGGCGAGGCCGCCGGGTACCGGTACCCCCGCAAGATGCTGGACAACGGGCTGGCGTTCACCTCCGAAGATCGCAAGGGCTCGGGCATCGTGCCGCTGATGGGCGTGGGTGAGAACCTGCTCTTGACCGCGCGCGGACGGGTGCTGCCCAAGTTCTGGCTGAGTTCCCCGCAGGAGGGGCCACTGGTGAACAGCTCCATGGACGCGCTCTCTATTCGTGCCTCATCTGCCGATCAGGAGATCGGCACGCTATCTGGGGGAAATCAGCAGAAGGGCGTGATCGGGCGAGCGCTTGCGGCGCAGATGCAGGTGCTGCTGCTCGATGAACCCACTCGGGGCGTCGATCTGCATGCCAAGGCCCAGATCTACGGGCTCATCCGGGACCTGGCCACCCAGGGTGTGTCGTCGATCTTCGTTTCCTCTGAACTGGAGGAAATAGCGCAGGTGTGCGACCGGGTGCTGATCCTGCGGGAGGGGCACATCCACGAAGAACTCATTGGCCGGGAGGCCACCGCCGAGCGAATCCTCGCGTTGGCAATGCGACAGGAGCACGAACATGACTGAGTCCACGACCGCACCGGCCACCCGAACAGAATCGGGCGGGGTTCTCGGGCGTATCCGCAGCTGGGATGGGCTGGGCCTACTAGCGGCCTTCATCGTCCTATATATCGCGCTGACGATCATGGCGCCGTCATTCCTGACGCTGTCCAATCAGCTCAGCATCCTGCAGAACGCCGCGTTCTTCGGCATCGTCGCTTTTGCGATGACGCTGGTGATCATCTCCGGAGAGATCGATATCTCAGTGGGGTCGATGGCGGCGCTATCGTCGTCCCTGCTTGGCGTATTCGCCATGAAGATGGGTGTGCCGCTGATAGTGGCAATGCTGATGGTGCTGGGGATCGCCGCCGGGATCGGGGCCTTCGCCGGCGCCATGCGGTCCTATTTCAACGTCCCCACCTTCATCTCGACATTGGCGCTATACCTGGCCCTACGCGGCCTGGCGCAACTGGTCACCGAGAACTTCCCGATCCCGATTCCAGCTCAGGAGTTCTTCTACTGGGGCAGTGGCCGTCTCTACGGGGTTCCAGTGGCCGCGATCTACTTCGTCGCCGTGGCCATCGTGATCGGCATCGTCGCCAAGCGCACGGTGTTCGGACGTTCGATCTACGCCGTTGGCGGCAATGCCAAAGCTGCTGCGTTGTCGGGAATTGCGGTGCGGCGGGTCAAGATCCTGGTCATGACCATTTCGGCGACCGCCGCCGCCCTCACCGGCCTGCTGCAGTCGGCACTGCTGTCCTCCGGAAATAGCACGATTGCCGTCGGACTAGAGTTCGATGCCATTGCCGCGACGATCATCGGCGGCGCCGCCCTGACCGGTGGTAAGGGCACCGTGACCGGAACCGCGATTGGGGTGCTGTTCATCGCCGCACTGCTCAACGGCATGGTCCTCCTGAGCGTCAACCCATACGCGCAACAGGTTGTCCGCGGTGCGGTGGTCTTGATTGCTGTGCTGATCAACGTGTGGCGTTCGCGCCGCTCGGCCATCGCCTAGGAGATAGGTCAGCCAATGGCGCTTGCCTCGACCGATGCGGAGTTGTTCGAGCTCATCAATGATCGCCTCTACACGGCGGTGATCGGCGATGTGCTCGACCAGCTGGGACGTCCAACCCAATTTCTGCCACCGCAGATCCGACCCCTGGTGGACTCCATGAGGGTGGCGGGCCGGGCGATGCCGGTGCTGATCGCCGACGTCCACGGGGTGCAGCAACACCCGTTCGGACGCCTTACGCAGGCGCTGGACCAGCTGGAACCTGGTGAGGTGTGGCTCGCCTCCGCCGCCCGCAACCTCGCTGCCATGTGGGGAGAGATCCTCACCACCACGGCGCAGACGCGCGGCGGCGTGGGTGCAGTGGTCGATGGCTACCACCGGGACACGGCAAAAGTCCTCGATCAGGGGTTTCCGGTCTTCAGCCACGGCAACTACGCCCAGGACTCAGCGATTCGCACCATCGTGCACGACTTCCGCACCCCGATCACGATGGGCGGTGTGCGGATCCACCCCGGTGATCTGGTGGTCGGCGATATCGATGGGGTGGTCGTGGTGCCGGGCGAGCTGGAGGATGAAGTACTTGAGCGAGCGCTGACCAAGTCCAGCACCGAGAACCTGGTGCGCGCTGCGATCGAAGGCGGCATGAGCTCGACCGAAGCCTTCGCCACCTACGGCGTGCTCTGACCAACCCGATGACCCAATACAGGAGTTGTTTGCGATGACCGTCCCGAAACCACATCAAGGGCGAGTAGCACTGGTAACCGGTGGCTCTCAGGGGATTGGGCGCGGAGTAGCCACAGCCTTCGCAGCCCAAGGCGCGGCGGTGGTGGTGCATGGACTCACCGAGGATTTTGCGCAGGAAACAGCACAGGAGATTCGCTCCGCGGGCGGCTCTGCCGTGGCGACATTCGGCCCCATCGACGAGGAAAAGACATCGACGGCGGCGGTGCAGGCTGCCATCGACAGCTTCGGACGCCTCGATCACCTGGTGACGGCAGCCGGAATTCAGCGTTATGGGGATGCCGTGATCACCTCCCCTCCGGAATGGGATGAGGTATTCGACGTCAACGTGCGCGGCGTATACCTGGCTGCCCATGCAGCGCTGCCCCGGATTCGAGAACACGGCGGGACCGTGACGATCATTTCCTCGGTGCAAGGCGTAGCCACGCAGAATCAAGTAGCCGCATACACCGCCAGCAAAGGGGCCCTCAATGCTCTAGCTCGTGCCATGGCGGTGGATGAGGCTGACTATGGGGTGCGGGTCAACGCCGTGCTGCCGGGGTCGGTGGATACCCCGATGCTGCGGGCTTCGGCGAAATTGTGGTCTGAGGGGACACCAGAAGCTGTCCACGCCACGCTCGCCGACTGGGGTCGGATGCACGCATTGGGCCGCGTGGGCAGACCCGATGAGGTTGGCACGGTGGTCGCATTCCTCGCCAGCGAGGGTGCCAGTTTTGTGACTGGCGCTGAGATTCGGGTAGATGGTGGTTTGCTCGCGCGAATCGCAGCATCGCTGCCGGCCAAGAACGATGAGGAGATCTAGCACATGCTCACCTTGAGCGAGTTCCTTCCACCGCGACCAGATGAGTCGTGGAAGCTGATCCGCCAAGTTGGTGTGGACAATGTCGTCGGCACTCTCAATGGCGCTGAACAGGACCAACGTATGTTCAGCTCGGTCGGTGCCGCCGGATGGATACCAGCGGATCGCGATGAGATTCCCTGGGGTGAAGCTGCCCTGCGCCACAACATCGACATCTATGCCCAGCACGGATTCCGGTTGGTGGCTACGGAGGACACCGCCCCTATCGACAAGGCCCGCCTGGGGCTGCCGGGTCGGGACGAACAGATCGACAATGTGATCACGCAGGTGCGTGCCATGGGACGGCTCGGTATCCCAACCTTGGCCTACAACTGGATGGCGCTATCTAGCTGGGGCCGTACCGATACCGCCATCGCGGACCGAGGAGGTGCCCTGGTCACCGGATACGAGCAACGCGTGGGTCAAGCTGCCAGCCAGCTTGCCGAGCCCGGTGCGATCACGGTGGAGCAAATGTGGCAGGCATTGGAGTACTTCCTTGCGGCAGTGGTGCCCGAGGCCGAGACGGCGGGGGTGCGGCTAGCCATGCATCCCGACGACCCGCCACAGTCGGTCGATCGGGGTGTGCCTCGGATCATGAGCTCGGTAGCCGGGTACCGCCGCCTGTTGGCGATGCTGCCCTCGCAAGCCAATGGCATCACCTTCTGTCAGGGCAATTTCGCGCTGATGCCCGAGGTAATCGGGGGCGAGGATTCGCTTCCCGCTCTGATCAGGGAGTTTGGAGCCGACCGGATTCCGTTCGTGCACTTCCGCGATGTTCGCGGCACGGTACAGAAATTCCGGGAGACCTTTCACGATGACGGTCAGACCGACCTGCCTGCGTGCATGCAGGCCTACCAGGAGGTCGGATTCACCGGCCCGATCCGCCCCGATCACGTTCCCACGCTCTCCGGCGAGAGCAACGCTGCTCCCGGGTACGCCATGCTCGGACGTCTGTTCGCCGTCGGGTATATCCGTGGTTTGGAACAGTCGGCCTACGGGCATCCCTCGAGGGCGGTATGACCAGCAGGACTGCGTTGATCGTGAGCGAGGAAGGTTTGCAGCTGCGATGACCGCCGAGCAGCAGGTGCGCGAACTTCTTGCCCGCCTGGACACCCCGATGGTGAACCCGAGCCTGAGCCGGCTCACCGGCGGAGTGTCCTCGGACATCTGGTTGGTCCAGGATGGCCAGCGCCGGGTAGTGGTGAAGCGGCCCTTGGCACAGTTGCGGGTGGCGGCGTCATGGTCTGTTCCGACCACTCGCGGTGATTGTGAGGCAGCCTGGCTGCGGTTCGTCGCCACGGTGGTGCCCGGAGCATGCCCCCAGCTGGTGGCCTTCGACGCCGCGACACACTCCTTGGTCCTGGAGTACCTGGACCCTACGGGGCATAGCAACTGGAAAGTTGAACTGATGGCCGGTCGGGTCGATGCTTGGTTCGCGGCGCAGGTTGGTGCCACGCTCGGAGAAATACATGCGGCCTCGGTGCGAGCACAGGTGGCCGACCAGTTCCGCAATCAGTGCCTCTTCGAGGCGCTGCGCATCGAGCCCTACCTGCGCCGGACGGCAGCGCAATATGGGCAGCTTCGACCACAGTTCCACCAGCTCATCACCGCTCTTGAGACCACGCAGGTCGCACTGGTACACGGAGATGTCAGCCCCAAGAACATTCTGACCGGCCAGAGCCCCATCCTCCTCGATGCTGAATGCGCTACGTGGGGCGATCCGGCCTTTGATCTGGCGTTCTGCCAGACCCACCTCATCCTCAAGCAGGTACACCTACCCCGCTACGCCGAAGCGATCGGGCAGGCGCGCCAGGCGTTGCTGCGCGGCTACCTCGATCAGGTGGACTGGGAGGAACCTGCGGCCGTGTCGGCTCGAGCCGCGCGCCTGGTGCCGGCGCTAGCCCTGGCCCGGGTGGCCGGAGCATCGCCGGCCGAGTACCTGAGTGCGCAGGAGGGTCAACGAGTTGAGGAGATCGCCCTCCTAGCCATGCAGCATCACGATATCGATTCCGCCATAGCCCAGACCAGCGGCCACCTCGACGCCGGAACAACGGGAGGACCTGCCCATGACTGACCGCATCGACACTATCGGGGCCCGCCGGGTCTGGGATAGCCGCGGGCTACCGACCATTGAGGTCGAGGTTCGTACGGCGACGGGCGCCTGCGGGCGCGGTATCGCGCCGTCCGGAGCCTCGACCGGTCGCCGGGAAGCGATCGAGCTGCGCGACGGCGGCCCCGTGCTCGACGGCAAAGATGTCACGACGGCGGTGAACCTCGTGCACAATCTGGTGGCGCCTGCGCTGGTAGGCCAGCCGGTGTCGGACCAGGAGAGCATCGACGCCATTCTTGACGGGTTGGATCCCGATCCGCTGCGGTCGGCCGTTGGCGGCAACACCACCACCGCGACCTCGCTGGCCGTGCTGGCGGCCGCTGCAGACAGCCAAGGGCATCCGGTGTGGCGCATGCTCAACCCCGCACCGCAGGCGCTACCACGCCCCCAGATCCAGATCTTGGGTGGCGGAGCCCATGCGGGGCATCGAACCGCAGTCCAGGATTTCATGGTGGTGCCGTTGGCAGCGGCGCACATCGAAGAAGCCTTCCTGCATGTGGCCCAGGTGTACCGGGCGGTTGGTGCCGTCCTAGCGCAGCGAGGCCCGCAACGCGGAGTCGCGGACGAGGGTGGTCACTGGCCCGAGGTGACCGATACCATCGATGCGCTGGACGTGGTGATGTCCGGGATTGCGCGAGCAGGATTCGTCCCCGGTACCGATGTCGCGATAGCGCTGGATATCGCCGCTAGTCAATTCCTGGTCGACGGCCGGTACCGGGTTGGTGAGTCGGACTACACCACTGCCGACTGGATCGGCTTCCTGGCGGACATCTGCCGGGACTTTCCCATCGTGACCTTGGAGGATCCGGCTGGCGAAGATGACACCGACGGAATGCGCCTGGCGGTCCAGGCGACTGCGGGCCACGCCGTCGTCGTGGGCGATGACTATCTGGTGACCGACGCGGACCGGATCGACCGAGCAGCGCAAGCGGGCGCAACAGGGTCGGCATTGATCAAGGTCAACCAGCAGGGCACCGTGACCGGAGCGGCGCGTGCCGTGGCCGCGGCCAGAGAACACGGTCTTGGGGTGATCGTCTCGGCCCGATCGGGCGAAACAGAGGATACTGCCGTCGCCCACCTGGCCACTGGGTGGAATGCTGACTTCGTCAAAGTTGGTTCCATCACCCGTGGTGAACGGACCGCCAAGTGGAACGAACTCATCCGAATCAGCGATGAACTTGGACGGCCGCCACTGGCCGAACGTCCGGTCTAGAAGCGCGCGGTTTCGGTCCTGCTGACCCTGAGGCGGTCATCGGTGCCACAGTGATCGTGCAGACCTGACTACCATCGGTGTCGACCTACTCCCAGACCTGGAAAGCAGTGCCGTGACCGACTCTGAGCATGACGTCTGTGTCGATGGCGTCTCCCGCCGCCTACCGGGCGGCACCACCGGTTCGGACCTGTTCGGCTCCGAACCGACCGTGGTGGCGATTCGTCTCGATGGTGCCCTGCGCGACCTGGACACGGCTGTCGACGGCGCCCAATCGGTTGAGTCGGTGACCATCGATTCTCCCGATGGTCTCGACATCCTGCGGCATTCGACGGCACACGTGCTTGCCCAGGCCGTGCAGCAGGTCAATCCCGGAGCCAAGCTCGGAATCGGTCCACCGATCACCGATGGCTTCTACTACGACTTTGACGTCGAGGAGCCGTTCACGCCGGAGCAGCTGAAGGCACTCGAGAAAGTCATGCGCAAGCTCGCCAACTCCGGGCAGAGGTTTGCGCGACGTGTCGTCACCGAGGAGGAAGCTCGCGCGGAGCTGGCACACGAGCCGTACAAGCTAGAGCTCATTGGGCTCAAGGGTTCGGGAGGTGACGCGGCCAACGCCGCAGAGGGTGCTGGTGCGGAAATCGGCGCGGGGGAGTTGACCATCTATGACAACCTGGCTCGGGACCGGGAAGGCCACACCTACGTGGCATGGAAGGACCTGTGCCGTGGGCCGCATGTACCCACGACCAAGCTGATCGGCAATGGGTTTGCGCTGATGCGCAGCGCCGCGGCCTATTGGCGGGGGAGTGAGAAGAACCAGCAACTGCAGCGGATCTATGGCACTGCGTGGCCCAGCAAGGATGAACTGCGCCAGTACACCGAGCGCCTGGCAGAGGCCGAACGGCGCGACCATCGCCGTCTGGGCGCCGAACTCGACTTGTTCTCCTTCCCGGAGGAGGTTGGTTCCGGACTTGCCGTCTTTCACCCCAAGGGCGGAATCATCCGCACCGAGATGGAGGACTACTCGCGTCGGCGTCACATTCAAGCCGGCTACGACTTCGTCAGTTCCCCACATGTCACCAAGGCCAAGCTCTTCGAGGTATCGGGGCACCTGGACTGGTACGCCGACGGCATGTACCCGCCCATGCACATTGACGCCGAGTTCGACTCCGAGGGGCAACTACGCCGCCAGGGGCAGGACTACTACCTCAAGCCCATGAACTGCCCGATGCACAATCTCATCTTCGATGCCCGAGGTAGGTCCTACCGCGAGCTACCCATGCGGTTGTTCGAGTTCGGCACCGTGTACCGGTACGAGAAGTCCGGTGTGGTTCACGGAATGACCCGGGCACGGGGATTCACTCAGGACGACGCTCACATCTACTGCACCCGGGAGCAGATGCGCGAGGAGCTGGCCTCGCTGCTGACCTTCGTGCTTGAGCTGTTGAGCGACTACGGTCTCGACGACTTTTTTCTCGAGCTCTCCACCAAGAATCCAGACAAATTCGTGGGCGAGGATGCCGCCTGGGACGAAGCGACCTCGGTGTTAGCGGAGGTCGCGCAGGCTTCGGGCCTCAAGCTGGTTCCCGATCCTGGTGGAGCGGCCTTCTACGGCCCGAAGATCTCGGTCCAAGCCAAGGATGCGATCGGCCGGTCCTGGCAGATGTCGACTATTCAACTGGACTTCAATCTGCCAGAGCGCTTCGATTTGACCTATACCGCGGCGGACGGAAGCCGTCAGCGTCCGGTGATGATCCATCGGGCACTCTTCGGCTCCATCGAGCGCTTTTTCGCGGTGCTTACCGAGCACTATGCGGGCGCATTCCCTCCGTGGCTGGCGCCGGTGCAGGTGGTGGCGGTCCCGGTTGCGGAGCCCTTCAACGACTATCTGAGCGGGGTAGTTTCGCAATTGCGTGCCGCAGGCGTGCGGGCGGAACTGGACGATTCCGACGATAGATTCAACAAGAAGATCCGCAACGCCACCAAGCAGAAGGTGCCGTTTACGCTCATCGCGGGCGGTGACGATGCCGACGCTGGTGCCGTCTCGTTCCGGTACCGCGATGGCCGTCAACGCAACGGTGTTCCGATCGCCGAGGCCATCGAGCTGGTGACCACTGCCATCACCACCCGGACTCAAGTGTGAACCCCGGTCCGGTCGAGTCCGGGGAAGGGCTGGCTCGCGAACCTGACGGGTATGCCCGCCTGTGGACACCACATCGGATGGTGTACGTCGATGGCCCCGAGAAGGTAGTCAGTTCTGACCAGCGGGACTGTCCGTTCTGCGTTGCGCCAGGGCGTACCGACGAGGAAGGGCTGATCGTCCACCGTGGCACCTCCTGCTTTGTGGTGCTCAACCTCTATCCGTACAACCCCGGCCACCTCATGGTCTGCCCCTATCGCCACGTTGGCGACCTTACGGGGATGACCAGCGGCGAACGCGCCGAATCCATCGAGCTGGTGGCCGTCGCGATGGAGGTGTTGAGGTCAGCCAAAGGCCCTCAGGGGTTCAACCTCGGAATGAATGTCGGAACTGGGGCAGGAGCCGGGATCGCTGGACACGCCCACTCTCATGTGGTGCCGCGCTGGGATGGCGATGCCAACTTCCTACCGATCATCGGGCGTACCAAAGCGATACCGGAACTGCTGGCCGACACCCGTCAGCAACTGGCGACCGCGTGGCGTGAGCACGGGGGCGGCGATGGTCCTGGGTAACCGCGGACGGGGGGTGACCAGCACCTTGTTCACACCCATCGCAACACTCCTGGTGCGCATGCGCATCCCACCCAACGCCGTCACGGTGGCCGGCACCATCGCGGTCACGATTGCCTCCCTGAGCCTATTTCCGATGGGTCACCTCACCGCTGGGTCATTGATCGTGGGAGTGCTGGTGTTATCAGATTCCATCGATGGGCTGATGGCCAGGCAGATACACGGTCAGTCACCGCGGCCGTACGGTGAGTTTCTCGATTCCACCTTGGACCGGTTCTCGGACGGGGCGATATTTGGTGGCTTGACCGTGTATCTGACCCTGCATACCAGCGGGCCGATGCAGGTCGCATCCGTGAGCGCCGGGTTGGCGTGCGTGGTGTTGGGTGGTCTGGTTCCCTATGCTCGCGCCAAAGCCCAGGCGCTGAACGTGGTGGCCAAGGTTGGAATTGCCGAACGTGCGGACCGGCTCATCGCCGGGTTGGTGGCGGCATTGCTGGTCGGGCTTGGGGCGCCGGAACTGGTGCTCATCGTGGCGCTTGGCCTGCTGGCATTGGCCAGTGTGATCACCGTGTTCCAGCGGATAGTCGTGGTACGCCGGACATTGGCGAAAGCGTGAACTCCGGCAAGCTGTTCCTGCTCGCGTGGCGGGTGATTCCACGGCTTCCAGACGCCGTCGTCCGGGGCATTTTCTGCGCTGCCGCTGTCATTGCCCATGCCTTGCGCATACCGGCGGTGCGCCAACTGGAGCTCAATCTGTCCCGGGTTGTGCCGGAACGTTCGTCCGCATCGCTGCGCCGGTTAACGCGTGCGGGCATGCGCTCGTACATGCGCTACTACGGCGAGGCCTTTCAGCTTCCTGGTCTGAGCCAATCGCAGATAGCGGCACGGGTGCGGGCGGTTGGAATTGAGCCGTTGCTGGCTGATCTGGCCGCAGGTCGGCCGGCCGTGGGAGCCTTGACCCATAGCGGCAACTGGGATCTGGCCGGTGCTTGGTTCGCTCAGCAGCATGGTCGTCTGCTCACCGTGGCTGAAACCTTGGAACCGGAGGAGCTGTTTCAACAGTTCCTTTCGTTCCGGCGGAACCTAGGGATGCAGATCGTGCCATTTGCTCGTGGGGCAGGCGTGTTCGGCACGTTGCTCAAGCAGCTTCGCCCACCGGTGCCGTTTGTGCCGCTGCTGGCAGATCGCGATCTCTCTCGGGAGGGGGTTGACGTGGCCGCGCTCGGCACCCGGATGCGCGTTGCGGCCGGCCCTGCCGCGTTGGCTATCGCTGGCAAAGCAGCGCTGTATTCGGTCCATATCCGGTACGAACGGCTCTACGGCGACCGACGCAAGCGGGCCGGGAGCCCCTGGGGCATCGTGATCACCTTCTCGGCGCCCATCGCTGCGGTGCCCGGCCCGAGCCAGGCGGCGGTCTCGACGATGACGCAAGCATGGGTAGATGACCAGATGCTGCACATCCGGGCTACGCCACAGGATTGGCACATGTTGCAGAAAGTGTTCATTGCGGATCTCGATCCAGACCGTCTGGCATCGGCGCGGGATCGCTCCTGATGGGCCGACCGCTGCGGGTGGGGCTAGTGAGCCCCTATTCCTTCGACGTCCCCGGGGGAGTGAACTTTCACATCCGGGATCTCGCTGAGCATCTGATCGGGCTTGGACATGAGGTCGGTGTCCTGGCGCCTGCGGATGAGGACACACCCGTGCCGCCGTTTCTCACGTCGGTCGGAAGTGCGGTGCCGGTGGCCTATAACGGTTCCACCGCCCGGCTCGCGTTCGGTCCGTTGGTGGCCGCGCGTACAGCTCGCTGGCTGAAGGACGGACGCTACGACCTGGTCCATATCCATGAACCGATGGTGCCGAGTCTGGGGCTTATCGCTTTGCGTTCAGCGACCGTCCCGGTGGTGGCGACGTTCCACTCGGCCCAAGAGCGCTCGCGCGCACTCCTGGTAGCCAACCCGTTGCTGCAACCTGGGCTGGAACGCATCAGCGCCCGTATCGCGGTGTCCGAAGATGCCCGACGAACTGTCGTGGAGCATCTGGGAGGTGACGCCATCATCATTCCCAATGGTGTCGAGGTTGACAGATTCGCACGAGCGCAGCCCGACCCTGGCTGGCAAGGCTCCGAGCTAGCGCCCACCATCGCCTACCTGGGCAGGTTGGATGAACCTCGCAAAGGTGTCCAGGTGCTGCTCGGCGCCGTGCGGTCGGTGCGGGAACGCTACCCGCAGGCACGCTTGCTCATCGCTGGACGTGGCAACATCGATGCCGCCCTCACCACCGCCGGACTCGCAGCGCAGGAGGTCACCTACCTCGGTGAGATCAGCGAGCCAGCTAAGGAGGCACTGCTGGCATCGGTGGATCTGTACGTGGCGCCCCAGACCGGAGGTGAGTCATTCGGGATCGTGTTGGTGGAGGCCATGAGTGCCGGGGCGTGCGTGGTGGCCAGCGACCTCACCTCATTTCGCGCGGTCTTGGACGATGGCGCGTGCGGGTACCTGTTCCGCAATGGTGATAGTGCCGACCTCGCCCGGGTCCTGTTGCAGGCGTTGGCAAACCCGCAGGACAATCGGAGATTGCGTGAGCACGCTCGTCAGGTGGTGCGGCGCTTTGACTGGAGCACCGTGGCGGACCAGGTCCTGGATGTGTATGCGATGGCGACTGCGCTCGGTCCAACGACCCCGCCTGGTCGCTGGCGCAGGCTGCTGGGCCTACGTTGATAACAGTGTGGGAGCTCGTTGCGGTTATCGGCGCTGTGCTGGCGGTCATGGCACTGGTGTTGATTCACCTGGCACGGCGGTTAGACCGGCTGCACCGGAAAGTGGTGCGGTTGCGGTCGGTGCTGGATGCACAGCTGGTTCGTCGCGCTGAGGCGGCGGCTCAGTTGGCCGCGACCGGTGCGCTGGATCCGGCATCGTCAGTCATCGTGGCCGATGCTGCCTGGGATGCCGCCGTTCGTGCGCCACGGTTGGTAGGAATCGAGGCTGATGACCTGTCGGATGCCGGTGTGGAGCGTGGCCTATCGGAATCAGCACTATCCGCTGTTTTGCGTGGGGCACTTGGATCGGAAGCCGATCGGGAGCAGCTGCGGGGCAGGGCCGAGGTGGCCGCCGAGCTCGACGCTCTGGCCAAAGCGAGCTTCCGCTCGCACCTAGCGCGCCGGTTCCATAACGATGCGGTCGTGGCTGCTCAGCGGCTGCGACGCAACCGGCTAGTTCGCCTATTTCGGTTAGCCGGCAATGCCGCCATGCCGGTCACCATTGAACTGGACGACGACGTCTAGGGATGCCGTCCCGGCCGCCAACAGGGCAGTCGTACCCATGATGCGGGGTCTACCTCAACCTCGTTGAGCCGTAGAGTGTTCGCCATGTCAAGCCCCCCGCAGCCCTACCCTGGCTCAAGCGGCCACCCGGCGAGCGCCGCCACCGGGTATACGCAGCAGACCCAGTCACAGGCGCGTTGGCAGATGCCGGCACAGCAGGGATACCCGCAGCAGGATCAGCAGCCGAGCTACCCGCAGCAGCCCCAGCAGCAGGGTTACCTGCAGCAGGCTCAGCAGCAGGGCTACCCGCAGCAGCCCCAGCAGCAGGGTGACCCGCAGCAGCCCCAGCAGGCTCAGCAGCAGGGCTACCCGCAACAGCATCAGTCGGCACAGCAACCGAGCCGCCAAGACCAGCCGATGTCGACGACGGCCAGTGCCTATCCTGCAGCCCACCGCCCGATGAACTTTGCCACCTCACCCGCTCAGCAAGGCACGATGTACGCCCACAGTGCCCCCTTGCCCACCGCCACCGGGCAGATTGACCCGGTGTGGACGCAACGCAAGAGTTCTAGCAGCAACCGCCATGCATTGGTGGTCGCCGGAATCATCGTGGGTGCCGTCGCGATGCTGGTCATGCTGATCTACATCATGTTCTCGACGGGTGTTGCCGCCACTACTGCGGGGTTCCTGCTTGCGTTCGTGCCATTGACCATTGTGCTTTCGGGGGTCATATGGCTGGACCGCTGGGAGCCAGAGCCGCGGATCATGTTGATCCTGGCGCTGCTGTGGGGTGCTGGTGTCTCAACCGCGAGCTCACTCTTGGTCAATTCCGCGGCATGGCTGTCTGTGGCAACTCGGGCCGGTGACACGGTGCTAGCCGACCAGGTTGGCGCCGTGGTGGTCGCTCCCATCGTGGAGGAATCCGTCAAGGGACTAGGGGTCGTCCTGCTGTTCCTCATCCGTCGCCATTCCTTCGACGGGCCCGTCGACGGGGTGGTCTACGCCGCCACCGTGGCAGCCGGGTTCGCGTTCACCGAGAATATTCTGTACTTCGCCCGATCCGAGGGTTTGATCTGGGCGGTCTTCGTGGTCCGGGGACTGATGTCGCCGTTCGCGCACCTGATCTTCACTGCTTGTACTGGGATCGCCATTGGATTGGCGGCCAGATCGAGCAACAAAGCGGCCGTCCTCATAGCCTTCCCCCTTGGACTGATTCCGGCGATGGGATTGCACGCACTCTGGAACGGCTCAAGCGTGTTCGCCGACAACTTCTTCATCCTGTACCTGCTGGTACAGGTGCCCATCTTCATCGGAGTGATCTTGTTGATGGTATGGCTGCGCCGCAAAGAGTCCGAGGTGGTCAGCGCCAGGCTGGGCGAGTATGCGGCCGCCGGGTGGTTTGCACCGCAGGAGGTCCAGATGCTGGCCTCGCTGAAGCTGCGCACCCAGGCCCGGCAATGGTCGGCTCGGTTTGGGGAGCGGGCCAAGCTCGCGATGAAGTCATTTCAGCGTAGCGCTACCTCGCTGGCGTTTCTGCGGCAACGCCAGCTCGTGGGCCGGGCCGGCCTGCGGGCCGCGAGCAGTGAGGCCGAGCTCCTGGAAAAGCTGCAACGAGATCGGCAGATGTTCACCGTCTCAGCCCATGGAGCGATCCGCTAGTTCTAGTGATGGGCGCAGCTGCGGACCTAGACTGGCAGCGGTTGCACCGCGTACCCGTGCGGTGTCCTACCCGCTCCACCTGTTGTATCACCGTGAGGTCCCATCGTGTCATCGCAGCCCCAGCATCACCTAGACAGCAGCACTGAGCAGGCTCAGGTCGGCACCCAGCGGGTCAAACGCGGCATGGCTGACATGCTCAAGGGCGGCGTCATCATGGACGTTGTTACTCCCGAGCAAGCCAGGATCGCCCAGGACGCCGGTGCCGTCGCCGTGATGGCTCTGGAGCGAGTGCCCGCTGACATTCGTGCGCAGGGCGGGGTATCGCGGATGAGCGATCCGGACATGATCGACGCCATCGTCGCGGCAGTGTCGATTCCGGTCATGGCCAAGGCTCGGATCGGGCACTTTGTCGAGGCACAAGTGCTGCAGAGCCTTGGGGTCGACTACATCGATGAGTCGGAGGTACTCACGCCAGCCGACTACAGCCATCACATCGACAAATGGGCGTTCACGGTGCCGTTTGTTTGTGGTGCAACCAACCTTGGCGAAGCCCTGCGCCGGATCACCGAAGGTGCAGCCATGATTCGGTCGAAGGGTGAAGCTGGGACCGGTGACGTATCCAACGCGACGACCCACATGCGGACCATCCGTGCCGAGCTTGCGCGGTTGCAGTCCCTACCCTCCGATGAACTGTACGTCGCTGCCAAGCAGTTGCAGGCACCGCATAGCCTGGTCGCCGAGGTGGCGCAGACCGGCAAGCTTCCGGTGGTGATGTTCACCGCTGGTGGCATAGCAACCCCGGCCGATGCCGCGATGATGATGCAGCTGGGTGCCGAAGGCGTGTTCGTGGGTTCGGGGATATTCAAGTCGGGCAATCCGGCGCAACGGGCCAGTGCCATTGTCGCGGCGACGACCTTCTTCGATGATCCCGACGTTGTCGCGAAGGTCTCACGCGGTCTGGGTGAGGCGATGGTCGGGATCAATGTCGAGGAGATACCCGCGCCGCACCGGCTAGCTGAGCGCGGCTGGTGAGTCAGCGCCCGAGCCAGCTCGGGCCGCAGTGGCGCCCGGGCGTGGACGGCATGCTCTTTCGCCGTGCCGCCCGGGTGCTGTTGTTGGACCAGGACGATCGGATCTTGCTGGTACGTGGACACGACGTGGACGATCCCACGCGCGGGTGGTGGTTCACCATTGGCGGTGGACTGGATCCGGCCGAGACCAGCGCCCAAGCCGCCAGTCGGGAACTGCGAGAAGAAACCGGCATCGTGATCGATCCAGACCAGCTCATCGGTCCGGTCATGCGGCGTGAAGCCAGGTTCGACTTTCAACGCGCAACAGTCAGACAGCAGGAGGAGTTCTTCCTCGCGCGGGTTCACCGGCCACCCGCACTCCTGACCGACGGCTGGACTGACATCGAGCGTGGATTCATGGATGAACTGCGCTGGTTCACACTGGCGCAATTGCAGCGAATCCAGATCGAACTGTTCCCGGAACGGCTACCGCAACTACTGCCTGGGTGGATAGCTGGCTGGGATGGTACGTTGCTCGACCTTGGACTCGATGTTGACGGTACCGGGTCGTGAGTGCCTTCGACCCGGTGGTGGGCGTGCTCGCGCTACAGGGAGACGTGGTGGAGCACACTCGAGCTCTCGAGCAATGCTCGGTGCGGGTCGTCCCGGTGCGCCGACCCGATGAGCTGGCCACTGTCGATGCCATGGTCCTGCCCGGTGGGGAATCCACGACGATAGACAAACTCCTGCGGGCCTTTGAGCTCATGGCGCCCCTGCGGGAACGGATTCGCAACCACATGCCGGTGCTTGGCTCTTGTGCCGGGATGATCCTGCTGGCCGACCGGGTGCAGGATGCTGCGGCGCACCAGCAGAGCATCGGCGGACTCGACATCGTGGTGCGCCGCAACGCCTTCGGCCGACAGATCGATAGCTTCGAAGAACGACTGCATGCACCGGCACTCGGAGCCGGTCCGCAAGATTCGCCCATGGCGGCAGTTTTCATTCGAGCACCACTGGTCATGGCAGTCGGCGCTGGCGTGGAGGTCCTGGCCCGAGTTCGAAACGGCCCGCATGCGGGTAGGATCGCGGCAGTGCGCCAGGGTGTGCTCATGGCGACCGCCTTCCATCCGGAGATCAGTGCGGACCACCGTGTCCACCGAGCCTTCGTTGCCTTGCTGCGGCAGAGTCGGAAGCAGTGATCGCACCCCGGTCAGCCTCAGTCCACCGATGAATCGGAGCCACCATGTCAGGCCACTCTAAATGGGCGACGACCAAGCACAAAAAGGCTGCGATCGACGCCAAGCGCGGCAAGCTGTTTGCGCGTTTGATCAAGAACATCGAGGTCGCAGCCCGCACCGGCGGGTCTGACCCCGCTGGGAACCCGACGCTGTACGACGCCATCCAGAAAGCCAAGAAATCTTCGGTTCCAGCCGACAACATCGATCGGGCCGTCAAACGCGGATCGGGTGCCGAGGCAGGTGGAGCCGACTACGAAACGATCATGTACGAGGGCTACGCCCCTGGCGGCGTCGCGGTCCTGGTGGAGTGCCTGACCGACAACCGCAATCGGGCGGCCTCGGATGTGCGGGTGGCGTTCACCCGCAACGGCGGTTCCCTGGCTGACCCGGGCAGCGTCTCCTATCTATTCAACCGACGCGGAGTGGTGATCGTCCCCAAGGGCGAGGACGCATCGGTCAATGAGGAAGCTGTCCTCGATGCGGTCCTCGATGCCGGAGCTGAAGAGGTCAACGATCTTGGTGAGTCGTTCGAAGTGCTCAGCGAAGCAAGCGACTTCGTTGCTGTGCGCACCGCGTTACAGGATGCCGGAATTGACTACGACTCCGCTGAGGCGCAGTTCGTGCCGTCGATGGAGGTCGAGGTGGACACCGAGGGTGCCCGCAAGGTGATGCGCCTGATCGATTCGCTGGAAGATTCCGACGATGTACAGAACGTCTTCGCCAATTTCGACGCTTCCGATGAGGTCCTAGCCGCACTCGAGGCGGAGTAGTCGTCTGCACCCTCCTGCTCCCGATGCCCAGGCGGGCGATGAATATCACCTGGCGATCTGGCTCGCCGGTCATTGGCTACGTCAGGATGGTCATGCGGTCGGAGTGTTGCTGCCCTCGCAGCACCGCAGGAACTGCCACAGTGAGACCGTGAGTACTTCCATCCTGGGTATCGACCCAGGGCTGACCCGGTGTGGACTGGGCGTGGTCGAGGTCCTGCCCAACCGGAAGGTCCGGTTGGTCGCCGTCGATGTCGTCCGAACCGGCGCGCAGATCGACCCCGCGCGCCGACTATTGACCATGGCGCAGGCGTTCGAGGAGTGGATCGACCTGCACCGGCCAGAGGTAGTCGCCGTCGAACGGGTCTTCGCCCAGCAGAACCTGCGTACCGTCACCGGTACCTCCCAAGTCGCTGGGCTCGCCATGGTGGCCGCCACCCGGGCCGGGATTCCCGTGGTGCTGCACACCCCCAGTGAGGTGAAGGCAGCCGTCAGTGGACATGGGCGCGCCGCCAAAGCCCAGGTTCAGGACATGGTCCGCAGAATTCTGCAACTGCCCAGCAAGCCCACGCCCGCCGACGCCGCGGATGCGCTGGCGATTGCAATCACGGCCGGGTGGCGCGGGCCGGTTGCGGGCCCCGGTGGGCCCACAGCGGCCCAGACACCCGCGCAACAGGCCTGGGCCCAGGCGGCTGCAGGGAACGCGACGCGCGCAAACGCGGCGCGTCGGCGACTGCTGCATCCAACCGACCAGTAGACTTCGTACATCTGTTCGCATACCTGGGAGGTCAACATGGTGAGCTGCCGCACGCGAGGAGGTTCACTGTGATCGCGCACCTGCGCGGGGCCGTGGATACCATCGGCCTTGATAGCGCCGTCATTGATGTCAGTGGCCTGGGATATCGGGTGCACGCCACACCGGACACGCTGGCCACATTGCGGCACGCAGCGACGGTGAAAATGCCCACATCGATGGTGGTGGGGCGAGACGATTCGGTGACGCTGTTCGGATTTGCCAACGCTGATGAGCGGGAGGTGTTCGAAACGCTGCTGACCGTGTCCGGAATCGGACCGCGCCTGGCGCTAGCGATGCTGGCTGTGCACTCCCCGGACGGATTGCGGCAGGCGGTCGCCGCTGAGGACCACAAGGCTCTGACCAAGGTCCCGGGTATCGGCGAGAAGGGTGCGAAGAGGATCGTGTTGGAACTGGGAGATCGCCTCGGTCCGGGAACCGGAACGGGCCCCGGCGCCGATGTGGCGGACTCCGATTCCAGGTCGGATGTGGTCGCTGCCCTGCAGGGACTGGGCTGGGCCGTGAAGCAGGCCGAAGCTGCGACCGACCAGGTGTTGGACACCTCGGGCATCGATGGGGCGGATACCGGCGCGGTGCTGCGGGCAGCGCTCCAGCTGCTTGGCGGAGCACGTCGTGGCTGAGTCTGCGGACTTTCCACCCTCAGTGGTCGATGCCGACGCCGACCTGGAGGAGCGTGCCGTGGAGTCGGCGCTGCGTCCGCGCAAACTGGATGAGTTCATCGGGCAACGGGTGGTGCGTGATCAACTATCGCTGGTTCTCGATGCCGCCTCTGCGCGGCGCCGCCCCCCCGACCATGTGCTGCTAGCAGGCCCTCCTGGCCTCGGGAAAACGACGCTGGCGATGATCATTGCCGCGGAGGTGGAAGGTGCCTTACGGCTCACCTCCGGCCCGGCGGTCCAACATGCCGGCGATCTGGCGGCGATTCTGTCCTCGATCACCGAGGGGGACGTGCTGTTCATCGACGAGATTCACCGACTGGCCCGCCCTGCCGAAGAGATGCTCTATCTCGCGATGGAGGACTTTCGCGTCGATGTGGTGGTGGGCAAAGGGCCGGGTGCGACCGCTATTCCGTTGGCACTGCCGTCATTCACGGTCGTGGGAGCGACCACGCGAGCTGGCTTACTGCCTGCGCCGCTGCGAGACCGCTTCGGGTTCACCGCCCACCTTGACTTCTACGAGGTCGCAGAATTGGAGCGAGTGCTGCACCGATCGGCCGGCCTGCTGGGGATTGAGCTGACGCCGGACGCCGCTACCGAGATTGCTTCCCGCTCGCGCGGTACCCCACGGATTGCCAACCGGCTGCTGCGCCGGGTCCAGGATTGGGCCGAGGTTCGGGGTCGCGGGCGCGGCGACCTGGAAGCCGCCCGGGCTGCACTGGCGGTCTTCGAAGTAGACGAGCGGGGCCTCGATCGTCTGGATCGGGCAGTGCTGCAAGTGCTGTGCCAGCGCTTCGGCGGAGGGCCAACCGGGGTGTCGACCCTGGCGGTCGCCGTCGGTGAAGAACCCGAGACCTTGGAATCAGTAGCCGAACCATTCTTGGTCCGCGAGGGGCTGCTGGCCCGAACTCCGCGAGGCCGAATCGCCACTGAAGCTGGATTCGCGCACCTGGGATTGACGCCCCCGCACACCAACGCTCCACTATGGACCTAGGATAGGAAAGCCGAGTTGTGTGCGTCGTGAGGGCGGTGCACACGTGAGTGGCATACACTCACCGGCGTCAATGCACTCATCGGACGGATATTTATGCCTGATGGCAACAGCCTCTTGCTGATCTTCATGCTGGTAGCGGTCGCAGGACTGTTCTTTATGAACAGCCGCGCCCGCAAACGCCAGCAACAGGCCGTGGCTTTCCGCGACAATCTGCAACCCGGCCAGGAGGTCATGACCGCCTCGGGTATGTTCGGGACCGTGGTGTCGGTCGAGGACGACCGCGTGACCTTGGCGGGTGCCAATGGGCACCAGAGCCAATGGTTGCTCCAGGCGGTCGCCAAGCTTGTCGAGGACGAGTCCGGTGAGGATGACGTCGATGACGAGGTCGTCGCCGAGGACATCAGCGACGATCACCTAGAAGATGTCGGCGTCGATGACGCCGACGAACCTGACCTTGGTCCCGACGGGACCGCCACCGGAGGGGACGAACGTTCCCGCTGACCTTCGCGCGCTTCGGCGCGCTGCGCTGGAGAGTTGACCTGTAGTGCCAAAGACCACCACCTCATCAGGCGTGCGCCCACTGCGCCGCCTGGTTCTGCTGCTGTTCATCGTGATCGTGCTCTTCGGCTCGATCGGGATCGGAACCCGCTTCGCCGACGCCTCCTGGTCGCCCAACCTGGCTCTTGACCTGGAAGGTGGGACCCAGATCATCCTGCAGCCCCGGGTCGACAATGAAGCCGAGATCACCGATGAGGACATCAATCAGGCCATTGAAGTGATCCGGCAGCGTGTGGACGGCTCAGGTGTTGCCGAAGCAGAGATCACCAGCCAGGGGGGCAGCAATATTGTGGTGGCCCTGCCCGGGAATCCCGATGAGGCAACCCTGGATCTGGTACGCCAAAGTGCCCAGATGCGTTTCCGAGCCTTCCTCCTGGAAGGGTTACCGACGCCGGTCGACCCTGCCGCCTTGCAGGCAGCCCAGACGGCTGTCGATCCCGAGTCGCTCGTCCTCGACGACTCCCAGATCACCGGTGACCTCGCCACCGATGACCTGAGCCAAGACGACACCACGGGCGACCCGCTCCCGTCGCAGGGCAGTACCGATGGTCTAGCTGGTGACCAAGGAGCCGGTGGCGGCGCGGCAGCTGCCATGGCGGCGTCCGCCCGGGTACCTGCTGCTACCTCGGATGAGGCGAGCACTCCGGCCAGCGACAGCGGCGAATCGGAGCCGGCTGTCGACCCCGAACCCACCGAGACCGCGGTTGAGGGTGAGGTACCCGATACCCCAGGGCAGGTGGAGGCAACGCCGACCTATACGCAGGAGGAGCTCGAGGCCGCAGCTTTCTTGTTCGCTGACCAGGATACGGATGGAGTGCTATCCGATACCCCGGCGACTGAACCCACGAGCGCCTCAGACCCTGCGTGGCTGACCGAGCAGATCTACTACGACTTCGCCCTGCTGGACTGCACCGATCCGGCGAATCTGAGCGGAGGCGCGGCCGCTGATCCGGATGTGCCGCTGGTGACCTGTGCCCGGGATGGAACCGTGAAGTACATCCTCGGACCAGCTGAACTTGAAGGCTCAGACCTCGCCGATGCCAACTCCGGTGTGCGCTTGAACGAACGTGGCCAGGCGCTGTCTGACTACGCCGTCTACCTGGAGTTCACCAACGACGGCGGCCAGACATTCGCAGAGGTCACGACGCGGCTTAGCGCACTGACGGACGGCACCAACCGGTTCGCCATCGTGTTGGACGGCCTGGTGATCTCTGCCCCATCGGTGGATGAGCCCATCCCCAGCGGAGAGGCATCGATCACCGGCGGCGCGGGCAACGGGTTCGATCAGCAAAACGCCGCCACGCTGGCCAATCAGCTGAGCTTCGGTGCGTTGCCGATCTCGTTCGAGGTGCAGTCAGAAGATCAGATTTCAGCCACCCTTGGTACCGAGCAGCTGCAGCGGGGACTGCTGGCAGGGTTGATCGGACTGCTGCTAGTGGTGCTGTACTCACTGGCCCAGTACCGGGGTCTGGCTCTGGTGACGGTCGCCAGCTTGATCGTCGCGGGAGCCCTGACCTACGGCGTCATCGCCCTGTTGTCCTGGGTGCAGGGGTACCGGCTGTCCCTGGCCGGTGTGGCGGGCCTGATCGTGGCGATTGGTATCACCGCGGACTCGTTCGTGGTCTACTTCGAACGTATCCGAGATGAGGTTCGAGAGGGCCGCAGGCTGGACATGGCCGTCGAACAGGGATGGCGTCGTGCCCGGCGCACGATCCTGGCTTCCGACGCGGTGAACCTGCTGGCGGCGGTCGTGTTGTACTTCCTGGCAGTCGGGGGTGTTCGTGGTTTCGCGTTCACGCTGGGTCTGACCACCATCATCGACCTCATCGTGGTGTTCACCTTTACCCACCCGATGCTGCAGCTATTGATCCGCACCCGGTTCTATGGTGAAGGTCACCGGTTCTCAGGACTTGACGCTACCCACCTGGGAGCATCAGCACCCGCCTACCGCGGGCGTGGTTCATTCCGGAGCCCGGCGCAACGCCAGACCATCGCTGAGCGGCGACGGGCACAGGAGGAATCCGAGCAGGATTTCTCCGATCCTGGCGACGATGAGGGTACCGAGAGCGAGGACCTGGTGGGTACGACAAAGGAGCAGAGCTGATGGCTAGCTTCGCCGCATTCGGCAACGACCTTTACTCCGGCAAGCGCAATGTAGAGATCATCGGGCGTCGCCGCCGCTGGTTCACGATCTCGGCGGTGTTGCTGCTGGCCTCGGTGCTATTGCTGTTCGTACGCGGTATCAACCCGGGCATCGAGTTCCGGGGTGGATCCGAATTCACGATCTCCGGAACCTCGGACACCAGCCAGCAGCCTGCCTTGGATGCTGTCGAACAGATCAGCACCGGGCAGGAACCCCGGGTTTCCTCGGTGGGCGATGACGGGGTGCGGGTTCAGACCCAGCAGCTGTCCGATTCCCAGACCAGTGAACTGCGCGAACTGCTGGCGGTGGCCTATGACGTGGACATCACCAACGTCACCTCGAACTTTGTCGGCCCGCAGTGGGGTCAGGATGTGACCTCACAGGCATTGCGAGCCCTGATCATCTTCCTGGTGCTGGTCTCGATCGTGATGGCACTGTACTTCCGCCGCTGGACCATGGCGGCAGCCGCGGTGGTCGCCCTGCTGCATGACCTGGTGATCACCGTCGGGCTGTACGCAGGAGTCGGTTTCGAGGTAACACCGGCGACGGTGATCGGATTCCTGACGATTCTGGGATATTCCCTGTACGACACCGTGGTGGTTTTCGACAAGGTTCGTGAGAACACCGAGGGCGTCCTCGATCAGACCCGGTACACCTACGGGGAAGCCTCCAACCTGGCGGTGAACCAAACCTTGGTGCGCTCGATCAACACCTCGGTGCTGGCAATCCTGCCGGTGGCCGCCATTCTGTTCGTGGGAGCTTTGCTCCTGGGTGCTGGAACATTGCGCGATATCTCGCTGGCATTGTTCATCGGGATGATCTTCTCCACGTTGTCCTCAGTATTCATCGCGGCCCCCATCGAGGTTTGGTTCCGCGAGCGCAATCCGGTCATCGCGGCCCACACCGCCAAGGTCAAGGCGCTGCGTGAGCAACGGCTGACCCAGGCCAAGGACAGCGGTGAGGATACCGATGCTGCGCTAGCTGGTGCTCGAGCCGGCGGCTTGGTGGCGGGATCCCATCAGGGACAGGCCGCGCAGCCACGACGCAAGCGTCGTTCCTAGCTGCGCAGGCGCTGCGGTGCTAGCTCGCTCCGGACGCCTATCATCAGTGCATGGCTGAGGACAACGCCGATGGTGCGCACAGTGAGGGGGTGCAGACGACCTCACGCGTGCGGTCAGCGCTGGTATGGCTAGGTACGCGCGGTGCGCACAGTGTGCCCGCCATCGAGCCGGTGGTGCAGGCGGCTAGGGTCGCCCATCCCAAGGCCGATACCAGCCTGTTGGACCGTGCGTATGCGGTGGCGGAGGAAGCGCACCGCGGGCAGCTGCGCAAGAGCGGGGACCCCTACATCACCCATCCGGTAGCGGTGGCGACCATTCTGGCCGAACTGGGTATGACCCCGCCCACCCTGGCAGCGGCGTTGCTGCATGACACGGTAGAGGACACGCCCTATTCGCTGGACCAGTTGCGCACCGACTTTGGTGAGGAGATTGCACTCCTGGTTGACGGCGTCACCAAACTGGACAAGGTCAGCTACGGCGATGCCGCCCAGGCCGAGACCGTGCGGAAGATGGTCATCGCGATGGCCCGCGACATCCGGGTCTTGGTCATCAAACTGGCAGACCGGCTGCACAATGCCCGTACCTGGAAGTACGTCTCACCGGCGTCGGCCGCCAAGAAGGCCAGGGAGACACTGGAGATCTACGCACCACTAGCCCACCGGCTGGGTATGAACACCATTAAGTGGGAGTTGGAGGATCTCTCATTTGCGGCGTTGTACCCCAAGGTGTATTCCGAGATCGTGCATCTGGTGGCCGAACGGGCACCAGCGCGCGAGGAGTACCTGGGTGTGGTCCGAGACCGGGTGATGACGGATCTGCGGGCCGCGAAAGTGAAGGCCACCGTCACCGGACGGCCCAAGCACTACTACTCGATCTACCAGAAGATGATCGTGCGGGGCAGGGAGTTCGCCGACATTTACGATCTGGTTGGGCTGCGGGTGCTGGTCGATTCGATCCGCGAGTGTTACGCGGCGCTGGGGGTGATTCACAACCAGTGGAATCCGGTTCCTGGCCGGTTCAAGGACTACATCGCGATGCCCAAGTTCAACATGTATCAGTCGCTGCACACCACGGTGATCGGGCCTGAAGGCAAGCCGGTAGAGATCCAGATTCGCAGCTTCGACATGCACCGGCGGGCTGAGTACGGCGTCGCGGCGCACTGGAAGTACAAGGAGTCCGCGAAGTCAAACTCCAAGACCGTCGGTGACGACGCGATGCCTTGGCTTCGGCAATTGGTGGATTGGCAGCAGGAGACCGCCGATCCCGGAGAGTTCCTCGACTCGCTGCGGTTTGAGATGTCCGGGTCGGAGGTCTATGTCTTCACACCCAAGGGCGATGTGCTCGGGTTGCCGGCCGGGTCCACCCCGGTGGACTTCGCATATGCGGTGCACACCGAGGTGGGGCACCGCACTGTCGGAGCCCGCGTCAATGGCCGACTGGTGCCGTTGGAGTCGGTCCTGGCCAACGGTGACACCGTCGAGGTGTTCACCTCCAAGGCTCACAGTGCCGGGCCCAGCCAGGATTGGTTGAGCTTCGTCAAGAGCCCGCGAGCCCGCAACAAGATCCGTCACTGGTTCACCAAGGAGCGCCGCGAGGAGGCCATCGAAGCTGGCCGCACCCTGATCGCCAAGCAGCTGCGAAAGCAGAACCTTCCCATTCAGCGGCTGCTCAACCACGACACCCTGGTCGCCCTGGTCGATGAGATGCGATACGCGGACGTATCGGCCTTGTACGCCGCCGTGGGGGAGGGGCACGTTTCGGCTGCCAACGTGGTGCAGCGCCTGGTCGCCACCCTGGGCGGGGAGTCCGGGACTGAGGAAACGCTGGCGGAAGCGACCTTCCCCGGCCGGCCCAGTCCCCGGGCCCGCGAGAACGGGTCCGCCATCGTGGTCAAGGGTATGGAGGGCAGTCTGACCCTCACGAAGCTGGCTCGATGCTGCACGCCGGTGCCCGGCGATGAGATCGTTGGGTTCGTCACCAGGGGAACCGGTATTTCGGTGCACCGCGCCGATTGCGCCAACGTGGATTCGTTGCGTCAGCAGCCGGAGCGGATGGTTGAGGTGTCGTGGGCGGCGGATCCACACGCGACGTTCCTGGTGCAGATGCAGGTGGAGGCGCTGGACCGGTCAGGGCTGCTCTCGGACGTGACCAAAGTGCTGTCCGAGAACCACGTGAATATCCTCTCGGCCAACGTGGCGACCAGCCGCGACCGGGTGGCCACCTCGCGCTTCGTGTTTGAAATGGCCGAGCCCAACCATCTGGGCCACGTGTTGGCGCAGGTGCGTCAAATCGAAGGCGTCTTTGACGTGTTCCGGCTCACCGGTGCGCGCGGGCAGCCGCGATCGCTGCACGATCAGTCCTAGTCGCCAGCACACGGCAGCAGCTATTGGTCAGCCGTGTCCGCCCGGTCAGAGGCCGATCTAGCTGCGACTCACCGCCCTGCGGGGTGCCCACTCATAGTTGAGGAGAACATGGGCTACCGCGCATCATCTGCGGCGCGCACCACCTGGGCCAGCCATGCCTGCCGGGCTTCCAGAGCCTCGGTTGCCTGGGCAATCAGCTTCTCGTCCCCGCAGGCTTGTGCCTGCTCCAGATCCGCCTGCAGGCCCGCGATGGCTTCCTCCAACTGCGCTGCGGCCCCTTCGGCGCGGGCGCGGATCCGCGGATTGGAGCGTTGCCACTGCTTGTCCTCAGCCTGCCGAACCGCCTTCTCGACGGCTCGCATCCGGCCCTCGACTCGCTGCATCGCTTCGCGCGGGACCTTTCCGGCTTGCTCCCACCGATCCTGCAGTCCGCGAAGTGCAGCCTTGGCAGCGCCAATGTCGCTGACCGGTAACAGTGCTTCCGCTTCGGTCAAAATGGAGTTCTTAACCTCCAGGTTCGCCGCGTATTGCGCATCGGTGGCAGCATTTTGCGCTGCTCGGGCCTCGAAGAAGACATCCTGAGCGGCTCGGAACCGGTTCCACAAGGCATCGTCATCCTTGCGCGCTGCTCGGCCGGCGCGTTTCCATTCATCCATCAAACCCCGGTAGGCGGCTGAGGTCGCCCCCCAGTCAGTCGAAGTTTGCAACTGCTCCGCCCGGGCTATGAGGGCTTCCTTGGCCGCCTTAGCCTGCTTGTGCTCGGCATCCAGCTCGGAAAAGTGGGCCCGGCGAGTGCGGTCGAAGCTACCGCGTGCCTTGGCGAATCGCTTCCACAGCCCAACCTCATCGGAGCGATCGAGCCGGACACCGGAACGCTGCGCGGACTTCCAGCGGTCCAGCAAGCCGCGCAACTCTTCGCTGTGGCTGCGCCACTGCACCTTGGCTGGATCCATGGCTGCGAGCTGCTCTGCGCGTTCGACCAACTGCGTCCGCTCGGCTAGTGCCTGTTGCCGGGCCTGCTCCCGCTCGGCGGCAAGCTGCTGCTTGCGAGCGGTGCCTTGCTCGGTGAGCTCGGAGACGTCGGCCCGCAACCCATCGATGTCGCCGACGGCAGCCGGCTGCTCGAGCGCCTCGCGCAGCCCGGCAATGGTCGTGTCGATGTCCCTGCTAGAAAGCTGGGGCAGCCGCGCCTGAGCCAGTCTTACCTGAGCGCGTAGGTCGAGATACCGCCGGATGTACAGCAGCATCGCCTCGGTCGCTGGAACATCTGGGAACTGGCCGACAACACGCTCGCCACCGGCTTCGGTGACATAGACCGTGCCTTCGCCATCCACGCGGCCGAAAGCGGCAGCTGCCTGCACCTCTGCCGGATCTAGTGGCGCATCGGTACTGGATACCGAAGGCGGCGGTGCTGACACCGCCGGGCCTGGCCGGGGTCCTGGCTTGGCCGGACCGGGCTTGGGCGGGCCTGCGGGAGTTGATGCGGGCGCCGGCGTGGCCGGGCGGGCGCCGGCGGGGCGCGAGCTCGGCGCGGGCTGGCTGGCAGGCGTGCGCGGCTCCGGCGGCAATGGCCCAGCCAGGCTGCGAACGTTGCTGCTCACCTCTGGTACCGAATTCATACGACCTCCACGCCCATGATGATGACGTCCATTGCCGGACGGATGCCATCGACACCGGTGCCGCCCTGGCCGATGGACTGCAGGATGTCCAGACCGCCGGTGACCTCACCGAAGACGGAGTAGCCACCAGCACTGTCGGCGGGAAGCTGGACATCATTGAAGACCAGGAAGAACTGAGATCCCATACTTTCGCCATTGCCGCCCTCGCGGGCCATGGCGATGGTGCCGGCTGGGTATAGCTCATCGGCGGGGGCGTTCTCGATCGGACCCCACGAGTAGCCCGGTCCACCGGTACCTGTGGCGGTGGGATCGCCACATTGCAATAACGAATCCGGGAGCAGCCGGTGGCAGGCGGTGCCATCGTAGAAGCCTTGTTGCGCCAAGAATACGAAGTTGGCTACCGCAGCTGGTGCGTCGGCCCCGTGCACCACCATGGTGATGTCACCGACATTGGTGGTCATCGTGACGTTCCAGTCCTGGTTCAGCGAATCACTGGGTGGGGGAGCGTTCTCATAAAGCTGAGGCTGCGTCGTCGGCAGTGGATTGGATTCGGGTACCGCCGGATCTAGATCATCGCTGCTCTGCGGCGTGGGTTCGGTGACGACCTCCGGCGTATCGTCACCATCGCTGAGCGTGAGGGCTGCCACCACGATGGCGATGACCGCCACCAGGCTCATGATCAGCACAGCGGTCCGTTCCTGACGACGCCGCGCAGATCGTTCGGCGCGAACCATCCGCTTCTCGTAGCGTCGCCGCGCATTCATACGCTCGCGCTTACTCGCCACGTTTCCTCCTTGAGACCATGCACCTCATGTAGGCGTGCGTTACATTCTCGGCTGCTGCCGACCCCGCCATAGTCTAGGCATCGCCTCAGTGACCCCGGCACATAACCCGGCCGAACCTGGTCACGGTGTGATTACGGTGGGGCGAGGATGGAAGGATAGCGGCATGGCTCGCCTCGTATCTCTGTCTGGCTTCCCCGAGTGGCTTCCGGATGCTCAAGCCGTGGAAACCCACCTGCTTGAATGCATCACCGATACCTTCGAACTCTATGGCTATGCGGGCATCCATACCCGGTCTGTTGAGCCGATATCGGCGCTGATGAGCAAGGGTGAAACCTCGAAAGAGGTCTACCGGCTCAGCCGACTTGCGCAGCAGGCACAGGGTGGTTCTGAGGACGATCTGGGGCTGCACTTTGATTTGACTGTTCCGCTGGCGCGGTACGTGCTGGAGAACGCGGGACACCTGAACTTTCCGTTCAAGCGCTACCAGGTGCAGAAGGTGTGGCGTGGCGAGCGTCCACAGGATGGCCGATTTCGTGAGTTCACGCAGGCCGATATCGATGTGGTTGCCCCGGATGAGTTGCCTTCCCACTACGAGGTGGAAGTACCGATTGTGATGGCCGCCGCATTCGACCGGTTGCGGACGTTTGGTCTGCCGCCCATCCAGATCAGCGTCAATAACCGTCGTGTTGCTCAGGGCTTCTACGAGGGATTGGGATTGTCCGACATCGATGGCACGCTGCGGGTTATTGACAAGCTGGACAAGATTGGCCCAGACGCCCTCATGCAAGCCTTGATGCATGAGGTGGGTGCTACCCAGGATCAGGCGCGTTCCTGCCTGGAGCTAGCGCAGATCAGCGGCACCGATAGTTCAGTGGCTGACTCGGTGCTAGCGCTGGGTGTGCGCAACGACCTGCTAGATCAGGGTCTGGAGGAACTGGTCCGGCTCTTGGAGGCGGCCCATCGCCAGGTTCCTGGTGTGATCGGCGCCGACCTGAAGATCGCCCGCGGCCTGGACTACTACACCGGCAGCGTGTACGAGACCACCCTGCGCGGGCACCCGGAACTTGGATCGATCTGCTCTGGAGGTCGATACGACTCATTGGTCGCTGATGGCCCTCACACCTACCCCGGTGTCGGTATGTCGATCGGGGTCACCCGCCTGATGTCCCGGCTGCTGCGCGATGGCATTGTCACCGCCAGCCGGCGTGTTCCGACTGCGGTGCTGGTTGCCGTGGTCGAGGAGTCCACCCGATACCGCAGCGACGCCGTCGCCACGGCGCTGCGGGCGCGTGGTATCCCCACCGAGGTTGCACCGAGCGCGGCGAAGTTCGGAAAGCAGATTCGTCATGCCGACCGTCGCGGCATCCCGTATGTCTGGTTCCCCGCCGCCGATGATGACGGAGAAGTCAAAGACATCCGCAGCGGGGAGCAAGGCCCGGCCGATGCGTCCACCTGGATGCCGCCCGCCGCTGACCTGACCATCCAGGTACAGCCCGGAGAACACCAGGGTTAACGGCGTCGTGCGGCGTCGGCCTTCAGCGCTCGCGCCACTTCTTGGCGGGTTTACCGCTGCGGCGCGGGGGTGTGCGCACCCCCCGATGGGGTCGACCCGGTCGACCGGCGTCGGGACGAATGCGCAAGGCTTGCCCGGCGACCCGTGCGGTACCGATCCGGCGCGAAGATTCTGGTGAGAGTGGCTGTGATAGCTCCACGAGTGAGAATGAGGAGAAGATCTCGATCTTTCCGACATCGCTACCTTGCAATCCCCCCTCACCGGTCAACGCGCCCACGATCGCATTGGCGCGCACACCGTGGTGTCGGCCCACGTCAACCCGGTACACGGCAGCACTGCCACCGTGCGGACGGCGGTGCTCACCTCGGCTCGGGGAGTGGGTATGAGCAGGGCGTTCCTGCTTGCCCGCCCGGCGGGCCGCACGAGAGAGCGGCTCGGAGTTGAAGCGGGTTTCCTCGGGCCGCATGGGTGCGCTTTGCGGGCCGTCATCACCCACACCAAGGGCTAGCAATGCTGCCGCGACATCGACCGGATCACGGTTTTGCTGCGCCAGCATGAGCGCTACCTGCTCCCGGTAGGCGCTGAGCCGACCCCGTTCCAACCGTTCGGGCAGCTGGGTCAGCAACGCCTGCGCGCGGTGTGCACTGACTTGGGCAGGCGTTGGAATTGGAACTTCGGCCACTTTGCTGCGAGTTGCTCGCTCGATGGCGTTGAGCCGATGCCGTTCTTTGGGCGTCAGGAAGGTCAGTGCTTGACCGGTGCGGCCAGCCCGCCCGGTGCGGCCGATTCGGTGAACGTAGGCCTCCACCTCGCGCGGCACGTCATAGTTGACGACCAGGCCCACCCGATCGACGTCCAGGCCGCGAGCGGCAACATCGGTAGCGACCAGCACCGACAGGCTTCCCGCACGCAGGCGCTCCACAATGCGCTCACGCTCGGCCTGCGGAACATCCCCGCTAATGGTCGCGGCGTTGATGCCGCGGGCCACCAGGTCGGCACCAAGATCCTCCGCGGTGGCCCTGGTACGGACGAAGACAATCGCTGCGGCGGCGTCGGTGGTTGCCAGTACCCGAGCCACGGCCCCGGTCTTATGCCGGAACGGCACCACCGCATAGGTTTGGGTGATGGTGGCCGTCGTCGGAGCCGATGGTGTGGTCGAAACCTCGGCAGGATCGCGCATATGAGTGTGTGCAACCCGGCGAATCTCCTTGGGCATCGTGGCCGAGAACAACGCCGTCTGCCGGGTTGCGGGCGTTCGTTCGAGGATGGTGGCCACTTCCTCGGCGAACCCCATCCGGAGCATCTCATCTGCTTCGTCCAGGACCAGTGTCTGGATCCCGGAGACGTCCAGTGAGCCCTTGCCGAGGAGGTCGATGACCCGTCCCGGGGTGCCGACGACGACATCCACGCCCTCAGACAGCGCCCGCAGTTGCGGTCCAAACGGTGCCCCCCCGTAGATCGCTAGGGTGCGAACCGCCAACGGCGCCATCGTTCGCAAGGCGTCGCTGACCTGAAGTGCCAGCTCACGAGTGGGGGTTAGGACCAGCGCCTGGACCCCCCGTCGGTGCGAATCCAAACGAGTCAGCAGCGGCAGGCCGAAGGCCGCAGTCTTACCGGTTCCGGTCTGAGCCACACCAACCAGATCTGCTCCCGTGAGCAGGATCGGGATCGATTGGGCTTGAATATCTGTGGGTTGGACGAATCCGAGATGCTGAATTCGTTCCAGCAGGTCTTCACTGAGCCCAAGCTCGGCGAAGGTGGGTGATGACGACACGGCGGGGTGCTTTCTGCGGCGGTCTCGCCCAGGATGGCAAGCGAACTGATTGAGCTGGTTCGGCTGCGGCGCGGGCAAGGATTGGGTGGCGAGCATTCAGGAGGATGCTGCGGCGGGGGTTCACAGTCTACGCGGGCGGTGTCACCGGTATCGACCGGCCTGGCATGATCGCCCACATGGAGACTGAATTGACGCAGATGCGAACGGCAGTCGCAGCGGCCCAGTTCACGTTGCCGACGCCCGATGTAGACATGCTGCGCGAGCTGCAATCGGGGGTGATCAACCAGCTGGACGATTACCTCATCCCGCGGTACCTGCGTTTGGATGCACCCCTGCTGGCAGTGGTGGGTGGATCCACGGGGGCAGGCAAGTCCACGCTGGTCAACACCTTGGTCCAGGACGCTGTGACCGTGCCGGGCGCATTGCGCCCCACGACCCGCGACCCCGTGCTTATCCACCACCCTGGTGACGCCCAGTGGTTCCAGGAGCGGCACATCCTGCCCGGATTCGCGCGAGTCGGCCCACCGGTGACCCCGTCGGCCCAGCCGGAGCCTGGGTCAGCACCGGTGCTACGCCTGGTGCCACACGCCAGCATGCAGGCCGGACTGGGCCTGTTGGACGCACCCGACGTCGACTCAGTGGTCGATAGCAACCGGCAGCTGGCAGCACAACTGCTCGCGGCGGCCGATCTATGGATCTTTGTCACCACCGCCAACCGGTATGCCGACGCCGTGCCGTGGCAGCTGTTGCGGGACGCCGCATCGCGGGAGGTGGTCGTGGCTATCGTGCTCGATCGGGTTCCGCCACCGGTGCGCGAGGACATCGCCGGTGATCTCTATCAAATGCTGGTGGCGCACGGTCTGGAACGGGCGCCACTGTTCGTGCTGGAGGAGCAGGAACTTACCAACGGGATGCTGCCCGCCACGGCGGTCGCGGACCTGCACGCCTGGTTGCACACGCTCACCGCAGATGCGCTCACCCGCACGCAGGTGGTGCGGCAGACCCTTGAGGGCGCCACCGCCAACGTCGTGGGACAGGTTGAGCAGCTAGCCCAGGGGCTGGGCCAGCAAGACCAAACACGGGAGCAGTTGCAGCAGCTGATTGCCGATAGCTACAGCACCAACCGGGTCGAGGCCGCGCTCGGCGATGGCGCCCTGCTGCGCGGGGAAGTGCTAGCACGCTGGCAGGACTTCATCGGTACCGGGGAGTTTTTCCGGGCACTGGAATCGCGCATCGGACGCGCCCGCGACAAACTCGCTGCCTTCTTCCGAGGCCGGCCACAGCCCGAAGAACAGGTCAAGGAGGCGATCGGTGAGGGTCTGCACGCCGTCCTGGTTGCCGAAGCCGATGCTGCCGCCGAGCGAGCGCACGCGCTACTGCTGGCCGATCCAGCTGGTCGCTCGCTGCTGGCTGGTCGCGATTGGTCCCGCGCCGGTGAGGGTTTTAGCGAACGATCAGCGGCGGCGATCCGCGATTGGCAGAAGTTCATCCTGGATCTGGTTCAGACCGAAGGTCAGGGTCGGCGTACTGGCGCGCGCATCCTGGCCTTCTCAGTGAACGGGATCGGCGTGGTGCTGATGATCGTGGCGTTCTCGATGACCGGAGGAGTGGCCGGTGCAGAGGTGGCGATTGCCGGTGGAACGGCGGTGGTGGCGCAACGTCTGCTGGAAGCCGTTTTCGGTGAGGACGGTGTACGCCGCCTGGCTAAGAGCGCCCGGGAAGACTTGTTGGCCCGGGTGGATCGCCTCCTGGCCTCGGAGCAGCAGCGATTCACGGACTTGATCGACCGTGACCAGTCGGCTGTGGGCGCCGATGACCTTGCAGCTACCGCAGCCGCAGTTCGTGCAGCCCAGCCCATATCGGAGGGGGAGCGGTGAGGGCACGCTCGAACCTGGGCACTCAGATCGCCGGACTACGCCAAGCAGTCCAGGTGGTGGAACAGCTGGCGCTCCCGCCGGGGAGTCGTCAGGCTCTTGACCAAGCCAACCGGGTGCTGGACAACGTGGCCCGACGGCGGCAGTTGTCGGCCGAGCACACCGTCGTTGCCTTGGCTGGTTCGACCGGTAGCGGGAAATCGTCACTCATGAATGCCCTGGCCGATGCCGAGGTTGCCGTGACCGGTGCCCGCCGCCCGACCACCGCCCACCCGCTGGCCGCGATCTGGTCGACCCCGCAGTTGCCGGGAACCAGTGCCCGGCCCCTTCTGGACTGGCTGGAGGTAGCCCACCGGCAGGAGATCCCCGCCGATGGCCACCGCCACGACCTGGGCGGCCTCATCCTGTTGGACCTGCCCGACATCGACTCGGTCAATAGCGAGCACCGGCAGCGGGCCGAACGGCTCGCCGGGGCAGTCGATGTGCTGGTGTGGGTGTTGGATCCGCAGAAATACGCCGATGCCGTGGTCCACTCAGAGTTCTTGCGGCCAATGGCTCGCCGTGCCGAGGTCACCGTGGTGGTGCTCAACCAGATCGACCGGCTGGCGCCGGAGGATGAGCAAGCCGTGGTCGCGGACCTGCGCCAACGGTTGGCCGATGATGGCCTGGCGCAGGCATCGGTGATGACCAGCTCAGCCACGCTGGGAACCGGCGTCGAGCACCTGCGCGAGAAATTGTCAGGGTTCGTCCGTCAGCGCCGTGCGGCCGATGTACGCATGTGCGCCGACATCACCGCCGTTGCCGAACTGCTTGGCAGTCTCATCCGGCCGGAGACGGCCACCGACCTGCCGCGAGCGGCCGAGGATGACCTGCTGCGGGCTCTGGAGTCGGCGCTCGGCGTAGAACAGATCGCGGATGCGGTGGCAGTATCGGTGCGCGGGCGAGCTCGAGCCAAAACCGGTTGGCCCATGATCCGGTGGCTAGGACGATTCCGCCCAGACCCCCTCAAACGCCTCCACCTGCAACAACCAGCGGCACCGGAGGCACCCGTGCTGACGCCGTCCTCTCCTCCGGCGCCCTCCCTCGTGGCGCAGGCGCAGGTAGAGACAGCCGTGCGCGGTCTGGCGGATCAGGCTGCGAACGGCTCGGTGGAGCCTTGGCGCAGCTTCCTGCGCTCTGGTGCCGACGCCGAGGGCCTGACCGATGCACTCGATCAAGCTCTCGTGCGAACCACGCTGCAACGGCCCGATCCGCGCTGGTTCACCCTGGTCGGTGCGTTGCAATGGCTGATTTTCGCCGCCTTCGTTGCGGGTGCGCTATGGCTGGCGGTCTATGCCGTGCTGGGCTACCTGCAGATCGATACTGGTCCGGTGCCGGTTATTGGACCGGTACCAGCCGATCCACCGCTGCCCCCGCTACCGGCCATTGCGTGGCCTACCGCGCTCTTGGTGGGTGGCGCGGTCGCGGGCATCCTGGTGGCACTGACCTCGGGGCTGCTGGCGCGGGCAACCGCGTTCACGCGTCGACGTCGAGCCCGTGTCGCATTGCGGCGATCGGTGGCGCTCATCGCCCAGGAGCACATTCTGGGCAAACTGCGCCGACGGCTGGAGGTGGCAGCAACATACCGGGCGGCTTTGGAGCAGGCCGGAGCAAGTAAGATCGGCGGTCGTTGAGCCACCACCGTGAAGGGATCCACACGTGCTCCGTACCCGCAAGGCCGGCGATATCCGTGCCACCGACATTGGCGCCACCGTAACGTTGGCGGGCTGGGTCGATCGCCGCCGCGACCACGGGGCAGTGGCATTCATCGATCTGCGCGATGCGTCAGGAATCAGCCAGGTCGTGATCCGTGATGAAGCCGTTGCGCATCCATTGCGCTCCGAGTTCGTACTGCAGGTCACCGGTGAGGTAGCGGCCCGCCCGGCCGGAAACGAAAACCCTGCACTACCCACGGGCGACATCGAGATCATCGCCACGCAGGTCCTCGTTCTCAACACCAGTGATGCCCTACCCTTCGCAGTCTCGACCGGTGCTGCCGAGGAATCTGGGGTTGTGGGTGAGGAGACCAGACTGCGCTACCGGTATCTCGACCTCCGGCGGCCGGGCCCGGCCCAGACGCTGCGTTTGCGCGCGAAGGTGAACGCAGCCGCACGCTCGGTCCTGGATGGCCACGACTTCGTGGAAATCGAGACCCCGACCCTGACCCGTTCCACCCCTGAGGGCGCACGCGACTTCCTCGTGCCGGCCCGATTGGCTCCAGGAAGCTGGTACGCACTTCCGCAAAGCCCACAATTGTTCAAGCAACTGCTCATGGTCGGCGGGATGGAACGGTACTACCAGATCGCCCGCTGCTATCGCGACGAGGATTTTCGCGCGGATCGACAGCCAGAGTTCACTCAACTCGACGTCGAGATGAGCTTCGTCGATCAGGACGATGTCATGGAGCTCACAGAAGAACTACTGGTCGCCCTGTGGCAGCTCATCGACGTCGACATACCGCGACCAATCGTGCGAATGAGCTACGCCGAGGCCATGAGCAAATACGGCACCGACAAGCCTGATCTACGCTTCGGCGTCGAACTCGTCGAACTCACCGACTACTTCTCGGACACCAGTTTCCGGGTATTCCAAGCGCCCTACGTCGGCGCGGCGGTCATGCCCGGCGGGGCAGACCAGCCCCGCCGCACCCTGGATGCCTGGCAAGAGTTCGCCAAGCAGCGCGGCGCCAAAGGACTGGCCTACGTGACGGTCAGCGCCGAGGGTGATCTGGGCGGACCAGTAGCCAAGAATCTGTCTGAGGCAGAACGCAGCGGTCTGCTGGCCGCGACCGGAGCATCGCCGGGCGACTGCATCTTCTTCGCCGCCGGTTCAACAGCGGCAGCGCGGGCTCTGCTCGGTGCGGTACGGCTCGAGATCGGGCGACGCTGCGATCTGATCGATGAGGCGCAATGGTCCTTCGTGTGGGTGGTCGATGCGCCACTGTTCAAGCCTGTCGGAGAGGACGATGACGTGGCTGTGGGGGCGGGGTCCTGGACGGCAGTGCACCACGCGTTCACCTCGCCTACCCCGGAATGGATCGACCGGTTTGAGCAGGATCCGGGGCGTGCGCTGGCATACGCCTACGACATCGTTTGCAACGGCAACGAAATCGGCGGTGGCTCGATTCGTATCCATCGCCGCGACGTCCAGCAACGGGTGTTCGAAGTCATGGGCCTATCCGAACAGGAGGCGCAGGAGAAGTTTGGATTCCTGCTCGATGCGTTTGCCTTCGGCGCGCCACCGCACGGTGGCATCGCCTTTGGCTGGGACCGAATCGTGGCCCTGCTGAGCGCCAGCAGCTCGATTCGTGAGGTCATCGCCTTCCCGAAAACGGGTGGCGGGTTCGACCCGCTCACCCAGGCACCTGCACCGATTACCGCTGCGCAACGCAAGGAGGCGGGTATCGACGCCCAACCAAAGACCGGGACTGACCGCTAGCTGGTCAGTGGTCGATGGCGAATCTTTGATAGAGCCGCCGTAGCGGCTTGGGTGCCCACCAATTCACATCACCGAGCATCGTCATGGTCGCCGGCACGAGCAGGATCCGGACAATCGTGGCATCGATGAGCACCGTCACAGCGAGGGTGAAACCAACCTGCTTGATGATCAGCATCTCACCAGCGATAAAGCCGCTGAAGACCACGATCATCACCAGCGCAGCCGAGGTGATGACCCGGCCCGTCCGTTGCAGTCCATTGCGCACGGAGGCGTCATTGTCCTCACCCGCGTCGTAGCGTTCCTTGATCCGGGCAAGCAGAAACACCTCATAGTCCATCGCCAGTCCGAATCCGAACGCGGTGGCCATGGCCACCACATAGGACTCCAGCCCTCCGACCGAGGTGAAGTTGAGCAGACCCTCCAAGTGGCCATCCTGGAACACCCAGGTTGCCAGGCCCAACCCCGCTGCCAGCGACAGTGAGTTGATGATGAGCGCCTTGAACGGCACCAACAGCGATCCAGTCATCAAGAACAGCAGCACGAAGATGGCCCCGACCACCAGGCCTCCCGCGAGGGGTGCACCCTCGATCATGGAGTCGACGAAATCGACCTGGGCTGCAGCGGCCCCAGCCACCCAAAACTCGCCAAGTGTCGGGTCCTGCACCCGGAGCTCCCGAATGTCCTCGACCGCCGCCGTCGCCACCGGACCCCCGCCATCATCGGTGTCTAGGCGCACACCAAGGACGCGGTAGTCCTCGCCCAGATCCTGAGGCGGCTCGACCATGGTGACGTTGTCCAACATGGCGATGGTCTCGGCGAGGACCTCAGCGTTGTCCGGCGTGGCCACCACCGTGACCGGCGGCTCGACCAGAATCGGGTAGTCATCATTGACGGTATCCAGGAACGAACGCTGATCCGACTCGCGCGGCACCAGTTCGAAGGTGGAGTTTCGCAGTTGCAATCCCAGGAGCGGAGCGGCCATGACCACCAGCAACGCGGCAGCCAGCAGCGCGACCAGCCACGGTCGCCGTTGGGTGAGGGTAGCCAGCCGAGAGAAGAAGCCGTGCCGCGGGGGAACATCACCCAGTTTTGCCAGCAGCGCTCGTATCCCGGGCACTTTGCTCAGCAACGATGGTCTCGCCAGCCGTCGGCCGAGCAGGCCTAACAGGCCCGGTACCAGTGACACCGCCGTCGCAACCGCGATCACCACCACCGATACTCCGGCTGCACCGACAGCACGCAGAATGTCTGCCCGCATCACCATCAGGCCTGCCACACAGATAGCCACCGTCAAACCGGAGAACGTCACCGTCCGCCCAGCTGAGGTCATCGTGGCCTCCAAGGCCGCTTGCACCACCCGGTCATGACCCAGACGCGGGCGGGTTCGTCCACGTCTGGTCGCATGCAGCTCGCAAGCATCGAGTTCCCGGCGTAGTTCCTCCCGGTAGCGGGAGACGATGAGCAGGCCATAGTCGATCGAGAGCCCCAATGCCAGCACCGTGACCACGTTGACCACTGCCGAATCGAGCTCCAGCAGGTAGGAAAACCCATAGAGCGCGCCCAGGCCACCAGCGATGGAGGCGATAGCACCAATAATGGGTATGCCAGCGGCTAAGAACCCACCAAAGACCACCACCATCACCAGCAGTGAGATCGGCAACGCAACCAGTTCGCCTCGCTGAAGATCCTGTTCCAGCTGGTGCTCGATCGAGTCGACAATCAGGTCTGAGCTGGAGACCACACCGGAGGCATCGATGCTCTCGCTCAGCCCGTTCAGCAGCGAGATGGCCTCCTCTTGTGCCTCGGCCTGCGCCTCCTCGCTCAGGTCGGCGGCCAGGCTGATCATCACCATGAAGCCATCGCCGTCAGCCGACAGCAACGGCGCCGCTGCCGGGGAAGCGATTCCATCGGGGATGGAGAACGGGTCCAGAATCGAGGCCACGCCGTCGATGGCGGCCGCGTTGGGGCGGAAGGCATTCAATGCCCGCTGCGTGTTGGTGAGCTGCTCGGGATCGGTCATGTCGATCCCAGAGATGGCCAGCGAGATCACTTCCCCGCTGCCCTCCTCGGTGAGGATCTGCCGAGCCTGCTGACTCTCGGAACCGGGAACCCGGGGTTCCCCGGAGTAGAGCCGGTCGAACAGGCCCTCACCGGTGATCCCTACAACCGCGAGGGCAAACCAGGACGCGGCAAGGGTGATCCAGGCAATGATGATGGTAATCGGGTGCCTTGCGGCGACGGATCCCAGACGGCGAAACACGGCGACAGTGTGCCAGGAGTTTGCCTCCGGCGATAACCACAGCGCCACGTCGGGACACTACCGACGGACCTCGTTGGCGCAAAGGTGGCGCTGGAGCAATGACATTCACCTGGTGCGGCAGTTCTAGGCTGGGGTAGTGGATCTGTTTGAGTCGGCCAACACCGACGACGAAGGTGTGCCGACGGTAGATGCGGCGGCACCGCTAGCGGTCCGCATGCGGCCTCGCCAGGCCGAGCAAGTGGTGGGGCAGGCGCACCTGCTGGAGCCCGGCTCACCACTGCGGCGGCTCATTGCCCCGCCAGAGCCCGGTGGGCTGCCGCCGTCGTCGGTGATCCTGTGGGGACCACCGGGAACCGGCAAGACCACGTTGGCCTATTTGGTGGCGCATGCCTCGGGACGGCGTTTCACGGAGCTCTCGGCGGTGACCGCCGGAGTCAAGGATGTGCGCTCGGTGATCGAAGCGGCCCGGCGTCGGGGCATCGAAGGCGCCGAGACCGTGCTGTTCATCGATGAAGTGCACCGATTCTCCAAGACCCAGCAGGATGCACTGCTGCCGGCGGTGGAAAATCGGTGGGTGACCCTGATGGCCGCCACCACCGAAAACCCCAGCTTCTCGGTGATCGCGCCATTGCTATCCCGGTCGATCCTGCTGACCCTGCGCCCGCTGACCGAGTCCGACCTGGATGCCCTGGTGACCCGCGCACTGTCCGATGACCGAGGGCTTGCCGGTCGGGTCAGCCTCGATGACTCAGCTCGCCAGCAGCTGCTGCGCCTAGCTGGCGGAGACGCGCGCAAGACCCTCACCACGTTGGAAGCGGCTGCCAGCACCACGCTGGGCAGCGGTGCGGTGAGCATCACCACCGAAGCGGTCTCCAAAGCTCTGGACGTCGCGGCCGTTCGCTACGACCGTGCCGGGGATCAGCACTATGACGTGATCAGTGCGTTTATCAAGTCGATGCGCGGTAGCGATGTTGACGCGGCCCTGCACTACCTGGCGCGGATGCTCCTGGCGGGCGAAGACCCGCGATTCATCGCCCGCCGGATCCTCATCGCAGCTTCTGAAGATGTCGGTATGGCTGACCCATCCGCACTGCAGACCGCCGTTGCTGCGGCGCAGGCTGTCGCTCTGATCGGGATGCCGGAAGCGCGGATCATCCTGGCTCAAGCGGTGGTGCACGTGGCCAGTGCACCCAAATCCAACGCTAGCTATCGGGGCATCGCCAGCGCCATGGACGAGGTCCAGGCCGGGGGAGTCGGCCCTGTACCGCAGCATCTGCGCGATGGGCACTATGCCGGAGCCGAGCAACATGGCCACGGTCAGGGATATCGGTACGCCCACGATGACCAGCGCGGGGTGGTAGAGCAGCAGTACCTACCCGATGATCTGGTTGGCCAACGGTATTACCATCCGAGCGATCACGGCTATGAGCGCGCCATCGCCGAGCGGCTGCAACGCATTCGCGCCATTCTTCAGGGTCGAGGGGCCGAGGGGCCGACTAGCTCCGGCTAGCATCCAACCCAGGGTGCGCTAGAGTAGGCCGGTCGCGCGTATTTTGCGTGTCGGCCATCTGGGGTCTTAGCCGAACGGGCCAACTGCCCGGGGAGTTGACCCCGTGTCTTGCCAGGAGCAGGACGCGACGTCAGCAGTTCCACGACAGAAAGTGCAAGCATGTCCTCTTCTAACCGCGCCCGCCGACAGGTGCGTCTGTCCCGTTCTCTGGGACTGGCGCTCACGCCCAAGGCCGTCAAGTACTTTGAGAAGCGTCCCTATCCGCCCGGCGAACACGGCCGCGCCCGCCGCCGCAACGAGTCCGACTACGCGGTTCGGCTCAAGGAGAAGCAGCGCCTACGCGCCCAGTATGGGTTGCGTGAGGTTCAGTTGCGCCGGGCCTTCGACGAAGCCCGCCGCGAACCGCACCTGACCGGTGAGTCGCTGGTCGAGCTCCTGGAAATGCGGCTGGACGCGCTGGTGCTGCGCGCCGGCTTTGGCCGCACGATCGCCCAAGCGCGGCAGGCGGTGACCCACCGCCACATTCTGGTTGACGGGCACATCGTCGACCGCCCCTCCTACCGGGTCAAGCCCGGGCAGGTGGTCCAGGTCAAGCCACGCAGTCAAACGACGGTGCCGTTCCAGGTGGCGGCCGCTGGGGCACACCGTGATGTACTGCCGACCCTGCCCGAGTATCTCGATGTCGACCTCGAGAAGCTGCGTTTCAACCTGGTGCGCCGACCAAAGAGGTCCGAGGTCCCAGTCACCTGCGACGTTCAGCTGGTCGTCGAGCACTACTCCCGCTGACACTAACGGTGCGCCGTCGGTAGGCTCGGTTCTACGCCGCAGCAATCGGCGGCGCACTTGTCTTTGCGACTGGAGATCTAGATGGACCTCGGTGACATAGCTGGCTTCATCGCCGCCCTGGCGTTCCTGCTGCTGGTAGGCGTGATCGCGGTGCCGCTCATCAAACTGGGCAAGGTCATGGACGAAGCCCGCCTGAGCCTGCGGGAGGTCACCGAACATAGCGTTCCCATCATCGACGAGGCGGCAGTCACCATCACGACCACCAATAGCCAGCTATCGAAGGTCGATACCGTGACGACGGCTGCGGCGCAGACGTCGCAGAACGTGTCCGCATTGACCTCCCTGGTCAGCGCCACGGTTGGTGCGCCACTGATCAAGGTCGCTGCATTTTCCATGGCGGTGCGAGGGCTCTTCGACCGGAAGGGTGAACGCCGATGAAGCGGCTGTTCTGGGTTGGTGTCGGTGTTGCGGTGACCGTGATCGCTGCACGTCAGGTTGCCAAGGTCAACGGTGTCGCCCGGGTCATTTCACCAGGCGGCATCGCCGGTTCGATAGGTGCGCTGGCCAACAGCATCACCACCATGACCGCGCAGCTGCGCGAATCGATGGCCGAGCACGAAGCCTCGCTGCGGGCGAACCTGCTACCAAGCCAGGAGAGCGTGGCGAACGCTCGAGCTCGCCGCCTTGGGGCGATCGATGACGCCGCGATCTTTGACGACGAGGACACCGAGTACTTCTAGGAATCATGCGTACAGCCGAGATCCGTCAGCGGTGGCTGACCTACTTCCAGGACCGCGGACACGCGGTCGTCCCCAGTGTTCCGCTGGTTTCCCCCGACCCCTCCATCCTGTTCACCATCGCCGGGATGGTGCCCTTCATCCCATATATCGTCGGCACCGAAGTCGCGCCATGGCCGCGTGCGGTGAGTGTGCAGAAGTGCATCCGAACCAACGATATTGAGAACGTGGGCCGTACCACCCGGCACGGCACCTTCTTCCAAATGGCCGGCAACTTTTCGTTCGGCGACTACTTCAAAGAACAGTCCATCGCCTACTCCTGGGAGCTGCTGACCTCCACCACCGTCGGCTACGGCCTTGACGGAGACCGGATCTGGGTCACCATCTGGGACCAGGATGCACAGGCAGCGCAGGCGCTGGCCGACATCGGCGTCGACCCGGCACGGGTCGTCCGGCTGCCAAAAGAGGAGAACTTCTGGGATACCGGTGCCCCCGGCCCGGCTGGCCCCTGCGCGGAATTCCACTTCGACCGGGGCCCGGCCTACGGCCCGGAAGCGGTCGGCGGCACGGTTGATCCCGGAAATGACCGGTATCTGGAGATCTACAACAACGTATTCGACCAGTACCTGCGCGGCGAAGGTTCCGGCAAGAACTACCCGTTGCTGGGCGAGTTGGACCTGAAGTCGGTCGATACCGGCCTTGGCGTCGAACGACTAGCCGCACTTCTGCAGGGCCGGGAAAACCTCTATGAGATCGACCAGACCTTCCCGGTGATCACCGCCGTCGAGGAACTGACCGGCGCTCATTACCGGTTGGGCGAGAATTCTGCCGCACCCGACCAGGTGCAGATGCGAGTGATAGCCGACCATGTTCGCTCCGCTCTCATGCTTATCGGCGATGGGGTTCGTCCAGGCAACGACGGACGCGGCTACGTGCTGCGGCGCCTGATCCGGCGCGCTGTGCGTTCGGTTCGGCTATTGGGATACGACCAACCAGCGATGCCTGCCCTGCTTCCGGTATCGAAGGATGCGATGGCCGAGTCCTTTCCGGAACTCGATCAGAACTTCGAGAGCATCTGCCAGGTCGCCTATACCGAGGAAGACGCCTTCCGGCGGACGTTGGTGGCCGGTACCACCATCTTCGACCTGGCGCTTACCCGGGCCCAGAAGCAGGCTGGCCCCGCCGTCTTGGATGGCGAATCGGCATTCGCCCTGCATGACACCTACGGCTTCCCGATCGACCTCACCCTGGAGATGGCCGCCGAGCAGGGTGTGAGCGTGGATGAGGTCCAGTTCCGGTTGCTGATGAAGCAGCAGCGAGACCGTGCCCGGGCCGATGCTCTGGCAAAGAAGTCCGGTCACGTCGACGCCAGTGTGTACACCCAGATCCTGACCGACCTTGGTGGAGCTGACCGGTTCTTGGGCTACACCGATTCCACTGCACCCGGCCGCGTCGTCGGACTGCTGGTCGATGGGACACCCACGACCCGAGTGAGCGCCCCGGCGGACGTTGAGCTGGTGCTAGACCAGACACCGTTCTATGCGGAGGCCGGAGGTCAACTAGCCGATCAGGGGACCATTAGTTTCAGCGGCGGCGGCCTGGTCGATGTCGCCGATGTGCAATCGCCGGTCAAGGGCCTGCATGTGCACCGGGGACGACTGGTGGAAGGCACCCTAGCCGTTGACGAGTCGGCCATCGCCTCGATCGATACCGACCGGCGTGAGGCCATCGCCAGGGCACACACTGCCACGCACATGGTGCATAAGGCGCTTCACGAGTTCCTTGGCGAGCAAGCTACCCAGGCGGGCTCGGAGAATGCTCCCTCACGGTTACGGTTCGACTTCCATGGCAACGCGGTCCCAGCATCGGTGCTGGCCGACGTCGAAGGTCGTGTCAACAGTCAGCTCACCCAGAACCTAGAAGTAACCGACGCGATCATGGATATCGACGATGCGCGCCAGGCAGGCGCCATGGCGTTGTTTGGTGAGAAATACGGGCGCCACGTGCGGGTGGTGTCCATCGGTGGCGAATGGTCGAAGGAACTGTGCGCGGGCACCCACGTGCCGCACACCGGACACCTGGGCCTGGTGACGGTCCTCGGGGAAGCCTCGATCGGTTCGGGGGTACGTCGTATCGACGCCCTGGTAGGCGAAAGCGCCTATACCCACGCCGCCACTGAGCATGCGCTGGTATCTCAGCTGTCGCAACTGGTCGGGGCTCGCAGCGAGGAACTGCCGGAACGGATATCAAGTCTGCTCAGTCGATTGAAGGAAGCTGAGCGCAATCTGACCCACCTGCGGCAAGGCCAGTTGCTGGCGCGCGCCGGCGCCATGGCTGAACAGGCGCGCAACATCGGTCCTGCTCAAGCGGTGCTGCGCGAGGTGGGCGAGGTCAGCTCCGCCGACGACCTACGTTCGCTGGTGTTGGATGTACGGGACCGGCTCGGCACCCGCGAACCAGTACTGGTGGCCTTGGCCGGGATGGTTTCAGACCGACCGCTGCTGGTGGTGGCTACGAACGAGGCCGCACGGGAATCAGGCCTGAAAGCCGGAGCCCTGATCCGGGTGGCGGCTGCGCAACTGGGTGGTGGTGGCGGTGGCCGCGATGACGTTGCCCAGGGCGGCGGCAGCAACCCGGCGGGGATCGGTGCCGCGTTGACGGCAATCGAGGCTGAACTTGGCTGACCCGAACCCTATGCGCCGCGGCGTCCGACTGGGAGTGGACGTCGGATCGGTGCGGGTGGGTGTGGCCCGCAGTGATCTCACTGGCCTGCTGGCCACACCGATCCAGACATTGCAGCGGACCTCGTCCCAGGATCAGGTTGCAGAAATTGCCTCGCTGGCACGTCAGTTGCAAGCAGTAGAGGTGGTCGTGGGCCTGCCCCGCGCTCTCTCGGGAGCACACGGGGCAGCCGCCCAGGATGCGCTGGCCTATGCCACGAAGGTGGCACACGCGGTGGCGCCCGTGCCCGTGCGTTTGGTCGATGAACGACTGACGACGGTGACCGCACATCAGATGCTCGCGCATTCGGCTAAGAGCGGACGCGCCCGCCGTAAGATAGTCGATCAAGTCGCCGCTGTGGTTATCTTGCAGACGGCACTTGACGCCGAACGTGGAACCGGCCGTCCCGCGGGAGACCTTATTGAGATTGTGCCGGAGAATATGGTGCCAGGGGGAGAGATGAAGGAAACCCGGTGACCGACCTTTTCCAAGACTCCGAGCAGCCGCCCGCCAGTCCTGCGTCGCGGCGCAGTCGGCGCGATCGCGAACGGGCAAACAAGCGTTCACGATCCCAACGGTCAGCGCAGCGCCGGCGAACCTTCGTGAGCTTTGTGGTCATGCTGATTGCCATGGGGCTCCTGGTGGCCGGCGGTTGGTTCTTTGTACGTCCGCTGTTCGCCAATCTTGGTGGCGGTGAGGCGGAAATCACCGACTATCCGGGACCGGGTAGCGGTTCGGTCGATGTCATGATTCATGGCGGAGCCTCCGGCGCGACCATTGGCGCGCTCCTGGTGGAAGCCGATGTCGTTGCATCGGTCGGCGCATTTACCGCAGCCTTCAGCGCCAACCCGGATGCTGCAGGTATCCAGCCAGGAACCTATCGACTCACCCAGCAGATTCCGGCAACCGCTGCCGTGGAGGAACTGTTGGACCCAGCCAACCGGGCAGACGCTGCCATCACCATTCCCGAAGGTTGGCGCGCTTCTCAGATCTATGCCCGGGTGGCGGAGTTGATGGGACGTCCCCTTGATGAGGTGGAAGCCGCCGCCGCGCAGGTGGAGCTGCCCGAGGAAGCTGCCGGTGCCATCGAAGGTTGGCTGTACCCCTCGACCTATCTTGCTGCCCCGGACAGCACACCAGCGCAGGTGCTGCAACAGATGGTCGACAAGACGGTCTCGGTGCTGGAAGCCAACGCGATTCCGAGGGAAAGTTGGCACGACGTCATCGTCGCGGCCTCCATCGTGGAGCTCGAGGTGGCCTCTGCAGAAGATCGGGCCAAGGTAGCCCAAGTCATACAGAACCGGTTGGCACGCTGTGACGGAGCGGGATTGCTCGGAATGGACACCACCCTGGTGTACGAACTTGGTCGGCCTGCGGGTGAGATCACGGCTGCCGAGTGGGCCACCCCTAGCCCCTACAACGGACGCATGGTTGCGGGACTGCCACCCACGGCCATTTCCTCGCCTAGTGAGGCGGCTATCCAGGCTGCGGCGAACCCCACCCCGGGTGATTGGTGCTACTTCGTCACCGTGAACCTCGATTCTGGCCTGACCCGATTCACGGCCGATGAGGCCGAGTTCGCCCAGTTCGTCGCCGAACTGCGGCAATGGGAGTCAGAACAACAGGGGGACAACTGACTACGGACGAGGTCGACGACCCGCAGCAGCCCGGTACGCGCAGGGCCCGGCGCAGGCAGGAGGCCTCCGGCCGCCAGGGCGTTGGGCAGAACGCGCCCCCGGATAGCCAGCCGTCCGAGGCTAGGGACAACGAGGCCTTAGACCAGGTGCCGACGCGGCCATGGCGCCGCAATCTTGCGGTGGTCGGGGTGCTGGTGCTCCTGCTCGGCCTGGTCCTCGGAGGGGCCTGGCAACTGGTCATTCCGATGTTTGACAGTGCCGATAGGGGCACGGTCACCGACTATCCGGGACCGGGCACAACCGGGGTTGACGTGGTGATCGACGATGCGCAGCCGCCATCGATTGCTCAGGTCCTGACCGACGCCGGCGTGGTGGCAACCGAAGACGCATTCCTGTCGGCATATGCCAATAATCCCGCAGCGGCGGGCATCGTGGCCGGCAGTTACGCCCTGCTCCAGCAGATGAGTGCCGCCGGAGCTGTCGAGGCGTTGCTGGACCCTGCCAACCGCACCGACCGGACACTGACCATACCCGTGGGCTGGACGGCCCATCAGGTGTTCGAGAAGATCAGCGAGGTGATGGGTATTTCGTTGGACCAGGTGCTGACGGCAGCCTCCGAGGTCACCCTGCCCAACGTCGCCGATGGGAGTATTGAGGGCTGGCTCTTTGCCGACACCTACGTGATCGCCCAGGACGATAGTGCGCTGGAGGTCCTCACCGAGATGGTTCGTCGGACCAGCGCAGATATGGGCAGCCGGGACGTACCTGCCCTCGATCAGCAGCGGGTACTGATTGAGGCTTCCATCGTGCAAGCCGAGGTCGACCCGACGCTTTACGGTCAGGTCGCGCGGGTGATCGCCAACCGATTCGCGGGCTGCACCAGCACCGGTGCACCACTGCTGCAAATGAACTCCACCCTCTCCTACGGGCTGAGCAAACCGACAATCGACCTGACGTTGGCTGACCTCGAGGACGAAAGCACGCCCTACAACACCTACATATTCGAAGGGCTGCCACCGACGCCGATCAACTCGCCCAGCGCCGCGGCGATCGACGCGGTGCTTGCTCCACCTGAGGGTGACTGGTGCTACTTCGTGACCGTCAACCTGGAAACTGGGGAAACTCGCTTTACCGACAGCCCGGTCGAGCACGAAGACAACCGCAGGCAATACCGGGATTGGTTGGCGCAATGGCGCGAGGATCAAAGCCTCGAGGCTGCCGATGGCTGAATGGCATGGCGCACGCCGGGCAGCGGTGCTTGGCCACCCGGTCGCGCATTCCCTTTCCCCGGTATTGCACCGGAGGGCCTACCGTGCGCTCGAACTGACCGACTGGCGGTACGAGCTGCACGACGTCGACGAACCAGACCTTGACCGGTTCTTGGACCAGATGGACCAGAGCTGGGTGGGGCTGTCGCTGACGATGCCGCTGAAACGGCGGGCATTGCAATTGGTCGACGTGGTGCAACCACTGGCCCAGGTGACCGGCGCGGTCAACACCATCGTGTTCCAGCCCGGTGGGCTCAGTGTCGGTGCCAATACCGACGTCTACGGTCTGGTCGCGGCGCTGGCGGAGGCTACACCACAAGGCGTGGCGCCCGGAATGGATGTGCCCCGGGTCGTCATCGTCGGTGGCGGCGCCACGGCGGCGTCGGCCTTGGCTGCGGCAGGGGAGCTTGGCAACCATCGACCGGTGGTGCTGGTCCGAAACCCGGGCCGGGCGGGAGCGGTCATTCGGGCTGCTGCGGCGATGGGTGTGGAGCCGCAGTTTTTGCGATTGGGCACCGCGCCGGCCCGGGAGGCGATGGTATCGGCGAACGTGGTCATGAGCACGGTTCCGGGGGCGGCATCCGCCGCGCTGGCCGACCTGCTGCGCGGCACCAGGCTTGAGGCGCGACAAGTGCTGTTGGACGTGGTGTACCAGGATTGGCCGACTGCGGTTGGGAGGGCCTGGCAACAAGCGGGTGGCTCGGTAGCGCCCGGTCACCTGATGCTGTTGCATCAGGCCTGCGAACAGGTGCGGCTGATGACTGGTCAGCCCGCTCCGGTAACCCAGATGCGGGCAGCCCTGCTGGAGGCCATCGGGGCCTGATACCCATGCCAGGATGGACCTATGCTCAAATGGTTGACCGCCGGGGAGTCGCATGGACCGGCCTTAGTGGGAATCCTGGAAGGGATGCCCGCCGGAGTACAGGTGCAGACCGCCGACGTCCAGGCGGCGCTGGCCCGCCGCCGACTAGGACATGGCCGCGGCGCCCGGCAGAAGTGGGAGCAGGACGAGGTTCGACTGCTGGGGGGAGTGCGCCACGGGCAGACCCAAGGTGGCCCGGTAGCCATCGAGATCGGCAACTCCGAATGGCCCAAGTGGGAGCTGGTCATGGCCGCCGATCCGGTCGACGCCAGCGCGCTGGGGATTGACGCCGGCACCGGTGACGAGCGGGAGCAGGCGCGCAATAAGCCACTGACCCGGCCGCGGCCAGGGCATGCAGACCTCGTCGGCATGATCAAGTACCACTTGGACGATGCCCGACCAGTTCTGGAGCGGGCCTCCGCCCGAGAGACCGCAACCCGGGTGGCACTGGGCAGCGTCGCCGCCGCCTTCCTTGCCCAGGCGGCGCAGACTCACCTGGTCTCGCATGTGGTTTCGGTGGGTCAGGTAGCGACCCCCGACGACGCCCCGTTGCCAGGACCGGCAGATGTTGCGGCCCTGGACGCAGACCCCATTCGTTCCTTCGATGCCGCCTCCTCGTCCGCAATGGTCGCTGAAATCGATGCGGCCAAGCGTGATGGCGACACCCTGGGTGGTGTGGTGGAAGTGCTGGCCTACGGACTTCCGCCGGGCCTGGGTTCCTATGTGCACAGCGACCGGCGACTCGACGCCCGGCTGGCCGGAGCGCTGATGGGAATTCAAGCCATCAAGGGTGTGGAGATCGGCGACGGCTTCCGCACGGCCACGCGGCGTGGTAGCGCAGCACACGATGAGATTGACCGGGATACGCACGGCCGGATTCGGCGTCGTAGTAATCGAGCCGGCGGCACCGAAGGTGGCATGAGCAATGGCGAAGTACTTCGAGTTCGCGCAGCCCTCAAACCAATCTCGACCGTTCCGCGCGCCCTGGCGACCATCGATGTCGCCAGCGGTGAGTCCGCCACGGCGTTGCACCAGAGATCGGACGTGTGTGCGGCAGCTCCAGCAGCTGTGATCGCCGAAGCAATGGTGGCGTTGGTCCTAGCGCAAGCCCTACTGGAGAAGGTCGGTGGTGACAGCCTCGTGGAGGTCCAGCGCAATCTGGCCTCATACCTGAGGCATATCCCGGAGACGATGTTGTGACCGCCCCACAGCTGGTCCTGGTCGGTCTTCCAGGTGCGGGCAAGTCGACGGTGGGCCAACTCTTAGCCCAAACCTGGCACGTGGGCTACCGAGATACCGACGACGACATTGAGGCGCTGACCAACATGAGCATCGCCGACATTTTCATCACCGAGGGCGAATCCAAGTTTCGGGAGCTGGAACGGGCAGCGGTGGTGCGGGCTCTTGCCGAGCACGACGGGGTACTGGCCCTAGGCGGTGGTGCGATCCTGGACGCCCGCACACGCACTGACTTAGCCGGCCACCGGGTCGTGTATTTGCGGGTCTCCTTGGCTGCGGCGTCGCCGCGAATCGGTCTAAGCGGCTCACGGCCGCTGCTGGTTGGCAGCCCCCGCAAGCAATGGCTGACCCTCGCTGACCAGCGCAAACCTCTTTATGAGGCACTCGCCACCGTTACCGTCAGCACCGATGACCGCTCGCCGGAGCAGGTCGTGCAGCAGATCCTGACCAAGCTCGAGCAGCGATGACCAGCGCCATCACCGTCGAAGGTGAACATCCCTACCAGGTGATGGTTGGCCGCGCTTTGTCCAGCCAGGTGCCTGGGTTGCTCGGCAGCCGGGTACATCGGGTCCTGCTGATGCATGCGCAGCCATTGACCGCAACCGCGCAGGGGATCTGCGCCGATCTAGCTCAGCACGGCTATCAGGTCATCACGATGGCGATCCCGGACGGCGAAGCCGCCAAGACCGCTCAGGTCCTCACCCAGGCTTGGTCGGTGCTGGGGCGCGCCGCCTTCGGCCGCGATGATGTGGTCATCGGGCTCGGCGGGGGAGCCACCACCGATCTGGCCGGATTTGTCGCGGCGACCTGGCTACGCGGGGTCAGGGTGCTGCACATGCCCACCACATTGCTCGGCATGGTCGACGCCGCCGTGGGCGGCAAGACCGGTATCAATACCGCCGAAGGTAAGAACCTGGTGGGTGCCTTCCACTCACCCGTGGCCGTGTTGTGCGACCTCGACCTCCTGCGCACCCTGCCGCCCGCAGATCTGCGGGCAGGCTTAGCCGAGGTGATCAAGTGCGGCTTTATCGCCGACCCGCAGATTCTCGACATCGTGGAAGAAGATCCAGTTGCGGTCATCGACCCGGCAGCGGGTCGGCTATCACAGGTGGTCCAGCGGGCGATCCAAGTGAAGGCCGATGTGGTCTCAGCCGACCTGCGTGAGTCACACCTGCGGGAAGTGCTGAACTATGGGCACACGCTGGCACACGCGATCGAACATGCGCAGCAGTACCGGTGGCGCCATGGCGACGCCGTGGCCGTGGGAATGGTCTACGCAGCCGAACTCGCCTGGCGCGCCGGACTCCTCGGCAACGATGTGGTCGAGCGTCACCGCAGCATCCTGTCCGAGGCTGGATTGCCTACCAGCTATGCAGGGGCCGACTGGACCATTCTGTATGACACCATGCGCCGGGACAAGAAGACCCGAGGCGACACTCTCAGATTCGTGGTGCTGGACGCGATCGGGTCACCGCGGCGGCTGGAAGGGCCGGACCCAGAACTGCTACGGGCCGCCTATGCCGCGGTGAGCCAATAGGGTGAGACGGTGACATCGCAAGCTCGTCCCGTCCTGGTCCTCAACGGTCCTAACCTTGGTCGACTGGGTACCCGGGAGCCCGACGTCTACGGTGACGTTGACGCACCAACCCTTGCGGCGACCGTCCAGGGATGGGCTGCCGACCTTGGTCTGTCGGCACAGGTACGCCAGACCGACGATGAGGCAACGCTGGTCAGCTGGCTGCATGAGGCTATCGACACCGGTGCCGACGTGATCCTGAATCCAGCCGCGTTCACCCACTACTCTTACGCGCTGCGCGACGCGGCAGCTCAAGTGACGACGGCTGGGTTGCGGCTGGTCGAGGTTCACCTCACCAACCCGGCAGCGCGCGAGAGGTTCCGCCACACCTCGGTCATTGCCGCGGTAGCCACCGGAACGATCGCCGGATTCGGACACCGTTCCTACCAGCTCGCCCTGGCCTGCCTGACAGCTTCCTGATCGACCCGAGAGCGCCACCACCAACGCCGACCAGGTAAAGGCGAGCTAGTTTCCGCACGGGCCCGGCACGGGGGTCGATGCGCCAGGAGCGGCTGGTAGCCGTTACTCTAAGGGCCGCATATTTTCATTCCACAGATCGGAACCCCATGGCATCCACCAATGACCTCAAGAATGGCATGGTCCTCAATATCGACGGGCAGCTGTGGTCCGTTGTGGAGTTTCAGCACGTCAAGCCGGGCAAGGGGCCAGCCTTCGTTCGCACCAAGCTCAAGGGAGTCACCAACGGCAAGGTTGTTGCCAAGACCTTCAACGCCGGGGTCAAGGTAGAGACTGCCAACGTTGACCGACGCGACTACCAGTACCTGTACAACGATGGCGAGGGCTACGTCTTCATGGATGTCGCCGACTACGAACAGATCACCCTGACCCCGGACATCGTGGACACCGCGGCCAACTACCTGATCGAGGGCCAGCAACTGATCATTGCCCTGCATGAAGGCACTGCCCTCTACGTGGAGATGCCCGCCTCGGTGGTGATGGAGATTACCTACACCGAGCCAGGGCTACAGGGTGATCGTTCATCCGCTGGCACCAAGCCCGCCACGATCGAGACCGGATACGAGATCCAGGTGCCCCTGTTCCTGGAGACCGGCACCAAGGTGAAGGTCGACACCCGCACCGGTGACTACCTCGGCCGTGTGAACTGAGTGGGCGCACGAACCAAGGCACGCAAACGGGCCATCGACCTCGCCTACGAGGCAGACCAGCGGGCACTCAGCGCCGATCAGTCCCTAGCCAGCACCATGTCGGCGGTGTTAGCGGAACGGATAGCGCAGCCCGGCACACAGACGGCGCTGCCGGAGTACTCAGTTGAGCTGGTCGAGGGTCTTGCCAGCAAGCTCAGCCAGATCGATGAACTACTCCAGACCTACTCCATGGGTTGGACGCTGCCCCGAATGCCAGCGGTCGACCGGGCGATCCTGCGGATCGCTACCTGGGAATTGCTGTACAACGACGCGGTCCCAGACGTGGTGGCCATCGATGAAGCCGTCGACCTGGCCACATCGCTGTCGACCGATGATTCGCCCACCTTCATCAATGGGCTGCTTGGCCGACTATTGCAGCTGAAACCCAGCCTGCTGGACTGAGAGCCCCGCGCGCCGGTTCTACGGACCTGCTGGACTCGGCTAGGCTCGCCTGTGGCAAACCGACCCTTTAAGCCCGTCCCGTGAGGCGGGAAAGGAGAGTAGCCGGATGAGTTCTGGCACCCCCGCACCCCCCGGTGATCAGCGCATCGTGCGCAATCAGGCAGACATCGCTCGCGCCCTCACCCGGATCGCGCACGAGATCATCGAACGCAACCTCGGCTCGGGCGATGTGGTGCTGCTGGGTATCCCCACTCGCGGTGCCCACCTAGCGCGGCGGCTGGCGCAACGGGTCTTGCACGCAGATGGCCGGGACGAGGATCCCGCCACGATCGCGGGCACGATCGACGTCACCCTGCATCGCGACGACCTGCGACGCCGACCGGTGCGGTCCTTAGAACCGACCACCATCCCCGTCACCGGGCTCGATGAGAAGGTGGTCATCCTGGTTGACGACGTCCTATTCTCGGGTCGGACAGCCCGGGCGGCTCTGGATGCGATCTCCGACATCGGTCGCCCCCGTGCGATTCAACTGGCGGTGCTGGTCGATCGCGGCCATCGAGAACTTCCGATTCGGGCCGACTATGTGGGTAAGAACCTACCCACGGCCAGCGCCGAGCACGTTCGGGTCAAACTCACCGAGACCGACGGGATCGACGCTGTCGCGATCGAGCGGGATGGCCAGCCATGAAACATCTGCTCTCCGCGGCCGATCTGCACAGAACCGAAGCCATCGAGATTCTCGATACTGCTGCCACAATGGCTCAAACACAGCAACGTGACATCAAGAAGCTCCCCGCACTGCGTGGCAAGGCAGTGGTGAACCTGTTCTTCGAGGACTCCACCCGCACCCGCATTTCATTTGAGACGGCGGCGAAACGGCTTTCGGCCGATGTGATCAACTTCGCGGCCAAGGGGTCGAGCCTGTCCAAAGGTGAGTCGCTGAAAGACACCGCCCAGACACTGCAGGCTATGGGTGCCGACGGCGTTGTGATCCGGCACTCAGCCGCCGGTGCGCCCTTGCGGCTGGCCACTTCCGGGTGGATCGACGTGCCGGTGATCAACGCCGGCGATGGTATGCATCAGCACCCAACCCAGGCGTTGCTCGACGCATTCACGATGCGACGGCACCTGGTTGGTACCGATGCATCCGGATGCGGCCTGGACGATGTCTCGGTGGTCATCGTCGGAGATGTCCTGCACTCACGAGTGGCTCGGTCCAACGTGAACCTGCTGCATACGCTGGGCGCGCGGGTCACGCTGGTAGCACCACCCACACTGCTTCCCGTAGGTGTGCACACCTGGCCATGTGCGCTCTCCTACGATCTGGACGCCGCGATTGCGGAGCAATCACCGGCAGCGATCATGATGCTGCGAGTGCAACGCGAACGGATGAGCGCCGCTGGTGGTGGCTTCTTTCCCTCACCCATGGAGTACTCACGGCGGTACGGCCTCGACGGGTCCCGGCTACGCGCGCTCGGGCCGCAGACCCTGGTACTGCACCCTGGCCCCATGAACCGGGGTCTAGAGATCTCAGCCGAAGCAGCTGATTCCAGCCAAGCGGTGATCCTGGAGCAGGTCAGCAACGGTGTCGCGATTCGGATGGCCGTGCTCTATCTGCTACTGACCGGTGCTGACCCGAAGGAGTCACACACATGAGTGACCGCTATCTGATTCGTGGGGCTGCCCTGCTAGGCGGCCCCCCCACCGATCTGCTGATCGAGGGCTCAAAGATCGCTGCGATCGGGTCGCAGGCAACAGCAGCCGGGCAGGCGCAGGTGATCGACGCCGCCGGACTGGTGGCCTTGCCCGGGTTGGTGGATCTGCACACGCACCTACGTGAGCCTGGGCGAGAGGATGCTGAGACCGTTGCCTCCGGAACCCGCGCGGCGGCGCTGGGCGGGTTCACCTGCGTGCACGCGATGGCCAACACTGCGCCGGTCGCGGATACGGCCGGGGTGGTGGAGCAGGTGGCCCGACTAGGCGAGGACGCCGGTTGGGCACAGGTCCGCCCGGTGGGTGCGGTGACCGTCGGGCTGGCCGGGCAGCAATTGGCAGAACTGGGGGCCATGGCCGATTCCGCCGCCGCTGTCCGAGTCTTTTCCGACGATGGGCACTGCGTCGATGACCCGGTGCTCATGCGGCGGGCGCTGGAATATGTCAAAGCCTTCGATGGTGTGATTGCCCAGCACGCGCAGGAACCACATCTGACCGCTGGCGCCGTCATGAACGAGGGCGTGGTCTCAGCGGAACTGGGGCTGACCGGCTGGCCAGCGGTTGCGGAAGAATCGATTGTCGCCCGCGATGTGCTGCTGGCCGAACATGTCGGTTCGCGGATTCATATCTGCCACCTCTCAACGGCAGGATCGGTCGACATCGTGCGCTGGGCAAAATCCCGTGGCGTCCAGGTCACCGCAGAGGTGACGCCGCATCACCTCATGCTCACCGACGATCTGGTGCGCGGATATGACCCGCAGTTCAAGGTCAATCCACCGCTGCGAACTGATGAGGATGTGGCTGCGGTACGGCACGGATTGGCCGATGGCACGATCGACATCGTGGCCACTGACCACGCACCACATCCCAGTGAAGACAAGGATTGCGAGTTCGCGGCGGCCGCCTTTGGGATGACCGGGCTGGAAACCGCCGTGGCTGTGGTCGCAGAGTCGATGGTGGCCGCAGCCGATGTGGACTTCGATTGGTCCGATGTAGCCCGTACCATGTCCACGGTTCCCGCCAAGATCGGCAGGGTGACCAACCAGGGACAAGGACTAGTTGTCGGAGCTGCGGCGCACGTGACACTGATCGACCCGCAGGCGCCGTGGCAGGTTGTTCCCGACCAGCTGGGCACCGCCAGCGGCAACACTCCATTCGCCGGTCGCACATTGCCAGCACGCGTGGTCGCCACCTTCTACAACGGAACGGCCACGGTCTTAGAAGGAACGGCGCAACCGGTCCAATCCCAGCACTATCGCAAGGAAGCCTGATGATCAACGAGGTGAGAGCCGGCACCAACGATGCGCTGCTGGTGTGCGAAGACGGATACCTGCTCCGTGGCCGCGCCTATGGTGCACGTGGAGCCACCATTGGGGAGATCGTGTTCTCCACCGCAATGACTGGCTACCAGGAGACTCTCACCGATCCGTCCTACCATCGCCAGATTGTGGTGATGACCGCTCCGCATATCGGCAATACCGGAGTCAACGACCAGGATCAGGAATCACGCAAAATCTGGGTGGCTGGCTACGTGGTTCGCGACCCTGCCAGGCGAGCCTCGAACTGGCGCTCCGAGCGTGAGCTGGCCCAGGAACTGAGCGCGCAGGGTGTGGTCGGGATCAGTGACATCGATACCCGCGCCCTCACGCGCCATCTGCGGGATCGAGGGGTGATGCGAGCCGGCATCTTCTCGGGCGAGGCGCTGCCGACCTTGCCCGGCGAGCACGGCGAACGGGAGCTGCTCGAGCAGGTCCGCCAAGCACCGCAGATGCTGGGTGCGGACCTGGCCGGTGAAGTCAGCACCCAGGATGCCTACGTGGTGCCACCGGCTGGCGAGTTCGCTGGGCGCAAGCCGGTTGCGCGAGTGGTGGCCATCGACCTGGGTATCAAGGCGATGACCCCACAGCGGCTAGCAGAACGCGGTGTGCAGGTGCATGTGCTGCCGTCGCGTTCGACCATCGAGGACATCCTTGAGCTAGCTCCCGATGGGGTCTTCTTTTCCAATGGCCCTGGTGATCCGCAGGCATCGACCCACGAGGTGGAATTGCTCCGGCAGGTCCTGGATCGCAAGATTCCCTACTTCGGAATCTGCTTCGGCAACCAGATCCTGGGCCGGGCCCTGGGTCTGGGCACCTACAAGCTCACGTTCGGCCATCGCGGTATCAATCAACCGGTGAAGGACCTCGCAACTGGGAAGGTGGAAATCACCTCCCAGAACCATGGATTTGCGGTCGACGCGCCGGTCGGCGAACCGGTGATTGCTCCGTACCAGAACGGCCGATATGGCCGGGTACAGGTATCCCACATCGGCCTCAATGACCAGGTCGTCGAAGGTCTGGCCTGCCTTGATATTCCAGCCTTCAGCGTTCAATACCACCCGGAGGCAGCGGCCGGACCACACGATGCCGCCTACCTATTCGACCGCTTCGTTGCTCAGCTATCTGGAGAGACCCACTGATGCCGCGCCGCACCGATATCGCCAGCGTCCTCGTGATCGGCTCTGGTCCGATCGTCATCGGCCAGGCAGCCGAGTTCGACTATTCCGGAACGCAAGCCTGCCGCGTCCTTCGTGCTGAGGGCATGCGCGTCATCCTGGTCAACTCCAATCCCGCCACCATCATGACCGACCCGGAATTCGCCGACGCCACCTACGTCGAGCCCATCACCGCCGAGGTCGTGGAAGCGATCATCGCGAAAGAGCAGCCGGATGCGTTGCTGCCCACCCTGGGCGGTCAGACCGCCCTGAACACCGCGGTCGAGCTACACGAACGCGGGGTGTTGCAACGCTATGGGGTGGAGCTGATCGGGGCCAATATCGATGCGATCAACGCGGGGGAGGACCGGCAGCTATTCAAGGGTGTGGTCGAGCGTTGCGGGGCGGAAGTTGCGCGTTCGGCAATCGCCCACACCATGGATGACTGCTTGGCGGCTGCGCAGGAGTTGGGCTACCCGCTGGTGGTGCGCCCTTCCTTCACCATGGGCGGACTGGGCTCCGGCATCGCCTTCGACGAAAGCGAACTACGCCAGATCGCAGGAGCTGGCCTGCACTACTCACCGACAACCGAAGTGCTGCTAGAAGAGTCGATCCTGGGGTGGAAGGAGTATGAGCTTGAGCTGATGCGCGACAAGGCGGACAACGTCGTGGTCGTGTGTTCGATCGAGAACGTTGATCCGGTCGGCGTCCACACCGGAGATTCGGTCACGGTGGCGCCGGCTTTGACGCTGACTGACCGGGAGTACCAACGCTTGCGCGATGTTGGCATCGCGGTTATCCGCGAGGTTGGTGTCGACACCGGTGGCTGCAATATCCAGTTCGCTGTGCACCCGCAAACTGGCCGGGTGGTTGTGATCGAGATGAATCCTCGAGTCTCACGTTCTTCAGCCTTGGCCTCCAAGGCCACCGGATTCCCCATTGCTAAGATCGCGGCCCGCCTCGCTGTGGGCTACACGCTGGACGAAATCCCCAACGACATCACCGGCTCAACGCCGGCCTCGTTCGAGCCAACCCTGGACTACGTGGTGGTGAAGGTTCCGCGTTTCGCCTTCGAGAAGTTCCCCGCGGCTGATCCGACGCTGACCACCACGATGAAGAGTGTTGGTGAAGCGATGGCGATGGGTCGCAACTTCACCGAAGCGTTGCAGAAGGCGCTCCGTTCCCTCGATACCGCCTCGAGCTCCTTCCATTGGCGCGGGCCGGCTCCAGACGCCGAAGCCACGGCCGCCCTGGTGGAGTCGATCCGCCGCCCCACAGAGCACCGGTTGATCGATGTTCAGCAAGCCATTCGCGGCGGCGCCACCTTGGAGGAGATCTCGCAGGCAACGGCCATCGATCCCTGGTTCGTCGACCAGCTATTGCTCCTGCAAGAAGTGGCGGACGAGCTTGCCCAGGCCAGCTCCCTGAACCAAGATCTGCTGCGGTCGGCAAAGCGGCACGGATTCTCAGACCATCAGGTCGCCCAGATCCGGGGAATCAATGCCGAGACAGTGCTCCAGCTACGCCATGCTTACGGGCTCCGACCGGTCTACAAGACCGTGGATACCTGCGCAGCGGAGTTTGCGGCGCGCACGCCATATCACTACTCCAGCTACGACACCGAGACCGAGGTACAGCCTCGGAACCGGCCTGCGGTACTGATCCTGGGATCTGGCCCCAACCGGATTGGACAGGGGATCGAGTTCGACTATTCCTGCGTGCATGCGACATTGGCGCTAGGCGAGGAATACGAAACGGTCATGATCAACTGCAACCCGGAGACGGTATCCACCGACTACGACACGGCCAACCGGTTGTACTTCGAACCGCTGACATTCGAGGACGTCTACGAGGTCTACCTTGCCGAATTGGCCGTTGGACCCGTGGCTGGAGTCGTGGTCCAGCTAGGCGGCCAGACTCCGTTGACGCTGGCCGCCCAACTAGAAGCTGCCGGGGTACCGGTCTGGGGCACCCCACCGGAGGCCATCGATGCGGCCGAGGATCGGGGATTGTTCGGCCAGGTGCTGGTCAGCGCTGGGTTGCCGGCCCCCGCCTTCGGTACCGCGATTTCATTGGAGCAGGCCCAAGAGATAGCCGACCGCATCGGATACCCGGTCCTCGTGCGGCCCAGCTATGTGCTCGGTGGCCGGGGCATGGAGATCGTGTACGACGACGCCCAGCTCATCGACTATGTCACCCGTGCAACCGGTACCTCTGAGTCCGGTGTGGCGGTGCTACCGGCACCGGTGCTGGTGGACCGTTTCCTCGACCAAGCAATCGAGATCGACGTCGACGCCCTCTACGACGGCGAGGAACTGTTCCTGGGCGGGGTGATGGAACATATCGAGGAAGCGGGGATTCACTCGGGAGATTCGGCCTGCGTGCTACCACCGGTCACCCTGTCCGATTCGATGATCGCCCGGATTGCGCAATCCACCGAGGCCATTGCTCGTGGGGTGGGAGTGCGGGGATTGATCAACATTCAGTTTGCTCTGCTGGCGGACGTGCTCTATGTCCTGGAGGCCAACCCTCGCGCCAGCCGCACCGTGCCATTCGTCTCCAAGGCGACCGGGGTGCCGCTAGCCAAACTCGCGGCACGCGTGATGAGTGGTCTGAGCATCGCCGACCTGCGCGAACAGGGGCACCTGCCCGCCGCAGATGCCACCACGACCGACGTTGGCGCACCTATCGCGGTCAAAGAGGCGGTTCTGCCGTTCAAGCGGTTCCGTACTCCTGCGGGCACCGTGGTCGATACCGTGCTCGGCCCGGAGATGCGTTCCACCGGGGAGGTCATGGGCTACGACGTGGACTTTCCGCTGGCGTTCGCCAAGTCGCAAGCGGCCGCATTCGGTGGCTTGCCCACCACGGGCACCGTTTTCGTATCGGTGGCGGATCGGGACAAGCGGTCGGTGGTGCTACCGGTCAGCCGGCTCCGCGACCTCGGCTTCACGATCCTGGCCACCGCTGGAACCGCCAGCGTCTTGCGTCGCAACGGGATCGACGCCGCCGTGGTCCGCAAGAGCCACCAAGGCCGAGGACCTGCGGGGGAGCCCACCGTGGTCGACCTGATCAACGGTGGCGAGATCGATATGGTCGTCAACACCCCCGGTAGCAAGGGTGCGCGCGTTGATGGCTATGACATCCGTGCCGCCACCACCGCCTCAGACAAGGCGATCGTGACCACCATGCAGCAGCTGTCCGCAGCGGTCGCGGCCATTGAAGCTTTGCGGCGCGGACCGTTCCAGGTGACCTCGCTGCAAGATCACGATGCGGCCCGATTAGCCCGGACCCGCTGATGTGCGCGACACCTGCTTTCGGTGCTCGACTGGCGCAGGCGATGGACCGTCGAGGACCACTATGCGTGGGCATCGACCCCCACCCCGGGTTGCTGCACCAGTGGGGCCTGCCTGACGACGTAGCTGGGTTGCGGGAGTTCGCTGTGAGGGTCGTGGCGGCGGTTGCGCCCGTGGCAGCGGCGGTCAAGCCCCAGGTGGCGTTTTTTGAACGATTCGGTTCCGCGGGAATCGGGGTGTTGGAAGAGGTGATCGCTGCGGCACGTGCCCAAGAGGTGCTGTGCATCGTCGATGCCAAGCGTGGCGACATCGGTTCCACGATGGACGGCTACGCTCACGCCTATTGTTCCGACGCCTCCCCGCTAGCTGGCGATGCCGTCACGCTCTCACCCTACCTGGGCTATGAGTCGCTGCGGCCCGCGATCACCGCAGCCCAGGCAAGCGGTCGCGGCGTCTTCGTGTTGGCGCTGACCTCAAACCCGGAAGGGGCCGCGGTTCAGCACGCCCGCGATGGGCAGGGGCGGTCGGTCGCAGCCGGTATTGCCGCCGGTGCCGCCGGGGATAACGGCGCTGCCATAGCGGCGGGGGAGCGGTTAGGGTCGGTCGGTCTGGTGACCGGGGCCACGATAGGCCACGCGGGCCAGGAAGGCGGTATGGATCTGGCGGCCACCGGCGGGCCGCTGTTGGCTCCCGGGATCGGCGCTCAAGGTGCAAGCCCGCAGACATTGCCTCACACATTTGGGGCAGCGCTACCGCAGGTCCTGGCGAGCGCCTCCCGCAGCGTGCTTGGTGTCGGCCCCGATGCAGCTGCACTGACCGATGCCGCGTCGCGGCTGGCCCGAACATTGGCAGCTGTGACCCAACGATGAGCAGAATCACCCCGGCTCCATACCAATTCACTGCTCAACTCGGTTGCTGCGACACCTCGCTGACGGATAGGTTTCGTTCCAACGTGCTGATACGTGAGGTGAGAATGTGGCTCTTCCAGAACTGACGCCCGAACAGCGTGCCCAAGCGTTGGAGAAAGCAGCCGCTGCCCGTGCGGTCCGTGCGGAAGTGAAGAACCGACTCAAGTATTCCGGTGGCAAACTCTCTGAGGTCATTGAGGAAGGCAAGTCAAACGAGGCAATTGGCAAGCTCAAAGTGCTGTCGTTGTTGGAGTCGTTGCCAGGGGTTGGCCGGGTCACCGCGAAAGCGATCATGACCGACATTGGCATTTCCGAATCTCGACGAGTCCGGGGGCTGGGTCCCCATCAAATTTCCAAATTGGTCGAGCAGTTTGGCTGAATTGGCCCGATCGCAAGCCCAACAACCAGCGCGACTGACCGTCCTGGCGGGCCCCACAGCGGTGGGCAAAGGGACCGTGTCGGCAGATTTGCGACAGCGTTTCCCGCAAATCTGGCTGTCGGTCTCCGCGACCACCCGGCCCCCGCGCCCAGGTGAGATCGACGGCGTCCACTATCTGTTCGTCTCGGCCGAGGAATTCGCCGACATGGTCGCACGTGGCGACCTCCTCGAGCACGCTGTCGTACACGGTCGTCACCACTACGGCACACCCCGGGCACCGGTCGAGCAGCGGCTGCGCCAGGGGCAACCAGCGCTGCTGGAGATCGACCTCCAGGGTGCCCGCCAGGTGCGCACCACGATGCCGCAGGCCCGGTTCGTCTTCCTCGCACCCCCGAGTTGGGAGGAACTGGTACGGCGGCTGGTCGGTCGCGGCACCGAGGATGAGGATGAGCGGAACCGGCGACTGGCGACCGCGCGGATCGAGATGGCGGCACAAGCCGAGTTCGACCACACCATCATCAACGATGACGTGGCCCGGGCTACCGATGAGCTGGTGGCGCTGATACACGGCTCGCCGCAGCGCTGAGGTGTGGTGATGGCGACGTCGGCAAGGCGCAACCGTTAGACTAGGAGCTGTTGCCACTCCAGCGCTGGCGCATGTGCGTGCGCGGAGACACCCATCTACGTTGACGAGGCTTACACATGTCCGGAACTGTTGCCGCTCCTGAGGGCATCACCGACCCGCCCATCGATGCCCTGCTGGAGACTGTTGACTCCAAGTACGCGTTGGTGATCTGGTCAGCCAAGCGTGCCCGCCAGATCAACTCCTACTACGCCCAGCTCAACGAGGGTTTGCTGGAGTATGTCGGCCCGCTGGTGGAGACCGAGCCGCAGGAAAAGCCGCTCTCGATCGCGATGCGGGAGATCGGCGCCGGGGTGCTCGCGGTCGAACCCGAGGACGACTGAGCCTGAGGATGCGCGTCGTTCTCGGCGTGTCCGGCGGCATCGCCGCCTACAAGGCTGTGCTGCTATTGCGGCTATTGCGTGAGGCAGGGCACTCGGTTCGAGTGATCCCGACTCCGGCAGCCCTAGAGTTCGTCGGCCTGGCCACCTGGCAGGCGTTGTCCGCAGAGCCGGTGACAACCTCCGTTTTTGACGGGGCCGATAGCGTTGACCACGTTCGCATCGGTCGAGAGGCAGAGGTGATGGTGGTCGCGCCGGCGACCGCCGACCTGATGGCCCGGGCCGCTGCGGGCATGGCCGATGACCTGCTCACAGCCACCTTGCTCACCGTGAGCTGCCCGGTCCTGTTCGCTCCCGCTATGCACACCGAGATGTGGCGGCACCCCGCCACCGTGCAGAATGTCGCGACGCTACGTCGGCGGGGGATGGCGGTGCTGGAACCCGAGGATGGGCGATTGACCGGCACCGACTCTGGGCCGGGTCGCTTACCCGAGCCGCAGGCACTGATGGATGCGGCCCTAGGGTTGCTCGATGCGGGGCCTCAGGACATGACCGGTCGGCGGGTGGTGGTCTCAGCCGGAGGTACCAGGGAGCCCCTGGATCCGGTGCGGTTTCTTTCCAACCACTCCTCCGGCCGCCAGGGGGCAGCGGTGGCCGCCGAGGCCAGGCGCAGAGGCGCGAGGGTGACGCTGGTCAGTGCACACCTCTGGCCAGCCCTCATCCCCGAGGGCGTCGACCTGGTTGAGGTTGAGACAGCAGCGCAATTGGCCGCCGTCATGGACAGCCATCGCGACGCCGACGTGATCGTGATGGCAGCGGCGGTTTCGGACTACCGACCCGCGCAGCCATCAAGGCGCAAGGTCAAGAAGAGCGGCGGCGCACTCACGATTGAACTCGTTGAAAACCCCGACATTCTGGCGACATTGGCGCGCCAGTCACGCCCGGGACAGGTGGTGGTGGGATTCGCGGCTGAGACCGGCGATGATGCCGGATCGGTGCTGGAACACGGCCGAGCCAAGGCGCAACGCAAAGGGGCCGACCTGCTAGCGGTGAACGCGGTCGGTGATGGCGCGGGTTTCGGGGACGTTCCCAACGCTGTGGTGGTCCTGGACGCACAGGGGGCCCAGGTGGCCGATATCCGTGGCAGCAAGGCAGAGGTGGCCCGCGGTCTGCTGGACGTGATCGTGGCGCGGCTCAATGACCGGACAGGGTCGGGCGGTGGCGCCGAGATGTCTGAGCCGGGCACTACTCTGCCAGCGTGAGCAATCGACTCTTCACTTCTGAATCGGTGACCGAGGGTCACCCGGATAAGATTTGCGACCAGATCTCAGATTCGATTCTGGATGCAATGATCCGCAGTGATCCGCATGCTCGGGTTGCTGTCGAGACGATGGTGACCACCGGTCTGGTCCACGTTGCCGGTGAGGTGACCACCGAGGGGTACGTCGAGATCCCCCGCATTGTGCGTGACGTCGTCACGGGTATCGGATACACCTCATCCAAGGTGGGTTTTGACGGTGGTTCTTGCGGGGTGTCGATCTCCATCGGGCAGCAGTCCGCTGATATCGCTGCCGGGGTCGACAAGTCGCTCGAAGCCCGAGATGACACCAGCACTTTGGATCCCAATGACCTCCAAGGTGCAGGGGATCAGGGATTGATGTTCGGGTACGCCTGTGATGAGACGCCCGAACTCATGCCGCTGCCGATCCTGCTGGCTCATCGCCTCTCCGAGAGGCTGACGCAGGTGCGCAAGGCCGGCATCGTCCCGAATCTGCGCCCTGACGGCAAGACCCAGGTCACCGTGGCCTATGACGGCGATCGTCCCGTTGCGGTTGAGACGGTGGTGATGTCGGCACAGCACGATGCAGATATCTCGCTGGAAGGATTCTTAGGTCCGGCCCTGCGGTCCGAGGTCATCGACGAGGTGCTGAACCAGACGGCCCAGCAGCTTGATCTCGATGTGAGCCGAACGGATACGATCATTAATCCCACGGGGCTATTCGTCATCGGAGGTCCCATGGGTGATGCGGGCCTGACCGGACGCAAGATCATTGTCGATACCTACGGTGGGATGGCCCGGCACGGCGGGGGAGCCTTTAGCGGCAAGGATCCCTCCAAGGTGGACAGGTCGGCGTCCTATGCCATGCGGTGGGTCGCCAAGAATGTGGTGGCGGCGGGCCTTGCCCGCCGTTGTGAAGTCCAGGTCAGCTACGCCATCGGCCGGGCGCACCCGATTTCGATCGCGGTGGAGACATTCGGTACCGAAACGGTCGCCCGGGAAGCCATCGTGTCGGCTATCACCGAGGTGTTCGACCTGCGACCGCGAGCAATTGCCGCCGACCTCAACCTGCTTCGCCCGATCTACGCGGCGACGTCGAACTATGGCCATTTTGGCCGGGAACTGCCCGACTTCACCTGGGAACGGACCGACCGGGCGCAGGCGTTGCAGGATGCCGTTGGCTAGTGCCTCGTGAATACACCGGGCGAACGGATCCAGCAGCCTAGCCTGCTGGATCCCCAGGCTGCCCCGCCCGCAGAACCCCAGTGGCAGGTGACGGCCCAGGTGCTTGTCGACACCGGGTTGCCGCATCTGGATCGACCATTCGACTACGGTGTCCCGGAATCGATGACCGCAGCGCTCATGCCCGGTGTGCGGGTGAAGGTCCGCTTTGCCGGACGGGACCGGGATGGCTACGTCATCTCACTCGGCTCTGCTACCGATCAACGGCTTTCACCCGTGGGGCGGACCGTGGGAACCGTCCCGGTATTGGCACCCCAGGTGTTGCGCGCGGCACAATCCGTGGCCGCTCACTATGCCGGGTGCACCACCGATGTCCTGCGCCTGGCCATCCCGCCCCGGCATGCCAGCGCCGAAAAGTCGTTATCGCCCGCTCCGCCGGCAGCCGCCATCACCGGTGGCGTGTTCGCTCCGAGCGAACATGGTGGCCCCTGGGATGACTATCAAGGCGGTCCGGCATTCCTGCGCCGAGTCGCGCACGGGCTGGCGCCGCGAGCGGTCTGGTCGGCGTTGCCGTCTGCGCCCTGGGCGCAAGCCATTGCGGCGGCGGTCTCCGCCGTACGCGCCGCTGGCCGCGGCGCCCTGGTCCTGGTACCCGATGCCCGCGATATCGCCCAGGTGACCCAAGCGCTCAACGCCGCCGACATTGCCCACGTCGCCCTCAGTGCCGACCAAGGCGTCAGTGCCCGCTACCGCCGCTTTCTGCAGGTGCTGTACGGCCAGGTGCACGTGGTGGTGGGTACCCGGTCGGCGGCGTTCGCGCCTATTCAGGACCTGGGCTTGGTGGTGTGCTGGGACGACGGTGACGACTTGCATGCCGAACCGCGTGCCCCGTACCCGCATATTCGCGAAATCCTGGTCCAGCGCGCCGAGCTAGAGGGCGCTGCGGCGTTGATCGGTGGATACGCACGCACGCCTGCGGCGCAGCGGCTAGTGGCCGAAGGCTGGGCACGATCGCTGCAGGCCGGGCGCAGCCTGGTTCGCCAACGCAGCCCGCACATCATGGCTCCCAGCCAGATTGACCTAGCGCGCGAAGGTGCGGCGGCGACCGCCCGTTTTCCTCGTCCCGCCTGGGAACTGGTGCGCCAAGCGCTCACCGACGGGCCAGTGCTCATTCAGTCGCCGAGATCGGGATACCTGCCCGGCCTGTCCTGCGCCCGGTGCCGCACACCCGCACGCTGCCCACACTGTCATGGGCCACTGGCCCTGCCGACGGCAACCGCTGCGCCAGTATGCCGGTGGTGCACCAAGTCGGCGCGAGCCTGGCAGTGCCATGAGTGTGAACACGACCAGGTGCGGGCGATGCGGGTGGGCAGTAGCAGGACGGCCGAAGAATTGGGCCGTGCGTTCGCCGGGGTGCCGATCCTGCGTTCGGGCCGCGATGGTGAGGTGACACCGGCCGTGGACGATACGCCCCGGCTGGTGGTGGCGACCCCAGGGGCGGAGCCGATCGCCACAGATGGCTATGCCGCAGCAGTGCTCCTTGATGGCGCCATCATGACCGCTCGGGAGGATCTGGACGCCTCGACCGAGGCTCTGCGGCGCTGGCTCAACGCCGCAGCCCTGGTTCGTTCCAATGGCCGCGTGATGCTGTTGGGCGACCCACCATCGGCACCGGCGCAAGCGTTGGTGCGCTGGGATCCGACAGGTTATGCCGAACGGGAGTTGATGCAACGGACCGAACTCGGCTTTCCTCCGATCACGCGCCTGGCCACCCTCACCGGATCCGCACCTGCGGTGCGGGATTTCCTCGCTCGACTACAGCTACCGGCGATGGCGCAAGTGATCGAGCCCCAGCCGGTGGGGTCGGAGCCGGATCTCGTGCGCGCCATCGTCCGCTCGCCCCGCGCTGCCGGCGGCGAACTGGCTGCCGCGCTCAAGGCCGTGATGGCCGGGCGTAGTGCCCGCAAACAACCGGTCGTGCGCGTGCTGATCGACCCCAGCGTCATCTAAAGCGCGTCAGAGTTTCTAGACTGCGGGGGTGCGATTGCTCTTTGCTGGAACTCCGGACGTAGCCACGCCCGCTTTGGATGCGCTGATCCACAGCGACCATGAGGTGGTCGCCGTGCTGACCCGACCACCGGCGCGGGTCGGGCGCAAACGTGTGCTGACGCCAAGCCCGGTCCAGCAACGGGCCACCGACCTTGGAATTGCGGTCATCACCTCGGACTCCCCACACGAGGAGCCGACACTGGCCCAGCTGCGCTCGCTTTCGTTCGACTGTGCTGCGGTGGTGGCCTACGGCGCGTTGCTGCGGGAGCCAGCGCTGTCACTACCGCCAGGTGGCTGGGTCAATCTGCACTTCTCGCTGCTACCAGCCTGGCGTGGGGCCGCACCCGTCCAACGCGCATTGATGGCTGGAGAGGATGTGGTCGGGGCCACCACATTCCGTATAGAGGCAGGTCTGGACAGTGGCCCGGTCTACGCCACCATGACCCAGCGGGTGCACCCGACCGACACTGCTGGGGATCTACTAGCCACGTTGGCCACCGCCGCAGCGCCACTGCTGGTCTCCACCATGGATGCCATTGCGGACGGTTCAGCGCATCCGGTCCGCCAGCCCACCGACGGTGTGACCTGGGCGCCAGTGTTGACCAGTGCGGATGCCGCCATCGACTGGAACCTGCCCGCCCATGTTGTCGATACCCGGATTCGCGGACTCACCCCGACGCCAGGAGCTTGGACCACGTACCAGGGTTCCCGGTTCAAAATCGGGCCGGTCAGACCCGCGCAGGAATCGATCGACCTGAACCCCGGCGTCGTGCAGGTCCGGGACGGACAGGTGCTCGTTGGAACTGGGACCGACGCCGTTCGCCTGACCGATCTTGCCCCGCCCGGCAAATCCTGGATGTCTGCTCAGGCTTGGGCGCGCGGCGCCAGGATTGAACAGCCCTGGTCCTTCGACCCGTCACAGAAGGAAGTCTGATGCCCGATCACTCGGCCCGTAGGCACCCACCACACGCCCGGCAACGGCGAGGACGTGGCGGCCCGGCGTATTCCACATCGACCCCACGCCAGCGTGCGCGATCTGCTGATCCGGCGCGCCGGGCGGCTTTCGATGCCCTGTGCGCTGTCGCGCAGTCCGACGCCTACGCCAACCTGGTGCTACCGGGCATGCTGTCGCAGCGGGGCATTGGAGGACGTGACGCAGCGTTCGCCACCGAACTGACCTACGGCACCATCCGGCTGCAGGGCCGGTATGACCGAATCATCGAACTCGCCAGCAACCGGGCTATCGCCGACCTTGACCGGCCGGTGCTGGATGTCCTACGCCTGGGCGCCCATCAACTCTTAGGAATGCGGGTACCAGACCATGCGGCAGTGTCGCAGACGGTGGGGTTGGCCCGGGCAGCCTGTGGCAGCGGCCCCGCCCAGCTGGTCAATGCGGTGCTTCGGCGCATCAGCGAGGCTGATCTATCGACGTGGTTGGAACGCATAGAAGCAGGCCCTGACCCGCTTCCAGCCACGTCCTCGCACCCGGCGTGGGTAATCCGGGCCCTGCGGCAATCCCTGGCGCACACTCGCGCAGGATCAGGCGATCTGCCACAGTTGCTCGCCGCTCACAACAGCGCCCCTGCCGTGACCTTGGCACTGCGCCCTGGGCTTGCTGACCAACAGGACCTGCCGCCTGAGGTCACGCATGCCCGATATGCCGACACTGCCTACTACCTCCCAGCTGGTGACCCCGGATCGATTGCGGCCGTGCGCCAGGCGCGCGTGGGGGTGCAGGATGAGGGTAGCCAGCTGGTGGCATGGGCGCTGGCGCAGGCCCCGTTGACCGGCTCGGACTCACGATGGCTTGATCTGTGCGCCGGTCCGGGAGGAAAGGCGGCGCTGCTCGCATCGGTGCTGGCCGAGCGCGACTCGGCGGGGGTGTTCGTCGCCAACGAGGTCTCCCCGCACCGGGCACGCCTGGTTGAACAGGCACTGGCACCGCTCACCCAACGCTTGGACGTGCAGGTCCGAGTAGCCGATGGGCGCGAGGTTGGCAAGGTCGACACCGGGCAGTACGACCGCGTGCTGGTGGATGTTCCCTGCACCGGACTGGGTGCACTTCGTCGTCGTCCCGAATCACGCTGGCGGCGCCAGCCGGGCGACATCGGTGCCCTCGGGCCGCTGCAGCGCGACCTGCTCAGTTCTGCGATCGAAGCGACCCGTCCCGGAGGCGTTATCGGCTATGTCACCTGCTCACCACACCTAGCCGAGACTGCGCTGGTGGTGGACGATGTCAGTAAGCGCCACGATGTCGAGCTGATCGACGCCGTACAGCTCGTGCAGACGGTCTCGCGCGAGCCGGTGCCCGGGCTGGAAGGACCCTACGTGCAGCTGTGGCCGCACCGCCATCACACCGATGGCATGTTCCTGGCACTGCTGCGCCGTGGCCGAGGTTAGGCTCGGTGCGTGCCGCCACCGCCGATTCTGATCTCACCGAGTGTTCTCGACGCCGACCTGGGCAGCCTTGCCGCCGAGGTAACCCGGATCGAACACGCAGACTTTGTCCATCTCGACATCATGGACAACCATTTCGTGCCCAACCTCACGTTCGGATTGCCAGTGGTGCAAGGCCTGTTGCAACACACCACCATGGACGCCGACGTTCACCTGATGATCGAGAATCCCGATACCTGGGCACCGGCATATGCCGAGGCCGGAGCACGGTCGGTCACCTTCCATGCCGAAGCCAGCAGCGCACCGGTCAGGCTCGCCCGCGAACTGCGAGCCAAGGGCGCACGGGCCGCGCTGGCGTTGCGACCGGCTACCGGAATCGAGTCCTACCTAGATCTCCTGCCCGAATTCGACATGATCTTGTTGATGACCGTCGAGCCCGGCTTCGGAGGGCAGCAGTTCATATCCGGCGTCTTGCCCAAGATCGAGCGGACCCGGGCCGCTATTGCCGAACTCGGAAGCGACACCTGGATCCAGGTCGATGGGGGAATCTCGCGGACCACCATCGCTGCGCCAGCGGCCGCCGGGGCCAACGTTTTCGTGGCTGGTTCAGCGGTGTACCGGGCCCCGGATCCCGGCGCGGAAATAGCCGAGTTGCGGGCTAGGGCGGTCGCTGCGCAACAGTCCTGACCGGAGCCTGTCACCGGCGACAGGTATCGCGGCTACGACCAGGCTGCAGGCCGGTGCGGATTCCTGCGGTTGAGCACGTGGGCCATGGCATGCCTGCCTGCGTGTTCCCCGCTAGACTGTGCTCGAGCTTGACGTGCTCCGGGGTCGGTGTAATTCCGAACCGGCGGTGATAGTCCGCGACCCAGACCCAGCGATCCATGTGGTATCGGTGGCAATGGTTGACTCGGTGGAACTCCGAGACCGACGGTGAAAGTCCGGATGAGAGGAAGCACGTGACGACTTGTCGTCTCAGAGCCGGTGCGCCCGCACCCTCATGCCCCGGATCATGCCAGGGGAGAGGACGGCACTCGGATGACCACGCAACCGGTGGTGCGGCAGCTCGGGGCTCCGATTGCGGGTGCCTTCTTGCTGCTTGGCATCTGGTCGCTGGGCGCCATCCTCGCTGGCCCAGCAGCCTTGCCGGACCCGATCGCGGTGGTCCGACGGCTGCTGGCTGAGGTCGCCGACGGCGATGTCATGATCGCGGCCGGCGCAACCACTGGCGTCAGCATCCTCGGCAGCGCCTTGGGCCTGCTGGTGGCGTTCCCACTGGGATATCTGATGGCGCATTCGCGGTGGGCCGCCGCCGCCCTGAACCCATACGTGGCCGCCTCTCAGGCCATTCCCGCCGTTGCCATCGCCCCATTGCTGGCGTTGTGGTTTGGCTACGGCCTCACCCCGCGCGCCTTACTGTGTGCGGCCATGGTGTTCTTTCCCATCCTGCTCAATACCGTGCTGGGACTGACCGGAGTGGATTCGGAGGTGGTCGATGCTGCGCGGATGGATGGTGCCGACCGAATGCGCCTGCTGATCTCGGTCCAAGGTCCGATGGCGCTCCCCGCTCTGCTCACCGGGATCCGCAATGGCTTTGTTCTCTCGGTCACCGGTGCGGTGGTGGGTGAGTTTGTGATCGGCGGCTCCGGATTGGGAGAGTTGCTCTCGATTTACCGTGATCGTGCCGACACCGTCGGCATGTTCGCCACATTGCTGGTGCTGGCGGCCATTGCCGTTGGCTTCAATCTGGCCATTCGTGGCCTGGAAAGGACTCTTCGATGGTGGTGACCCGCCGTGGTATCGGTCTCGTGGTTGCCGGGCTCGCCTTGGCAGTCGCGGTACCCGCATGTACCGATCCGACCCCCGGGGCTCCCGATGCCGAGGTAACGATCGGTTTGACCTACGTGCCGAACGTGCAGTTCGCCCCGTTCTACCTGGCGCAGCAACGCGGTTACTTCGAGGACGAGGGCGTGGCCGTGACCTTGCGCCACCACGGTGAGTCCGAAGATCTGTTTGGCGCGATGGCTGCCGATCTGGAACAGCTTGTCGTGGCTGGTGGCGACGAGATGCTGCAAGCGGTCTCCGCCGGCGAGGACGTGGTCAGCGTGGCAACGCTGTATCAGGAGTACCCGGTGACGTTGATCGTCCCCGACGACTCTGCGGTGAATTCCCCCTCAGACCTGGCCGATATGACCATCGGAATTCCTGGACCGTTCGGGGAAACCTATTTTGGCTTGCTGGCCATGCTCTCCGCTAATGACCTGAGCCGTAGCGATGTCACCATCGAATCGATCGGCTTCACCCAGCAGGCTGCGCTGGCTGCCGGGCACGTCGACGCAGTGATGGGGTTCGTGAACAACGATGTGCCGCAGTTTCAAGCCACAGGTTTGCCGGTCCGGGTGGTTGAGACCGGCGACCTGCCGTTGGTCGGCATCAGCCTGGGTACCACCTCCCACATGCGCAACTATCAAGCCGAAACCCTATCCGGGGTGCTACGGGCAGTGGGCCGTGCCATCGCCGACATTTCTGCTGAGCCCGACTTAGCAGTCGACGCCACCGAGCAACAGATTCCGGGCACGGTCACCGACGACCAGCGGGCCATCATGACCGAGGTGGCGACCGCCACGGTCGCGCTGTATGGTCCCACCGGCGATGGCTGGGGTGAGCAGGATGACCAACGCTGGCAGGCGATGGCATCGGCGATGCATGACCTGGGTTTGCTGGCTGGCGCCGTCGATGCAGAGGTGGCTTACACCAATGACTTCGTGGCCCAGTAGCAACATGGCCTAGGCTGGCGGTCCGTGAAGACTTTCGAGGAGTTATTCGCTGAACTGCAAGCCAAGGCAGCGCAGCGGCCCGCTGGCTCCGGCACGGTAGCTGCGCTCGATGCTGGGGTGCATTCCATCGGCAAGAAGGTGGTTGAGGAAGCCGCCGAGGTGTGGATGGCGGCCGAGTACCAGAGCGAGGATGAAACCGCGCTAGAGATCTCCCAGTTGCTCTACCACCTGCAGGTGCTGATGCTCGCCCGTAAGCTGACCCCCGCAGACATCTATCGGCACCTGTAACCTCCCGTCGTCGAACCTGTATCCAATCGAGGAAATCTTGCTCCGCATCGCCGTCCCCAATAAGGGTTCCCTGTCCGGCCCAGCAAGTGACATGCTGCAAGAGGCTGGTTATCGTCAGCGTCGCGATACCCGCGAACTGGTTCTCGTCGATGAGCCCAACAACGTCGAGTTCTTCTTTCTTCGCCCCCGCGACATCGCTGTCTACGTCGGCTCCGGCACGGTGGACGCTGGGATAACCGGTCGCGACCTGCTGCTCGACTCCGACGTCAATGCGCTCGAGCACCGGGCTCTTGGTTTCGCCGGTTCCACCTTCCGGTTCGCGGGGCCACCAAGTATCGGTTCACTCGCCGACATCAATGGCAAGCGGGTTGCCACCTCGTACCCGGTGCTGGTGACCGCCTACCTGCGTGAGCGAGGCATCAGCGCCGATGTCGTGCGGTTGGACGGTGCCATCGAATCCACCGTGCAACTGGGCGTTGCTGACCTGGTCGCCGATGTGGTGGAAACCGGATCCACACTGAGGGCCGCGGGCCTGGAGCCTTTTGGCGAGCCGATCCTGCAGTCAGAAGCTGTGCTGATCCGGCCACCGGGGCAGCTCCCACCGGCGCTGGAAGTGCTCGATCGCCGTCTCCAGGGGGTGCAGGTAGCCCGTAGGTACGTCCTCATCGACTATGACGTCCCGGCTGACTTGGTCGAGCAGGCGGTTGCCATCACTCCGGGGCTGGAGTCGCCGACAGTGTCGGCGCTGCACTCTGCGGATTGGAAGGCTGTCCGTGCCATGGTCGAACGTGAGGCCACCAACCAGGTCATGGACCAGCTCTACGAGGTGGGGGCCCGCGCCATTCTGGTGACCTCGATTCACGCTTGCCGGATCTGATGTCCGATCGGGTGCGCCGGTGGCGGCCCCGGAACCTCGTGCTGGTTTGTATCGTGCTCGCAACCGCATTCATGGTGGGTGCGATGGTGTTGTTGATCGTGCTGGCCGACTCGCCCAACGACTACACCGGGGATCGGGTAGCGATCATCGGTTTCTCGGCTGCGGTGGTAGTGCTGTCGCTCGTGCTGGGTCGGATCCGCGTGGACATCGATCCCGAGGGCCTTTGCGTGCGCAATCCGCTGCAGACTTCCCGGTTCACCTGGGCACAGGTGGTGCAGGTCCGGTTCGGACCACACGACCCGTGGGTTTACCTGGATCTGGCCGATGGGTCGACGTGCCCGGTGATGGCGATCCAAGCCGCTGACGGCGACCGGGCCCGCCGCGCCGCGCACATGGTGGCACGGCACGTCAGCGCGGCCGAGGGACGAGAGCCCGACTAGGCTTACAAGTACAGCCCGGTGGACACTTCAACGCGTTCAGCGGCTACTGCATGGAGGTCCTTCTCGCGCAGGATGATGTAGGTCTGACCCTGGATATCGACCTCGTGTTGCTCCTCCTCACCGAAGAGCACCCGGTCATCGACCTTGACCGTTCGTACATGCGGACCTACGCCTAGCACCGCACCCCAGTGGAGTCGATGGGCCATCTGCGCCGTGGCTGGGATCACCAAGCCTGCGGCCGACTGTCGTTCGGCGTCGTCAGCGGAGAGCTGCACCAGAACGCGATCGTGCAACATCATGATCGGAAGCGTCCCGGCGGGAGTGAGTGCAGTAGCCACACCACCACAACTTAGGCCACTATCAGGTCGGCTGCACGTTTGCCCGAATCCGCCCGTAGCGACTCGGGTACCCTTCCACATTGCGTGCCGCTCGCCGGGTCCGGTGCGTATGCAGTGGAATGTCGGCGTCAATAGATTGGGGGCCCAGTGGCTGCGCATGCACGGGGGTTTCGTCCAGAGGTGCAGGGTTTGCGGGCCATCGCCGTCGGCGGGGTAGTGCTGCTCCACCTATGGCCGTTGCGTGTCTCGGCGGCTACGTCGGTGTCGATGTCTTCTTCGTGATCTCCGGTTTCCTGATCACCTCACACCTGTATCGCGAGGTGGAGCGCACCGGAACCGTGCACCTGCTGGACTTCTGGGCCCGGCGAATACGCCGCCTGCTGCCTGCGTCGCTGCTGGTGCTGGCGGTGTCGCTGGTGCTGGTTCTGGCATGGGTTCCCACCACGCAGTGGCTGACCAATGCCCGTGAACTGATAGCGAGCGCACTCTACGTCGAGAACTGGGCCTTGGCCGCTGACGCCGTCGACTATCTCGCCGAGGGGAATCAGCCGAGTGTGGCGCAGCACTTCTGGTCGCTCTCGGTGGAAGAACAGTTCTACCTGATATGGCCGCTGCTGATGCTCGCCGCGCTGGCACTAGCCATGCGAACCGGGTGGAATCGACGGTATGCCATGGTGGCGGCGTTGTCCCTGGTGGGCGGGGCATCGTTCGTCTGGTAGATCTGGGCCACCTCACAGGATCGGGCATCGGCCTACTTCATCACTCCCACCCGGGTGTGGGAGTTCGCGATCGGTGCCGCGATCGCTCTGGTGCCGCTGGCGCCCGGGCTGCTGGCCCGTGTCCTGCTGGGGTGGGCGGGGCTGGCGGCCATCG
>JBKEBC010000065.1:0-1754 GCA_047972965.1 Beutenbergiaceae bacterium | reverse complement strand
CGACCATCGTGCAGCACCACCGATGCTTCGTGATGGTGATCGTCCACCCGATAGTGGTGGACTCGCAGAATGGTGACTCGTCGAGCATCGCGGCCGTAGCTGTTGGCAGCGTAGGCCCGATGGCTCAAGGAGGTGTATAGGTCGGCAGTGAGCCAGCGGGCAAGCTGACCTGGAGCGCGCGCTCCCAGTAGCACCTCAACACTGGTGCGCACCAGGGCGCTGCACCAGCTCACAGGTTCGGGGAGCTGACCGAGGCAGGTCAGGGTCGGGCGGTTGTCGTCGGTGTCCTCGTGTTGCTCGGCCGCATCCAGCAACGGGCGAAAGGCGAGACGGTCGCGGGGGCGGGTCTGCTCCAGCAGCGATGGCCGGATGCGCCGGGGTGCGGGAACCGCGCTGGTCGCAGCGGCGGCCAGGGCGCTCATGCGGGTGCGCCAGCATCGGGGTTGGTCAATACCGTGCCGGGATGGATCAGGTCGGCGTCATCACCGATCAGCTCACGGTTGTGGTGGTACCACTGTGGCCACGCCTGAGCTATCTCCGCGGTGCTGGTATCGGCGGGTAGGTGGGCCGCAGCGATCTGCCACAGACTATCGCCCGGTTGCACCTGGTAGCTGGAGGGCTCGGCCGGTGCAGGCGGGGCAGCCGCCTGCACCGGGTCAGCTCCCCACCCAAGGTCGGAGGCCACCGGAGGCTGGGTGGTCGGCGCGTCTTCGTCCTCGGCAGCATATGCCGGAGTCAAGATCGCGCCCAGCGCCATGGCGCTACCGGCGCTGATGCTCAGCAGGCGGCGGGCCAGCGGGGCACCGTGCCTGCCGACGATGCGTTCTGCGCGGCGCCAGCGCCGGCCCATTGCCCGGCCTAGCAAACACAGGAGCGTCATCGTGGCGGTGCCCCAGTACCACGCCACCAGCACTGCTCCGATTAGAAGTATCCCGGAGGCGATCGCACGATCGAGCGTCCAGGCCGGTTGCTGGATCGATGTCGAAATCAGCCGCATGAGCCCTAGCAATGCCAGTGCGCTAGCCAGCGCGATGGCGGCGGATGTCACGCCGCGAACCCTGTCACTCATCGATAAGCCCTTCGCTCGCCAGTTCGTTCACCATTGATACCGCTTAGCTTTAGTTCTAGTTAGTTCCTATCAGTTCATGATGATCGCTGTCCAGAGATCGGCTTAGGGTGTGGATATGCGGTGGGACGATCTGTTTGCAGACCTGGTCGGGCAGTGGGAAGCGCAGGCGCGCTGGGAAGCCGAGGAGGAAATCCGGGAGCTAGCTCACGCCGAGATGGCCGCGACCACATTCGCCGATCGGGTACGTGCCCGCCGCAGCCATCAGCTCACGGTGCGCGTGAGCAACGGTCAGGACTACACCGGTACGGTCCGCGATGTCAGTAGCCATTGGATCGTGCTTGCCGATGGACACCGGCGGCACCTGATTCCAATCGCGGCCATGGTGGCTGCGTGGCCACTGGCTGGCAGTGCGCCGCCTGCTCGCGGCGTGGAGCGGGCACTAGGGCTGGGTCACGTGCTGCGGGCACTGGCCCGGGACGGCCAACCGGTCGTGGCTCGTACCGCTGGAGGCGACCACCGAGGACGGTTGGTCCGTATCGGTGGCGACCATCTCGATAACGCCTCCGAGACCGGGGTGGTGACGATTGCCTGGGCCGGGCGGTTGTGCGTGTCGTCGCGTTAGCACGGCGGGCGAGGGATGCCGCTGGGCGAGGGATGCCGCTGGGCGAGGGATGCCGCTGGGCGA
>JBKEBC010000050.1:0-21848 GCA_047972965.1 Beutenbergiaceae bacterium | reverse complement strand
CTCCAATTCGCTGAACAGAGACCGCACGCACCTGTTCGGCTTGCGCTTTGGAATCAACAGCTAGTCCCACCTCGGCACTGGGCAGGAACACCTGAAACGGGTAGACCGTTCGGATATTGCTGGTGACCGGGACTACGGTCACCACTCCAAACCCAGATCGCTGAGCGGCAGCATTGGCGCGATCGTTGCTGACGATGATCGCGGGCCTGCGCTTGTTTGCTTCACCAGACCTAGCAGGATCTAGGTCCACCCAGCAGACCTCACCGCGACGCACTATCGGATTCCATCATCGGCAACGGCGTCCCACGCCTGCGCCTGGCCCGATTCCTCCCACTCAGACCACGCTGCGGTGTAAGCGTCGTCGAGAGCATCAAGATCGAGTAGGCGAATCGCGTGCGCCAGCCCCGCAGAACGTGAACCTAGGCGCGCAGATTCAACGTAAGCATCAAGTGTTTGGATGTCTCGTGCGGAGAGACTCACACTGATTTTGGGCATGCTACCAAGGTAGCATTTTGGTAGGAACAGCCCGCAATGCGATCTTCCGGCCTGGCATGCCCAGCACAGCTAGTCGGCTGCGAGCGCCGCAACCGGAGATTGCCTCACAGCTGCTCGGGCCGGCAGGACAGAGGCCAGCACCCCCGCGACCACTGCCACCACGAACACCAGCACCACATGCAACACCGGGAAGCCGAGCCTGATTGGTGCCGCGCTTCCCAACAAGATGGCGGACCCGGCCCAACCAAAGGCGAGCCCAGCCACCACGCCTATCAGCGCACCCATCACCGCCATCAACACACCCTCGATTGCCAACATGCTGCGCAACTGACGCCTGGTCAGACCAATGGCGCGCAACATTGCCGATTCTCGGCGACGTTCGATCACCGAGAGCGACAGGGTATTGGCCACACCTACCAGCGCGACAACCACGGCGACGCCAAGCAGACCCAGGACGACGGTCAACAGCAGGTTGATCACCTCACTGTAACCTTGGCGCATCACACCGAGGCCATTCACCTCTAGAGTCGGGTACTGCGCTCGCTCAGCAAGTTCGGTCGCCAGCCGTTGGATGGCTTTGGCCACGGCCACCTCGTCGGCATCGGGTTCCAGGCGAATGAGCAGGGCGTTGCCCGGTGCGGCGCTGGTAGTTGCGCTCGTGATCCCAGGTGAGACAAAGGCGAGTCCACCGGTATCACCATGGGCAATTGTCAGATCAACACCAACATTGAGGTCGGCCAGGAGGGTCACCTGGTCCCCGTTATCGAAGGAGTCGGTGCTGGCGGCACTTGTGACGATAGTGTCTGCGGCCATCGGTGGCACTCCATCAGCGCTCCGAATCACCTGCGCCAACGCGCCCTCGTCAACGGCCAGCGTCTCGACGTAGGCATCGTCTTGCCCATCGTAGAGTTCCACCCAACCCATGTTCTGGGCGGAGACGGTGAGCGCCACACCATCGACACCCTGCAAGGCACTCATTTGAGCCGGGTCGATCGCAGCCTCCAGGTTGGCTGTGGTGACCACCAGGTCGATCGGGTACCTCTCATCCAGCCTGCTGAACAGGGATTCTCGGGCCGTGGCCGCCCCTACGGACATGGTGACCACGAGCGCGACACCAATCACCAGCGCATTAACGGTGGCGGCGCTCCGGCGCGGGTTGCGAGCAGCATTGACCGTGGCCAACCTGCCTGCCACACCACGACGGACTAGTACTCCAAGCCGCGCAACCATCCATGGCACTACCAGCACGGACCCCAGTAGGACGCCGGCCAAGGTGATCACACCTCCCAGAACACCAACCACCAACGCTGCGAGAAGCATTTCATCGTCGGCGACTGCGCCCGCGGATGAGTTAGGTACCTGCGCGCTAAATCGGGATATGACCACTCCCCCGATCAGACAGGCAGCCCCACCCGCGATCCCCGCCAGCGCCAACACCACCCGTGGGCGGCCGGCCCGCTCTACCGTGGCGCCTTCGACCGGCCGCAACGCCACTATCGGGGCAACCCTCGTCGCCATCCGGGCCGGTACCAGCGCGGCAATCACCGTCACACCGATGCCGACGGCCAACGTGATCGGCGGCACCCAGGGGCTGAACGGAACGCTCCCACTTATCCCGGCCTCTGGCACCATCGTCGCCAGTAGCCTCGCCCCGATCATGGTGACGGCGGTGCCGAAGGCCAGACCAACGGTCGAAGCGATCACCGCCAACACCAGAGCCTCCGTCAGCACCGACCTGCGCACTTGCGCGCGGCTTGCCCCCACGCACCGCAGCAACGCCAGGGTCACGGTGCGCTGAGCCACCAGCACCGCAAAGGTGTTGGCGATCACCAATCCGGCCACGACGAGGGACACCGCCGCGAAAGCAAGGGAGAACAGCAGAAAGCTGACATCCGAACCGGACGTCTGCCTCACCCACTTCTCAGCAATCTCCTGAACCGTTGAAACCGCGACATCGCGACCCCCGAATTGGGATAACAACTGCTCTCGTACTGCTTCGACGTCACCATTGGTGACGATCCGGAACTCTCGGTAGATCCCCCCGCCGGCTCCCGGCCCGACCTCGGTCAAGCATGCTTCCATGATGTTGGCGTCGATCAGCCCGCCGAAGGAGTTGGCGAACGGCGAGGTCGGCGGCTCCAATAGCCCCACCACGGTGAACAGATCACCAGGGCCGACGCAGTCGGCCTCATCGGCGCCATCTACCACACTCACCGCATCGCCAATTTCGGCACCGATTCGCTGCGCTACATCGCTTGCCAGCACCAGGTCGTACGGGGTGCTTCCCATCCGGCCCTCATGCAATGACATCGTCAAAAGTCGCATATCGCTGGCAGCCACTCCCAGTGCAACAGACTCACCCACTGCACCTGACACCTCCATCTCCACAAAATCGTATGGATCTGCGGCAGCAACCCCTGGCAGCTGCCGTACGGCATCCAAGTCGGCAGCGGTCAGGTCGGCATCCCAGGTCTCTAATACCAGCTCGGCTCGTCCATACCCAGCAGTGAAAGCCTCACGCGTGCCTAGTTCCATGGCGCCCGATGCCAACAGTGCCGCAGCTACGAATGAGGTCCCCAACACGATCGCAATCGCTGCAGCGCCGAGCCGCCCGGCCGAGACCCGCATCTGGCTCAGTGTGAGTCGCCGCATCAGGCCACCTCAGTACTGGTGCGCAGGGCATCCAGGCCCGCGAGGACCGCCTCCGGGGTTGGGTCTAAGATCTGACCGGCAATGATCCCGTCAGCGATCAGCACCACCCGGTCGGCGTAGGTAGCAGCCGCTGGATCATGGGTGACCATCACGACGGTCTGCCCTAGTTCCCGCACCGAACGCCGCAGGAACGACAACACTTCCATACCGGAGCGAGTGTCTAGATTGCCTGTTGGTTCATCGGCAAAGACCACGTCAGGACGTGTGGACAGGGCCCGGGCGATAGCCACTCGTTGCTGCTGACCGCCTGAAAGTTCAAATGGGCGGTGAGTCAAGCGGCCCTCCAGCCCCAAGGTTTGGACCAAGGTGTCACACCAGGAGGGGTCCAAGGCGCCTCCAGCCAGCTGCGAGGGCAGTTCGATATTCTGCATCGCTGTAAACATCGGTAACAGGTTGAAAGATTGGAAGACGAATCCCACCCGTTCCCGGCGTAGCCTCGTCAGTGCATCGTCGTCCAGGTCGGTCAGGGTCGTGTCACCGAGCAAGACTTGCCCGGAAGTGACGGTATCCAGCCCAGCGAGGAGATGCATCAGGGTGGACTTTCCTGAGCCACTGGGACCCATGATCGCCGTGAACTCCCCTTCGGCGAAGCTGATGTCGACACCATTGAGGGCACGCACGGCAACGTCGCCATGACCGTAGACCTTGGTCAGCCCCCGCGCCCGGATAGCGGCTCGCGGAGCTGGCGTATCAACAGTGTTGGGGGCGGTCGTCATACTCACTGACAGTAGGCAGTTTCCACCGCCTGCGCCTCACCCCCAGGTTGGGTCACGAGATCAGCCCTGAGGGGGATCACGGCGAGGTCGCCAGCGGGTGTTGCAACCTGAGCTGGGGGTGTTGCACGGCTGGGCCGCCCGCTTCCGTCGAGTACGAAGGGTGATGCCAAGACCGTGGCTCGTGGAGTTCGGTTTTGACGTAAACCTTCGAACTCGCGGGCGGGCAGGGTGTATCGACACCGAAACTGGTTGAGTACCTCCCGCGAGTCAGGCTGAGGAACCTGGATTCAGGATGTGGTGGGCGCCCTTCTCTCCGATCATGATGGAGGTCGCCTGCGTGTTGCCGCTGATGAGCGTCGGCATGATCGAGGAGTCGATGACCCGCAGGCCAGCGACACCATGCACCTTCAGGTCGGTATCAACCACAGCCAACTCGTCGTTGCCCATCTTGCAGGAGCCCACCGGGTGGTAATCGGTCTTGGACCACTTCTTGACGTACTCGCGCTTCTGGCTGTCGGTGCGCACATCCTGGCCCGGCATGTGCTCGGACTTGACCCATGGCCGCATCGCTTTGGTTGCCAGGAGCTCCCGGCCCTTCTCGAAGCCCTCCAGGGAGATCTGCCAGTCCCGCTCGGTATCAAGGAAGTTGGGGTTGATGGCGGGTTCATCCATCGGGTCGGGCGAGTTCAGTCGCACATCCCCCACACTCGTGGGGCGCAAGTGGCAGGTATTGATGGTGAATCCGTGGCCGCGCACTCGCTGGCGCCCATGGTCGATGACGAACGCCGGAAGGATATGCATCTGAATATCGGGGGTGTCGTTGCTCAGGGTGCTGCGGGTGAATATCCCGGCTTCACATACGGTGGCCGTCGCTGGTCCAGTCTGGTTCATCAGGTACTGGATCCCGGCCCAGGCCATCTTCAGCGGACGATCGGATTCGTTGTAGGAAACCGGTTCCGACCGAGCGGTCAGGTACACATCCATGTGATCCTGGAAGTTCTTGCCCACTCCCGGCAAGTCATGGACGGTCTTGATACCGACGGCTTCAAGCTCCGCAGCAGCGCCGATACCGGAGAGCATCAGCAACCGGGGCGAGTTCACCGCTCCCGAGCACAGCACCACTTCCCGGTTTGCCCGCACCGTGACTGGCTTGCCTTTGCGTAGGTAGTGCAATCCCACTGCCCGGCCCCCCTCGACGAGGATGCGGGTGGCCTGAGAACGCGTGTGGATCGTCAGATTGGAGCGTTTGCGCGCGGGGCGCAGGTAGGCGGTCGCCGCAGATTCCCGGCGGTGATGGCGCTGGGTGACGTCGTAGTAGCCGACGCCGTATTGCTGGGCCCCGTTGAAGTCTGGGTTGAACGGCAGACCCAACTCCTGACCAGCGCGAACGTAGGCCTTGCTCAATGGGTTGTATGCAGCCTGCTCAGTGATGTTGACCGGTCCCTCATCGCCGTGGAACCGATCATTGAGGTAGTCGTGGGTCTCCAGCTTGCGAAAGTAGGGCAGCACGTCCTCATAGCCCCAACCTTGATTACCCAGACTCTTCCAGGTTTCGTAGTCGGAGGCTGCGCCACGGATGAAGATCATGGCGTTGATGGACGTGCTGCCACCCAGCACCCGGCCTTGCGGATAGTGCATTCTGCGATTGTTCAGGTGCGGCTGCGGCACTGTAGAGAAACCCCAGTTGACATCCGGTGTCGTCAGCTTGGTGAATCCCATGGGCAGGTGGATCAGCGGATTGAGATCCCGCCCACCTGCCTCCAGCAGCAAGACCGAGGTATCCGGATCCTCTGACAGGCGGGATGCGACCGGGGAACCAGCGGCCCCGGCACCGACGACGACGTAGTCATACCGCTCGACCATGGTGTGGTTTCTCCTTCTTTCGCGTAGGTACTACTTCACGGCGCCAGCGGTCAGCCCACTGACGAAGTACTTGCCCAGGAACAGGTACATCAGGACCGTCGGAGCGGCCACTAGTACCGCGCCAGCCATCAACTCGGACTAGTCGACGGTGGTGGTGCCGATGAGATTGTTCAGCGTCACCGTGGCCGGCCGGGCGGCTGGCGAGGTGAGGATGAAGCCGAAGAGGAAGTCATTCCAGATATTGGTGCATTGGAAGATCCCCCCGACGACAAACCCGGGAATCGATAGCGGCAAGATGATCCGCCGGTAGGTACCCAGCAAGCCGCACCCATCAAGGGAGGCCGCTTCCATCAAGGCATCGGGTATCGCCGCGTAGTAGTTGCGGAAGATCAAGGTGGTGATGGGAATGCCATAGATAACGTGCACCACCAGCAGCCCCGCCAGCGACCCTTGCAATCCCAGAATGTTCAGGAACTGGAACACCGGGATGATCACGGCCTGGAATGGAATGAACATCCCCACCAGTAGCAGTGTGAATAGCAGGTCGGCCCCACGGAATCTGATCTTGGAGAGCAGGAATCCGTTGAACGAACCGATCAGGCACGAAATCAACGCACCGGGGATGGTGATCTGAAGTGAATTGAGCAGGCTTCCATGCAGGCTCTCCCACGCACCCACGAAGGCGTCTAGACCCGGATCGGCGGGGAATGTCAGGAAGAATCCCGGGGCCCCCGAACTGCCCGATAGCGCCGTCGCGATGATGACGTACAGCGGTATCGCCATCCCGATGGTGCCGAGCACGCAGATTGCCAGGACAATCCAGCCGCCGGCAGTCTTAGGCAGCTTGGCCGCCCACCCGGTGCGCCGGGTTGCTAGACCTGTTGCGTTCGCCATCTCAGCCCCTTTCCTTGCGGTAGCTGCGCATGAGGTACGGCACGATGACCACCAGGGTCATGACCAGCAGGACGATCGATGCCGCGGAAGCCTTGTCATAGCGGCTTCCGAGGTACTCGTAGATATAGATGCCGGGCACGTCAGTGACGAATCCGGGACCGCTCCCGGACATCGCCACCACCAGGTCGAAGATCTTCAGCGCCACGTGAAGCAGCAATACGAAACACGTCACGGTGGTGGGGAGAAGTTGTGGAATCACGACGTGGCGTAGCCGCTGGAATGGGCCGGCACCGTCCAGCGAGGCGGCCTCAATGTGCTCCTCTGGGATGGAACCCAGACCAGCCAGATACATGGCCATCGCGAACCCAAGCAGCTGCCAGGATGCGGCGATCACGATAGGAACCAGCGCAACCGGAATGCCTAGCTGAATCTTGAGAAAGCCCAGCCCATCCGGTTGATTGAGTGCTCCCAGAATCGTGGTGTCGGTCGTCCAGCCCGGCGGGTTCTCGATTCCAAATGGATCTCGCAGGATGGTATTGATCCCGGTCGTGGGGTTGAAGATCCACCGCCACACCACGCCCGTCACGATGAAGGAGAGCGCGTACGGCAGCATGAATACTGCCCGGAACAGTCCCGCGCCGATGGCCACGTGATGAATCAATAACGCCATCACCAAGCCCGAGATGATCGCTAGCGCCAGGAACAACACGGTAAAGATGACGATGTTGCGCATGTCGGCTTGGAAACGCTGTTCCGAGAGCATCTCGACGTAGGTCGAGCCGGGCGAGTCCTGCAGGGACAGGTCCCGGTTGGTGCCGATGCGCCAGTTGGAGAACGAGATGAAGATGGTGACGCCGATGAAGACGTACACGAATACGAAGGTCACCAACATCGTGGGAGCGAACAGCCAGCGTGCCTGCCGCTCGCGCGCTTGAAAGTGATTCTTCTTCTTTCGCCCGGCACCACCCGGCGCCGCTTTGGGCGCCGGGGGTGCGGCTTCTTTGGTTGCCGTCATGAGGAATCAGTCGCCGAGGATCGACTGCCCCGCCGTCAGCGAGTTAAGGAGGGCATCGATATTGGGATTGCCGTTGAAGGTGGTCACAGCATCGGCAAACGTCTGCGAATACTCCGCCCCTGCCGCCTGGGCGTGGGCGATAGAAGAGACGATGGCAGCACTTTGGAAGTCCTGCGCCGCAGACTGCTGATACTCCGACAGCGTGGAGGTGTCGGCAGTGGTCACAGCCGGGATCGAGCCCTTGATCGCCGCGAACGCGAGCTGAACCTCTGGGTCCATGACGGTGATGAGCCACTGCTGCGCAGCTTCGGCGTTGGGGATGTTGTCGGCAGGAATCGAGAAACCGTCGCCGATGTAGATGAAGGTCGGCTCATCACCAGGGAACGGGACCCAGGTGAAGTCCGTGCCGGGCTCATAGCCACCGTTGACGATCTCCCCCAGCGCCCAGTCACCCATCAGCGTGACAGCGCAGGCGCCCCCGGCCATTTGGAGTGCGGCTTCATCCCAGGTCAGTGCGGTGTGGTCAGCATTGGTCATCTCCAGCAGTTCGGCGTACTTTTGCGCAGCTGCCCGCACGTCCGGGTCGTCGAAGGGCTTCTCCCCGGTGAACAGTGCCCGCCAGTTGTCCGGGCCGATCTCTGCCACGATCACCGATTCCAGGAGCTGGCTAGCCGCGAAGATCTCCTTATCTCCCAGGCAGATCGGGGTCACCCCAGACTCCTGCACCGTCCGCAACGCGCTGATCAACCCATCGAGGTCCGTCGACTCATCGATGGTCACCCCAGCTTCATCCAGCACGGTTGGGTTCATCCACAGCACGTTGCCGCGGTGGACTCCCACGGGGACCGTGTAGTAGGCGCCATCAACCTGCTGCACCTCGTCGACGTCGGGCGGCACGATGTCCGCCCACCCCTGCTCAGCCCACAGATCGCTGATATCGGCTACCTGGCCGCCTTGGACAAAACTGGCGAGCTGTTGGTCTGGATGCAGCTGCCAGGTATCGGGTGGATCTCCCGCCTGCAAGCGCGCGTTCAAGGCTTGTTGAGCATTCGCGCCACCACCACCGGAAACGGCAGCGTTGGATACCTGCAGCCCTTCCCGATCGGCGGCCACCGCGTCGAAGAGGACCTGCAGCGCTTCAGCCTCAGATCCGGATGTCCACCAGGACACCACCTCGAGCGTGTCCGACCCTTCGCTGCCACCATCGCCTCCACCTGAAGGGGTGTTCGCAGCGCACGCGGCCAAGGCAAGGCTGGTTGCGATTCCAGCGCAAAGCAGCGCTGAACGACGTCTGGTCATGAGTCTCTCCCTTGAGCAACCGGAATTTGGTAGATCGATCTAACCTAAGATCGATCTACCTGTCAACCACTCTTGGAAGTTCACCTTTTTACAATGCTAGATCGATCTAACGTCTGTTACGATTCGAGGCCACGCGATGTCAACGGATAGGTCAAGCTCATGGGTCGGGTCACGCTCAAGGATGTGAGCGAACGCGCAGGTGTGTCGCGGGCTACCGCCTCATTGGTGCTGCGTGGCAGTCCCCGCGTGTCGGCAGCTACGGCGCAGCGCGTGCAACAAGCGATGTCCGACCTTGGCTACATCTACGACCGCGCCGCAGCCAACCTGCGACAGTCGCGCTCGATGACCGTCGGGCTGGTCATGACCGATCTGGCCAACCCGTTCTTCGGCGAACTCACCGTCGCGCTCGAGGACATCACCCACAAAGCAGGGCACACACTATTTCTGGGCTACACCCGCGATGACCTGCGCCGCCAGCGCGAGATTCTGTCCGCGTTGATCGAACACCGGGTCGATGGCCTATGCCTGCTCCCTGCCAAGGACACCACGGAGGCAGACCTGCAGCCACTGGTAGACCGGGAGATTCCGCACGTCCTGTTCACCCGTCACCTCACCCAGGAACGCGCCTACGTCGGGGCAGACAATGTCGAAGCTGGGCGCATGCTCGGCCGGCACCTCAAAGGCATCGGGGTAAGAACGGCCTCATTCCTGGGCGGGCAAGAAGTCTCCTCACGCCGCGAGCGCATCCAGGGCCTGAACGAGGTATGCGCAGACAGCATCGACTGGGGCAACCGGGAACCGATCTACTCAGCCGCCTCCCCCTCCGGTGGCGCAGCCGCAGTCGAGCAGCTCCTCGCCACCGGCGACCTGCCCGATTGCATCGTCGCCTACAACGACATCGTCGCCATGGGGGTGTGCTCCGCACTACGCCACGCCGGGATTCGCCCAGGCGAGAGCGTTGCGGTCGCCAGCTTCGACGATATTCAGCTCGCTGCCGAGCAAGTACCTCCACTGACCAGCGTGGCCACCCATGCCGACGCCGTTGGAGTCGCATGCGCCACCCGGCTGCTGGCAATGATCGAAGGAACTGATACCGGCCCCCGGCGAGTTCTCGTCGAGCCCGCCCTGCGGGTCCGGGCCTCAACCGGCGCATGGAGGCCACGGTGACCGCACCAGCACCAGCACCAACACTGCGATGGGGCCTGATCGGGGCCAGCGATATCGCCGCAACCCGCGTCATCCCCGCACTGCGCGCCCGTGGCGACGAGGTGGTCTCCATCGTCAGCGGATCAGCTGATCGCGCACAAGAATTCAAGCGGCAGCACCACCTGGCTCAGGCAACGACCGAGTTGCAGGTTGGCATCGCCGATGTTGAGGCGGTCTACATCTCCTCCGCCAACCACCTGCACGCCGACCAAGCGCTGGCCGCGATCTCAGCGGGCAAGCACGTGCTGTGCGAGAAGCCCCTAGCGCTCACCGTCGGCCAAGCCCAGGAGCTGGTCACCGCCGCCGACCGCGTCGGCGTGCAACTGGCCACCAATCACCACCTGCCCGGGTCACCGCTGCATGTCGCCGTTCGCGAGGCCGTCGACGCCGGGCGGATCGGCACCCTGCTGGCGGCGCGGGTTGCCCACGCCGTCATGCTCCCGCAGCGTCTACAAGGCTGGCGACTATCCGACTCCACGGCCGGGGGCGCGATCCTCGACATCACCTGCCACGACGCATCGGTTCTGCTGCCCCTCTTTGGTTCCCTACCGATGGCCGTCAGTGCCCACGCCGCTCACCAGGGGCGCTGGCCAGCAGCGGCACCCGACGCCGTGATGACCACCATGTCCTTCGAAGGCGGCGGACTCGCCCAAACTCACGACTCCTTTACCAACCCCCACACGGCGACCTCCCTGCACGTCCTCGGCAGCGAGGGTTCGATCGTGGTCACCGACGCCATGACCCAGGACACCCACGGAACAGTAGAGATCTGGACCGACGCCGGGCGCAACCTGGTGGCACTCGATACCAGCACCGATCTGTACCGAATCGTGGCGGACGCTTTCGCCGCATCCATTGCCGGGACCGCAAGCCCCACGGCAACCGGACAAGCCGGCGCCGACGCCGTCCGGGTTGCCCTGGCAGCACTGGAATCGGCCCGCACCGGCACCGCGGTGGACCCGCGGGCCCTGACCTGAGAAGAGGACATGCAACCCGTACCCGTCCTGAACCCACGCGCAGCAGCAGACCTGATTGCCGATGGTGACTGCGTCACCGTCAGCTCATCCTCTGGCCTCGGCTGCCCAGACGCCGTCCTCGCCGGAATCGGGCAACGATGGCAGGAAACCCGCGCACCACGCTCGATCACCGCCGTCCACCCGATTGCCGCCGGCGACATGTACGGCCAGCCCGGCATTGACCACATCGCCTACCGCGGCCTGCTCCAACGCGTCATCGCCGGTTCCTACCCGTCCGGGCCTTCCTCCGCGCCACCCCCGCGCATCTGGCAGCTCATCGCCGACGACCAGGTGCAGGCCTACAACTTCCCCTCAGGTGTGCTGTTCCAGATGCATCGCGCTGGCGCCACCCAACAACCGGGGGTGCTCACCCAGGTGGGCCTGGGCACTTTCGCCGACCCGAGCCACGACGGCGGGCGCATGAACCCCAGCACACCAGCCGACGTGGTCAGCCACCAACGCGTCGACGACCAGGACTACCTGTTTTTCCGCTCCGTCGTGCCCGATGTCGCGATCATCCGAGCAACCACCGGCGATGCCTACGGCAACCTGACCTTCGAGGAAGAAGGGTCATCACTAGGTGCCTTGGACCAGGCATACGCCGCTCACAACAACGGCGGGATCGTCATCGCCCAGGTCAAACGCCTGGCCGAAGGCGGCAGCCTCGACCCCCAGGCAGTCAAGGTCCCCGGGATCCTAGTTGACGTGCTGGTCGAAGCACCCGATCAGATGCAAACCACCGAGACGATCTACGATCCGGCCATCAGCGGCCAGCTGCGTCGTCCAACCGCAACCATCGCGCCGATCCCGTTCTCGTTGGAGAAGATCATGGCCCGGCGCGCAGCCGCTGAACTTCGCGACGGCGAGACTGTGAACCTGGGATTCGGCGTGTCCGCACTGGTCCCCCACGTGCTGGTCGAGGAACGACTAGAGCGGTCGGTCTCCTGGGTGCTGGAGCAAGGCCCAGTCGGGGGCATCCCCCTGCTGGACTTTGCCTTCGGCTGCTCACAAAACCCCGACGCGCTGATGCAGAGCGCCGATCAGTTCACCCTGCTCCAGGGTGGCGGGTTCCATCGCGCCTTCCTCTCATTCCTGGAGATCGACGCGCACGGCAATGTCAATGTGCACCACCTAGAGCGACGACGGCACGTCACCGCGGGAGTCGGCGGATTCGCGGACATCACCACCCGCGCGCCACAGATCGTGTTCGTGGGCTCCTTCACCGCCGGGCGTCGTGACATCGATATCAGCCCCACCCAGGGGCTGAGCATCAACGCGGACGGACCCCACACCAAGCTGGTACCCGACGTAGCGGCCATCACCTTCAATGGCCAGCAAGCCCTCGCCCGCGGCCAGCAGGTCAAATACGTCACCGAGCGATGCGTGCTGGATCTGACGCCCGCGGGCCTGCAGGTCAGCGAGATCGCCCCCGGGGTCGATCTCCAGAAAGACGTCCTCGATCGCAGCGGGTTCCCCCTGCTGGTCTCCGACGCCCTGCGCACCACCGATCTGCACTACTACAGCCACGACCGCATCGGCCTCACCCTGCCACCGCGGCCGGTACATGAGCGCATCAGCGCGCTATCTCGCCTAGAACCGGTGCAGCAATGACCCCGGATCACGGCAGCATCCATTGGGGCTGGCGCTCACCGGGCACGGTGGCAGAGATCATCCTGGACCGGCCAGCCAAGCTGAACGCGCTCACCCCCACGATGCTGGCGCAGCTGGAGCAGGCCTGCCGCGAGATCAACACCACCTCAGCCCAGCTGGCGGTGGTCCGCGCTGAGGGAGACCGAGCCTTCTCGGTCGGCGCGGACATCACCCAGTTCGCCAGCCTCGATGGCATCGCCATGTGGCGGTCCTGGGTGGCCGACGGGCACCGCACCTTCGCGGCTCTCGCGCACCTTCGGTGCCCCACCATGGCCGTGATCGATGGGCCCGCCTTCGGGGGTGGATTTGAGCTGGCGCTGGCCTGCGACCTTCGGCTCGCATCAACAGCAGCCATCTTCGCGCTGCCCGAAGTCGGGCTGGGAACAGTCCCTGGCTGGGCTGGAACCGGCAGACTTCCGGCACTCGTGGGTGGGCCACGCGCCAAGGAGCTGATCTTCACCCGCCGCAGACTCGATGCGCAGACCGCTCTGAGCTGGGGCGTGGTCAACGCCGTGGCCGAACCAGGGCAGCTCCAGCCCACCGTTCAATCCTGGGTGGACGACATCCTCGGTAGCGCACCGATCGCCGTCGCCCTCTCCAAACAACTCATCGATGCCAGCCTCGCTGGTGCCCCCATCGCCACCGTGGAAGCGATGGCCTCTGGACTAGCCGCGGGAACCGCGGACTTAGCCGAAGGGATCGCCGCATTCCAAGAGCGTCGAACCCCCCAATTCGGCGGCCGATAGCACACACGAGCGAGAGGATTCCTGATGTCCACCAGCACCTCCTATGCGGTCGCGGACCTTCGAGAGCACCACTACTCGATGATCGTCAATGGCAATCGCGTTGACGCCGCCACCGGTGCCACTTTCACCCGCACCGCACCAGCCCATGGTGTGTGCGTTGGTCGCTACCCCCAGGCCGGGCAGCAGGATGTTGACGCCGCCGTCGCCGCCGCCCGTGCTGCCCTACCCAGCTGGCGCCACACCAGCGGCAGCGAACGGGCAACCCTGCTAGCCGCCGTCGCCGACCACATCCGAGACCACGCCGAGGAGCTGTCGCTGATCGAATGCGCCGAAGCAGGCAAACCGATCCGGCAGGCCCGTGATGAGGTGGCATCCGCGGCCGGTTTGTGGGACTACGCCGCCACTTTGGCTCGGCATCAGTACGGTGACGCGCACAACAGCCTCGGCGCGGACACGCTGGCGCTGGTGGTCCACGAGCCCGTGGGGGTGGTAGGAATCATCACTCCGTGGAATTTCCCACTACTGATCGTCAGCCAAAAGCTGCCCTTCGCACTAGCTTCCGGGAACACGGCCGTCATCAAACCCAGCGAGTTCACCCCTGGTACCACCCTCAGACTGGCTGAACTGGCACTGGCCGCAGGAATTCCCGCTGGGGTGCTCAACGTGGTGACCGGGGCAGGCGAGACCGGCTCGGCCATCACCGAGCATGCTGGCATCGACGCGCTTTCGTTCACTGGATCTACCCGGGTCGGGCGTTTACTGGCCGGCGCTGCCGGGGGTGACCTCAAGCACGTGGAGCTGGAACTCGGCGGTAAGAACGCGCAGATCGTCATGGCTGATGCCGACGTGGAGGCCGCCGCTGACGCCGCCGTCTTCGGCGGTTTCTACAACGTAGGCCAATGCTGCAACTCCGGCAGCCGCCTGCTGGTCCAGCGCGACATCGCCGAGGCCTTCCACGAGGCAGTGCTGACCGCTGCCGCCACGGTGGTCGTCGGAGATCCGCTGCAGGTGAGCACCGACGTCGGCGCCATCGTGAACCAGACCCAGTTCGAGGTGATTGCGGACTATGTCCAGCAAGGGCAGCAGGCCGGGGCTCGGCTGCTGCTGGGCGGGACACCAGAACCCGGGCCGTACTTCCCGCCGACGATCTTTGCCGATGTGTCCGAGTCGATGTCCATAGCGCAGGAGGAAATCTTCGGACCCGTGCTGTCGGTCATGGCTTTCGACGCCATCGACGACGCCGTCCGCATCGCCAATGGCACCCGCTACGGACTGTCAGCGGGCATCTGGACGGCCAATCTTGACGCCGGGCTGACCGCCGCCCGCGACCTGCGCGCCGGCACGGTGTGGGTCAACCGGTGGATGGACGGCTACCCAGAACTGCCATTTGGCGGGTACGCCGCCAGCGGGATGGGGCGAGAACTGGGTCGATCCGCCGCAGCAGCATTTACTGAGCTCAAGACCATCCAGTTGCAAGTCGGCCCCCGAACCAGCCGCTGGTTGGACCCGAACCGAGCAAAGTAAGGGTGGCGACGATGCGTGCGGAACAGGCCGACGTCGTCATTATCGGCTCCGGTATGGGTGGTTCCACCATGGCCTGGGCGCTGCGGGCAGCCGGAATGGACGTGCTGGTGCTCGAACGTGGGCAGAGGCTGCCGCGGGAGCCGGAGAACTCTGACCCCGAGCAGATGCATGTCAAGAAGCGGTATCGCACCGCCGAGCCCTGGCTGGACGCACGTTCGGGAACCATGTTCGATCCCGGCAACTACTACTGGGTGGGCGGCAACACCAAGGTCTATGGGGCCTCACTGCCGCGATTTCGGGAATCGGACTTCACCAAGGTCACCCATGCCGAAGGCCATTCCAGCGCCTGGCCGTTCAGCTACCAGGAGCTGGAACCGTTCTATCTGCAGGCCGAGCACTTGTTCAAAACCCGCGGTGATGGCAGCGAAGACCCCACCGAGCCACCCCGTTCTGGCGCCTACCCCTATCCGGCCCTCACCCATGAACCCGAGGTGGAGCGGCTGGCACAGTCATGGCGCGACCAGGGGCTACATCCATTCCATAGCCCCAACGGTATGGTGTTCAACAGCCAGGAGGACCGTGCCAAATCGACCGCTAGCGACGGCGCGCCCGATGAGTACGGCCACAAGATGGACGCCGAGAACTGTGCGCTCAATCCAGCGCTTGAGGCTGGCGGTGTACGGCTGATCACCGGCGCCCGGATCGACCGGTTGGAGGCTCAGGGAACCCGAGTGGTGCGCGCCGTCGGGGAGATTGACGGTGAGCCACTGACGGTCACGGCGGACCGGTTCGTGCTAGCTGCGGGGGCCGTGAATTCGGCGGTGATCATGCTGCGGTCGGCCAACGCTGACCACCCCGGTGGACTGGGCAATAGCAGCGACCTGATCGGGCGGCGCTACATGGTGCACAACTCCACGTTCTTCGTCGCCGTCAATCCACTGCGGCGCAACCCCACGCAATGGCAAAAGACCTTGGGTCTCAATGATTGGTATGAAGCCGGCCCGAGCACGCCGGTCCCGCTGGGCAATGTTCAGATGCTCGGCAAGTTGCGGGAGCCAATGGTCCGGGCCGCACGCCCATGGGCCCCGCGCTGGGCGTTGCGGATGATGACCGCCCGCAGCATGGACCTGTACCTGACCACCGAGGATCTACCGGACCTGCACAACCGGGTGCAGCTGACCGAGCGCGGAATCAGCGTTCACTGGACCCCCAACAATCTGGCACCTCACCGAGAACTGGTCACGCGGATGAAGTCAGCGATGCGCAAAGCCGGATACCCACTGATCTTCACCGAGCGCATGGGGATCAACACCAATTCACACCAGTGCGGCACCCAAGTGGCCGGGCATGATCGCGCCACGAGTGTGCTCAACCAGCGCTGCCGTTCACACGACCTGGACAATCTATGGGTGGCGGATTCCTCGTTCTTTCCCTCCTCTGCGGCGCTCAACCCGGCGCTGACGATCGCAGCCAACGCCTTGCGTATCGCCCCAGACATTCGCAGCTAGGACGGTCCCTGCACCGGCGTCATCGCCTCGCGACCAGCCTTCCAGGTGGTGTAGCCACCATCGAGATTGCGCGCATCCCGGCCGACCTGCACCAGAATGCGGGCCGCAGTGTGCCCGCGGACACCGACGGCGCAATAGACGACGACCGGCCCGGCAGGAATGTCAGCATGTCGATCCCGTAGTTCATCCACCGGGATATGGATCGATGCGGGGATCGCTCCCGCCGCATGCTCACTGCTGGTGCGGATATCCAGCACGGTGGCACCAGCAGCAACGGCTACCTCAAGTTCGTGCCATTGCACGGATGAGCTGACCGGTGACGCTAGATTCTCGGCGACATGGCCGAGCATATTGATCGGATCCTTGGCGGAGCCGAATTGTGGTGCGTAGGCCAGTTCCAGTTCAGCGAGGTCACTGGCAGGAATACCTGCGGTGATTGCGGTCGCTAGCACGTCGATGCGTTTGTCGACCCCTTCGCCACCTACTGCCTGGGCTCCCAGAATCGCATCGCTGTCCGGATCGACCAGCAGCTTCAGCGCCATCGGTTGCGCCCCGGGATAGTAGCCCGCGTGCGACATCGGATGAGTGTGCACCGCCCGGTACCGGCGACCCTGCGCCTGGAGCCGCTTTTCGTTGACGCCCGTCGTGGCCACCTGCAGCCCGAATACGGCCACGATCGCTGTTCCTAGGACGGGTCGGCTGGGGGTTGACAGTCCGCAGATCGCTCCAGGACGGTGATCGTCGCCGCTTCATCCAGACGTCGTAGCCGGGTAGCAGCACTCATACCACCGGCGACGCCCCCCACGATAATGATGTCCATATCGACAAATATACCCCCTGGGGTATTAGGGTTGTACCGTTGGTCGTCGAGTGAGGAGAGTGACATCGTGTGTCGAGCAGTGACCTGTTCCCAGTGCGGGAAGACAACCTGGGCTGGCTGTGGTGAGCATGTGGCCGATGTGAAGCGCAGCGTGCCAGCCGCGCAATGGTGCGGACATGAGGAACCCGAACCCACGGGCGGGCTGTGGAAGCGGTTGTTCAGCAAGGGCTAGTTAGTCGGGTGCGCGGTTGAACGGCACCAGTACCTTTCCTGCCAATGCACTTCGCCTGCGGCCGGTTCCGACTCAGGCAGGTCGATCACAGTGAGCTGGCCGAAATTCTGCACGAGCAGAGCGTGCATGGTCGCAGGCTAGCGGTTCAGCAGCAACGACCACCGGTGCACCACGGCATCCCAGTTAGGCCAGTGAGAGGAACAGCTTCTCAAGCTTGCGTTCATCCAATTCCGTTTGCTCCGGGTCAGCGAAGCACTGGCGCATCCCCTCAGAGATGGTGGCGAATCCAGCCCGGCTCACCGCCTTGGAGACCGCGGCGATCTGGGTGACGATGTCGGCACAGTCACGCCCAGACTCGACCATATCGATGATTCCGCCGAGCTGGCCTTGAGCACGCCTCAGCCGCGTCACCACAGCCTTCATCTCCTCGGGATCGAGCTGCATCACGGCCACCTTTCGCGTCGACTCGTAGCCCCCGCATGATACCCCCCGCGGTATCTGCCCCACCCCACAGCACTCCCACCCCACCTCTCCCACAGCACTGCGGCCACACCCTCCTACCGCCCCCTTCCCACGAGTTCGAAGGTTCACGTCATGACCGCAGGTCGTGGGGACCGGTTATGACGTAAGGCTTCGGCCTCGACGTGGGCATGGCGTGTGCGCTGCATCACCTCAGGTGCTACCTAGTAGAACTATATAGACCGCGTTTGCGGTGTTAAGGTCTATTCGGAAGCGCGGACGCGGGCCAGTGGAAGCACGCCAGCGAGCAGTCACTGACCACATTCTTCGCAGTAAGCATGTTGTATCCAGACTCAATGAGCTACGACGAGCTACGCCTCAAGGTCGAGCACTTCTGCACACCATTGACGGCGCCGAGCTCAGCGAGAAACAACTAGATGAGGTCGCTTCCAGCGATCGCTAACCTCGAAGGAGACAGATATGTGTAACAGCACCACCCCCGTTGCCGCACCCAACCCGGACGTACAGCTCTTCCCCACCACTGAGGAACTTCTCGCGGCCATCAAGCCCGGCATGGACCTGTGCACCAGTGACTTCACCGGCTGGGCCGACATCACCGAGATCAAGAATCCGGAAGCGGGTAAGGGCGCGACCATCGTCGCCACGGTTCGGGACGGCGGCGCTACCGTGCACGTTCCCGCTGCCGTTCTGCTGGAGATTCGTGGCGGACACTGCGTCCGGCTAGACCGGGTACAGGCCACCGTCAATGACCAGGGCTGGGAAGTCTAAGGTCCGATGCGCACTGGTGGTGCGGGTGTGCCGTTGGCTCGTCCGACGAGCACCCACCCGCACGCACCCACCCGCACGCACCCTTGAGTTCGAGGGTTCCTGGCAATAACGAGCCCCACGACACTCGTACGTGAGGTAAACCCTCGAACTCGAGGAAAGCCTGGTGCCCTACCGGGTCCCAGGATCGGGGGTGAGGGTGTATTTGGTCTGCAGGTATTCCTGGATCCCCTCGGCTCCGCCTTCCCGTCCCAACCCGGATTGCTTCCAGCCCCCGAACGGGGCCGCAGCATTGGAGACGACACCCACGTTGAGTCCCATCATGCCGGTTGCCAGCCGTTCGATCATGCGTTGACCCCGGCGCAGGCTCTCCGTGAAGACGTACGACACCAAGCCGTACTCGGTAGCGTTGGCCAACCGTACGGCCTCGTCTTCGGTGTCGAACTCCACAATGGCCAGCACCGGCCCAAAAATCTCCTCATCCAGGATCTGGCTTCCCTGCGCAACCTGGGTCAGCACAGTGGCCTGGAAGAACGACCCAGCACCGGGAATCGCAGCCCCTCCGGTTTGCACCGTGGCTCCACGCGCGACAGCATCTAAGACCAGTTCTCCAACCTTGGACACCGCCTTGTCATCGATCAGCGGCCCAATCGTCACCCCGGGTTCAGTGCCGCGGCCTACCCCGAAATCCTGCACCCGTTGCGTCACCCGGCGGGCGAATTCCTGGGCCACACTCCGGTGCACGATGAACCGGTTGCCGGCCGTGCACGCCTGCCCGATATTGCGGAACTTCGCCAGCATCGCACCCTCGACGGCAGCATCCAGATCTGCATCGTCGAACACGATGAACGGGGCATTGCCACCCAACTCCATCGAGGTCCGCAGCACCCCCTGAGCTGCCTGCTCCAGCAGCGTCACCCCCACCGGGGTGGAGCCGGTAAAAGACAACTTGCGCAGTCGCGGGTCACTAATAATCGCCTCCGACACCGGACCAGAGGCGCGCGTGGTCACCACATTGACCACACCCTCGGGCACCCCGGCTTCCTGCAGGAGTTTCGCGAAGTAAACGGTGGTGAGCGGTGTCAGCGCCGCAGGCTTGATCACGACCGTGCACCCCGCAGCCAGCGCCGGAGCAACCTTGCGGGTAGCCATTGCCAGGGGGAAGTTCCAGGGCGTGATGAGGTAGCAGGGTCCCACGGGGTGCTGGGTCACGATCATGCGGCCCGTGCCCTCCGGGTTGGCGCCGTACCGGCCGTGGATTCGCACCGCCTCCTCACCAAACCAGCGCAGATACTCAGCGCCATAGGCAACCTCGGCCTGCGCTTGCTCCAGCGGCTTGCCCATCTCCATGGTCATCAGCAGCGCAACCTCATCGCGACGCGCGCGCAGCAACTCAAAGCCCCGGCGCAGCACTTCCCCCCGTTCACGTGGTGAGGTGCCCGCCCAGGCATCGGCGGCCGCGCATGCCGCATCTAGCGCCCGGACGCCGTCTGCGACGCTCGCGTTGGCAATGGTCTTGATGGTCAGACCGGTCGCCGGATCCGCCACCGTGAAGGTGCCGCCATCACCGGCTGGCACCCAGTCGCCCCCGATGAAAAGTGCGTCCGGCACAGTTTCCAGCAGTTCAGTTTCCCGTGGATCCACCATCGACCTCTCCCGTGTTGGACGTATCAGCTATAGAAGGCTGGGCGCTGGGGTGAGCGCACCTGGCTTCGCATCCCGTTCATCGCTGCCAGCCCCGCTTCACAAGCCAGCGCTACCCGGTAACCGTCCCACGCATTGGGCCCATTGACCAGTGCACCGCTGCGCACCGCATCGATCCAGGACTGCACCTGGTCGTCATAGGCGTCCCGGAATCGGGTGGTGTAGTCCACATGTTCACGGCGCCTGGACGCACCCGCACGCCAAACCTGCGCTCCAGCCGGGTCCCCGATCCGGACCACGCCACGCTCAAACACCGCCTCGGTGGTGACCTGATAGCCGAAGTCAGCGCTCACGTTCATCTCCACATCCACCAGCACGCCGCTCTCCAGTTGGAACAGCACCAGGATGGGCTCACGAAGTTCTCGGGGAGAATGGGCATTAGGTCTGCCGTAGCGCACCTCAACATCGCCAATCGAGGAATCCGCAATCCACGGCAGCACGTCGAACTCATGCACCACCGAGTCGTTGATCAAGCGATCCTGGGTGTACCAATCCGGTGCTGCAGGGTTGCGGTGCGCGGCATGGATCATCAGTAGCTCACCCAGCTCACCGGCCATGACAATCTGCCGCAGCTGCCGGTATTCGGCGTCGAACCGGCGCATGAATCCCACCTGGATGTGCGGTCGATCCAGCTGTTGCTCTCGCTCCAGGATCTGCCACGAGGATGATGAGTCCTGGGTGAGCGGCTTCTCGCACAAGATCGGCAAGCCCGCCTCTAGGGCAGGCATCAGGACGGCGCTGTGATGCTGTCCCGCAGTGGCCACCACAACCGCATCCACGATGCCGGCCGCGAGCGCCTGTTCGATCCCGGTGAACACCGCTGAACCGGGGGCTGTGGCGGCGACGGCCGCAGCCCGAGCAGGATCCGGCTCCACGATTGCCGAGACCAGCGCCCCATTGGTGCGCTCATGCAACCGGCGCACATGATCGGCGCCCATGGGCCCAACCCCGACCACTGCCACACCAACTGTCATCGCTAACGCACCCGGGCGTGGTGCGAACAACCCAGGATGTGATCCTTGGTGCGGACGGCACTCGGGTAGGGGGCATCGGGGGCGCAGCCCGGCATGTCCTGTTCCACGATGGCACAGATATCCGGATCGAAGGCGGCGACCGCATCCAGGATCGGGCCGAACTCCGGGATTCCCCCGGGCGGCTCCACCAGGATGCCTGCGGGCGCGGCATCGGCACAGGAGACGGCGT
>JBKEBC010000007.1:0-28325 GCA_047972965.1 Beutenbergiaceae bacterium | reverse complement strand
GAGTAGGCCGGGAGCTCCGGGGCCAGCGCAAGATCCTGGTAGACGGTCTCGATTCCATGCTCGCGAGCTCGGTCTGGCGAGGTCAGCGAGACCGGCTGGCCATCGATCTCGATCGAGCCCGCATCCGGACGTAGGGTGCCGGAGAGAATCTTGATGGTGGTGCTCTTGCCAGCACCGTTGTCGCCCACGAGTGCGGTGATCTCATTCGGCTTCACATCGAAGTCGACCCCGCGCAGCACGTGCACGTGACCGAATGATTTCTGTAGTCCACGAGCTTGCAGTAGGAATTCGGTAGCCATCAGAGCCGACCTCCAACGCCGTTGATGGAGAGTTTCTTAGGAACTCGGACAGTGTATCGATTGGTGCCAATTTGCGGAAGTCGTCTGCTAGAAGTCGCCAAAATACTATGATCAATATGCCAAATGGTGCCGAAATGGCCGATTCGCAGATCATCGTTCGCGCCCGCGCAGCTCGGATGCGCTCAGGTGCAGTGCGCGAGCATGCCGGTGTTGCCTGGGTATGGCCGGGGTCGAGACAGGCCAGGTGAGCGTGGGTGGCAGGCATCGCCCAGTGTGGGCGTGAGTTAGTCGGGCTTGACCGCACGCGCCGGCCATGGCGTCTTGCTCCCGAGGCTGGCCAGGGATCGGGAGGTCGACGGGGATCTTGCCGCATCAGCGCGGGAGCTGCGTCTGCTCGCGGGAATGACCAGGGGCAATGACGGTTGCCCGGGTGTGTTGGTTCTCGGCTGCGGCAACGAATCTGAGACGGTGGCGTGGTGGCAGCACAGTCGAAGGCTCCGCAACCCCACCCGATGCGGGAGGGAGATGCGGCGATGGTGGATGCCTTTTCGGACTTTCTGCGGATGCAGCGGGGCCTGGCCGAAAATACGTTGAGGGCGTACCGGTCCGACGTCCTAGCGCTGCTGGTGACGTTGCCGACCGCCGATGGTCAGGCTGAGACCAGTGACCTGACGGCACTAGACCTGACCGCATTGCGGCGGTGGCTTGCGGACTTGGTGGCACGGGGCCTTTCGCGGTCGACACTGGCACGCCGGGCGGCTGCGGCGCGAACGTTCACCGCTTGGGCTCATCGAGCTGGGCGATTGCCAAGCGACCCTGGGCTTCACCTGCTAGCGCCTCGTTCCGATGTAGTACTGCCCACTGTGCTCGGGGTAGACGATGCTGCGGCATTGCTCGAGGTGGCGAAGGTGCGGGCCGATGATGGCGAACCGGAGCACATTCGGGACTGGGCGGCAGCGGAGCTGCTGTATGCCACCGGCGTGCGGATCAGTGAACTGGTTGGCGCTGATATTGACGACCTTGATCTCGACCAGCGGCTGCTGCGGGTGCTGGGCAAGGGTGGCAAGGAGCGGGTGGTGCCGTTCGGAGTCCCGGCGGCCCGGGCATTGCAGGCCTGGTTATCGGTACGCCGACGGCTCGTGCAGTCTGGCGCTGTGCCTGCGCTGTTTCTTGGGGCGCGTGGCGGCCGGTACGGGGCACGGCAGCTTCGCTCGATGGTGCACCACTTGGCTAGCGCTGCCCAGGTGCCCGATATCGCACCCCACGGATTGCGGCACTCCGCTGCTACGCACTTGCTCGATGGGGGCTCCGATCTGCGCTCGGTACAAGAGGTGCTCGGGCACGCGTCGCTATCGACGACGCAGCGCTATACCCATGTCAGTGCGGAGCGACTTCGGTCAGCGTTCAGCCAAGCTCACCCCAGGGCCTAGGTGGCCTCGAGTTCGCCACTTCGTGGTTGGCGAGCACGCGCATGGCAGGCTCGCCGAGGATGGGGCTGCGTCGACGTCGAGTTCGAAGGTTTGTGGCGTTGCCGAGCTCCACGACCCCCGGTTTTGACGTGGCACTTCGAACTCGAGCTTTGGGTTGGGTGAGCGGGGCGTGGTGTGGGCCTGGGAGTTCCGTGGGCTCGGGGCGTGGGTGTCGGCTAGGGGAGGGGTGGGTAGAGCCGGATCACCGTCGGGTTCAGGAGCGACAACGGATCGATGTAGGTCCGCCCCAGCCGTGCTCCCCAATGGAGACATCCCGATTCCGGGCAGTGGGAGCCGGTGGTGATCGTGCCGATCGCCTGCCCCAGGCTTACCCGGTCTCCTTGCCGCACCGTTGCTGCAACGGGTTCATAGCTGGTGCGAACCCCATCGGCGTGGTCGATGGAGATGACTCCCCGATCAACAACCACGCCAGCGAAGGCCACGATGCCGTCGGCGGCAGCAAGTACCGGTTCACCCACAGCGCCGTAGAGATCGACGCCCCGGTGGCCAGCTGCCCACGGCGCTGAGGGGCCGTCAAACACCGCGATGACCTCGCCGGGAACCGGGGATGCGTAGGTAGTGCCCGCGCTCGTTGCGGTAGTGGGTTGGTCGCCTTCCTCGGCGGTGTCAGGAGCCATGGGTGCCAGTGCCCCCAGGGCGAGTGCCGCGGCCATCACCAGCACGCCTGCCGCCGTGGATATCCGGTTCATCGCTCCACCATGGCGCTAGTCCAGCGCCTCCGGCACGAGTCTGCGACTGCCCAAGGTCAGATTGTGGATACCGGTGTATGAGAGCCGGCCCGGTGGATGAGGGTGCAGGTGAACGACGCGCGCTGAAGCGTGAGGAGCCTTCCTGCCGGTGGCCCGCTACGTTGTGTGGCAGACCAGATGTGTTATCGGTGGCCGGCTGGGCCCCATGGCAGACCGGATGCGTTACCCGACGGCACCATCGGGGTCCGCAGCCACGATGACCCATTGGTCACCCTGATAGACCATTGCCAGCGCCCATTCAGGGTGGACCTCGCCGCCGTGAGTACTGACGTCACTGTCGGTGCGGTACCACTGGCTGTCGTTTTCGGTGACCTCCATCGTGGCTATCCACGGGGAGTCTGCCGCCTCTGGCTCAGCGACGGTGAGATTGGCAACCGCGATGAACGGTGGCTCGGGGATGTGCAGCCATCCACCTGAGTTGTACAGATCACCCGCTTGCGTTTGGGCTGTCTCGCAGAATTGGCAGTCCTGACTGGAGAGCGCTGCCCACGCCTGGGTATCGCCGGAGAGGTACATGTATGAGTACACCTGCATCGCGTAGCTTGCGAAAGCTATCGCCCCATCCTGGGACTGGGCCTGTGCTGCTGGGTCCATGGTGGGCTCAGGTGGTGGCGGTGCTTGCGTCAGCTCGCCGGTCTCCGTCTCGGGATCGGTCGCTGGTGTCTGAGCAGCTTCGGCCTCCGATTCCGATTGCTCCGGCGTCGTCGACTCGACGGCGGTCTCCTCCGTGGTCGATGGCTCTGGGGTGTTTGCGCAGGCACCAAGCAGGAGGGTCACTCCCAGCGCAGCAGCGGCGATTCGGAGGCGGTGGCCCATCTGCCTAGTCATGTCTCGACCATAACCCGGCGACGGCGGCCCGCCCGGATGTTTGGCTCTGGGTAACCGATGCAGCCAGGCCATGACTGCATCAGCCTCCCGGTCAGGTAGCATGGTGCTCGCAGCTGGCCTGTCCAGCTGACATCGCGCGCTCACACTCCACCGCACTCGGTGGGGCCGCGTGGCAAGGTCCGGGCCTAGTTCCGGTGCCACGCGCGTCATGAGCGCTAGGCGGTCCGTCACCCGATGGTCCGAACAACCGAGTATGTGTCTACGCTCCCGAGCGTGGGCACCTGAATTGAGCGTGGGCTGTTTCGCTCACGCTGGAAGGACGAGCCATGGCCGTCGTCACTATGCGTCAGCTCCTGGAGAGCGGCGTCCACTTCGGGCACCAGACCCGTCGGTGGAACCCCAAGATGAAGCGCTTTATCTTCACCGAGCGCAACGGCATCTACATCATCGACCTGCAGAAGTCGCTTGCGGATATCGACCGCGCTTTCTCCTTCGTGAAGGACACTGTCGCCCACGGCGGCACCATCCTGTTCGTCGGCACCAAGAAGCAAGCCCAGGAGGCAGTCGCCGAGCAGGCCACCCGCGTGGGAATGCCGTTCGTCAACCAGCGCTGGCTCGGGGGCATGCTCACCAACTTCGGCACTGTCAATAAGCGCCTGCAGCGCCTCAAGGAGCTGGAAGAGGTCGACTTCGACGACGTTGCCTCCTCCGGCTTCACCAAGAAGGAACTTCTGATGCAGCGGCGTGAGCGGGACAAGCTCGCCCGCACGCTCGGCGGTGTCCGCGACATGGCCAAGGTGCCCTCCGCTGTGTGGGTGGTGGACACCAAGAAGGAACACCTCGCCGTGGCTGAGGCGCGCAAGCTCAACATCCCCGTGGTGGCGATCCTGGACACCAACTGCGACCCGGACGAGGTCGACTACCCGATTCCCGGTAACGACGACGCTATTCGGGCCGTTTCGCTGTTGACCCGAGTCATCGCCGACGCCGCAGCTGAGGGTCTGGTGGCCCGCGCCAGCGGTGGCAGCGCCGACAAGGACGCGCAGGCTGAGCCACTCGCAGAGTGGGAGCGTGAACTGCTGCAGGCCCACGAGGCCGGTCAGGCTGCCGCGAGCACCGATGCGGTGGCGCAGGAGAGCTCCGCCGGCGCAGCCTCCGCTGCGGACAGCGCTGATGAGTCGGCACCGAGCTCCGATGAGGCTGCAACCTCCGATGAGGCTGCAACCGCCGAGCCGAAGGCCGATGAACAGGCTGACGCCACCGATGAGGCTGCCGCAGCTGACGGCGACTCTGCCTGAGACCAGCCAAGAGAAGAGGACTATCAACAATGGCGAACTACACCGCCGCTGATATCAAAGACCTGCGCGAGAAGACCGGCGCCGGCATGCTCGACGTCAAGAAGGCACTTGACGAGGCTGATGGCGACGCCGAGAAGGCGCTCGAGATCATCCGGGTCAAAGGCCTCAAGGGTGTGAGCAAGCGTGAGGGCCGTGCCGCCTCCGATGGTCTGGTCGCGGTGCAGATCGACGCCACCCCCGACGGCGAAGGCCAGGTCGGGGTCCTGGTCGAGATCAACTCCGAGACCGACTTCGTCGCCAAGAACGCAACGTTTATCTCGCTGGCTGACCGGGTGCTAGCCACCGCCGTCGCATCGCAAGCTGCTGACGCCGATGCGTTGCTCGCCGCAGATTCTGACGGCGTTGCGCTGCAGTCGGCAGTCGACGAAACCGCCGCGACCCTGGGTGAGAAGATCGTGGTGCGCCGCGTTGCCCGCGTCGCCGGCGAACAGGTGACCTCCTACCTGCACCGCACCAGCAAGGATCTGCCACCGCAGGTGGGTGTGCTGGTCGCTAGCGATCAGGCCGGAGCTGAGGTGGCCAAGGATGTGGCCATGCACATCGCCGCCTACTCACCGACCTACCTCAGCCGGGATGATGTACCCGCTGACCTGGTGGCCGATGAGCGCCGTATCGCTGAGGAGACAGCCCGCAACGAGGGTAAGCCGGAAGCAGCACTGCCCAAGATCATCGAGGGTCGGCTGAACGGCTTCTTCAAGGAGAACGTGCTGCTCGACCAGCCCTTCGCCAAGGACCCGAAGCAGACCGTGGGAACCATCGTCAGCAACGCCGGTGGAACGATCACCGGTTTTGTCCGGTTCCGCGTCGGCGCCTGAGCTTGCTTGATGAACAACGCCCCGCCCCTGCTTGGGGCGGGGCGTTGCACTACCACCACTGATCGACCCGAGGATTGAGAATGCGCCGCGTATTGCTGAAGCTGTCAGGTGAGGTATTCGGAGGCGGAGAGGTTGGTCTCGACCCCGATGTCGTGGCATCGATCGCGACTGAAATTGCTGCGGCCACGCCGACGGTGCAGGTCGCGATCGTGGTTGGCGGTGGCAATTTCTTCCGCGGCGCCGAACTGTCCCAGCGTGGCATGGACCGGGCTCGTGCGGACTACATGGGAATGCTCGGAACGGTGATGAACTGCCTCGCCTTGCAGGACTTCCTCGAGAAGGCCGGGGTGAGTACCCGCGTGCAGACCGCGATCGCCATGGGGCAGGTCGCCGAGCCGTATATTCCGCTGCGCGCCATCCGGCATCTGGACAAGGGCCGGGCGGTGGTGTTCGGCGCCGGTGCGGGCATGCCCTACTTTTCCACCGACACCGTGGCGGTGCAGCGGGCACTGGAGACGAATTGCGATGAGGTGCTGGTGGCCAAGAACGGGGTCGACGGCGTCTACACGGCGGATCCACGGACAGATCCCACCGCCGCCAAGATCGACGCCGTGACCTTCGATGAAGCGCTGCGCCAGGACCTACGAGTCGTGGACTCAACCGCTTTCGGACTGTGCCGCGACAACGGCATGCCAATGCGGGTTTTTGGAATGAGTCCGGCGGGTAACGTCACTCGTGCCCTGAAGGGTGACAAGATCGGAACATTGGTGGCGCCAGAACATCTGGTCGAGGCCCACCACACGTCAACCAACCCGTAGCCCCGAATGACCGACCACAGCAAGGAGCCGTCGTGATCACCGAGACGCTCTTCGAAGCAGAAGAGAAGATGGACAAGGCCGTCGAGGTCGCCCGCGAAGATCTGGGAAACATCCGCAGTGGCCGCGCCAATGCTGGAATGTTCGCCAAGATCATGGTGGATTACTACGGTGCTCCCACGCCGTTGCAGCAGCTGGCCTCGTTCCAGATTCCGGACGCCCGCACGGTGCTGGTGACCCCGTTTGACAAGGGCGCGGTTTCCAACATCGAGAAGGCGTTGCGCGAGTCCGATCTAGGAGTCAACCCCGCCAGCGACGGCAACCTGATCCGCCTGGTGCTCCCGTCGCTGACCGAGGAGCGTCGCCGCGAATACGTGAAGCTGGCAAAGGCCAAGGGCGAAGACGCTCGCATTGCGGTACGCAACGTGCGGCGACGAGCCAAAGAGGAGCTGGACCGCATTGCCAAGGACGGCGAAGCCGGGGAGGACGACGTCAACCGTGCTCAGTCTGAACTCGATGCCCTCACCAAGTCCCACACCGAGGTGATCGACTCGATTTTGGCTGGCAAGGAGAAGGAACTGCTCGAGGTTTGAGCATGTCCGATTCCACATCTGGTTCATCGGCGGAAGATTCCGCAAGCTCAGCGCCGATGACCAGACGCGCGCGTCGCGAAGCTGAGCGGCTCGCTGCCGCGCAGGCTGAACAAGCGGCGGCATCACCGGCGGATGCCGCTGCCCCGGCTGTACCGGCGCACCTTGAACCAGCCAGAGCCAGGTGGGCGGGTCCGCCCACGGGTGCGGCGCCGCAGCCTGGCCCAGGGAGTGCGCCGAAACCGCAGCCTGCCTCCGATGGGGCGAGCGCACCGCACGCCGCGCCAGGGGCGATGCATCGCGGCGGTCACGCTGACGCAGGCTCGAGCGCGCCGCTGACTGGCTACGCGAGCTCACCAGACCCGGCCAGTCCGGGCGCTCGGCCCGGCAGCGATGTCGCGGGGGCGAGCATCGCCGAGCCTGCTGCGCCGCTGACCGGAGCTGCCCCACCAGCCCACCACACCCGCGTACCGATCCTTGCCGAAGAGCTCGCCGACGCGCCGGCGTCCGCATCCGGCTCCCTCACCGGCTACGCAGCAGCGCCGGCGATCGTGAGCCGTCCAGGTGATGCTGCCGGGCCTGCTCCGGTGCCAGCGCCACAGCCACCGATGGGCTCGGCCCCCAAGCCCTCCCAGGCAGGACGTGGCCAGGGCGTGAGCTCACGGCGCAGGCCAGCCTCGGAAGGGTCCGACAAGAACCGACCGGGCGGACGCAACCTGCCGGTGGCCATCGCCGTGGGCGCTGGGCTGATTCTGTTGGTCCTGGCAGCCCTGTTCCTGTGGCGGAAAGAGGCCTTCCTGGGGCTGGTGATCGTGGCCTGCGGGCTGGCGCTGTGGGAACTGAAACAGGCTTTCGCCGCTCGCGACGTGCGGCTACCGCTGCTGCCGCTGCTGGTCGGCACCGTCGGCATGTTGATCTCGGCACACTCGGCCGGAGTCGAAGCGTTGCTGGTTGCGTGCGCGCTGACCGCTGGCGGCGCCTTCATCTGGCGAGTGCTCGATGGCGGCGGCCTCCGTGCGATGCGCGATGCCACGGCGGCCATCTTCGCGACCGCCTACGTGCCGTTCCTGGCTGGATTCGTTGCCCTCATGCTCACCGCCGAGGACGGCGCCTGGCGCGTGGTCGCCCTGATTGCGGTGACCGTGGCCAACGACACCGGTGGGTACATCGCGGGGGTGCTGTTCGGTCGTCACAAATTGGCCCCTCATGCCAGCCCGAACAAGTCGTGGGAAGGGCTGGCTGGTTCAGCGGTCCTGGCCAGTGCCGTGGCGGTATCGCTGATGGTGTTCGTGCTAGATGGCCCATGGTGGGCTGGCGTGACCTTAGGTGTGGTCGGCGTCCTGGCGGCCACCATCGGCGATCTGGCGGAGTCGCTGCTCAAACGCGACCTGGGTATCAAGGACATGGGCACCTTGCTCCCTGGGCACGGAGGAGTGCTAGACCGCATCGATTCCATGCTTTTCGCCGCACCGGTGACATTCGTCCTGTTCTACTTTGTGCTGGGAGCTAGCTGATGTCGCGTCAAGTCCGCCCGGGCGACGATGCTGGGGCCCCAGCGCAGCCACCCACGCTGAGCTTCGCCGTGCCGCGGCGCGGTAAACCCCCCGCACACCTGGCGGATCTAGACGAGCCTGGACGGGCGGCGGCAGTAGCGCAGCTGGGGCATCCTGGCTACCGCGCGAAGCAGCTATCGACCCACTACTTCACCCACTTGACCCGTGACCCGGCCGATATGAGCGATGTGCCGGCGCACCTGCGGGAGGAGCTGACCAGCTCACTGCTGCCGGAACTACTGACGCCGGTGCGGTCACTGCAAGCCGATGATGGTGCCACTCTCAAGACGCTGTGGTCGCTGTTTGACGACGTCAAGGTTGAATCGGTGCTGATGGGCTACCGCGATCGCGCGACCCTGTGCGTATCCAGTCAGGCTGGCTGCGGTATGGCCTGCCCGTTCTGCGCAACCGGGCAGATGGGACTGACCCGCAATCTGTCCACCGCAGAAATCCTCGATCAAGTGCGTCAAGCCGCCCGCAGCTGCCGTGACGGTGAATTAGCCCGGGGTCCGCGACGATTGTCCAATGTGGTGTTCATGGGCAGGGGGGAGCCGTTGGCCAACTACAAGGCGGTGATCGGTGCCGTCCGGGCACTGGTGGCACCTGGCCCCGTCGGGTTCGGCTTGTCAGCGCGCAATGTCACCGTCTCCACCGTGGGGTTGGTACCAGCGATCAAGAAGCTGACGGCGGAGCAAATCCCGGTCACGCTAGCGCTGTCCCTGCATGCTCCCGATGACCAACTCCGCACCGAACTCGTGCCGATCAACACCCGCTGGACAGTTGCCGAGGCCCTCGACGCGGCCCGGGCATACTTCGAGGCCACCGGGCGCCGGGTCAGTATCGAGTACGCCCTCATCAAGGACATGAACGATCACGGGTGGCGGGCCGACCTGCTGGCCACCGAGTTGAACCGACGCGGGCGCGGCTGGGTGCACGTCAACCCGATCCCGCTTAACCCGACACCGGGATCGATCTGGACCGCCTCCGACCGCGATGTCGAGGCAGAGTTTGTGGCGCGGCTACGTGCGGCGCGAATACCGACGACGGTGCGCGATACTCGGGGAAGCGATATCGACGGGGCGTGCGGCCAACTCGCCGTACAAGGGTAACGGGGTAGCGGCAAAGGAGCGCGAATGACCGACACGTTTCCACGGGTGGGGCGGATGTCATCTGGCTATCACACAGACCAGGTGGATGATTTTTTCGAACGGGCCCAGACTGCCTATGAATCCAGCGCGCAGGTGGTGGAGATGTCCGCTGAGGATGTCCGGGCGGCGGCCTTTGACCTGGTGCGCCACGGCTACGACCCTGGCCGGGTTGATGCTGCTCTGGACCGGTTGGAAGGTGCCTTCATTCAACGCCAGCGCAGCCAGCACATTCAGGCCGATGGCCAAGACGGTTGGATGGATGAGGTCGCTCAGCGCGCCACCACGCTGTACCCCCGATTGGTGCGGCCCGCAGGTGAGCGATTCGTGCCGCCTGCCCGCGGACGCGGCTATGACAGCGCCGCCGTGGACGCTCTCTTGGACCGCTTGATCCGATACTTTGACGTCGGCGAGGAACTGCAGGCATCCCAGATCCGAGCCGCAACTTTTCCGTCGGCCAGCGGTCACAAGGCATACGCTGAAGGACCAGTGGATGCCTTTCTCGATCGGGTGGTCGATGTCCTGTTGGCAGTGGAGTAGGGATGCGCTCGGTCGCACTGCTAGGTAGCACCGGATCCATCGGCACCCAGGCACTGGATCTGATCGCCGCCAACCCGGACACATTCGCGGTGGTGGCCCTGGCAGCAGGGGGCAGCCGACTGGACTTGCTGGCCGATCAGGTCATCGCATTCGGGGTACCGGTGGTCGCGGTCCATGACGGCCAGGTATCGGCGGTGCGGTCGGCGATCGCGCAAGCAGCTCAGCGGGCCGGGGTGCCGCAGCCCCCGGTTCAGATTGAGGTTGGTCCCGATGCGGCTACTCGGGTTGCTGGTGGCGGTGCCGATGTGGTGCTCAATGGCATCACCGGGTCCATCGGGTTGGCCCCGACACTGGCTGCGCTTGCCGCTGGCTCCACCCTCGCACTAGCCAACAAGGAATCACTGGTGGCTGGGGGAGCGCTGGTCAAAGCAGCCCAGCAGCGCCCCGATCAGATCGTGCCGGTCGACTCCGAACATTCGGCTATCGCGCAGGCCCTGCGGTCCGGCACCCGGGGTGAGGTCCGCCGCCTGATCCTGACTGCCTCCGGAGGGCCATTTCGCGGATCCAGCCCAGGCGATCTCACCCAGGTGAGTCCGGCAGCTGCGTTGGCGCACCCGACCTGGGCGATGGGGCCGGTGGTGACCACCAACTCGGCCACCCTGGTGAACAAGGGACTGGAACTGATCGAGGCGCACCTGCTCTTCGACGTCGCAGCCACCGACATCACCGTGGTGGTCCACCCCCAGTCGGTGGTGCATTCGATGGTGGAGTTCACCGACGGCTCCACCATCGCTCAGGCATCCCCGCCGGATATGCGATTGCCGATCTCGCTCGGCCTGGGCTGGCCCGACCGAGTGCCGCTGGCCGCGCAGCCGTGCCGGTGGGATGAACCCACCGCATGGACCTTCGAACCGCTCGATGATCAGACCTTCCCCGCCGTGGCGCTGGCGCGTGCCGCCGTCGCCGCCTCAGCCACGCACCCGGCTGTCTACAACGCCGCCAACGAGGAGTGCGTGAGCGCCTTTCTCGACGGCCGCATCCCGTTCTTGGCCATCGTGGATACGGTGGCCCGGGTGCTGGATGAGCATCGCGGATCCAGCTCAGCGGAGCTGGATCTGGATGCCGTCGATGGCGCGCAATCCTGGGCTCGACAACGGGCCCGCACCCTGCTGGCCAGTTGAATACGCCCCGTGGCTATGGTCTGATAAATGGGTGAATAGCGACGCGCCCCCGGTGTGGTCAGACCCGCGTGAGGAGATCGAATATTCGGTGCTGCTCACCAATGGTCGGCTCGCCCCACGGCGGTTCGCCAACCGCGAAGAAGCGCAGGCCTGGGCTGACACCGATGCCGGTGAACAGGTGGTTTCGTACAACGCGGTGTGCGAGTGCCGCATGTAACGTGCCTACGATGTGCCGGTGATGTTCTGGATAGGCGTACTCGCGATCGCATTCGGCCTGGTGCTCTCGATTGCCCTGCATGAGATCGGTCACCTGGTGCCCGCGAAGAAGTTCGGAGTGCGGGTACCGCAGTACTTCGTAGGCTTCGGGCCAACCCTGTGGTCGGTGCGCCGGGGGGAGACCGAGTACGGCATCAAGGCCATTCCGCTCGGTGGTTTCGTCCGCATGGTGGGGATGTTCCCGCCGGCCGCGCAGCCGGGCCCCCTAACGCGCCATCGCGGACCGCTGGGATGGGCGCGCAACGTGGCCAATGACGCCCGAGCGGCCTCGCAGGAGGAGCTGATCCCAGGGGATGACAAGCGTGCCTTTTACCAGCTCACCACCCCCAAGAAGCTGGCGGTGATGTTCGGGGGACCGGTGGTCAACCTGATTCTCAGCATCATCCTGTTCGCCGTGGTGTTCTCGGTGATCGGTACCCCCACCCGGACCAACACCATCGCCACCGTGGTGCCGTGCCTGGACTCGGCAGCGGAGCAGGAATGCCCCGCCGATGCTCCGGCAACCCCGGCCGTCGACGCTGGGTTCGCCGTCGGCGATCAGATCATCTCCTGGGATGGGGTGCCCGTCGCAGACTGGGCGGGTGTGGCCGCCGCGATTCAAGACGGAACCACCGATCCGGTCACGGTGCAGGTCCTACGCGACGGCGATCAGGTGAGCCTGACCGTGACGGCGCTGTTGATGGAACGCCCCACCGTCAATGAGGACGGCGAGTCCGACGTTCGGGAGATTCCCTACGTTGGTCTAGCCCCCACATCGGTGCGCACCCCGCAACCGTTGTCGATGACGGGTGAAGCTATCCTCATGCAGTTCACCGGGACCATCGAGGTGCTGGGGACGTTGCCGCAGCGGTTGGTCAGTATCGCTCAAACCACCTTCGGCGGCGGCGAGCGTGACCCGGGGGTGATCGGCATCATCGGTGTGGGCCGGGCCGCGGGAGAGCTGACCGAGGCAGCTGCGCCGGAAGGGTTCCTCACCCAGCTGCAGTACATCCTGTTGGTCTTGGCCAGCCTCAATATGGCGCTGTTCGTCTTCAACATGATCCCGTTACCGCCACTAGACGGCGGACACATCGCCGGAGCGCTCTATGAGGGCGGCAGGCGTCAGCTGGCGCGCTGGCGCAACCGACCCAATCCGGGATATGCCGATACCGCCAAACTGATGCCGTTGACCTATGCGGTGGTGCTGATATTCCTGGCGATGGGTCTGCTGCTAGCGATCGCTGACATCTTTAACCCCGTCGATATCATCTAGTGCCAGGCGATGGAATACTGAACCCGTGACTGCTCCCATTGCGCTCGGTGTGCCCACCCTCGCGCAACCGCCGCAAGTGCTGAGTCCGCGCCGGTCTACGCGAAAGATCCGCGTCGGTAGCGTTGAAGTCGGGGCAGATGCGCCGATTTCGGTGCAGTCCATGACCACGACCGCCACCACCGACATCAACGGCACCCTGCAGCAAATCGCTGAGCTCACCGCCTCCGGATGCGACATCGTTCGGGTAGCGGTGCCCAGCGCCGATGACGCCCAGGCGTTGCCGATCATCGCTAAGAAGTCGCAAATCCCGGTGATTGCTGATATCCACTTCCAGCCGAAGTACGTCTACGCCGCAATCGACGCCGGATGCGCGGCGGTTCGCGTCAACCCTGGCAACATCCGCAAGTTCGATGACCAGGTCAAGCAGATCGCAGCGGCGGCAGCAGATGCCGGTGTCTCCCTTCGCATTGGTGTCAACGCCGGATCCTTGGACCCGCGCCTGCTGAAGAAGTACGGCAAGGCGACACCGGAAGCACTGGTGGAGTCCGCCGTCTGGGAAGCCTCGCTGTTCGAGGAACACGACTTCCACGATTTCAAGATCTCCGTCAAGCACAACGATCCCGTGGTCATGGTCCGGGCCTATGAACTACTGTCCGAACGCGGCGACTGGCCACTGCACCTGGGGGTCACCGAAGCCGGGCCAGCATTCCAGGGCACGATCAAGTCGGCTACCGCATTCGGGGCGTTGTTGAGCCGAGGCATCGGTGACACCATCCGGGTGTCGCTGTCGGCCCCGCCAGTTGAGGAAGTCAAGGTCGGGCTGCAGATCCTGCAATCGCTCAACCTGCGTGAACGCAAACTTGAGATCGTCTCCTGCCCAAGCTGTGGCCGCGCTCAAGTGGATGTCTACACACTGGCCGAAGAGGTAACCGCTGGCCTGGAGGGCCTTGAGGTACCACTACGGGTCGCCGTCATGGGGTGCGTGGTGAACGGTCCGGGTGAGGCCCGCGAAGCCGACCTCGGGGTAGCCTCCGGGAATGGCAAGGGGCAGATCTTCGTCAAGGGTGAGGTGATCGCTACAGTGCCGGAGGATCAAATCGTGGCGACCTTGCTCGCCGAAGCCAACCGGATCGCGGCCACGATGTCGGCATCTGGTGAACCCACGGTCTCTGTGACCTGAGCCTGTGTCCCGTGCCGGTAGTGCCTCGACCTGTACCGCGCGAGTTCGGCGGCCCTGCCGGGCCTCGGTCTGGGTCACCAGTGACGGCATCGGGGCTGCTGGTTCCTGTGCCCGATCGAGGGCAGTGGGCGACCTGACCCTGGCTGGGGGCAGATAGCGATGGCTCGCTGGCCCTGGCGCAATCCAGCGGACCCGGACGTCCTGGTTCGTGACGCTCGCAATGCCGACCTGTCGGCCGTGCTGGACTTCTGTCACCGCCAGCCGGTTGAAGCGGCGTTGCTGGGTGAGCATGTGGAGGCGATGGCCAGGGTGCCGCAACTGCGGGAACAGCTCCTATGCGTTCATACCCCAGATGGTTTGAGTGGGCTGTGCTGGACCGGCGGAAATGTGGTGCCCCTAGGGGTTGACCCGGTGGCGCTACCCGAGCTGGCTGCGCAGTTGCGACGCTGGGGTCGGCGGTTTTCATCGATCGTGGGAGCGGCCGATCAGGTGTTGCCGCTCTGGGATCAGCTGCGGCCCTACTCTCGGGCGCCGCGAGATGTGCGATCGGATCAGCCGTCGATGGTGATCGAGCACGACCCGCTGGTGACCCCCGATCCGCAGGTCCGCCTGACCAGCGAGGCCGACCTGGACGTGCTGATGCCCGCGTGCGTGTCGATGTTCACCGAGGAGGTGGGCTATTCACCGCTGAGCATCGGTGGCAGCTACGAACGCCGGGTGCAGTCGCTGGTGCAGGCTGGCCGCTCGCTGGCGCGCATCGAAGGCGGTCGGGTGCTATTCAAGGCGGAGCTAGGAACTCTCGCTTTGGGCGTCACCCAGATCCAAGGGGTGTGGGTGGAGCCGGAGTTGCGCGGGCAGGGGCTTGCCAAAGCTGGGATGGCATCGGTGGTGGCCTATGCCCGAGCTCATGTGGCGCCGACGGTGTCGCTGTATGTCAATGCCTACAACCGGGCGGCGATCGCCGCCTACGACGCGGTGGGATTCACTCGCCGTGGCTCGTTCGCTACGGTGCTGTTCTAGCCCGGTGGGGCTCTGCGCTAGCTATTTCAGCAGCTTCGACATCCGGCGATCTGCTAGCACGGTGCCACCGGTTTGACACCGAGGGCAGTACTGCAACGAGGAATCGGCGAAGGAAACCTGCCGGATCTGGTCGCCGCATCGCGGGCAGGGCTCACCTGCCCGGCCATGGACGGCCAATCCGGCCCGTTTGGCATCTTTCAATGCGGTGGCTGGTTGACCCGATGCGGCGTCGATAGCGGCCCGCAGCGTTGAACCGATCGCTTGATACAGGCGTTCCAGCGCATCGGCATCCTGCGCAACGGCCCTGGTGTGGGCGAATGGGCTGAGCCGGGCCGCGTGCAGGATCTCATCGGAGTAGGCATTACCGATACCGGCCAAGCTCGACTGATCCCGGAGCAGGCCCTTGAGTTGCTGGTTCCGGTGCTGCAACACCTCTCGAAGAGCATCGGGGGTAAACGTCGGTGCCAGCGGGTCCGGTCCCAATGAGGCGATCATCGGCACTTGATCCGGATCGGAGACCAGGTAGATCGCCAGTTTACGCCGGGTCCCCGCCTCGGTGAGCGCGAACCCACCCCGGTCAAACCCGGCTTGGAGGGCCACCGGTGAGGTGGGTGAGCCTCGCGCAGGCTTGGTGGGTAGCTGTGGGTACCAGCGCAGCCACCCAGCCCTGGCCAGGTGGAAGATCAGGTGCCGCTGGCCTTCGCTGGTGCTGATCGACAGATCGATCCATTTGCCATGCCTGGTGACCTGTGTGACCGTTGCGCCGACCAGGCTTTCGGGCGGCACGGCAACCGACTTCAGGGCGGTGAAGGAGACCAGCCTGATGGTCTGCACCGCAGCACCAGCCAGCTGCTGGTTCAAGAAGTCGACAAGTCCCTGGACCTGCGGCATCTCCGGCATGGACTCAACCTAGTCGGCCTGCCCGGTGGGCGGCAGTGCCTGCACCTGCGCTCCTGAATCTTGCCGGCTGCGGGGACACTAGACTCACCGGGTGCTGAGGATGTCGAGTCTGTTCGTTCGAACGCTACGCGAAGACCCTGCCGATGCCGAGGTCGCCAGCCATCGGTGGCTGGTCCGGGCTGGGTATATCCGGCGGGCGGCCCCAGGAATCTATACCTGGCTGCCGCTGGGGCTGCGGGTGCTTGCCAAGCTGGAGCGCATCATCCATGAGGAGATGGCCGCTGCTGGGGCTCAGCAGGTTCACTTCCCGGCCTTGCTGCCACGGGAGCCCTATGAGGCGACTGGGCGGTGGGATGACTATGGCCCCAACTTGTTCCGGCTATCGGATCGCAAGGGTAACGACATGTTGCTGGCTCCCACCCACGAAGAGATGTTCACCCTGCTGGTGGCGGATCTGTGCTCCTCCTACAAAGACCTGCCCCTGACGCTTTACCAGGTGCAGACCAAGTACCGCGATGAGGCTCGCCCTCGTGCAGGAGTGCTGCGCGGACGTGAGTTTGTGATGAAGGATGCCTACTCCTTCGATATCGACGACGCCGGATTGCAAGCTTCCTACCTGCGCCAGCGTGCGGCGTATCAGCGGATCTTTGATCGGCTTGGCCTGGAGTATGTGATCGTCTCCGCGCAATCGGGGGCGATGGGTGGATCACGCAGTGAGGAGTTCCTGTTCCCTTGCGATATTGGTGAGGACACCTTCGTTCGTTCCCCAGGCGGATATGCCGCCAACGTGGAGGCGGTGACGACCCTGGCCCCCGCGCCGATCAGCAGTGCTGACATCGGGCAACTGCCACCGCCGCAGACCCATCCGACGCCCGATAGCGCAACGATCGAAGCGTTGGTTGACTACGCCAACACTCACCACCGCCATCCCGATCGGGACTGGACTAGTGCTGACACGCTCAAGAACGTGGTGGTCACCTACACCCACCCGGACGGCGAATCTGAGGTGGTGGTCATCGGAATGCCCGGTGACCGGAACTTGGACCTGGCTCGGCTGGAGGCGGTGGCCTACCCAGCCCAGGTGGCTGCGGCGACCGAGCAGGATCTGCAACGGCACCCCGAACTGGTGGCTGGCTACCTGGGGCCTGCGGTGCTGGGACCCAACGCGCAGGGCGGCCAGATCGAGCCCGTGCGCTACTTTCTCGACCCCCGAGTGGTCGATGGCAGCTCCTGGATCACTGGTGCCAACGTGCATGGACAGCACGTGTTCGGGCTGGTGGCCGGTCGCGATTTCACCGCCGACGGCGTCCTCGATGTGGCCGATGTGCGACCGGGAGACCTGGCTCCGGATGGATCGGGGCCACTGGAGCTGGCCCGGGGAATAGAGATCGGGCACATCTTTGCGTTGGGCACCAAGTACGCGCAGGCCCTGGGATTGAAGGTGCTCGATGCCAACGGCAAGGCCACCACGGTCACCATGGGCTCCTACGGGATGGGAGTCACCCGGGTGCTGGCCGCGATTGCGGAGAAGTACTCCGATGATTCGGGCTTGTGCTGGCCGGTGGCCGTCGCGCCTGCCCAGGTGCACGTGGTCGCAACCGGCAAGGATCAGGCGGTCTTCGAGGAAGCTCAGCGATTGGCCAGCGCGCTCACCGAGTCCGGCATCGAAGTGCTCTACGACGATCGGCCCAAGGTCTCACCCGGAGTGAAGTTCGCCGACGCCGAAATCCTCGGGGTGCCCTACATCCTGGTGGTAGGGCGTGGCCTAGCCAACGGGGTGGTAGAGGTGCGGACCCGGGCTACCGGTGAGCGAATCGAACTTGGCCCCGATGCCGCCCTGGCGCACCTGAGGCAGACCATCCAGGCGCAGGCGGTAGCTGCTACGACGCGGCCATGAGGGCCTGGATCTCGGCCCCAGGGGTCCCCAGGCCGGCGTTGAGGGCCCACACGATCACCTGGTCGATCACCAGCTGCTGATCCGCCCCGCTGGTGCTGCTGACCTGGGCGAGCCAACCAGGGACCAATTCACCGTGTAGCTGCGCGATCGTGGCAGCAGGATCGGTGGGGTCGATGGTGTAGCCGACCAGCCGAGGGTCGGACTCGGTGTCGGCGACGCCGGCGATGCGTGCGATCTCCTGCGCTTGCGCGCGCCACCGGGCGGCGGTGGCCTGGGCGGCATCGGGTTCCTCCTCGCGGGCCGCCACCACCTCCCAAATCTGACCCAGAGCGTCCATCGTCTGAATCAGCGGCGCACTTGCCTGTGGGTCGAGCACCTCCGGGAGCGCAGGTTCGAGAGTGGTCGGCTCCTGACCGAAGGCCAGCCGCAGCTGCTCGGCGCGCAACGTGCGGTTGATGGCGATGCTGGCATACAGCAGCTGGGCCGAGGGATCCACCTGGGGGAGCGAGTCGCGAAGTTCCTGCGAGGTCTGGTCCAACCGATCCAGCACCGCATCCAGTGGAAGGTGCGGGAAGTGTGCCACTTGTCGCCCCCGTGGCCGCCACAGACCACCCAGCGCCGTCAGTTGCTGCGCGGCGTCGTCGGCGACCTCCTGCAGGATTGAGGCGATCTGCGGGTCGGCACCGGCAGCCGCCAGCCGTGCCCCACGCTCCAGGTTGCGGGTCTCGATGGCGAAGGCTTGCCGGCGCTGCTCGGCTTCATCGGGCACCACCGCTTCGGGGGCCTGGGTTTCCAGGCGAACCGGCCCGCAGCCGGTTCCGATGATCAAGGCAGCGCACAGCACCGCAACGATCGCCACTGCGCGCGGCAGGCGCAGCAAGAACCCATCGACCATGGGCCGATCCTGTCACGAATGCGCGATGCCATGGGCACCTCCGGTGCAGGCGTACCCTTGGACTGGCACGGACAACTGCACATAGGAGCGACCATGGTGACCGATCTGGCTAATCAGCTACATAAGGTCCTCGACCCGGTCGTTGCTGGTGCGGGCCTTTACCTGGAAGAGGTCACGGTCACTGGCCCGGTCAAGCAGCCGGTAGTGCAGGTTGTGGTCGACCTGCCCGATGGGCCGGGAGGCGTGGACTCCGACCAGCTGGCCGAGGTCTCACGGCTGGTATCCCACGTGCTGGACGAGGCCGACCAGGCCCCGCCGGGTGCCTACCTGCTGGAGGTCTCCACCCCGGGGATTCAGCGGCCGTTGACCCAGGCACGTCACTTCCGCCGAGCCCAGGGCCGACTGGTCCGGCTCGACACGAACTCGGGCCCGATGGCGGGCCGGGTTGTCGGTGTCGACGCCGAGCAGCTAGTCCTGGATGTGGAGCATCCGCGTGGTGAAGCGACGCGGACCCAGGTGCGGCTCGCGGACATCACGGTCGGTCGGATAGAGGTTGAACTACGCCGTTCGGCGCAGGCTGAGTAGAGGAGCCGAAGATGGATATCGATATGGCCACATTGCGGATGGTGGAGCGAGAGCGCGAGATTTCGCTCGACGTCCTGGTTACCGCGATCGAACAGGCGTTGCTGTCGGCCTACCTGCACACCCCGGGTGCCCAGCGCCACGCGCGGGTTGAGGTGGATCGCTCCACCGGCCATGTTCGGGTGCTCGCCCGGGAAGTGATCGAGCCCGCTGCTGCGACGCCGCCCAAGGAGCCGCCGCAGGGCGATGAGGGTGCGGATCTAGCCGGACCCACGCTCGGACCCGAGTTCGAGGACACCCCCGAAGGGTTCGGCCGGATCGCCACGGCCACCGCCCGGCAGGTCATCATGCAGCGCCTGCGCGACGCGGAGGATGATCACATCCTGGGGGCCTTCCGGGGTAAAGAAGGCGACGTTGTCGCCGGGATCATTCAGCAAGGCTCCAACCCGCGCACGGTGATGATCGAGATCGGTGGCGTGGAAGCGGCGCTGCCCGAACACGAACAAGTCCCCACCGAGAACTATGTGCATGGCGAACGTATCCGCGCCTACGTGCTCGAGGTGGCGCGGGGCATGCGCGGCCCACAAATTACGGTCTCTCGCACCCATCCCAACCTGGTGAAGCGACTCTTTGCTCACGAAGTGCCCGAGGTAGCCGATGGTTCGGTAGAGATCGCCGCCATCGCCCGTGAGGCGGGTCACCGGAGCAAGATTGCCGTGCGCTCCATGGTTCCTGGTCTGGGAGCCAAGGGGGCCTGCATCGGTCCGATGGGTCAGCGGGTGCGGGCGGTGATGGCTGAGCTTCACGGCGAGAAGATCGACATCGTCGACTTCTCCGATGACCCGGCGACGTTTGTTGCGGACGCGTTGTCACCAGCCCGGGTCACCAGCGTGGAGGTTGTCGATGAACAGGCGCGAGCAGCGCGCGTTATCGTGCCGGACTACCAGCTCTCGCTGGCGATCGGCAAGGAAGGGCAGAACGCCCGGCTGGCGGCCCGGCTCACCGGTTGGCGCATCGACATCCAGCCCGACACTGCCGCAGACCCCCCGGAGCCATCGCCGGTTGGGTAGTACACTGTCACGCGGGTCTGAAGCCTGAAATCTTTGCCTGGGCGCCAGCCTGGTATTCCGACGCATACAGAAGGTGGTCTGTGATGGCTACCGGAGGTGCCAAGGTTGCCGGGATGCGCACCTGCGCAGGATGCCGGGCCAAGGCCCACCGGTCCGACCTGGTTCGCCTCGTCGTGGATCGGCAACTGGCGGAATTGACCGTCGTCGTCGACCCGCGTGCGGTGCTGCCGGGCCGAGGCGTCTGGTTGCATCCGCAACAAGATTGCCTGGATCGTGCGCAATCACGCCGAGCGATTGCCCGAGGTCTGCGCCTAGCGCAGGAGCTGTCGCTGGCGCAGGTACATGTATGGTTCGGACGGCACGCATAACGCGTCGTTGATCATCGACCAAGAGAGCGGGTTAGTAGCCGATGGGCACCCGATGAGCACCCAGCGATGAGTAGTTACCACTAACGACGGTCTGTCCTGTCCGGGCGGGCCGAGACAGGAGAAGTGTGGCCAGCAAGGTCCGCGTCCACGAGCTCGCCAAGGAGCTCGGAGTCCCCAGCAAGGAAGTTCTCGCCAAGCTCACCGAGCTCGGCGAATTCGTCAAGTCTGCTTCCTCTACGATCGAGCCGCCGGTCCAGCGGCGCCTACGTGAGGCGTTTCCGCAGGCACCCGCCGATCAGGCACCTGCAACCGAGAAGCCCAAGCCGAAGGCAAAGGCGACACCGAAGCCAGCGCCCAAGCCCAAGCCAGCCCCGGAACCGGAGCCAGCCCCGGAACCAGAGCCAGCCCCCGAGCCGCCAGCTCCAGCTCCAGCCCCCGAACCGCAAGCCCCGGCCGCCCACGTCGACACCGATGGTAAGAAGCCGGCTCCTCCGCGCCCAGCGGCGCCTCGTCCCACCCGCCCCGGTAACAACCCGTTTGCTTCATCTCAAGGCATGCCCCGGCCCGGTGCCCGGCGCCGTGACGGCGGTGACGGCGGTGGCCAGCGTTCTGGTGAGGGTGGCAACCAGCGTCCCGGTGGCGGGCCGCGCCCGGGTAACAACCCGTTCGCTTCATCTCAAGGGATGCCCCGGCCGGGCGGTAGCGGTGGTCCTCGCCCGAGCGCGCCCCGCTCTGGCGGCGGTGGTCCCACCCCAGGCATGATGCCTGGCCGCTCCTCGGTAGGTCGCCCAGGTGCGCCCGGCCGCGGCGGCGGTGGTGGCGGCGGCGGTCGCGGTGGCGGCCGTGGTGGTGGCGGCGGTGGCGGCGGCTTTGGTGGTCGTCCCGGCGGCGGTCCCGGTGCCGGTGGCGGCTTCGGTGGCGGTCGCGGCGGTGGCCGCGGTGGCCGTGGCGGAACCCAGGGCGCGTTCGGTCGCGCCGGTGGTCGCCCAGCACGAGGCCGTAAGTCCAAGCGTGCCAAGCGCCTTGAGTTCGAGCAGCAGGGTGCGCCCTCGCTTGGTGGTGTGACCGTCCCACGCGGCGATGGCAGCACGGTGATCCGCATTCGGGCGGGTGCCTCGCTGACCGACTTCGCGGACCGGATCGATGCCAACCCCGCGAGCTTGGTGACGGTGCTCTTCCACCTCGGTGAGATGGCCACCGCGACGCAGTCGCTGGATGAGGACACATTCCAGACCCTCGGAGCCGAGCTTGGCTACGTGATCGAGATCGTCTCCCCAGAGGAGGAGGATCGCGAACTGCTGGAGAGCTTCGACATCGACCTGGAGGCCGAGGAGGCCGCTGAGGGCGACGACGAGCTGGAGCCCAGGCCCCCGGTGGTGACCGTGATGGGTCACGTCGACCACGGTAAGACAGCGCTGCTCGACGCCATCCGCAGCACGGATGTCGCCGCCGACGAGGCTGGCGGGATCACCCAGCACATTGGTGCCTACCAGGTTCACGCCGAGCATGAGGGCCAGGACCGGGCGATTACCTTTATCGATACCCCCGGTCACGAGGCCTTCACCGCCATGCGTGCCCGTGGTGCGAAGGTCACCGACATCGCCATCCTGGTGGTGGCCGCAGATGACGGCGTGATGCCGCAGACGGTGGAAGCCATCAACCACGTGCAAGCGGCCGATGTGCCCATCGTGGTGGCGGTCAACAAGATCGACAAGGAGGGCGCCAGCCCGGACAAGATCCGTGCCCAGCTCACCGAGTACAACCTGGTTGCCGAGGAGTATGGCGGCGAGACGCTGTTCATCGACGTTTCCGCCAAACAGCGCACCGGCATCGAGGACCTCCTCGAAGCTGTGCTGCTGACCGCCGATGCCGCGTTGGATCTGCGGGCCAACCCCGACAAGGCCGCCCGTGGTGTCGCGGTGGAAGCCAACCTCGACCGCGGCCGTGGTGCCGTGGCGACCGTGTTGGTCGAGTCCGGCACCTTGGCCGTGGGAGACGCGATCGTGGCTGGTACCGCCTATGGGCGGGTGCGGGCGATGTTCGACGAACATGGTGACAACATGGATGTGGCACTGCCTGCACGACCGGTGCAGGTGCTGGGTCTGACCTCAGTGCCACGCGCGGGTGACTCCTTCCTGGTGGCCCCCGATGACCGCACCGCCCGGCAGATTGCCGATAAGCGGGAGGCAGCCGAACGCGCTGCCACCCTGGCCAAGCGCCGCAAGCGCGTCTCGCTGGAGGACTTCACCCAGGCCCTGGAAGCAGGCAAGGTGGAGAACCTCAACCTGGTCATCAAGGGCGACGTCTCCGGTGCTGTGGAAGCTCTGGAAGACGCCTTGCTCAAGATCGACGTGGGTGAAGAGGTCGCTTTGCGGATCATCCACCGCGGTGTGGGTGCGATCACGCAGAACGACGTCAACCTCGCCACCGTTGATGACGCCATCATCATCGGCTTCAACGTGCGCACTGCGCCGCGGGTTTCCGAGATGGCCGACCGCGAAGGCGTAGACATCAAGTACTACTCGGTGATCTACCAGGCCATCGACGATGTCGAGGCGGCATTGAAGGGCATGCTCAAGCCGGAGTTCGAGGAAGTGGAACTGGGCAGCGCCGAGGTACGCCAGGTCTTCCGGTCCTCCAAGTTCGGGAACATCGCCGGTTCGATCGTGCGTTCGGGCATCATTCGCCGCAACAGCAAGGCCCGCCTGCTGCGCGAGGGTGTGGTGGTCAGCGAATCACTCACTATCGAATCGCTGCGGCGTGAGAAGGACGACGTCACCGAGGTCCGGGACGGGTTCGAGTGCGGTATCGGACTCGGCTACAAGGACATCAAAGAGGGCGACGTTATCGAGACCTTCGAAACCCGTGAGAAGCCGCGCGACTAAGGTCGCGCACCCGGCATAGGCTCACGTTGCTGCGGGCGGGCAACCGCCCGCAGCAACCAAGCAGCACCGCACGTCCATCAGGAGAGATGAGATGGCTGAGAACCCCCGCGCTCGCAAGCTCGCCGAGCGTATCCACGAAATCGTGGCGCAGCTGTTGGAGAGCCGGGTCAAGGACCCCCGGCTCGGGTTCGTCACGGTTACCGATGTGCGGGTGACCGCAGACCTGCAGCACGCCACCGTGTTCTACACCGTCCTAGGTGAGGATGAGGACCGGGACAACACGGCGGCTGCCCTGGCTTCGGCCAAGGGCATGATCCGCTCCGAGGTTGGCAAGCAGATCAGTATCCGGCTCACCCCGACGGTGGAGTTCACCCTGGATGCGCTGCCGGAGACCGCCGCCCACCTGGAAGCTGCGCTCGCGGAGGCGGCCCAGCGCGACGCGCAGGTGGCCGCCGACCGTCAGCACGCTAGCTATGCCGGAGATGCCGATCCGTACAAGAAGCCCGCGGAGCCGGAGGCGCCATGAGCGTCGGCGATGGGCTACTGCTCGTCGACAAACCGGGAGGAATCACCTCCCACACGGTGGTGTCCCGGGCGCGCCGGGCCACCGGCACCAAGAAGATCGGCCACGCCGGCACGTTGGATCCGATGGCCACGGGCCTGCTGGTGCTGGGAGTTAACCGGGCCACTCGGTTGCTGACCTACCTGGTGGGCGCCGACAAGGTGTATCAGGCCACCATCCGCCTAGGCCAGGCAACTGTGACCGACGATGCGCAGGGCGAATTGACGAGCGTCCCCGGTGCCACAGGGATCGACGAGCAGCAGGTGCGAGCCGCCGTCGCGCAGTTCACCGGTCGGATCGAGCAGGTTCCCAGTGCGGTTAGCGCCATCAAGGTCGATGGCAAGCGTGCCTATGCCCGGGTACGGGCCGGGGAGGACGTTCAGCTGAAGGCACGCCCGGTCACGATCTATCGCTGTGATGTGCTCGCCGCCCAGGCAGGGTCGGCCGCCGATGGCACCGCTGTTCTTGATGTGGATGTCGAGGTGGCCTGTTCCAGTGGCACCTATATCCGGGCGCTCGCACGCGATCTGGGCAGCGCCCTGCAATCAGCGGGTCACCTGAGGGCGTTGCGCCGCAGCAGAGTAGGTGACTTTGACGTGAGCGAGGCCAGCCCCGTGGACGGCTTGGAGCAGGTGAAGCTGCTGGATGTCAGTGCTGTGGCCCGCCGGGTCTTCACCGGGCGTGAGCTCAGCACGGCTGAGGCCACTGAGCTTCGCTACGGCCGCCGTATTGCGGCGTCTGGAACGGAGGGTGTCGTGGCCACCTTCGATCCAGCGGGTCAGGTGGTGGCGCTGGTCTCCGATCAGGGCGGCCACGCCCGGCCGGTTCTGGTTCTGGATCCGGCGTAGCGATCGGCGTGAGCGTGGCAAGCTTGTCCCGGCTTTGGAAGGAGTGGTGAGTGCAGGTATGGCGCGGGATCGATATGGTCCCCGATTCGCTGAACGCCAGTGTCGCCACCATCGGCAACTTCGATGGCGTCCATCTGGGCCATCGAGCCGTGCTCGGGGTGACGATCGCTGCGGCTCGCGCGATTGAAGCCGCCGCCGTCGGGGTCACCTTTGAGCCGCACCCAGCAGCGGTGCACCGGCCTGAGTCGGCACCCGAGCTGCTGGTCGGGCCCCAGGACCGGCTGGAACTACTAGCCGAGACCGGCCTGGATGCAGTCCTGATGATCGACTACAACCTGGCCTTTGCCGCGCAGAGCCCCGCCCAGTTCGCGCGCCGCTACCTGGTGCAGGCGCTGCAGGTGCGGCGAGTGGTGGTCGGTGCGGATATCCGGTTCGGTCACAACAATTCCGGTGACCGGGCCACCTTGACCGACTTGGGCCAGCAGCTGGGGTTCGACGTCGATGTGGTGCATGACATCGAAGCTGCTGGGACTGGGCGCCGGTGGTCCTCGACCTGGGTGCGCGAGCTGTTGGCTGCCGGGGATGTGGAGCAGGCCGCGGCTGTGCTGGGCCGCCCGCACCGGATGCGGGGGATCGTGGTGCATGGGCAGGCCAGGGGTCGGGACCTCGGATTCCCGACGGCGAACCTGGCGCCGACGTCGACCGGCACCATCCCCTCCGATGGGGTGTATGCCGGATGGTTGGTGCGGGGCTGGGGCACCAGCGAACAGCAGCGCCTCCCGGCCGCGATCTCAGTGGGGACCAACCCCACCTTCGATGGGCAGGTTCGGCAGGTCGAGGCTCATGTGCTGGGGCGCACCGACCTGGATCTGTACGAGGAGGAGGTGGTGGTGGAGTTCACCCACCACTTGCGCCCGACTCTCAAATTCGACGGCATCGATGACTTAGTCGCCCAGATGCACACAGATGTCGCTCACGCTGCCAGACTCCTAGGAACCGCTTCAGGAGCTGTGTGATACCCAGCCTTCAGCTGATATCGAGGCGCTATCATCAGTGCATGGGCGATGGAGCAGTGGCCGTTCAACTCCGGCGGGCGCGACAGAATCTTGGGCTGTCGCAACGAGCTCTTGCCATCCAAGCTGGCGTGCCGCAGCCGAATATTGCAGCCTATGAATCTGGTAGGCGCACCCCAACTAGCCAGACGCTGGAGAAGCTCAACGCCGTTCTATCAGTGCCGACACTGGCGACGTTGAGACAATCGCGGGATTTGATTGTTGGCGCAGCCGCGCGACGAAAGATCAGCAATGTGCGTGTCTTTGGCTCTGTTGTCCACGGATCGGCGACTCGCAATTCTGATATTGATCTGCTTGTACACCCTGCTGCAGATACGTCGATCTTCGACATGGCTGGATTCATGTCAGAGGTGGAAGAGCTACTGGGGCGGAGTGTTGACGTGATCTCCGACCGTGGCGTGGGATCCGCCATGGAGCGGATTCGAGCGGAGGCCGTTCCCCTGTGAACGAGATCGACCGGGCGTCAGCAATCTTGGGTGACATCGCCCGATTCGCGCGCTCGGCACGCAGAGTGGTCGAGCGCGGACACGAGAGGTTTGTCGATCCCGACGACGATGATCAGCGACGCATCGCACGGTCGCTAGTGATTGACCTATCGGCTGCTTCCGATCGACTTCCAGTCTCATTCCGACGAGCACATCCAGATATCGACTGGCGAGGTATCCGTGCCGTGCGGAACTTCATTGCGCACGACTATGACGGCACCGATGAACAGATCCTGTGGCAGGCAATCGCTGTCCAGTTTCCAGAGATTGTGGTGACTTTGGGGATAGTTCTGGATTGAGTCTGACCGGGTTCGTCTTTAGTCCCGCAGTGTTGAGCCTGCCACGGTGAACTGATGCCCACCCATCTGGCCGGAGAGCAGCGGCATGGCCTGCGCGATGGCGGTCGGCACACTGTTCAACGTTGTGGATGGGCGTGGTGACGTCATCGGCGCCGTGACTGTTATGCTCGCCTTGCCGTTCGATCGGCCGCGGTCTTGTCATGCCCGGGTGAACCAGCCCCGGCGCTCCGCGCAACGAAACCTCAAGGAGAATCACTGTGGCTCTAGATGCTGCTGTCAAGCAAGAGATCATCGCCGAGTATGCAACCGGCCCGGGCGACACCGGTTCCCCAGAGGTCCAGGTTGCGCTGCTATCGCGCCGGATCAGCGACCTGACCGAGCACTTCAAGGAGCACAAGCACGACCACCACTCCCGGCGTGGTCTGCTGCTGCTCGTGGGTCAGCGCCGCCGCCTGCTGGGCTACCTGCGCGAGATCGACATTGAGCGTTACCGCAAGCTCATCGAGCGCCTCGGTTTGCGCCGATAGCGCCGATGCCGGCTCGGACCACTGCGGTCCGGGCCGGTTTTCAACACAACCAGCGCCCATGACGTATTGGGTCTTCGGTAGTGGCCCCCGGAGCGGTAGTTCCGTAGGCCTCGATCGATGGCCAGGTGCGCTCAGGGCATCAACATGAAGGAGGGGTTCCCTTGGAGGGTCCCGAAATCCAGTTCGCCGACGCCGTCATTGACAATGGCAGCTTCGGCACCCGCACCATCCGCTTCGAAACCGGCCGCCTCGCCAAGCAGGCCGCCGGCTCCACCCTCGTCACCATGGACGAGGAGACGACACTGCTGTCCACCACCACGGCGGGCAAGCACCCGCGTGAGGGGTTTGACTTCTTCCCGCTCACGGTGGACGTCGAAGAGCGTCAGTACGCCGCCGGAAAGATCCCCGGATCGTTCTTCCGTCGCGAGGGGCGCCCGTCCACCGAGGCAATCCTGGCTTGCCGCTTGATCGACCGTCCGCTGCGCCCCTTGTTCGTCAAGGGCTTGCGCAACGAGGTCCAGGTGGTCGAGACCGTGCTGGCCATCCACCCCGACGACGCCTACGACGTGGTGGCCATCAACGCTGCCTCCATGTCCACCCAGCTGTCCGGTCTGCCGTTCTCCGGCCCGGTTGGCGCGGTCCGTATTGCGCTTATCGACGGCCAGTGGGTCGCGTTCCCGCGCTATTCCGAGCTGGAGCGCGCCGTGTTCTCCATGGTGGTAGCCGGCCGCATTGTCGAGGGTGACGACGTCGCCATCGCCATGATCGAGGCTGAAGCCAGCGACAACGCCTGGAACCTGATCCAAGACGGCGCTGGTGCCCCCACCGAGGACGTCGTAGCTG
>JBKEBC010000107.1:0-10671 GCA_047972965.1 Beutenbergiaceae bacterium | reverse complement strand
TGGAGAACAACATCCCGTTCGACTCGTGGGAGATCTTCCTGAACAACCCGAACGCCAACCGGTTGATCGACGACCTGAACATGGACGAGTGGATCGTCATCGGCAATGCGATGGACATCTGTGTCGACCTGGTCGTGGCGAACCTGGTCGAACACAACCACTGCGTGCTCTACGTGCCGGAGTTGATGGTCCCCAGCCCGAAGTGTGCGGGCTGCGATCCCGAGGTGTTCAAGCAGCACGTCTACGACCGCTGGCACACGCACGACGTGCGACCGATCGTGCTGAACGACCTCCTTGACAGGATGTCGCTCAGCGCGGCTGTCTAGCACCGAACCGCACACGAAGACATGGCCACTCCACCGAGTGCTCGGCGCCGTGTTCATCCACCCCGCAGCGCAGCCGAAATGACATGAGCCGCGCTCGTGGCGCGGGGCTAGCCATGCTCTCGTGCTCCTCGGCCAGACCGACAAACTGACCGGATTGTCCGACACCAGCGACTACGTGTGGCTACAGCAGGCATTCCCGCCGTTCGCGCAGGCGAAAGACTACGGGGCCTTCGACGAGGTGAACGTCGAGGAACTCGTGCAGGACGCCCCCGACGTGATCATCTCGCCCGCGAACGCCACCTCCGCCAACGAGAAGATGCGCAGCCTCGACCTTCTCGTGCTCGTCGACAGTGTTGCGGTATCCGATGAAAGCGACGTATTCGAACAGGCCTACAATGAGATCGACCTTGTCGCGCGTCTGACCTGAACCGAGGCCAGGGCGGCCGAGTACTTCGCCTGGACCGACACCATGTTCGCGATGGTGGCCGACCGCGTGGGCGACATCCCCGACGACGAGCGCGTCTCCGTGCTGAACCTGCGCGGCGACCTCACCCAGGTATGCGGTAACAACAGCTGGTGGGGCTATGTCGTGGAAATGGCGGGCGGAATCAACCTGGCCGTCGACTTCACCGCGAGCACTGGACCAGAGCGCAACTGAGGCTGCAAGGACATTCCTCACTGTCGCTCAAGACCACTGGACGCAACTACGCAAAGCGCGAGCGAAAGCAACCAAGGCAACCGCAGCTCACGAGGCGGCGAACGCGGCCTGCGAGAAGTACAACTCTGTGGCAGATGCGGCACTGACGACGCTCTACCAGACCGTCGAGGCGGACTTCAGTAGCTTCTATCGGCAGATCAACGACGACGACGAGTCATCCTTCAAGGCGGGGCTGTCACCGACCGCCGGGAAGCTCGACCTTGAAGTTGACTTCTATGGGCTTGGCATGTTTCCACCCATGGCTTACCACAGCGAAGGCCACCAGGATGGGATGGGGGTGTGCCCCTACCTGGCCTTGATCCGCCAGCTCCTCAAATCGGAGCTCGCCGTTCTCGACGACGTCGTCACCAGTCCTCGGGTCTCATCGCTCGATGTTCTCTCGCTTGGTTCCACGGTTGGACCGTCGATGGGGGACCGTTCTACGGTCAAGGTGGTGCCTTCTGGACTCAGATCGAAGCCGACCTCGCTAGCGACGATGTTCCTGGCGCCGCTCACAAGCTACGGCGCAATCTGGAGTCGTCCCTAGAACGAGGTCCGGGGAACTTCTGAGCCCGGAACACCGGCGGGCAGCCGTTCACCACCTCATGATCAGCATGGGTGTCAGTGAGCGGTTCGCCTGGCGGGTGACCGGGCAGCACCGCACCTGGCGCAACGGCTACGTCGAGTCATTCAACTCCCGGATCCGCGACGGGTACCTCAACATCAACATCTTCTGGTCCCTGACCCAGGCACGCCTCATCATCACCGACTGGAAGGAGGACTACAACACCGGCCGACGGTACAGCTGCCTCGGCTACCAGCCCCCAGCGGTCTACGCTGCTGGATGCACCCACCAATAAAGACCGACTCTCACAAGCCCTGGATCACTTCTCGGGGTCCTACCAGGGCGTCTGGCTCGGTCAGCTGCAGCATCGGCCACGAACATCGTCAACTAGCGCTATCATCGTTCTATGACGATGAATAAGATGGCCCGCGATGGTGCCGACGGAGGGTGTGAACCCAACCGGCATGACCACGAAGCCGTGGCAGCAGTATTCCGGGCACTGGCCGATCCAGCCCGGTTGCAGATCGTGCACTCCCTGGCCGATGGGGAACGGCGGGTGGTGGAGCTAGTGGCTGAGGTGGGATTGGCGCAATCGACCACATCGGCGCACCTGGCGGTTCTGCGTGAGTCGGGCTTGGTAGCCCCACGCGCGGTGGGCCGCTCAACTTACTACTCGCTCACCACCTCCTCCCTAGGAATGCTGGTGCAACGCGCCGAAGAGCTACTGGATGAGGGCCTGCACGCCGTCGTCCACAGCCACGACACCACCGACCCGCAGGAGGGCTGAAGAATGCATGATCATGGCACAACGGCAGGGCAGCGACACCGAGGCCGACTGATCGCGGCGCTGGGCATCACCTCGACGGTCATGGTTGCGGAGGTCATTGGCGCTGTGATCACCGGGTCCCTGGCGCTGTTGTCCGACGCCGGACATATGCTCACCGACGCCTCCGCCCTGGCTATCGCACTGACGGCAACCTGGCTCGCCGCCCGGCCGCCTACACACCGATGGACGTTCGGATGGCAGCGAGCAGAGGTGCTAGCCGCTCTCACCAACGGTGTACTACTGGCCGTTGTGGCGGTGCTGGTGTTCGTCGAAGGTATCCAGCGCTGGTCTGATCCCGGGCAGGTCGAGGGCCCTGGCATGCTGATATTCGGCATCGTCGGAATGGTGGCCAACATCGTCGCGCTGATGTTGTTGCGCCAAGGCAGCGGTGAAAGCCTGAACGTTCGAGGCGCCTACTTGGAGGTGCTGGGTGACTTGTTCGGCTCAGCAGCGGTGATCGTGGCTGCCACCATCATTGCGTTCACCGGCTGGATGCGCGCTGACGCCGTCGCCTCACTGGTGATCGCGATCCTGATCTTCCCGCGTGCGTTGTCGTTGCTGCGCGATGTCGTGCGGGTACTACTGGAAGGTGCGCCAGAGGACCTGCGGCTCGCCGAGGTTCGTTCACACCTGGAACGGGTGGACGGTGTGGTGGCGGTCCATGACCTGCACGCCTGGACCATCACCTCTGGTGTACCGGTGCTCAGTGCTCACCTCGTGGTGGCGGATGAGGTACTGGCGCCGCAACGATTCTGTGAGGTGCTCGACCACGTGCAGGCGTGTGTCAGCGGAGATTTCGACGTGGAGCATTCCACATTCCAGCTCGAACCCATGCGCCACGACCAAAGTCATGAGGCGGTGGCTCACCCCTAAGGTGTGGGGTCATACCAAAGAACGACGGAGTCGGTCCTCGGCGAGGTGATGCTGCCTTGAACTTGCACCGCATACACCCAGAGACCGTTCTGGATGCGGTCATCGAAGACGGTGGTTTCCCAGCTGCCATCTTCGGCCACCTGTGCGCTCGCGAGGTCCACATCGTTGGTGTCGCGAATCCACACCGTGGCACCGGGTGTTCCGACGCCGGCAAAGAATCGAGCGGCACCATCCTCGACTCGGTAATGGCCGCTGGGCTGTGGTAGCGGATTGAGAACCACCAGCGGGTCACTCCAGCCGGACGTAGAGCCGTCAAGCAGTTGCCGAGCCCGTACCTGCAGGCCCTCACCAACGATCCCCTCGTGCTTGAGCTCGACCGTCCAGGTTCCTTCACCGTTCACGGCGGCAGATCCCAGCACCTCACCAGCTGCAGACATCACCTCGACCGTGGCACCGGGCGAGCCAGCACCATGGAGCCAAGCGACGGCACCATCAAAGTCCTGCGGCTCCCAGATCGTGGGAGCGGTGAAGGAGTTGACGACCTCAAAGGAGTCACTAGCAGCCGAATTGATGCCCTGCCAGTGTTGCTGAGCCCACACCAGCAACCCTGGTCCGGCCAGCGCCTCATGGGTGATCTCCACCTTCCACCAGCCATCGGCATGCACGGTGGCGGTAGCCAGCGCAGCCTCGGCCTCGTCGCTGAAGATGCTGACGACGGCCCCGGGCTCACCCTGCCCGGCCAAGGTGGCGCTGGGCCCTGCAATGGCCAGGATCTCCGCGATCATCGGAATCGCTACCGGGTTGGTCAGGTCGATCGTCTCACTCGCCGGTGAGGTGATGTTCGCGACTCGTTGTGCTGTTCGTACCACCAGACCAGCGTGGCCAATTCGCTCATCGGTGACCGCGACACTCCACGAGCCATCGGTTGCCACCGTGGTGGAGGTCAACTCCACACCATCGATGGTCAGTACCAGGAGCGCCCCAGGCTCAGCGTTTCCAGCCAGAAAGGCCCCGATCCCATCAATGGAAATACTCTGAGGCCGCGTCGGTATGGGCACATTGTTGTTGGCTTCGATCGTCGCGCTCGCTGGAGACGTCGTCTGCCCGACCGTTGCCGTGGCTTGCAGCAACAAGCCACCACCGCTGATCCGGGCGTCCTGTACCACCAGTTCCCAGGACCCGTCCGAGTTGGCTGTGGTGGTCGCAAGCGTGCCTGGGTTGGCCAGGATGCGTGGCGCGACCGAGTTTGCCCCCGCGCCGCCGCCCACGGGCACCGCGGCGCTGATATCAACGCGTGCGCCGGGCTGCGCCGTGCCGGTGATGGTGGCGTCATTGCCGTTGATCGTCTGCACCGCTAAGGCGGGACGAGGCACGTTGTTGAGCAGCGTGAACGGCGGGCTGGCACCTGAGGTAGCACCATTGAGGGTCTGAGTGGCTAGCAGCGTCAGTCCGCCGGGACTAAGGATGGAATCTGAGGTGACCTGGAGATCCCAGGAGCCGCTACTGGCGGCCGTGGTGGTCGCGTAGGGGGTTCCGGCGAGGTCGCGAATAGTGATGGTGGCCCCGGGGGTGGCGGTGCCGGCCAGCAGGGCCGTCGACCCTGAGATTTGGGTATCGAGCGCAAGTGCTGGTGGCGCCGGGGCAGGAGCAGGACCGCCGCCACCAGGACCGCCGCCCCCTGGATTGCCGCCCCCTGGATTGCCTCCGCCGGAGGTTCCGGGGTTGCCGGATTGAGTTCCGGTACCTGATCCAGCGCCGCTATCGGTGGAGCCGGAGCCCTGAGTGCCGTTGTTGCTGGTCCGATTGCTGTTCCGGCCCGGGTTGTTGGTGTCGCCGGTGTCGCCGGTATCGGTGTCGTCAGCATCGGAGCCCGCGTCGGTCTCGGAGTCATCGGTGCGGGCGGAGCTATCGGTGGTGCTGGTGCTGGAGCTGGGGTCATCGGGATCGGAGGTGCCGGATGCGGAGTTGCTGGCTCCACTGGCACCAGAGCTCGACCCGCCATCGGCGTCGCTGGGTGCGTCGTTGGACCAGGGTTGGATCAACGCCAGTGCCAGGGCGACGATGGCAACGGCTGCGATCGCGGATGCACCGATGGCGATCGTGCGGGTGGTGTTGCCACCAGCCTTTCCACCGAGGAATGCGGCACCGATACCGGCGGCGCCTGCAGTACCGGCAACGGCTGCGCCGCCCCACAACACCACTGGCAGGAGCAGTACGCGCAATTCCGATGCGGCCTGTCCTACTTCAAGCAGGACTGCGCGACAGTAGCTGCACTCGTCCAAGTGCTCCCGCACCTGGACGCTGCGGCGCTCACTGAGTTTGTCCTGGGCAAAGCGACCCAAGTCGGTGACGAAGGGGCGGCACCCATCGGGAACCAAACCCTCATTGATATGAGCTTCCAGCCATGCCGTCCGCAAACCCTCGCGCGCGCGGTAGGCCAGGGCTGAGGCAGAGTTGGGCGCCATATTCCAGCGCTCGGCGAGCTCGGTGACGCTCACTCCCTCGACCTCACCCAGCCACAGGGCCTCCTGCCACCGGGTAGGCAGAGATCTGAAGGCCTTGGTCAGCAGATGCCAACGCAATCGAGATTCGGGCGCACTACTATCGCGAACGTCCTCGCCGGCCAGGGCTTCGAGATCGTCACTAGCGATCGTCTGATCATTGCGTGTCCAACCAGCGATGACATGCCGGACGGTGGTGGCGAGATAGGCGCGAAACTCATTTTCCGGTCCACCACCTCGCCGAGTGGTGTTGAGAATGCGCAGGAATGCTTCCTGTACCGCATCCTCGGCAAGCTGGCCGCGGGAAGAGTAGCTATGCGCTGCCCGCGTGGCAGCGCGATGATGGCGCCGATAAAGGGCCTCAAAGGCTTCGCCGTCGCCATCCCGTGCGCGCGTGAGCAGCGCATGGTCTGGTGTTCCGACCGGCACAGCCATATCTCCTACTCACTTCCCACGTGAAAAAAGTAAACCGCCCTAAACAGAATCATGATACGGCATGGTGTGTGTGAGGTACATCACACGATGTTTAGCGTCATAGATGACGGCGTTCAGCGTCTCTTGAGTACGTCTCGTCACTTGGATCGAAGGGAGAAGTCATGGACAGCATGGTGTTGAGATCTCTCCACCCAGTTTGTGACCCTTTCGGGCGAGGCGGCCCACCGGCTTCGGGGGTGTGGTGGGGTCGGGCCCGCCCCACCCCCGCCGGTGGGCGATGATGCCTCCCAACGGGATGGATCGATTGGGGCCGGCCACGAGGGGTATGGCTGGCCCCCATCGGTCACGTTGTCTATTGCGGGGCGGTGGCTACAGGCGTTCTGGTGCTGGAATTCCCAGCAGCGTCAGTGCCTGTTCCAAGGTCCGTCGCGTCAAGTTCAGCAAGACCAGCCTGCGCTGCCGCAGTTGTGCTTGGGCACCCAAGACGGGGCAGGCCTCGTAGAACTCGGTGAACGCTCGCGCGGTCTCGTACAGGTAGGTGGCCAGCTTGTGTGGCTCATAGGTCTGCACAACCTCGACCAAAACCTCACCTAATCGATCCAAGGTCAGGATCAGCGATCGCTCCGCCGCGGTCAATGGCTCCGACAGCGGTGACAGCTCATTGTCGGAGTACCCGCGCTCGCCAGCCTTGCGGAGAATGGAAATGACCCGGGTGTGCGCATATTGCAAATAAACACCAGTATTTCCGGTAAATGCCACCATCCGCGCAGGATCAAAGACATAGTCCTTCAGCCGACTGGTCGAAAGGTCGGCGTACTTGATCGCTCCGATTCCCGCCTCTTCGGCGATGCTGGCAAGGTCGGCGTCCGTCATTTCCTCACCACGGGCCTGTGCACCTTGCGCGACCACCGTCGCCGCAGCATCGACCGCCTGGTCGAGCAGATCCGCCAACCGGACCGTGCCGCCACTGCGGGTCTTGAACATTTTTCCGTCCGGACCTAGCACCGACCCGAACGGGACATGGGTTGCCTCCACCGCTGGAGTGAGCCAACCGACACGGCGTGCTGCTTCGAAGACCAAGCGGAAGTGGGTGGCTTGCGGAGACCCCACGACATAGAGGATGCGATCGGCCTCAAGGTCCTTGATCCGATGCCGAATCGTCGCCATATCGGTGGTGCCGTAGCCGTACCCGCCATCAGACTTGCGGATGATCAGGGCGGCCGGCTCACCTTCACGACCGGTGACCTCCTGCGACAGCACCACCAACGCACCCTCACTGGCGATGGCCACTCCGGCATCGACCAGCTCTGCCGTCACTGCGGCAAGCTGGTCGTTGTAGCTGGATTCACCTTGTGAGTCTGCCGAGGAGATGCGCACACCCAGCCGGGCGTAGATCGCGTCGAAGGCGTACTCGGACTCAGCGACGATCTCCCGCCAGCGGGCCAGGGTGTCGGCATCGCCAGCCTGCAGGGCTACGACCCGCCGCCGTGACCGGTCAGCGAACTCGGGATCGGCGTCGAAGGCGGCACGAGCTTTGCGATACAACTCATCCAACGCCGACACACTGGTACCGCCTGCAGTGAGCTGAGAATGGCGCCACTCCAGGTCAGGATGCTCGTCGATATAGGTGATGAGCATGCCGAACTGGGTGCCCCAGTCACCCAGATGGTTCTGCCGGATCACCTCACCCCCCAATGCCTCCAGTACCCGGACCAGGCAATCGCCGATCACCGTCGAACGCAGGTGGCCAACGTGCATTTCCTTGGCGATGTTGGGTGCGGAATAGTCCACCACGGTGCGCACGCCGACTTCGCTGGCCGCGATCCCCAGCCGCTCATGCTGCACGCGCTGCTGAACCTGGGCCCACAGGGCATCGTCAGAGACCGTGAGGTTGATGAACCCGGGGCCGGATATCTGCCCATCCCAAGCCGACTGCTCACCCAGCGCAGCCACGATGTTCTGGGCAACCTCACGAGGTGGCGCTCCGACCAGCTTGGCTAGCGCCAACGCCGCGTTGGCTTGGAAGTCGGCGTGATCGCTGGGGCGAATAAGCGGATCAGCCTGTTCCTGGTCGGAGTAGGCGGTGGCGATGGCTGTGGTCAGCGCGGTGGCCAGCTGGTGGGCAAGGGAGGCGACATCAGGCACGGGGAGCATTCTCGCACCCCATTGCCACCTTGACCGAGCGGGCAGATACGCCGATGCCGGTGTACCACCCGCAGGCGGCACACCGGCATCGTGAGCTGTTAGTTGCCAGTCTCGTCGGAGGCTTCTTCGACCTTCTTGGCGTCGTCGGCCTCAGCACCGGCCTGTGCGGCTGCGGGAACGTCGTCGCTGACCGGGGTATCGCTGATGACGGCGTCGTCCCAGTACTCCTCGGCCCATGGGTCATCCACCGGCTGGGTCCGGCGCCAGATCAGCACACCGGCGCCAGCGACTGCCCCACCGACAAGTACCCAGCCCAAGGTGCGGGCGAGCCTGTTCTTGCCGCGAGCTGCCTTCTCCTGCTCCTTGGCTGCCTTCTCGACGGCTGTCAGGGCCTTGCTTGCCCGGGATTGGACGTCGTCGGCCCCAGCCTTGGCTGCCTTGGCGGCGTCTTCCATGGCGGCCACCACCCGCGGAATCACGTCCTCGACGATCCGCTCGTGGGCCGCGTCGACAGCATCCCTGCTCTTGTCGGCAGCACTGACCACCTTGGGGGCGGCAGCCTTGACGCTCTTGCGCCATGCCTGCTCAACGCGCGGGCCGGCCCATTCGATAGCTGCCTCAACCCGCGGGGTTGCCCATTCCTTGCCTTGCTCGGCAAGAGACTTGGCGATTTTGCCCGCCTCCTGGGCAGCCCCTTGAGCGGTCTCCCGAACCTGATCGGTGGAGAACTTGTCCTTGCGTGCCATTTCTCTCCTCACGCTCAACTCCTGCGGTGTTCCGCCGGAGTCAGTCCAGCCCCCAGCCTAAGCGCTGTGAGCGGATGCTGTCACCGACCTAGGACGATTCTGACTCATTGCGATCCGGTTGCGGCGCTTTGCGCTCGCGTAGCAATGCGAAGATGGGGGGATGCACGCGATCATTCACACCAGCGCTGGTGACATTGCCATCGAACTTCTTCCCAACCATGCACCCAAGACGGTGCAGAACTTTACGGAGCTGGCCTCCGGAAACCGGACCTGGACCCACCCGGGTAGTGGTGAACAGAGCAATGACCCGCTCTACAACGGCACGATCTTCCACCGGGTGATCCCGAACTTCATGATTCAAGGTGGTGACCCCATCGGAACCGGCACTGGCGGACCGGGATACGAGTTCGATGATGAGATCCACCCCGAACTCAACTTCACCCAGCCCTACGTCTTGGCGATGGCCAATGCCGGTAAGCGGATGGGTAAGGGAACCAACGGATCGCAGTTCTTCATCACCACCGCTGCCACCACCTGGCTCCAGGGCAAGCACACCATCTTTGGCAAGGTCGCCGACCCGGCCAGCACCGCCGTGGTTGACGCCATCGGATCGACACAGACCGGTCCTGGCGATCGGCCAGTGACCGACGTGGTGATCGAGTCGATCGAGATCACCGACTAGTCGATGACCTCCTATCCCGCCGCCCCGCCGCCCGGTCAGCCGGGTCGGGGCTCTGGTGGACAGGTACCCGGTCTCCCGCCTCGCAGACCCACCGATCATCAACGACCGGCGGGTGGGCAGCCGGTGTGTCCCCGGCACCTAGACCAGGTGAGCTACGTCAATTGCCAACGGTGCGAGCGGCCGACCTGCCCACAGTGTCAGCGCCCGGCGGCGGTAGGCGTGCATTGTGTGGACTGCGTCAAGGCGGCGCAGCAGGGCAGCCGTGCATTGGTCAGCCCGTTCGGAGCGACGGTGGTTCCCGGTCAACGGCCGGTGGTCACGATGGTCTTGATCGCCATCTGCGTGGTGCTGTTCGTCCTGGATTGGGTGACACCGTTGCCCCGGCTGTGGTTGACCTTCACACCTGCGCTCGGCTTTTTTGAACCGTGGCGCATGCTCACCACGGCATTCCTGCATCTTCCCGGGACCTACGGGATCATGCACATCGGGTTCAACATGATGGCGTTGTGGATGACCGGGCCATTCCTGGAGCAAGCATTTGGTAAGGCGCGTTTCCTGGCGCTCTACCTCACCAGCGCCGTGGGCGGTTCGGTGGCCGTGCTGCTGCTCACGTCGGTGGACGGGTGGAATATCGGCACCGTGGGAGCCTCCGGAGCGGTGTTCGGATTGTTCGGCGCGGTCGCGGTGGTCATGGCCCGGCTCAAGCTTCCGAATCGATCCATTCTGTCGGTTATCGGCATCAACTTGGTGATCACGTTCGTCGTGCCGGGCATCGCCTGGCAGGCCCACCTAGGTGGTCTGCTGGTGGGTGCCGCTATCGCCGCGCTCTACGCCTACCTACCTCGGGCGGCTCGAACCTGGGGAGCCGTGGTGGG
>JBKEBC010000057.1:0-2848 GCA_047972965.1 Beutenbergiaceae bacterium | reverse complement strand
CCGGGATCGAGGTGGTGGTCCTGGACGATCTGTCCTCCGGGCACGCGAGTTTCGTTCCGGACGGGGTGCCGTTCGTGCAGGCATCGATTCTGCAGACCCAGGTGCTCGAGCAGGCCTTGCGCGAGCACAACGTCGTGGGTGTCGTGCATGTCGCCGGGTTCAAGTACGCCGGTGTGAGCGTGCAGCGGCCGTTGCACACCTATACCCAGAACGTCACCGGAACCGTCTCAGTGCTTGAGGCAATGGCGGCCACGAGCGTGGGTGCCATCGTGTTTTCGTCCTCGGCCGCCACCTATGGCACACCCGATGTGGACCTGGTGACCGAGACCACGCCCACCCACCCCGAGTCCCCCTACGGCGAATCGAAGCTGATTGGCGAGTGGCTCCTGGCCGACCAGGGGACGGCTGCCGGGTGCGGCATACGTCGCTGCGCTACTTCAACGTGGTGGGCTCGGGCTATCCGGACCTGTTCGACAGTTCTCCACACAACTTGTTTCCGCTAGTGCTCGACGCCTGACGCGATGGTCGCAGGCCACGACTCAACGGCACGGACTACCCCACATCCGATGGCACGTGCGTGCGCGACTACGTGCATGTTGCCGATCTGGCGGCCTCGCACGTCGCCGCTGCCCAGGCCCTGGCCCCGGGCGGATGCTGGATCCGGTGTACAACCTCGGCTCAGGCGACGGCGCATCGGTCCGCGAGATCATGACCACGATGGCCCAGGTCACCGGCATCGACTTCACTCCTGAGCAAGCACCGCGCCGGCCCGGTGACCCCGCGCGCATCGTGGCCTCCGGCGCGGTGACCCCGCGATCTCGACTGGCGCATGCGGCACAGCCTGACCGGGATGGTCTCCTCCGCCTGGCACGCGCACCAGCGCGCCGCGACCACGTAGCCCCTAGCCACTTGCCTCCGCTGCACCACGCCCACCAGCCCGGGCCATGCAACGAATTGCCCTCCAGTGAAGGATTTCTTGCGATCTGGCCCCGATTTCGCTCACTGGAGGGCAATTTCTCTCACCAGACCCCTCTGCCAACCCCCTGTGGATAGCCGCGCTCTGTCCACAGATCACTGGCCACACCCAGCGCCAGGCGGCGTGTCTGTACGAGGATCAGCTGGCATGGAACTGGACCGGGCATTCGCAGAAGCCGGTGGGGTCCTGCTCCAGCGGGACGCCCCTCATCTGCGAGCGCGGCTCTCGCGCGCACGCGCGGCCGGTGATGTCGTCGCTGTCCTGCCGGGAGTGTCCCTTCCCGCCAAGGCAGCCGCCGACCCCCGGTGGCGGGCCATTGCGGTTACCCGATGGGATCCAGATGCCGTGGTGTGCGGCGAATTGGCAGCTCAGCTGACGTTCTGGCCCGAGTTGCGGGTAAGCACCGTCACCCTCGCAGCACAACGAACCCGAGCGCGATCGCCTGTCGGGCTTGCGTTCAATCGTCGGCACGTCCCAGCTGAGTGGATCATCAACTCAGGCCCGCTCCGTCTCACCCACCCGGCCCTGACAACACTGGATCTGGTCGAAGCGCGTGGCGGCGAGGCCATCGACCGACTCCTGCGGTCGCGGACCGCACGCTTGCAAGACCTCTGGCAGGCCCTCGACGCGACGCGACACCGGGTTGGCAATCGCGCCCGGCGGCGCCTGCTGCTGGACTCCCGCAGTGAACCGTGGTCGGCAGCCGAACGCCTCGCACACCGGCTACTGCGCGAGGCCGGCCTTGCTGGCTGGTTCACCAACCATCGGGTCAAGGTGCCCACTTGGGATCGGCTGGCTTCGGGCGTCTACTACCTCGACATAGCCTTTCCAGGACCACGCCTAGCCATCGAGATCGACGGCCGGGCCTTTCACGGTGACGAACGATTCGAGAGCGATCGCGAGCGCCAGAACGCCTTGGTACTCGCGGGCTGGACCGTACTGAGATTCACCTACGCGATGCTGGTGGAGCGACCTGAGGATGTCGTCCGGCAGATTCGCGTCAGCCTTCGTCGCGCCGCATGAGCCCGGGTGGCCGATCGCAATCGAGCGCGAACCGTGCCTAGCCCCAGCCGAGTGCATGCAGGCGAGCATCATCGATGCCGAAGTGGTGAGCGGCCAACTCGCGTTTCGCTCGCCGTCAGCCCGTGCTTAGTTCGTCAGCTTTCGTCGACCTCGCGTGGACAGGATGGCCAGCATGCCCAAGCCCAGGACAACCAGGGCGAACACGAGGAGATTGCTTGCCCATGTGTTGCCGGTCAAGGCGAGAGGCGACAGTACGGTCAGGGCCGCGTCATCACGATTGTTCTCGCTATTGGGGTCGATCGAGGTTGTTGTGACAGCGGCTACGTTCTCTAGCGAGCCAGGCGAGGCTGCCACAAGACCCACGACCTGAATTGACAGCACATCACCTACGGCGAGATCCCCCACGAGACATTCCAACTCGGAAGCTGTCACCACGCAGGTGGAGTTGGAAGAAGACTGAGCGGTAAATCCAGAGGGGAATTCATCTGAGACAACCACGTCGGTTGCCGTGGCGGGACCAAGGTTTTGGACTTGGAGGGTCCATGTGATCGTGTCACCGCTCAGCGCGACCCCAGTAGAGACCGTCTTGACGATGCTCACATCGGCGAGTGCCGGCAACGGCAGGCAGGTGTCGTCGGTGTCTGTGTTCGTGGAGCCCCACGAGACAGTGGCGGAGTTGTACGCACCTTCGCCGGATACTGGATTGTCCGGGTCGCACTCAAGGGCTTCGGCTCCGATCGGCTCACCGGTGAATTCGAGAAGCACGGTCACGGTAAAGACCGCGGAATCGCCGATCGTCAGTGTCAAGGTCGAATCTGGAGTGACCTCGTTGTCCCCCGCGTCAGTGAT
>JBKEBC010000052.1:0-36143 GCA_047972965.1 Beutenbergiaceae bacterium | reverse complement strand
GGTCTTCCGCAATGACCGCGCAGCGACCAAAGCGCTGGCCACCGACGGCACTCAGCATGTCATCGACTACGCGGAGAAGGTGCTGGACCCGGACACCGTCTTCGGGTACGAGTACTCTCCTGAGATCTTCAGCGATACCGAACTGGAATTCGCGCTGGAGGTCTGCGAGGCAGTCATGGACGCATGGGCACCCGAGGATGGCCGGGAGATCATTCTCAATCTGCCCGCCACCGTGGAGCGTGCTACGCCCAACGTGTATGCCGACCAGATCGAGTGGATGAGTCGGAACCTGACCCGGCGCGATCACATCGCACTGTCGGTCCACCCGCACAATGACCGTGGCAGCGCCGTGGCGGCTGCCGAGCTGGCGGTGATGGCGGGCGCCGACCGGGTGGAGGGATGCCTGTTCGGCCAAGGAGAACGCACTGGCAACGTTGACCTGATCACCCTTGGCCTGAACCTGTATAGCCAAGGCGTCGATCCAGGAATTGACTTCTCCGACATCGACGGCATCCGGCGCACTGTCGAACATTGCACCAGGATGGATGTCCACCCGCGCCACCCCTACGGCGGTGACCTGGTCTACACCGCGTTCTCCGGCTCCCATCAGGATGCGATCAAAAAGGGATTCGCCCATCGCGCCGACCAGGTGGCGCAGGCAGATGGCCAGGACACGGCCGTGCCGTGGGACCTGCCGTACCTGCCCGTGGACCCAGAGGATGTGGGCCGCAACTACGAAGCAGTCATCCGCGTCAACAGCCAATCCGGTAAGGGTGGAGTCGCCTACCTGCTGCACAGCACTCGCAATATGGACCTGCCGCGTCGGCTACAGATCGAGTTCGCCTCGATCGTGCAGCAGCACACCGACAGCTTCGGTGGTGAGATGACGGCCGATCAGCTGTGGCGGATCTTCTCCGACGAGTATCTGCCGGCCACCTCCGAGAATGGACACCAACCCTGGGGGAGGTTCACGCTGGGTGCCACCCAGGTGGCTTCGGCTGGCGATGGTTCCAGCGACCTGCTGACGGTGACCTTAGACGATGGCGATGAGGAGCGCACGCTGCAGGCCTCAGGCAATGGCCCACTGGCCGCATTCGTGGCTGTACTGGCCCAGTCCGACGTCGAGGTTCAGGTTCTGGACTATGCCGAGCACGCACTCAGTGAGGGAGAGTCCGCCTCCGCGGCTGCCTATGTGGAGTGCGAGGTCAAGGGTGAAGTGCTGTGGGGCGTGGGAATCGACCCCTCGATCACGACCGCCTCCCTCAAGGCCATCGTCTCCGCCGTCAACAGGGCGTTGCGGTAACGCAGGGCAGCTGCCCTGGCCTGGGCGGGTCGGCTGGATGCTGACGCGGCGTTTGGGAGACAATGGCGCGGTGAAGGTCTACCGGGATGAAGCCGTGGTGCTACGCACCCGCAAACTCGGTGAGGCGGACCGGATCATCACCCTGCTGACCCGTCATCACGGGCAGGTGCGGGCAGTGGCCAAGGGTGTGCGGCGAACGACGTCGAAGTTCGGTGCGCGGCTGGAGCCGTTCAGCGTGATCGATACCCAGCTCTACCTGGGCCGCAACCTGGACACCATTACCCAGGTGCACACGTTAGCCCCGCACGGTAGGCCGATCTGCGCTGACTACGGGCTGTTCACCACAGCAACGGCGATGGTGGAGACCGCCGAACGGCTCACCGAGATCGAACGTGAACCGGCGACGCAGCAATACCTGCTGCTGACCGGTGCGTTGCGTGCCCTGGCCGAGGGCGCCCACGCACCGAGTTTGGTGTTGGACTCATATTTGCTGCGGTCGCTGGCGATAGCCGGATGGGCAGCCAGTTTCGATCTATGCGCCCGGTGTGATGAGCCCGGCCCTCATCGAGCCTTCGCACCGGCGTTAGGGGGCATGGTGTGTGGTCGCTGCCGACCCCCAGGTTCAGCGGCCCCGGCAACCGAAACTGTGACGTTGCTGGCCGCTCTACTAACCGGAGACTGGTCAGTGGCTGACGCCAGCCAGGAGCGGCACCGCCGGGAAGGCTCGGGCTTAGTCGCGGTGTACACGCAATGGCATCTGGAGCGTCAACTGCGCTCACTGCGATTGGTAGAACGCGCATGAACCCACCCCCGCATCCTTCCGGTGCCCGCCCACCATCGTTGCCAGCGGCCCTGGTGCCACGACACGTCGCCGTGGTGATGGACGGCAACGGACGATGGGCGAACGCCCGTGGCCTGCCGCGAACCGACGGGCATGCGGCCGGGGAGGCGGTGCTGTTGGACGTGGTGGCCGGTGCCATCGAACTAGGCATCACTCACATCAGCGCCTATGCCTTCTCCACCGAAAACTGGAAGCGTGCTCCAGCTGAAGTGCGGTGGCTGATGGGCTTTAACCGCGACGTCCTGCGCCGCCGTCGAGACCAGATGCACGAATGGGGTGTGCGGGTGCGCTGGGCTGGGCGCCGCCCGCGGCTATGGCGCAGCGTCATCGCTGAGCTCGAGGAAGCTGAACAACTCACCCGGCACAACACCGCATGCACTCTCACGATGTGCGTCAACTACGGCGGTCGGGCTGAACTGGTCGATGCCGCCCGGGCGATCGCCCGGGAGGTGGCCGCAGGAACTCTGAGCGCGGATCGGATCTCCGAGCGCACCATCGCGCGCCACCTGGATGAGCCCGATCTGCCAGATGTCGATCTATTTCTGCGTACCGGGGGAGAACAACGCGCCTCCAATTTCCTCATCTGGCAGTCCGCCTACGCCGAGATGGTGTTCCTGGACAAGCCGTGGCCAGAGATCGATAGGCGGGACCTGTGGTCCGCGGCCGTGGAGTACGCCAAACGGGACCGGCGTTACGGCGCCGCAGTCGACGAGGTCAGCTGAGTTTGGACGAGGTCAGCTGAGATTGCTCTCCGGCTCGGGCACCCCGCCAACGGGCGGACGGCCCGAACGGCGTCGCGCCATGATCAGCACCGTCAAGGTGATACCCACGACCAGCGCCACCCCAGCGGCAGCCCACGGGTTCCCACGGGCGGCGGCCCCCAGAGCGAACCAGGTGACGAAGCCGAACGTGGTGTAGATACTGGCCCACACCAATGCTCCGGGAATCTGGGCGATCAGGTATTTCCACAGTTCGATCCGCACCACCCCGGCAGCAGCTTGGATCATCGACTGAAAACCGACCGTGAGGTAGGAAAACGGTACCGCGATCAACCCCCACCGGCGCAGAGCAACGATGCCCGGGTCGATACCGCCACCGGTCAGCCAAGCGTGGGCCCGGGCTTTCCAGCCGCGGGTGGGGCGGGTTCGCCGCAGCGTCTGTTCGGTAATGACCCGACCCAGCCAGTACAGCGCCTGCCCTCGAAACATGGCCAGTGCGAACATGAAGCTAAAGATGCCGACCAGTGGCCAGCCATCCAGGAACTCAGGCACGCGAGCCGCCGTACCGGCGTGCGGCGCATTGAGCGCACGTGCCCACCAGCTCCGCCGTATGTTCGACCTCGACAAACTCGTGTTCCTGGGCGATTCGGGACGCCCACCGTTCCACGGCTTCGCCAGCCAATTCCACGGTACGGCCGCACTCCCGGCAGACCAAGTGGTGATGGTGGCCGCGGGCGCAGCGCCGATATTGGGCTTCGCCATCCTCCAACCGCAACACGTCGACATCGCCTGCTTCGGCCATGGCCTGAACCGTGCGGTAGACCGTGGCTAGACCAACGTCGTGTCCGGCGTCCTTCAACATGGAATGCAACTGCTGCGCAGAGTTGAAGTCAGGCGTGGTTTCGAGCAGTTCTGCCAACGCGGCGCGCTGCCGAGTCATCCGCTGCATGTGACGTCCCGGGGGTTAGGTGGTGGCGTGCCGCAGTGTATGCGGCTACACCAGCGTAGATGGTGATGGCGACAACCACGATCACGGCTCCCGGTGCCAACGGGATGTAGAAGGTGATCAGCAGGCCGACGAGGCAGCTGATAGCGCCGATAGCCATGGCCAGGGTCATGGTGCGGCGGAAGGAGCGAGCTAGTAGTTGGGATGCTGCAACCGGAACGATCATCAAGGCACTGACCAACAGCAGCCCAACGACCCGCATCGCCACGGTGACGGTCAGTGCGGCCACCACCGCGATGCCGACATTGAGCAGGGCCACAGGCAGTCCGGCGGAGCGGGCGAACTCAATATCGGTGCTCACGGCGAACAGTGCGCTGCGCAGCCCCAGCCCGACCACCATGATCACGGCCGCCACCACGATGATCGCTATCAGGTCTGCTCGGCTTACGGTGGAGAGTGAGCCAAACAGGTAGCTCACCAGGTTGGCGTTGCTGCCTCCAGCTAGTCCGATGAGGACGACGCCGCCGGCGATGCCGCCGTAGAACAACAGCGCCAAAGCTAAGTCTGCGCCGAGGCGGCCACCGGTTCGGACGGCTTCGATGATCAGGGCCCCGGCGATGGCTGCGACCATAGCCCCAGGAATCGCATAGGCATCGGCCGCAGCGGCATGGGTGGCGCTACCGACCAGCCAGCCCATGGCCACACCCGTGAGAGCCACGTGACCGATCCCATCGCCTAGCAATGAGAGTCGTCGTTGCACCAGGTAGGTGCCCACGATGGGGGCGCTGACACCTACCACCAGTGCCGCGACCAAGGCCCGCTGGAACAGCGGCGTGCTCAGGATCTGGGTGAGGACAGTCACGGCAAACTCCGCTGAGTGGTGCTCGGTGGTGGTTCTTTGTGGTCAGCATGCAGATGCTCGTGCGGCGCAAAGGGACCATGATCATGGTCGCGGGGCAGGGGCCCATCGCGCACGATCTGGCCATTGGCAAGGGTGAGTGCCCGATCGAGAATTTCGGCGAACGGTCCTAGTTCATGCAGCACCATGACCACGGTGCGGCCTTGGCCGTGCAGGTCTGCTAGCAGTCTCGCCAGTGCCATCTGCGTCAGCACATCGACTCCGGCGAGCGGTTCGTCCAGGAGTAGTAGATCCGGGTTCCTCACCAGCGCTCGGGCGATGATCACGCGCTGGGCCTGTCCGCCCGAAAGCACCCCGAATGGCCGGTTGGCCAGATTGGCGACATCCATCTGTTCCATGGCCGCCATGACCCGGTGCCGTTGCGAGCGTGAAACCCGCCACTTACGCGCTCCGAGCAGACCCGTTTGGGCAACCTCAAAAGCGGTGGATGGCACCGGAGAATTGATGGCTGCACGCTGCGGCACATAACCCACCCGATGCCATGGCACGCGGGGTCGACCCTGATGGGCATTGACGCCGAACAGTCGGGCGTTGCCCTGACTGAGAGGTATCAAGCCCAGGGCGGCCCGGATCAGCGTGGACTTGCCAGAGCCATTGGCTCCCATGACGGCCACCGCCTCGCCTGCGTCGACGCGCACATCGGTTGGATGCAGGATTTGTGACCGTCCCGCAACGACACTGGCACCGGCGAGGAGGAGCGGCGGATCCGCTAGCGGCACTGAAGTCCTTCGGTGAGGGCGCCCAGGTTCGTGGTCATGACGCCGAAATAGTCGGAGTCGGACGGGGTGCGTCCAATCGGATTCAGGATAGCCAGGGTGATGCCCAGTTCGTCGGCAATGACATCCGTTCCCGCCGTCAGGTCGCCCGGCTCGGTGAAGATCGTGCTCGCCCCGGCATCGCGAGCTTCCTCTAGGATCTGCGCGACCCGTGCCGGGGATGTCTCAGCTTCGGGATCTAAGCCGGCTATACCAATCTGATCCAGGCCGTAGCTGGTTGCGAGGTAGCCGAACGCCTCATGACTGGTGATGAGCGTGGTGCTGGCGCAGTTGGTGAGGCTGTCGTGGTACTGCTGGTCGAGTTCGGTGAGCGCGGTTCGCAGCGAGGCGGCGTTGGAGTGGAACCCGTCGGTGTTGACCAGGTCGGCTTGGGCGAGAGTGTCCGCGAGCGCATCGGCAACATCGGCGACCCGCAGGGGATCTAGCCAGAAATGGGGGTCGAGGCCGCCGTGGTCGTGGCCGTTGTGGTTCTCGCCCGATTCGAGGTCGGCCTCGGCTTCATGCTCGGGTGCGTCTATGGCTTCGTCGGGTGCGTCTTCGGCTTCGTCGGGTGCGTCTTCGGCTTCGTGGTCGTGCTCGTCGCTCGATTCGATGTCGTGCTCGGCGTCGTGGTCGTGCGCGCCTTGTTCCTCGGTGGTCAGGAGATTGGCTGCGTCTGCGGCGTCGAGCACCACAGGTCCCTCGATGTGGGTCAGAGCCTCGTCGACAGCTGGCTGGAAGTTGCTGAGGACCAGAATGACATCGGCTTGCGACAATGTGGCGATATCAGCCGGGGAGAGCTCAAGATCGTGCGGCTCGGCACCGGCGGGGGTGACGTTCTGCACCTGCGCCATGTCTGCGGCCACCTCCGAAGCGATGAACTCCATCGGGTAGGACGTCACCGCGATAGTGAAGCCAGCTGGGGTTGCGGATTCTGGCTCCGAGTCGGCGGCGCATCCAGCGAGCGCCACCAGGGCTGTGGTCGCGATCAGGACCGATGGCATCTTCTTAATCATGACAACCATTCTCATTTCTATTGAGAACGATTGTCAAATTCTGGGTAGCAGAACCGGCTAGCCTGGCTCCGACTTCCGGCCAGCCAGGTCGGGGCACCCCCGGAAAGGCATCTCGTGGCAACCTCACGTCTCGATTCGGTTATCAGCCTCGCCAAGCGACGCGGCTTCGTGTTCCAGTCCGGTGAGATATACGGCGGTACCCGGTCGGCGTGGGACTACGGTCCCTTGGGTGTTGAGTTAAAAGAGAACATCAAACGGCAGTGGTGGCAGTCGATGGTGCGCGGCCGCGAGGACATCGTGGGGCTGGATTCCTCGGTGATCCTGCCGCGCCCGGTGTGGGTGGCCTCTGGGCACGTCGGTGCGTTCACCGATCCGCTGACCGAATGCCAACAGTGCCATCGCCGGTTCCGTGAAGACCAAATGATCGAGGAGTTCACCGAGCGCAAGGGTCGCGAGCCTGAGGGCGGGCTCGCGGGTATCCCATGCCCCAAGTGCGGCACGGTGGGGCAGTGGACCGAACCGCGTGAGTTCAACATGATGCTCAAGACCCACCTTGGTCCTGTCGAGGACGAATCCGGACTGCACTACCTGCGCCCGGAGACCGCCCAGGGTATTTTCGTCAACTTTGCCAACGTGATGAGCGCTGCCCGCAAGAAGCCGCCGTTCGGCATCGGGCAAATCGGCAAGTCCTTCCGGAACGAGATCACCCCCGGCAACTTCATCTTCCGCACCCGCGAGTTCGAGCAGATGGAGATGGAGTTCTTCGTCAAGCCGGGCACGGACGAGCAGTGGCACCAATACTGGATTGACACCCGCATGGACTGGTATGCCGATTTGGGGCTGAGTCGCGACAACATGCGACTGTACGAGCACCCCGCTGAGAAGCTGTCGCACTACTCCAAACGCACCGTCGATATCGAGTACCGATTCGGATTTGCCGGTGCACAGTGGGGCGAACTGGAAGGCCTGGCCAACCGCACCGACTTTGACCTCAAGACCCATGCTGAGCACTCGGGTCAGGAGCTGTCCTACTTCGACCAGGCGGCCAACGAGCGGTGGGTGCCCTACGTCATCGAGCCAGCGGCCGGCCTGACCCGCTCCCTCATGGCATTCCTGATCGAGGCATACGCCGAAGACAGCGCCCCCAACACCAAGGGTGGGGTCGACACCCGAACCGTGCTCCGGCTGGACCCGCGGCTAGCGCCGGTCAAAGCAGCGGTGCTCCCGCTCTCACGCAACGAGCAGCTGTCACCGGCCGCACGCGACCTGGCCGCCGACCTGCGCAAGACGTGGAACGTCGACTTTGACGACGCCGGAGCGATCGGGCGTCGCTACCGCCGTCAGGACGAGATCGGGACCCCGTTCTGCCTCACGGTCGACTTTGACACCCTCGACGATCAGGCGGTCACGGTGCGCGAGCGAGACACCATGACCCAGCAGCGGGTCAGCCTTGACCAGGTGCGGGGCTACTTGGCGGAGCGACTGATTGGTGCCTGAGCAGCACCCGCCTCAGGAGCAGGACCCGGCACCGCAGGCTTCGGGCGAACCCAAGCGCGCAGGCGAACCCAAGCGTGCAGGCGGACGTCGCCATCCGCAGGGTCATGGTCATGGTCACGGCCCGGTCGTGATCCCGGCCACCGAGGCCCGCCGGGTGCGGATCGTGCTCGCGGCACTGGTGCTGCCACTGTTGCTCGCCACGATCGCCGGCCTGGTACTGCTATGGCCAGGCGGCGACACCCAGGTCGGCTCGGTGCCGATGAACGCCGACGACGCGATCTTCGAACGAGGCGTGGTGGTCGAGGTACCCGGTACCCAGGGCGCTGAACTCGTGGTGGAGGTAACCACGGGTGAGTTCGCTGGCCAGGAGGTCAGCGTCCAGACCCCGCCGGAGGTGATCGCGGAGGGGGTCGATGCCGGAGACCAAGTCCGGTTGCTCTATCTCGCTGGCGCCGCTGCCAGTGGAACCCCGTTCTTCTTTGTCGACTTTGCCCGAGAGTTCCCCACCGCCATCCTGCTGGGGATCTACCTGCTGGTGGTGGCGTTGGTAGCCCGCTGGCGAGGCCTAGCGGCCGTGGTGGGGCTAGGCGCCTCGTTGCTGATCGTGGCGACGTTCGTGCTACCGGCGCTGATGGCGGGTACCTCCCCGCTGCTGGTGGCGCTGGTCGGATCATCGGCCATGATGTTCGCAGCGGTCTACTTTGCCCATGGCATCTCGATCAGGACCACCACAGCCCTGCTCGGTACCTTCGTTGCAGTGGCGATCACCGTGGGCCTGGGGTGGTGGGTGATCGACATGGGAAACCTGGTCGGCAATGGCTCCGAGGAAGCGTTCCTGGTATCGCAGCACTTTCCCGATGTCAGCCTGCGGGCACTGTTGCTGTGCGGCATCGTGCTGGCTGGCTTGGGTGCCCTGAACGATGTCACGATCACTCAGGCCTCCGCCGTCTGGGAACTGCATGCTGCTGACCCGAGTGCGGGCAGACGCAAGGTTTTCGCCCGGGCCATGCGCATTGGGCGGGACCACATCGCCTCGACGGTCTACACGCTGGCATTCGCCTACGTGGGCACCTCGCTGCCGTTGTTGATGATCGCCGCCATGTACGACCGATCGCTGGTCGACTTCTTTATGGCCGGTGAAATCGCCGAAGAGCTGGCCCGCACCCTGGTCTCCTCCATCGGACTAGTCCTTGCTATCCCCATGACCACGGTCATCTCGGCCGCGCTGGTCTCCACTCGCCGTCCCGAGCGGGCTAGCAAGGCCTGACCATCCGGCTACATGGGTGCTGTAGCTTCCCCCGCTGCCTCGTGCCACCTACCCTCCCTGCTGCGAAGTCGTGATTGGGTGGCGAAGTCGTGATCCGCGAATCACGACCTGGTGGCCCCATCACGACTTGGCGGCGTTGAGGGCTGAAGGTGCCAGCGACCCTTCTGCGGCCGTTGCAGGGCCGGCCGCTAGCCGATGATTGCCGGTCGGTGTGAGTGTGCCTGGCACTATTAGCGATACTGGGGGAGTGAATCTTCAGATCGGACCCATCGATGTTGGCACCCCGGTGGTGCTGGCACCGATGGCTGGCGTCACCAATGCACCATTTCGTACCTTGTGCCGCGATGCGGCCACCGCAGGGCTGCCTACTGAGCAGGCGCGAGCCCTGCACGGTAGCCCGGCACCCGTGGGACTCTACGTCGCGGAAATGGTGACCTCACGGGCATTGGTAGAACGGACGCCCGAGTCACTGCGGATCATCAGCCATGAGGACGGCGAGGGGGTGCGATCGGTGCAGCTATACGGCGTTGAACCAGGCACCGTGCGCGCCGCGGTCCGGATGCTTGTCACCGAAGATCGTGCCGACCACATCGACCTGAACTTCGGCTGCCCGGTGCCCAAGGTCACCCGAAAAGGTGGCGGCGCAGTGCTGCCGTGGAAGCAGGAGCTGTTCGGAGCCATCGTCACCGGCGCCGTCGAAGAAGCGGCGCCGGCCGCCGTTCCAGTGACCGTGAAAATGCGCATGGGCATCGATGACGACCACCTGACCTACCTCGACGCCGGGCTGCGGGCTCAGGACGCCGGTGTCGCCGCCCTCGCACTGCATGCTCGCACAGCCGCGGAGTACTACTCAGGAACCGCACACTGGGATGCGATCGCAGCGCTCAAGCAGGCTGTGACCGAAATCCCGGTGCTAGGAAACGGTGATATCTGGTCGGCGGAAGACGCACTAGCGATGGTCCGGCACACCAACTGCGACGGAGTGGTCGTAGGGCGCGGCTGCCAGGGTCGTCCGTGGCTGTTCACCGATCTGGTTGCCGGTTTCGCTGGCTCCTCATACCGGGTCCAGCCTGGGCTCGCGCAGGTCGCGCAGACCATTCGTCGTCATGCGCAGCTCATGGTGCAGCACTTCGGCAACCACACCCGTGCATTGCGTGAACTTCGCAAGCACATGTCCTGGTATCTCAAAGGCTACGTCGTGGGTGGGCCTGCGCGTGCGGCGTTAGGTCTGGTGAGCACTCTCGAAGAACTGGATGAGCGGCTGGCGGCCTTGGACCTCGACCAGCCATATCCCGGGCTCGGTGCCGAAGGGCCACGAGGGCGGGCCGGTACCCCGAAGCAACCTTCCGTGCCCGAGGGCTGGTTGCACAGCCGCGACCTCGATGAGGGTCTGCGCACCATGCTGGCCCAGGCCGAACTCAGTGTCTCCGGTGGGTAAGGCCCTATCCGGTCACGCATCCCGTCGCGCATTCCTGGCCGCCACAGTGGCTGGCTTCGGGGCGGCTGCGACCGGATGTGCCGTGGATACCCAAGCCCCGGCAATCCGGAACCTGGGTCACGCCCCGGTGCGGGCAACCATCCGAGTATGGGCGGACCCGGTACGAGCCCAACCGTTGGCTCAACTGGGGCAACAGTGCCAGCAGCAGCGCGGAATCGCGGTCGACGTAGAGTCGATGGACTCACAACAGATTGCTCAGCAACTACTGACCGGTGAACCGCAGGATCATCCTGATCTAGCCGTCGTTGGTCACGATTGGCTAGCCGAGCTGATAGCGGCACAGCGTGTGAGCCCGATGGCTGGCCGCAACCAAGAGCTGCTACCACCGGCCCAGCAAGCTTTCGACGATGACGAGCACACCTATGGATTGGCGCTAGACCTGGAAAGTCTGGCATTGATCCGCAATGATGCCCTCACCGATGCCCAGCCCGAGACCTGGGACGCACTGCTGGAATCACACCCTGCCTCGCCTGTTCTCATACCGCAGCAGCAACCGGGCGATCCGTACCACCTCTATCCGTTCCAAGGCTCGTTCGGTGCTCCGGTGCTGAACTGGGAAACGCGTGAGTTGTCTGCGGATCAGTTCTTGGGAGCCGACTATTTCAGCTGGTTGGCCGCTAACGGCTCCCTCGGAAATGGCATACTGGCCGTCTCGCCGGGGCCTGAGGAGGCATTGGAGGCCTTTCTTGCCGGAGAGGCTCCCTTTTTGCTGACCGGACCGTGGCACCTAAGAGCGATCCGTGAGGCTCTATCGGTATCGGTACTGCCGATACCAGCGGCGGGCCCTGTGCCTGCGACGCCGTTCGTGGGTGTTCGCGGAGTCGTTCTCCCCGCAGCAAGCACCCAGCCGGACATGGCGCAGGAGTTCTGTGTCAACTACGTCGACACAGAGCCAGGACTCCTGGCCATTCAAGCTGCCACCGGGCGGGTCCCGGCCACGAGCGCCGCAGCTGATCTGGCCAGTGCTGACGATCCGATTGCCGCTGGGTTGCGGGAAGCGGCGGCCACCGGGGTGCTGCTTCCACCGCAGTCGGACATGAACATCGTGGTACCTCATTGGGCGATGACACAGGCCGACGTGATATCTGGAACGGCCAGCGACCCCGCTGCGGCCTGGATCACCATGATCGATCGTTGGGTGATGGCATTGGGTTAGACAATGCCGACTATCGCTAGGCTGGCTCGGTGTCTTTGAGCGTGGTTGGCCGGTACCGGCAGCGGGACTGGCAGCGCCGACTCACAGAACCCGCGAAACGCTCCTACCGCACCGACTTCGAACGAGATCGGGCCCGGGTGGTGCACTCCTCGGCGCTGCGCCGCCTGGGGGCAAAGACGCAGGTACTGGGCCCAGGCAGCGACGACTTCGTTCGTACCCGGCTCACCCACTCTTTAGAGGTGGCGCAGGTAGGGCGTGAGCTCGGCAAGTCGTTGGGGTGCGATCCAGATGTGGTCGATACCGCTTGCTTGTCCCACGACTTGGGACATCCACCTTTTGGTCACAACGGTGAGCGGGCCCTGGACTTAGCTGCCATGGGTATCGGCGGGTTCGAGGGCAATGCGCAAACGCTCAGGCTGCTGACCCGCCTGGAACCGAAGTCGTTCACCGAGGACGGCGAACCCATGGGACTCAACCTGACCCGCGCCAGCCTGGACGCCACCACCAAGTACCCGTGGCTCGCTGGTGATGGCCCGCGTCGCCCCGACGGCACGGTGAGCCCGAAGTTTGGGGTGTACGGCGACGATCTTGCCGTCTTTACCTGGCTGCGAGAGGGGGCGCCCAGAGGGATCCGTTGTCTGGAGGCGCAGGTGATGGACCTCGCCGACGATATCTCCTACTCGGTGCACGACGTCGAGGATGCCATTGTGCTCGGCAAGGTCGGAGTCGGGGAACTCGCCACCGAGTACGCCGTCGAGAAGGTCGTCACCCAGGTGCGCGACTGGTACGACCCCGACGTCAGTGACGATGCCCTGGGGGACGCATTGGATCGACTGTTGCGGCTACCGTTTTGGGTGGCCCACTATGACGGCGGACGGCGCAGCCTGGCAGCGTTGAAGGACATGACCAGCCAGCTGATTGGCCGCTTCTGTACCGGGACCACCCATGCCACCCGAGCCGACCACGGCAGCGGCGACCTGGTCAGGTTCGACGCCTCGTTGGTGATACCGCACGAGACGGTGGCAGAAATTGCGGTGCTGAAGGGTATCGCCGCCGCCTATGTGATGGCTCCGCGTGAAGATGAGCCGATCTACCGCCGCCAGCGAGTGGTGCTCGGGGAACTGGTGGAGGTGATCTTTCAGCGTGCCGAGGCTGCGTTAGAACCTTCGCTGCTGGCGGATTGGCGCGATGCCGACGATGATGCGATGCGCCTGCGGGTGGTGGTCGACCAAGTGGCCTCACTCACCGATCTTTCCGCCTATGCCTGGCACGCCCGACTGTGCCAGTCCCGGTCCAACTAGGGGTTGTGGGCTGCGACGCCTAGACTCGCGCCATGGCAGGTCGGATCCGCACCGAGGACATCGCTGCGGTCCGCGAGCGCGCCAAGATCGAGGAGATTGTCGGTGCGCACGTCACGCTGAAGCAAGCGGGCGTGGGATCGATGAAGGGCCTGTGTCCCTTCCACGATGAGCGCACCCCCTCTTTCCATGTGCGCCCGCAGGTGGGCCTGTGGCACTGCTTCGGCTGCAGCGAGGGCGGCGACGTCATCTCGTTCGTGCAGAAGATCGACCACTTGTCCTTCACCGAAGCCGTTGAACACCTGGCCGGGCGGGTCGGGGTCCAGCTGCGTTACGAAGAAGGTGGGGCCCGGACGCCGGGCGTGGAACCGGGCCGGCGGCAGCGTCTGATCGAAGCCCACCGGGTCGCAGCCCAGTACTACCAGGAGCAGCTGGAGAGCCCAGAGGCCGCGTCAGCGCGCGCCTTCCTTGCGGAACGGGATTTCGATCGAGCTGCCTGTGCACCCTTCGGTGTGGGATACGCGCCCAAAGGGTGGGAGTCGCTGAGTAGGCACCTGCGTGGGCGCGGGTTCACCGAAGCTGAACTCACCACGTCCGGATTGGCGTCGCAGGGCAACCGCGGAGCCTACGACCGGTTCCGTGGTCGCCTGGTGTGGCCCATTCGCGACGTGACGGGCGACGTCGTGGGATTTGGCGCGCGGCGACTGTATGAGGATGACCAGGGGCCCAAGTACCTCAACACCCCCGAGACGCCGCTGTACCGCAAAGCGCAGGTGTTGTACGGCATCGACCTCGCCAAACGCGACATTGCGCGAAGCAAGCAGGTGGTCGTCGTCGAAGGCTATACCGATGTCATGGCGATGCACCTGTCGGGCGTTCCCACGGCGGTAGCGACCTGCGGTACAGCCTTTGGCACCGATCACGTCCGGGTGGTGCGGCGGCTGCTTGGTCAGAGCGCCGGTGGGGCGGCGGGGGTGATGCTCGCCTCTGGTGGCACGGTGGGAGGTGAAGTGATTTTCACCTTCGATGGCGACGAGGCGGGCCAGAAGGCTGCGCTGCGTGCTTTCGAGGAGGATCAGCGTTTCGCCTCCCAGACCTTCGTCGCGGTAGAAAGCCATGGATTGGATCCGTGTGACCTGCGGCAGCAGCACGGGGACTCCGCGGTCAAGCACTTGGTGCAGTCGCGTGAACCGCTGTTCGAATTCGCTATTCGCTCCGTCCTGCGCCGCATGGATCTGGATACTGCGGAGGGTCGCGTCGCAGGCTTGCGGGCGGCAGCGCCGGTTGTGGCTCGAATCCGCGATCACGCGTTGCGCGGTGAGTATGCGCGAGAGCTCGCTGGCTGGGTGGGAATGGACGAGTCGGCCGTGCGGGCCGCAGTGGCCGGCGCGGGTCGTGCCGAGTCGGCGCGGTCACAGCAGGGGCCGGGCGTCGACGCCGCGGAGGGGGACTACCCGTCCACGGCACCCCCGCCGGCCTCAGCGAGCGAGGACCCGGTGGTGCGGCTGGAGCGGCAGGTGCTGGAAGCGGTGCTGCAACTGCCGCAGCATGCCTTGGCGCTGGAGTTCGACAACCTCGGCGCCGACACCTTCGCTGTGCCGGCCCATCGGGCTGTCCACGATGCGATTCGTGCGGCTGGGGGAGTCAGCGCCTATGGTGCCTTGGTCGATTCCATGTTGGCCGCCGGTACTGGCGGCGAAGCCACCACGCGGGCAGCGGCACAGTGGGCTGAGTCAGTGCGGGAGAGCGCCGGGCCGGTTGCGTCAATGGTGACCGAGCTCGCGGTAGCACCCCTTCCGCAGGACCGGCCAGAGGCGGTGGGTAGCTGGGCGCGCGGGGTGCTGCTGGCACTGGTTCGGCTCGGGCTCAACCGCCAGATCGGGGAGGTCAAGGCGCGGCTGCAGCGCACCGAACCAGAGGATCCGACATACCAGTCAACCTTCACGCAATTGTTGGAGTTGGAGCAGCGAAAGCGCTCGTTGCAGCGGGACTAGGCCCCCGCAGCTACGCCCCTTCGTGATCTGGCGCCACACTCCATTCCCAACCTTGGGTGCCCCCCAGGATGGCCGGGGCGTAGACCACACTTGTGGTGTCGGCAGCGCCATCGAGCACCACGGTGCCGACGCCGTCGACCCCCGGAGCTAGCAGCGGCAGGCGATCCTGGGGTAGCAGGCAGGTATCGGCCGTTCCGGCGGCATCGTCGACAAGGTCAGCGTTGGTGTAGATATCGAAATCATCGGGGGTGATGGTGAAGTTGCCGTACGTGGCATCCCATTCGTTGACCCAGGTGACATCGATATTGACCGCGAGGAAAGCGCCATTGGCCGGAGCTTGGGCCTGATCGCTGGTGCATGACGGTTCCCAGCCGATTCCCTGCACTGTCAGTTCCAGCAGGGGCGTGCCATTGGCGTCGAAGATCGTGACCGGCTCGCCATTGAGGGCTTGGACATAACCGTGTTCAGACTCGGGTCCAGTGCTGATGGAGGCATCGGACATGATCGGGGCGGCAGGTGGCTCGGCCGTTGCCGAGTCGGACTCCTGCGATGCTGAATCCGGGTCCGTGGTTTGGCTAGATTCTGCTGATTCGCTGCCAGCAGCGCTGGGATCGGAATCGGTGGAGTCGGAGGCAGGGTCGGTGCCGCAGGCAGCCAGAAACAGGACTGCGGTCAGGGATAGAAGTCGCTTCACGCGCTGAGCGTAGTACGCGATGGCAGCTGGCCTCACCTGCGCACAGCCTCGGCCAGGTGGTGATCGGGATCTCCGGCTCAGAGTTGGCCAGGTGGTGATGGGGAGGCGAAGTCGTGATGGGGAGGCGAAGTCGTGGTGCGCGCATCACGAGTTGGTCGCGCGATCACGACTTGGCGGGTTGGGCGAGGGTCTGGCGGGTTAAGCGAGAAGTCCGCCACCCCTGCTGCCGAGAAGGCCCCGAAAATCGGTGCCCCGGATGGGGAAGACCTCAGAATCGGTGCCCGGGCGGGGAAGACTCGAAAATCGGTGCCCCGGGTGGGGCTTGAACCCACGACCGACGGATTATGAGTCCGCTGCTCTAACCGGCTGAGCTACCGGGGCCGACGGCGCCCTAGCCTAGCCGTGATAGACACGGGGTGTGCGAGGACGTCAAGCGATTCCCGATTGGGTCACGGCAGCGGCATCTGGGCGATTGCTGCACGCGGAGGCCTTGATCGGCGGCAACTGGATCCTGCTGAGTGCGGCAGAGATCCGCGAGGTCAGCCCCGAGGGCAGCCTGTGGGCGAGGCCGTGGCATGAGGTTGATCACGGTGATTGGGATGGCGAACAGCATCAGCTCTCGATCACCTGGGTGGGCGAGGAAGCCGTCACCAACGTGCAGACCGCAAGCCAGTACCCGCGAACATTCCCTCTGGTATTTCGGGAGGGTGTCGAGGCCAGTGTGGTCTACTCCGAGACGGAGACCTCGCCTGGCGGAGGCGTGGTCAAGGCGGCGATCCGCCGCGGCCCCGGTGGGCGGCTGCTCAGCCAGGTATTCAGTGTCGGCACCGTCTACGCTGGACCTACCCTGGATGCGCAGGTGGGCAGACTCGAGGCGCGGGTCCGCGAGGCTGTCGGAATGACCACCTAGTCGCTCATGGAGATCAGGGTCACAGGCCTTTTACCAGGGCTGCTCATCGTGGCGGTCGCCGCCATCGGCGCCTACCTGGCACACGCCCTCCTTCCTGCCGTGCACCCGACCACCTGGGCGGTGGTTCTCGGTGTGGTCACGGTCAATGCCGGGCTTGTGCGTCCCAGTTTCGCTGCCGGGCTGAGGTTCGCCAGCCGAGTTCTGCTGCGCATCGCGGTAGCGCTCTTGGGCCTATCGCTGTCGTTGACCACGCTCGCGCAAGTGGGTTGGTCGGTGCTGGCGGTGGTGCTGGCCACCGTCATCGTGGCATTCGGTGGCACCCTGCTGATCACTCGTTGGTTGCGCTGTACCCCAGCAACCGGGCTACTGACGGCAACCGGGGTCGCAATCTGTGGTGCCTCGGCCATTGCGGCCATGGAGCCGTTCGCCAAGGGGAAACGTGAGGACACAGCGGTAGCGGTGGCGATCGTCACCCTATGCGGCAGCATCGCCATCCTGGTGCTGCCGGTGCTGGCGCACCCACTTGGGCTGAACGACCCGGTGCAGTTCGGCCAATGGGTGGGGGCCTCCGTCCACGATGTGGGCCAAACGGTAGCGGCGGCGTCAATGGTTCCGGGGGCGCTGTCGGCGGCCGTGGTGGTCAAGCTCACCCGGGTCCTCTTGCTAGCCCCGCTGGTGCTGGGCGTTGGATTCGCGATGCGCACTCGACGCTCAGGCGCGCAAGAATCGCAACCGAAGCCTCCGCTGGTGCCGTTGTTCGTCGGGATGTTTGTCGCGGCAGTGCTGGCGCGGACCTTGCTCCCGATTCCCGACGTCGTTCTGGGTGCCGCCGCACAGGTACAGGGCGGGCTGTTGACCGCTGCAATGTTTGCGCTCGGCACTGGAATTCGATGGCAACTGATCCGGGTAGCGGGTCTGCGTAGCATCGCGGCAGGCCTGCTGGCCTGGCTACTGGTAGCTGCCGTTGCCTATGCGGGCGTGACGATGGTGGGGTAGGTGTGATCGTGGACACGGGTGCCGGGGGCCGGTGTCGGTTCGGAGCACTCCCATGGGCCGCTATGATCGTCGGGCGCCATTCCCCCGTAGCTCAATTGGCAGAGCGTCCGACTGTTAATCGGCAGGTTACTGGTTCGAGTCCAGTCGGGGGAGCGCGAGAGTCCAGGCACGCGAGGGCAGCGTGCTGACCCGGCCTAGACTCGTTCGCGTGAACGGTTCGGGGCAGGCGCAACCGCCAGGCCACCGACGCCGAGCCACCCTCATGGTCACGCTGGTATTGGCGGGCCTGACCATGCTTGGCCCATTCACCATCGACACCATCTTTCCGGCCTTCACCCGCATCGGCACCGAGTTCGCTGTCAGTGCCACGGCACTGCAACAGGTGACAAGTAGCTACCTGCTGACATTCGCGGTGATGAGTCTGTTCCACGGTCCCCTCTCCGATGCGATTGGCCGCAAGCCGGTGATGATCGGCGGCCTCATCGGCTACATACTCGCCTCCATTGGGTGTGCCCTCAGCCCTAACCTGGGTGTGCTGCTGGTGATGCGCATGCTGCAAGGCGCCTTTGTCGGTGCCGCCACGATCGTCTCCCGGGTGGTGATCCGCGACCTCTACTCCGGACCGCAGGCGCACCGCATGATGAGCCGCATCATGATGATCTTCGCGGTGGCCCCAGCGGTGGCCCCAGTGGTCGGCGGCTGGCTCCTGCAAGCTGGGGATTGGCCGATCATTTTCTGGGCTGTTGCCGGATACGCAGGCGTGGCCATCGTGGCCGTGGTGTGGCTGCTACCAGAGACTGTGCCGCCGGAGCGGGCCCCGTTTCGCGCTCGCGCGATCCTCCGCTCAATACTGACCGTTGCTCGGGACCCAGGGATGATCCGGCTGGCGTTGGTGACGGCGTTCGTCATGGGCGGACAGTTCGTCTACATCATGGGTGCACCGATCATCGTGGTCGATCTGCTCGGACTGGGCGAGCAGGACTTCTGGGTGCTGTTCGTGCCCGTCATCGGGGGAATGATGGTGGGCTCGTGGCTGTCGGGCCGGTTGGCGGATCGCATCAATCGAAGCAGACTGATCGATCTAGCTTTGGTTGGCAGCGTGCTCATGGCCATCGTCAACGTTGTGGTTGCGATGATCGCACCGGCCCTACCGTGGGCGATGGTTGGTCCGGCCCTGCTCACCGCGGGGATCGCGATTGCGTTCCCCGCCATCCAGCTAGAGATTCTGGACGCCTTCCCAAGCCACCGAGGGGCTGCGGCCTCGTTTGGCATGTTTGGTTCGCTGGCGTTCAATGCGGTGATCGCAGGAGTGATTGCTCCGGCCGTCGCAACGACCTTGGCCGCTGTTGCCGCGACGGCGCTGACATTTGCCGGAGTCGGTTCCATACTCTGGCTCTGGCACCGCCGTGTGAACGGCTAGACCAATGGCCTCACCGGGGAGAAGTATCCGCGGATCGCGGTCAGAGACGCGGGCGAATGCTTCTAGGATGGGTCCGGTCGCCGCAGCTGGTGGCAGCCACTCGGTGATTGGGAGACGCGCGCATGGCTATGAGGTTCCAGGCTCCTCCAGGATGGCCCAAGCCTCCTGAAGGATGGACACCGCCACCAGGGTGGACTCCCGACCCGTCTTGGCCATCGCCTCCGGCAGGTTGGCAGTTCTGGTTGGACACCAACGAACAGGGCGCGGGACCTGGGCCTTCATCAATGCCCGCCTCGCCTGCGCCAGCGGCCGGTCCAGCGCCGACCGCTAACCGATTCGGGCCGCCCGCTGCTCCCCAGACCCCCGCCGGCGCTGTGGGCGGGTTCGATCAGGCAACTCGGGAGTTCCCGACCAGCAGCCCGACACCGTCGGTGCCAGAATCGGCTCCAGGTGCACCGGCTGGCGCCGTGGCGGGCACCGATGGGCATGCGGGACCGTTGCCCGGTGAGTCGACGCTTGGTGCTGCTCCCATGACTTCCCAGTCAGTACCCCCAGCCGCCCAGGCCCCCGCGACACCGGCCCCGCCCGCGACACCGGCCCCGCCCGCGACACCGGCCCCGTCGGCTGCTCCTGTGCCTCCGGTTGGTGCTGGCTCTGTGTCGGCCTCGCCTGCACCTGGTCCGACTCAGCCAGGGCCCGGGTCGCCGCTTTCGTCCCCCAGTGCAGGTGCCGCGCCGTTTGGGGCCCCAAGCCAGCCGACTGGCGGTATGTACAGCTATAGCCGTAGCGCAGGTTTGGACCAGCCTGGGCCGTCCCCATATTCGCCCGGAGCTGCTCCCATGCCGCCATCTGGACCCGGGGGTGCACCAGTGCCCGGTCCAGGACCACAGGGCGGGGCGCCCAAGAAGAACGGGCCCTTGATCGCGATCCTCGTCGTGGTTGCTGTGCTGGTCGTTGGCGGAGGTATTTGGGGGATCTCGGCCTTGCTCGGCGGTTCGGATGAACCAGACTCCACGGGATCACCCACCTCTACCACCAGCAGCTCAGACCCGACCGATGACCCGGATCCGACCGATGACCCGGATCCCAGCGATGACCCGGATCCCAGCGATTCCGAAGCGGAGACTCTTGGGCCCGTCCCTGCCGATGCCATTGAGTTGACCGGTTCGGAACCGGCAATCGCCACCAACGCTGCGGGTACGCCAGTGGCGGAAATCCGGTTGCTTAGTGTCGACTCCGACTGGCAGCCCGACGGCAGTGGAATGCTGTGCACCGAACCGATCTACGGCTCGTGGGTCAATGTGGAACTGGAAATTACCGTGCTGCCTGAGGCTGCAAATGAGGAATCAGGTGGCTACGCCTTTCTGGGCTGGGAGTTTGGTGCGGTCATCGACAACGAGGTGTGGAGTTCCAGTGCACTTCTGAACAGCGCGCTGTGTCTGCCGACTGAAGATCAGATCCCAAGCGAAATTCCGGCGGGCCAGACCGTCACCGGGTGGCTGCTCATGGACACCGCTCCGGGCACCAACGCTGTGCTGTACATGGATCCGTTGGCTGCTATCGATGGCCCGAAATATCTGTGGAGGTTTGCGGACCAGTAGCCACCAAAGCTGGTCGGCTCGGTAGTGATAGTGCACAATAGGGACTAGTACCACCGCTACATCCTGTGGCGAGATGCGTTGGGGAAGACGAATCTCGACCAGTTGGAAGGAGCGGAGGATGGTAGTTGCAGCCTCTGGTGTGAGCACCCGCGGTGTATTTTTTGTGCACTCTGCACCCCGGGCGCTGTGTCCACACGTGGAATGGGCCGTTGGATCGGTTCTGCAGACGCACGTCAATGTTGACTGGGTTGCCCAACCTGCCGCGCCGGGCTTGCTGCGTACTGAGCTGTCTTGGGCCGGGCCCGTGGGCACAGGTGCACGGCTGGCGTCCGCGCTACGCGGATGGACTCACCTCCGCTACGAGATCACCGAGGAAACCTCCCGGGAGGCCGACGGCGGGCGGTGGAGCCACACACCAGACCTGGGCATCTTCTTTGCGCAAACTGACATTCACGGAAACGTGGTGATACCCGAAGATCGCATCCGCTCCGCCATGGAACAGGGTCGAGATGCTGGGCACCTGCGCCAACACCTCGATCTTGCACTTGGGCAGGCCTGGGATGACGAACTAGAGCCATTTCGCTACGCCGGAGCGGGCGTGCCAGTGCGGTGGCTTCACCGGGTGGGCTAGTTCATAGCAGCTTGGCTAGACCGAGGCCAGGATGAGCGCGGCGTTGTGCCCGCCGAAACCGAAGCCGTTGTTGAACGCAGCAATGTCACCGGTGGGGAGTGCGTGCGAGGTATCCCGGACCAAATCGATCGGCAGATCTGGTTCCGGTTGCCCCACGTTGATGGTCGGTGGTGCGAGGCGATCCTGTAGAGCCATGACTGTCAAGACCGTCTCCAGTGCGCCGGCCCCGCCGAGCAAGTGCCCGGTCATGGACTTGGTTGCCGACACCAGGGCACCCTCACCCAAGACACGGTGGATCACCTGCGCCTCGGTAAGGTCACCAGCGGGCGTCGACGTGGCGTGGGCGTTGACGTGGGCGATATCGCCGCCGGTCAGGTCTGAATCGGCCAGCGCCGCCCGCATAGCGCGTTCCTGACCATTGCCGTCGGGCGCCGGAGCCGCGATGTCATGGGCATCAGAGGTGATACCGAAACCGGCTACCCGGGCGTACATACGTGCCCCACGGGCACGGGCATGCGACTCGCGCTCCAGCACCACTATTCCGGCCCCTTCACCCATGACGAACCCATCTCGGGTGACGTCGTAGGGGCGGGAGGCGCCTTGGGGATCGTCATTGCGGGTCGACAGTGCCTGCATCCGGGCAAATGCCGCCAGCGGCAAGGCATGGATCGCTGCTTCGGTGCCCCCAGCCAGGACGATATCGGCGCGGCCATCGCGAATCATGTTGAGTGCGTATCCGATGGCCTCCGCCCCGGACGCGCAAGCTGATACTGGGGTGTGGGCACCTGCCTGCGCACCGACCAGCAAGGAAACCTGGGCCGACGGGGCATTGGGCATCAGCATGGGCACCGTCAGCGGCGAGACCCTCCGGGGGCCTTTGTCCTTGTGGTTGTCCCACTGGCTCAGCAGCGTCCACACACCTCCGATTCCGGAGGCGACCACGGTGCCCAGCCGGGCCGGATCGACCTCGGGGCTACCCGCATGAGCCCAAGCCTGCTGGGCAGCGACCACCGCATACTGAGCGCTGGGGTCCATGCGGCGGGTCTGCGGAACAGCCAATACGTCCTTCGCCGGTACTGCGAGCTCGCCGGCGAAGGTGACCGGTACCTGATATTGCTCAACCCAGTCGTGCTCGAGGGTGTTGATCCCTGAGGTGCCATTGACGGCTGCCTGCCAGGTGCTATCGACATCGCCGCCCAGGGGGCTGGTGACGCCGAGTCCAGTGATCACGACCTGATCGCTCACGCGGGTTCTCCTTGTGGATTGGGAAGCTGTGCGGTGGGCACCACCTGGGGGGCGGCACCCACCGGCGGGATTCAGCCCTGGTTGGCGGTGATGTAGCTAACGGCGTCGCCGACGGTGCCGAGGTTCTTCACCTCTTCGTCTGGGATGGTCACCTCGAACTTTTCCTCGGCCACGCTGACGACCGTCATCATGGTCAGCGAGTCGATGTCCAAGTCATCGGTGAAGGACTTGTCCGCGGTCACTGCGTCCGTCGGCAGACCGGTCTCCTCATTGATGATCTCAGCCAGGCCAGCCAGGATCTCGTCTTCGCTGTGTGCCATGGGTATCTCTCTTTCTCTGGGGTGTCGCGGCGCGACGATAGGGGTTCAGTCTTGCGGAACGTTACCGGCGTCGGGGAGCCAACGCGCGCTCTGGAAGCAAAATCAGGGCAGGATCACAACCTGGCCGGCATAGGCCAAACCAGCGCCGAAACCGATCTGCAAGGCGACGTCCCCGCTCTTGGCCTGCCCTTCGCGCAGTAGCCGTTCAGTGGCCAGCGGTATCGAGGCTGCTGAGGTGTTGCCAGTCTCGGCGATATCCCGACCGACGACGACGTCGTCACGGAACTGCAAGGTCTTGAGCAGTTGGTCGATGATGCGCATATTGGCCTGGTGGGGGATGAAAACGTCGATGTCATTGAACGTTAGCCCAGCAGCCTCGACGGCGCGACGAGCAAGCTTTGGCATCGCCGTGATCACCCACTTGAACACTGTGGGCCCCTGCTGGCGCAGGGTCGGGGTGCTCATCTGCGAGACCTCCTCGGCCATCTCCGGCCGATCGGGAATCTCCTCACCCAACTCCTGCTTGCGGTAGTCCAGCCAGGACCGGGTCTGATAGATCGCCCCTGCCTGGCCGCCATCGCTGCCCCACACCGTGGGGCCGATCCGGGGTGTGTGGGAGGCCGTCACGATGGCAGCACCTGCGCCATCACCAAGCAGGAACGAGATCGTCCGGTCGGTGGGATCGATGAAATCGCTCATGCGCTCCACACCGATCACCAGCACCGTGCCTGCGGCGCCGGAACGCACGAGCGCATCGGCTTGGGCGATTCCGTAGCAATAGCCAGCGCACGCGGCAGAAATGTCGAAGGCTGGAGCTGGAGTAGCGCCGATCCGGTCAGCCACCAAGGTGGCGAGTGCGGGCGTCTGTTCGAAGTGGGTGACCGTCGAAACCAGGATGGTGTCGATATCGCAACCGTGCAGGCCTGCCTTGGTCAGAGCATCCTGCGCGGCGGCGGTTGCCAGGTCCAATATGGATGTCTGCGGGTGTGCCCGAGCGCGGGTCTTGATACCGGTTCGTTGGGTGATCCACTCATCGGAGGAGTTGATCGGGCCCATGATCTCCTGATTCGTCACCCGGTTCTCACCCCGAGCACCGCCGACGGCGACGATCGCCGATCCGGTGCTGGGCTGGGCCAACGTCAGCGTGGTCATCAGCGAGACTCCTCTGCGGTGCGGTGGATGAGGTTAGCGGCAGTGTCCAGATCATCGGGACTCTTGATGGCCACCAGGTCAGTACCTGGCATACACCGACGGGCAAGGCCGGTGAGGACACCAGCGGGTGCCAGTTCGATCGAGGCGTCAACGCCTCGATCAACCAGGGTGCTCTGACATAGGTCCCATCGCACGGGTCGGGCAATCTGGGCCACCATGCCGGCCAGTACCTGGGAGCCATCACGGACCTGGCTGCCATCGGCGTTGGTGACGAACATCAATTCAGGGTCATGGGTGTCGAGCCCTTGGGCGACCTCGTTGACGTCGGCGACCGCGGCTGCCATGTAGGTGGTGTGGAACGCTCCGGCAACCGGTAGCGGTATGACCCGGGCCTTGACCGGCGGATGAGCCTTCAGCTCATCCAGCGCCGTGAGCGCGCCGGCAGCCACGACCTGCCCACCGCCATTGACGTTGGCTGGCACCAGATCGAGCGCGGCCAAGGCCGTTCGGACCTGGTCTGGATCGCCACCGATCACCGCCGACATTCCAGTGGGCGTTTGGGCGGCAGCGTGAGCCATGGCGCGGCCCCGGGTGGCCACGAGTGAGATGGCGTCGACGTCGGCCAGTACCCCAGCGACCACCGCGGCAGCGTATTCACCGACGGAGTGACCGGCGCTCGCGGACGCCCAGGAGGGTGCGTAGCCGGTGCCGCCCGCGGTGCGGGGCTCCAGGCGCTGTATCAACGCGTTGAAGGCGATCAGGGAGGTAGCCACGATCAGCGGCTGCGCGACGGCGGTGTCTTTGATCTCCTCCGCGCTCGCGGTGGTTCCCAGGGCGGTGAGGTCTAGCTGCGCGGCTTCGCAGAACCGGGCGAGCAGGTCAGCGGATCCGGGCAGCGCCAGCCAGGGTGCGAGCATGCCGGGGGTCTGGGAGCCTTGGCCGGGGCAGAGGATGGAGATCACCGGAACTACTCTTCCGTCACGAGGGTCGATATGCGGACGCCGGATTGGACCAACCTCAGCAGGCGTCATTGTCGATACCCTACAAGCGCGCGGGCGCTGGGGGCGTGACCTCGGCAAGTCGGCCGGCAGCCAGTGCAATATGCAGGACGAACCCTTCGCGCGGGTCCACGGGATCCCAGCCGGTGATGGTGGCGATCCGGCGCAGGCGGTATCGAACGGTGTTGGGGTGGACGAACAGGAACCGGGCGGTGGCCTCCAGCGAGCGACCGCCACCCAGGTAGGCCGACAGTGTCTCCAACAGGTGCCCGCCTACTCCCAGCAGCGGGGCATAGACCTCGGTCAGGAGCGTGCGCCGGGCGTCGTCGTCGCCGATCAGCATTCGCTCTGGTAGCAGTTCGTCGGCTGCCACCGGCCGTGGGGCGGAGGGCCACGCGGTGACCGCTGCCATCCCGGAGAGCGCTGCCCGGGCTGAACGCCCGGCGTCGGCGAGCTCACGTACCTCAGGCCCGATGACCACTGGCCCGGGCCCAAACCTGTCCAGCAGGGTTTCCGCCTGGGCACGCAGGTTGCCTTCGCCGCCCAGAACCACCACCAGGCGCCCACCCTGAATGCCTACCAAAGCATCGGATGCGGCTCGCCGTGCGGCCCGGCGCAACTCGGAAGCTCGGACATCGTCCAGCTCCTCCTCGACTGACCCGACCAGGACGATGGTGTTGCCCCGGCCGACCCAACCCAGGGCTGCCACCCGCGACCGCAACCCTTCATCGGCTTCCCCCCGCATCAACGAGTCGACCACCAGGGCTTCCAGGCGGGCGTCCCAAGCCCCGCGGGATTCGGCAGCCCGGGCGTATACCTCGGCAGCTGAAAAGGCGACTTCTCTGGAGTACAACAGTACCGATTCGCGTAGCCCGGCCCGATGCTTGGGTGCAGCGAGAGTCTCGGTGTGCTCTTCGACGATCTCGACCACGATCCGGACCAGCTGCAACGTGTGCTGCAGCGAGATTGAGCGAGTCAGCTCTGGGGGCGCGGCCCGGAAGATCTCTGCGGCATTTGAGGTGCCCTGGGAGGGGTTCTCGTACCAGCCAATGAAGCTGGCGATTCCTGCCTGCGCCACCAACCCGATCCAGGAACGGTCCTCGGCGGGTAGTGCCCGGTACCAGGGAAGCTCGGTGTCGAGACGATCCAGTGCTGCGGCGGTCAGCTGACTTGTTCCTTGGCGCAGACGGCGAACCATGTCGCCGTCGCCAGGAGCTGCTGCGCGTGGACCGCGAACCTCCGAACTCACCTGCTCAGACTAGTGCGCGGGTTGTGGGAACCCCACAACCCGCGCCGAGCCTGCTTACGCGTCGCCGCCCGCGGTGCCGGTGGTGCCAGCGTTGACATCCAGCAGCCGGTACCGTTCGACCGCCTGACCGGGGGCAGCGGCATCGACCTCACCCCGCTGGGCTAGACCTTGTAGAGCCCGCGCAACGATCGAGTGGGTGTCGATGAGGAAGTGACGGCGCACCGCCGGGCGAGTATCGGAGAATCCGAAACCATCAGCACCCAGGGTCAGCATCTGACCCGGCACCCAGGCGCGGATCTGATCGGGGACCAGGTGGTCATAGTCGGACACCGCGATGAACGGGCCCTGAGCGCCGGACAGCTTCTCGGTGAGGTAGGGCACCCGGGCCGGTTCCTGCGGGCTCACGAATGAATCACGGTCGGCGGCCAGTGCATCGCGACGAAGTTCAGTCCAGCTGGTGACCGACCAGACATCGGCCACGACACCCCACTCCTGGCGCAAGATCTGCTGCGCTTCGAGTGCCCACGGCACCGCCACCCCGGAGGCCAGCAGCTGGACGCGGGGACCTTCGCCCTCGCCATCGCGCAGCTTGTAGATACCGCGCAGGATGCCGTCGACGTCGACGTTCTCGGGTTCTGCGGGCTGAATCATCGGCTCGTTGTAGACGGTCAGGTAGTAGATGACGTTCGGGTCACGTTCGTCGCCCTCCCCGTACATGCGCTGCAGCCCGTCCTTAACGATGTGACGGATCTCGTACCCGTAGGCCGGGTCATAGCTGACCATGGCCGTGTTGGTCTCGGCGATGATCGGGGAGTGACCGTCCGCGTGCTGCAAGCCTTCACCGGTCAGGGTGGTGCGGCCAGCGGTGGCTCCGATGAGGAACCCACGGGTGAGCTGGTCGCCAGCTGCCCAGAACTGGTCGCCGGTGCGCTGGAACCCAAACATCGAGTAGTAGAAGTAGAACGGCACCAGCGGTTCGCCATGGGTGGCATAAGCAGTGCCGACCGCCTGGAAGGCAGCCGCTGATCCTGCTTCATTGATGCCAGTGTGCAGCAGCCCGCCGGCTTCAGATTCCTTGTAGGAGAGCAGCAGATCCCGGTCGACCGCCAGGTAATGCTGGCCCTGGGTGTTGAAGATCTTGGTGCTGGGGAAAATGGCATCCAGGCCGAAGGTGCGTGCCTCGTCGGGGATGATCGGCACGATGCGGTGGCCGAACTCCTTGTCCCGCAGCAGGTCTTTGAACAGCTGCACCAGCGCCATGGTGGTGGCGGCTTCCTGTTGCCCTGATCCCTTCGCCAGCCGGTCGTAGACCTTGTCTGCTGGCAGGGTCACCGGAACGTGGGTGCTGCGGCGTTCGGGGACGAACCCCCCCAGTTGTTTGCGCCGGTTGACCATGTATTCGATCTCTGGTGCATCCATACCGGGGTGGTAGTACGGCGGCAGGTACGGGTTCTCCTGCAGCTGCGCATCCGTGAATGGAATGTCCAGGTTGTCACGCAGACCAACCAGGTCTCCGGAGTTGAGCTTCTTCATCTGGTGGGTCGCGTTGCGACCGGCGAACGAGGATCCCAGGCCGTACCCCTTGATGGTGTGCGCCAGGATGACCGTGGGCTGCCCGGTGTGCTGGACGGCGGCACTGTAGGCCGAGTACAGCTTGCGGTAGTCGTGCCCACCGCGCTTGAGGCCCCAGATCTCGTCGTCGGTAAGTTTGCTCACCAGGGACTTGGTGCGAGGGTCACGCCCGAAGAAGTGCTCGCGGATGAACTCGCCAGATTCGGCCCGGTAGGTCTGGAAGTCGCCATCGGGGGTGTTGTTCATCAGATTGACCAGGGCGCGGTCCTTGTCCGCTTCCAGCAGTGGATCCCACTCCCGGCCCCAGATCACCTTGATGACGTTCCAGCCCGCACCGCGGAAGAACCCTTCGAGTTCTTGAATGATCTTGCCGTTGCCGCGCACCGGGCCGTCCAGGCGCTGCAGGTTGCAGTTCACCACGAAAGTGAGGTTGTCCAGGTGCTGCTGTGCCGCGAGTTGCAGCATGCCGCGAGATTCGGGCTCATCCATCTCGCCGTCGCCCAAGAACGCCCATACCCGTTGCTGTGAGGTGTCCTTGATGCTCCGGTTTTCCATGAACTTGTTCACCCAGGCCTGGTAGATGGCGCTGGCTGGGCCAAGCCCCATCGACACCGTGGGGAACTCCCAGAAGTCGGGCATGTTCCGCGGGTGCGGGTAGGACGGCAAACCTCGCCCACCGGCAGTGCGCGATAGTTCCTGCCGAAAGCCGTCTAGGTCGGCTTCGCTGAGCCGCCCCTCCAGGAACGCGCGGGCGTACATGCCGGGCGCGGCATGCCCCTGAAAGTAGATGCTGTCGCCGCCGCCGGGGTGATCCTTGCCGTGGAAGAAGTGATTGAGCCCAACTTCGTACAGCGTTGCCACTGAGGCGTAGGAGGAAATGTGCCCGCCGACCGATATTCCGGGCCGCTGGGCCCGGGTCACCATGACGGCAGCGTTCCAGCGTAGGTAGTCGCGGTAGCGCCGCTCGACGACCTCATCGCCGGGGAAGTACGGCTCGTCGTGCACCCCGATGGTGTTGACGTAAGGGGTGGTCAGCGACTGGGGCACCACGACCCCCTGCTCGCGAGCCCGTTTGAGCATATTCAGCAGGATGTAGCGGGCCCGTGGGCCGCCGCGATGCTCGAGTAGGGCGTCCAGTGACTCCAGCCATTCGCTGGTTTCCTCGGCGTCAATATCGGGGACTTGACTGAGCAGGCCGTTGATGAGTGGTCCGGCATTGGACGTCACGGGGTACCTCTTCTCTGCGGGCTTATGGCCGACGACGGTGCCACCTTGCCGGAGGACCTGTGACCGTGGATGGGCGCGCAGGTCGGTCGACCAGGGGTCGCTGTCCTGCCATTGTTCCCTCATCCAGGAGGCCAATGCACCATTAGATCGGCACCTTGGCTGTGATTTGGATGACACCGTTCTAGGATCGGGGGTGGGGGCTGACGACGAAGAAGGGACGCAGGGGTAGTGGCGCAAAAGTCTGACGACACCGACGGCAGTGGGCCGTTGGGGATGGCTCCCGGGCAGGTAGTACAAGAGTTCGGCTATGACAGTGATTGCGATGAACAGCTGCGCACCGACGTTGCGCAGGCAACTGGGTCGGCGCTGCAGGGTGAGGATTTCAACGATGTCATCGACGTCGCGTTGATCTGGTGGCGCGATGACGACGGTGATGTTCACGATCTGGCCGACCAGCTCACCGATGCCCTGATCACGCTGGAGGACGGTGGCTTGATCTGGTTGCTGGCACCGAAGGCCGGCGAGCCTGAACATGTGCTCCCCGCTGAAGTGGAGGAGGCAGCGACCACAGCCGGACTACACCTGACCTCAACGCTGGCGATCCCGCCAGCATGGTCTGCGTTCCGCCTGACCTCACGTGGCCGTGGACGGTGATTGCGGCTGGGTCGATCGCTCCTGCCTTCACACTTCCCGATACAGCGGGGCGGATGACCTCCTTGGAGCAGTTTCGGGGACAGCCGGTGCTGCTGGTATTCCTGCCAGCGGCTTTCACGCCGGTGTGTGCGGCTGAGCTGGAACAGTTGGGCCAGATTCACACTCGTGAACAGGCGGACCCGGCAACCGTGTTGGGCGTAGCCTGTGACTCAGTATTCACCTTGCGCACCTGGGGAGAGCAGGCGATGGTCCCGACGCCGTTGCTGTCTGATTTTTGGCCACACGGTGATATTTGCCGCGCCTATGAGGCCTTCGATGCTGATCGGGGGCTGGCCACCCGTACCTCGTACCTGATTGACGGCGATGGTCTGGTGCGCTGGTCCACTCAGAATCCAGCTGGGATAGCACGTGACATGAATGAACACCTGACCCAAGTACAGATGCTGACCGGGCGCCATGGGCGCTGATCACGATGGTGGGCGATTCATCGACCCGCCGCCGCTGGCACTGGCTCATCGCGGCGGGGTGAAGCTCCCGGTCAATTCCGGAATCGAGAACTCGGTGCGGGCGGTTCGCAATGCCGTTGACCTGGGGTTCAGCTATATCGAGACCGACGTTCGCCCCAGCTCCGATGGGGTTGCGTTCGCCTTCCATGACCCGGACCTGACCCGGGTGTGCTCGCATACAGCGAATGCGGGGTCGATGTTCTCCTCGCTTACCGCCAAGCAGATCAAGGAACTACCTCTGGACGGCGGCGAGCCGATCGCCACCTTGGCCGAGCTGCTGCAGGCATGCCCGCATACTCGGTTCAACATCGATGTCAAGACTGCGGCAGTGATCGCTCCCACGGTGCGTGCCATTGCGGCGGCTGGTGCGCAGGAGCGGGTGCTCATCGCCTCGTTCAGTATGCGGCGGCTGCGCACCGCCCGCCGGATGCTACCCGGGGTGGCTACATCAGCGAACCCACTCGAGGTTCTGGGACTGGTGGTGGGGTGGGGGCCGTTGCGGGCACTTGCGCGCCGTCATGGTGCGGTCGCAGTGCAGGTACCCGAGTACTACCGAGGGTTTCGGCTGGTCTCACCCCGATTTGTCAGGATTGCCCACGAAGAGGGCCTGCAAGTCCATGTGTGGACCGTGGACGAGCCCAGCGACATGAACCGGTTGCTGGACATGGGTGTGGACGGCATCATCACCGACCGCCCTGACATCCTCAAGGATGTGCTGATCGAACGCGGTCAGTGGCGTGATTCGCAGGGGGAGATCGTTGGCGATTCCCACCAGTAGAGCGGAGCTGCTGGCTGCCATCAACGATAGCTACGACAAGCTCGCCAGCGATCTGGCGCGGGTACCTGACCTCATCGCCGCATGGCAACGCTCGTCGACGGATCCGGGCCTGGCTTCGCGACATTGACCGATGACGTGCTATTCCGCCGTCGGCTGGAACTTAGTGATGTAGGTGCGGTAGTCCCGGATCTGGTCGGCTTTGGTGGCCTCGTCCCATCCTGCGAGGTGAGCTGCGACGTCGGCGACGGCTTCCAGGCTGTCCAGCCCCAGGGAGCCATCCACACCCGTCATGATGCGGCGGGCGACGATGTCCTCCAGTGTGAGGGCGCCATCTACCTCCATGGCGAAGGCGACTTCGGCTGCTATCAGCCCTTCGACGCCGGTGATTTGCTCACGAAGGTCGGGCCGCTGCGACGTCATCGCCAGCACATCCCAAGCCCGGGAACCGTAGAGGTTGGCCAAGCGCTGGGCAACCGCGGCGTCGATGCCTTGACCTACGAGGGTGCGGCTGAGTGCGGCTGGGTCGGCCGCACCAGGCAGGCGTAGGTGCCAGGTGGGCCCACGCCGTTTGATTCGCTTACTGGTACCCATCAACTCGTCCACCACCTCTTCGGCGAGTCCTCGGCAGGTAGTCAGCTTCCCGCCGATGATCGAATACAGACCCCGGACCCGATTGTGGGAATCCTCGCCGTGATCGTGGATCATGTGACGACGGGTGATGTCGCCGGTGGGGCCCTCGGCCTGATAGGGCAGTGGCCGGACCCCGGTATAGCTCCACCGTACGTCGGCTGGGGTGAGGTTGGCTTGCGGGAAGAGCAGGTTGGTCTCACGCAGGATGTAGCTCAGCTCATCGTCATCACGGGTAGCTGTGTCGAGGTCACCGTCGAAACGCTCATCGGTGGCCCCGATCAGGTAGCGGCCGAGCCAGGGAATCACCAGCATGGGGCGGGCGTCGGTCATGGCTTCGTAGTACATGGCAACGCCTCGTGGGGCACCAGGGAAATCATCGACGACCAGGTGTGTCCCTTTGGTACCGCCCATCATGGTGGGGGCTTTGGGCCAGGTTTCACGCAGGAGATGATCGACCCATGGGCCGGCCGCATTCACCACCTGGGACGTCGGGACGGTGTGGGTAGTCCCGGTGACCTCATCGGTGAAATCCACGCTTTGCACCTGTTCACCGACGACGTTGATCCGGTGCGCTTGGGCGTGGGTGAGCACGACAGCTCCTGCGGCACGGGCCGCGGCAGCGAGCTCGACGCTGAGGCGTTCTGACCAGGACACCTGGCAGTCGTAGTAGGAGCCCGAGCCCCGTAAGCCGTCGCTATCGATGCCTGGGATCAGATCCGTGGTCCGGGAGTGGGAGTAGATTTTCCGCTTCGGAACGCTCTTATCCCAGGACAACACGTCGTAGCCGAGCAAGCCCAGCTTCAATATCGAGGAAGGGTGAGCGTTGCGCTTATAGAACGGCAGCACAAACTGCAGTGGTTTGACCAGGTGCGGGGCAGCTTGCAGGAGCCACTCCCGCTCCCGCAATGATTCCCGAACCAGCGGGACATCATATTTCTCGAGGTACTTCAGGCCACCATGGATCAGGCGAGAGTTCCAGGCGGATGTGGCCCAGCCAACATCGTGTTTCTCCAGCAGCACCACACGCAATCCACGCAACGCACCGTCCCAGGCGGTGGCGCAGCCGTTGGCACCGCCGCCAACGACGACCAGATCGGCCCCCAACTCGGCGGCAGCTAAGTCGTGGTCGCGATTGTTCACAGAATCTCCCTGATGAGTTGGGTCCAATGCTCATATCCCTGGCGTGCGTAGTTCTCTTGGGTGGGCAGGAACTGATCGACGCCGATGCCTTCCTGCCCGAAGTTCTGGCTTGGAGAATGGCCCAGGCCAACGAGGGCAGCCTTGGCAACACCGGCGCTGGTCAGTTCGTGAAAACGTGGGCGCGCCACCGTCATGCCGCTGAGGTCGGCAAGGGTTTGGCACAGGTACGCGTTCTTTGAGCCGCCACCGTCGACGCTGATGTGCTGACCTGGGCTGATGTGCGCCTTCAACGTGGCGACCATGTCATATACCTGAAAGGCCATTGCCTCGACCCCGGCGCGGTAGACGTCTTCCTTGTCGGTATCCATCCCCAGGCCGGTCATCACCGCGCCGCGCCGCTCTGGCCAGCGCGGTGCGCCCAGCTTGGTAAACGAGGGCAGGATGTAGACCCGGTCGGAGGCTGGGGTGTTGCTGGGTGCGGAGAGATTGTCATGTGCCCCGATATCGAATTTGTCCTTGAGCCAGCTCAGGGTGAAGCCGGAGTGGAAGGCGGATCCCTCAATCTCGTAGCTGGGTGAGGGGTCTAGCCCGGTCCATCCCACCGAGGTGACCAGGCCGTCGATCAACGGTGCGGCCGAGCCGGTATTGGCGCAGACCACGCCGGAGGTGCCGAAGGTCGCCTTGACTGATCCCGGCTGTTCTGCGCCGTGCCCGAGCAGGGAGGCTTGCTGATCGGCCATCACCCCGGTGATCGCAATGGCGGCACCGCAGACACCGGTATTGGTGACGCCGAATTTGCCAGCTGAGTCGGTCAGGTGCGGCAGCGCGTCAAGGTTGATGCCGACGATCTGGGCGAGCTCGCTATCCCAGTCGCAGGTCTCCAACGCCAGGATTTGGGTCCGGGAGGCGTTGGAGGTGTCGGTCCGATGCTCGGTGCCTGCGGTCAGGATGTGAATCAACCAACTATCAACCGTGCCCACCGCCAGTCGTCCTGCCCGGGCTGCCGCGGCCACGGCAGGCACACGTTCCAGGAGCCAGGCGACCTTTGAGCCAAAGAAGAAGGTGTCATTGGTTAGGCCGGTCTTGGCGCGGATGACCGGCTCAAGACCCGCTGCCTGCCAGCGCTGCACTACAGATTCGCTCTGTAGCGACATCCACATGACTCCTGGTGCAAGTGCCTCTCCGGTGACGCGATCCCAGGCAAACGCCGTCTCGCGCATGTTGGTGATTCCCAGCGTGATGACGCGATGGCCACCTGCTGAGAGTTTGCGCAGGGCGGTCCGAAGAATATGGACAGTAGTTCGAGCTAGCTCGTTCGGGTCGATTTCAACCCAACCGGGAGCGGGGAAATCCAGCACCAGATCTGCGCTGGTGATCTCGGTGGCGTGCCCGGACTCGGCATCGAAAGCTACGGCGCGCACACCGTGGGTCCCGCAGTCGAGCGCGAGGACGAAATCGGACATCGTCGGGCCTAGGAGCGAACCGCGCGGAGGCGATCCTGCAAGCTAGAAAGCATGATTGCAAAGAGCAGGACCAGGCCAAAGACGATCTGACGGACGGTGGCGTCGATGCCGATCAGGTTCATCAGATTGGTGATTCCGCCGATGACGATCAACGATCCCAGCAGACCGGTCACTCGCCCACGTCCGCCATTGAGTGCCGTGCCGCCGAGCGTGACACCTGCGAACACGGTGAGGATCTCGCCGTCGCCCATCGATGCATCGATCGAGTACAACTGCCCCGCTGAGAGTAAACCTCCCAGCGCCGCGCAGGCTCCGGCGACAACGAAAGCCATCATCGAGGTGAAAGCCACGTTGATGCCAGCCACCCGGCAGGCGTCCTCATTGTTGCCGATGGCCATGAGGTTACGACCCCAGGAGGTGTACTTCATCACGAACCAGGCACTTGCGATCAGTGCCAGTAGCACCAGCACAGCCACCGGCACTGTGCCAAGGCGCGCGCCGCCGAGGAAGGTATAGGCGTCCGGGAGGCCGTAGACCCCTTCGGGGATGAGATAGACCACGAAACCGCGGTATATCAACAGCGTTGCCAACGTCACTAGGAACGGGTTCACCCCCATCGTGATGGAGAGGAACCCGTTGATGAGCCCAAGGACTCCGCCCACGACAATGGTCAAGAGGATAGCCAGCAGCGGATGCAGGCCGAGCGTGGCATTGACCATCGTCAATACCGCGATGGTGGGGGCCAGCGCATAGGTTGATTCCAGCGATAGGTCCAGGCGCCCGGTCATCATGACGAAGTACAGTCCGAGCACCATGCAGCCCAGCGGAGCTGCCGCCCACATCAGATTGGTGAAGTTGGCGACCGTGAGGAATCCGTCAACCATCGACCCCAACAGGACGATGACGACGACGATCGGCCAGATCAGGTGTTCGGTGACCAGGTTGCGAAGAAACCGCTGCGTCGGGCTTGGCCCTGCAGCGGGGGAGGGTTGGTCCAGGTCAGTGGTGGATCGCTGAGGCGAGGTATCTTCCTTGGTACTCATGCGGCCGTTGCTCCTTGGCTTTCGCGATAGATGGTCCCGACGGTGAAGTCGTCGTTGCCGCGCACGACTTCACGGACGACCTTTCCTTTGAAGAACACCAGCACCCGATCGCAGGTCTGCAGGAGTTCTTCCTCGCTCTCACTGGTCATCAAGACGGCGCCGTTGAGGGTCAGCCGTTCCCGAATCGCGCGCAGCAGCTCCGGGATGGTGGAGATGTCAACCCCGCGGGTGGGCTCGTTCAGGGCGTACAGGCGGGGGGTCATGAACTGCAATCTCCCCATCATGACCTTCTGCTTGTTGCCACCGGAGAGGGTGTCGATGAGTACGCTCAACGACGAGGTCTTGACCTGCATCCGGTCGACCATGCCGTCACCAAGGTCGCGAAGCTTGGCTGGATCCCAGAGCCCGAGTCGCTTGCTGAGCCGACCCGCCACCGGCAGGACCATGTTGTCCAGCACACTCATTCCATGGATCGTGGCGTATTCCTCGCGTTTCTTCGGGAGGAAGGAGATGCCCTGTCGAGCTGCCACCCGAGGGGACCGGGGAATGAACTCGGTGCCATCGATGCTCACAGTGCCCTTGGAGGCGCGGATACCCGCAATGGCCTCGAGCAGCTCATCCTTCCCAGATCCTTCGACCCCCGCCAATCCCACCACCTCGTGCTCCCTGATGGTCAAGCTGATCGGATGGAGGACAGGGAGTGAC
>JBKEBC010000016.1:0-2339 GCA_047972965.1 Beutenbergiaceae bacterium | reverse complement strand
CCGACGCGGTTCCCGGGGTTTGTCCATGCCTATGTGCGTGTGTGCTCGTTGGTCGGGAGGGACGTCCTTGCGGGGCCTGCGTTGCCGCGTTCGGGCATGCGCGCACCTGAAGCGTGGTCGCACCGCGTTCCGGATAGTTCGGGCGAGGAGCGGCGCCTACCAGATGCGCCGGGATCGTGCTCGGTCCAGCACCAGCGGCCACACTGCCCGCACCGACTGTTGCGGGCAGTGTCCGCCGGGCGTGAGCGACCAGGATCCCTTAGTCCTCGTGTATTCGACCCTCCACAATCACCTTCATTCCGATGCTCAGCAAGGCATGTCGTATCACGGCGTGCTGCGCGGCCGAACACTCTCAGAAGCGTCAGGAGAGCATGAAAACGGGCTTGTTCCTCGGCATCTCGAAGCCCGCAAGCGGCTGCGGATCGAATCGATTCGCAGCTGAATGGTCTCGCAAGGCTGTGTCCGAATCGTTATAGAAATCGATTACTCAATTTTCAGTTTCTGTCCTACTGTGGGCCGTGATCGCCGCTGTGCGGTCGAGGACGTTGCCACCCGGACGATGAAGTGGAGGGCGACCCAATGACGGTTTCGTGCCATGTGGTCGCCCGATGTCTGACTGGTCTTGGAGCCAGCGTCACAGCCATCCGCATTGAGGAGGACGAAGAAAATGAGCAATTCTAGTAGTAGTCGCCGGGACTTCTTGAAGTTCTCTGGGCTCACGGTGGCCGGTGCTGCCATGGCAGGCACGTTGGCCAGTTGCGGCTCCGGTGGCGGTGGTGGCGGTGGTGGCGGTGGCGCCACTGGCGGAACGATGAAGTTCTGGGACCAGCCCTGGGCCGAGGCAAGCTATGTCGAGGATGCAACGAAGCTGGTCACCGAGACCTATCAGCCCGGTGAGGGGTTCACCTGGACCTATGACCAGGTGCAATGGAACAACTTCTACCAGACCTACCAGAGCGCGGTCGCGTCCAAGACCAACCCTGCCGCCAGTACCGGTGGTGGGTTCCAGGCGATCGGGCTTTCGGGAGAGGGTGCGATCCACTACGCCGATAACATCATCGAGCAGTGGGAGGCCGACGGGACAGTCGACGATTTCCTCCCGGGGATCATCGATCGGATGAAAACCGATGAAGGTTACGTTCAAATCCCGTGGGCCATCGACGTTCCGACGCTGTACCACCTGCAGTCTGTCCACGCCGACAATGGCCTGGAGCCGCCCAAGACGTGGGACGACATCTACAACAACGGGAAAGTCCTGAAAGAGAAAGGAATCGATGCCCTGATCATAGGCGCCGGCACGGGAAATAACCGTGGAAACCAGACGCTGAACTCCCTCATGATCAACAATGGCGGCGGTCTCTTCGATGAGAATGGCGAGCTTGATTGCCTTTTCGATAGGAATGTCGAAGCGGTGGAGTTCGTGCTCAAGCTTGTCAAGGACGGCATGATCAACCCGTCGGCGGTCAACTACACCGAAGACAACATGGCGACGGTGTGGACGCAGAAGCAGGGCGCCGTCGGATTCCAGCCGCCCAACTGGCAGATTCGCTTCCCCGAAATGCAGGGTGACATGTTCGTCTCCGCGCCGTTGGAGGGGCCGCATGGCGACAAGGGTGCGCTCATGTTCATCAACGGCGTCATGATGTATCAGAACACTCCGAACATCGAGGAGATGGAGCGCTTCGTGGCGTGGTACACCACGAACAATGACGTGTTCTGGACCAACGACCACGGGACCGGTCTCACCGTCCGCCAGTCAGTCATCGACCAGCTCGGCGAGGATCCTGAGCGTGACCGCATCTACAACGAGTGGGTGCCGATTGGTCAGGGTATGAACGCGCGGTCGCCTCAGCAGTTCCCTGATGTAGCCAAGGTTGATGGCTCGGCGGCCTTCTTCACGTTCGCTCAGCTTGTGCTCTCCGGTGACACGAATGCGACTGATGCGCTGCAGAAGCTCCAGGACGACCTGTCGAAGGTTATCGGATAGTCGCGATGGGGTTGCTCACGTGGGTCCACACGTGAGCAACCCCAGGTGTTGTTATCCATCCGACTTGGAGTTGATATGACAGTAAGTAGTACGATCGAGCGAGAATCGCCGCCCCGCGCGGCCTATCGCAGAAGTGCTTCACCGCGCGCCCGCCAGGACCGCTGGACGTTCCTCGGGCTCTCGGCGCCGTCAGTGGCACTGTTGGTTCTGATCTACGCCTACCCGATTGGGTTTGCCTTTTACCAGTCCTTGCACAATGGCACCCTGATTAACCTGGGAGAGTTCATAGGGGCTGGAAACTACGTTGACAACCTGGTGGCCCCAGACTTCTGGCGGGCGGCCCTTTTCACCG
>JBKEBC010000015.1:0-86037 GCA_047972965.1 Beutenbergiaceae bacterium | reverse complement strand
ATCGGGCCTACGCTGCCAACAGCTACGGCCGCGATGCTCGACGAGTCACCATTCTGCGAGTCCACCACTATCGGGTGGACGATCACCATCACGAAGCATCGGTGGTGCTGCACGATGGTCGGCGGGTACGTGCTGCGGCTTTTCGAAGCGTGGTCTCCCAGGGTCGCTGGCGCGCGTGCGCCCTAGAAAGCGGCTGACTCCCGTGGATTCGATCGAGTACGAAGGGTGACGCCAAGACCGTGGCTCGTGGGGTTCGGCTTTGGCGCAAACCTTCGAACTCGGGCCTGGGGGGTGCGGGGAACCTTCGAACTCGGGCCTGGGGGTGCGGGGAACCACCCCCCGACCACTCGCCCAGAGCGATCAGCGACGCTTCTTGGCCTGCCGCGCAGCTCGACGGCGCGCTTCCCGATTCCCACCACCGGCAGGGGCTGCACCGCTAGGCTTAGCGGCCTTCGCTGCGCCAGTGGAGGCCGTGGACCCGCCTGCCTCGGTCGACGGCGAGGAGTAGGTCAGCTGGGTCGGCGCCTGCGGTAGGCCGATCCCAAGCGGGTCATCAGCCTTTGCCTGAGCTGCCTTAGCTGGAATGGACTTCGCCCCGGCCCGCCGCCCCGACGCCTTCTTCTTAGCAGGGCCTGCCTTGCCAGCACCATCGCCATCGCGCCGCTGCGCCGCTGCCTCGGCCCGCTCGTCCGAGCTCGCCGTGATGTCGTCCTCTTCTGGCTGGCGGACCTGGACCTCCAGGTTGTACAGGAATCCAACCGCTTCCTCTTTGATGCCTTCGTTCATGGCCTGGAAGAGCTGAAAACCCTCGCGCTGATACTCCACCAATGGATCGCGCTGCGCCATGGCCCGCAGTCCGATGCCCTCCTTGAGATAGTCCATCTCATAGAGGTGCTCGCGCCACTTGCGATCTAGTACCGACAACACCACGCGACGCTCAAGCTGCCGCATGATCTCCTCACCCAGCTCGCTCTGCCGGGCTTGGAATGCAATCTTGGCGTCGGAGGTAAGTTCGGCTACCAGATCGTCGGCGGTCAACCGGGTGGCACCACCCACTTCCCCAACGACGTCCTCGGTGCTGATCGATACGGGAAAGATCTGCTTCAAGTCCAACCACAGCTGGTCCAGGTCCCACTCCTCCGACGGGCCGGTGGCCGTGGCCTGCGCCACCACACCCTCGATCACGTCATCGATGAAGGTCTGCACCTGTTCGGCAAGATCCTCACCGTTGAGCACGCGGCGTCGTTCCTCGTAGACCACCGAGCGCTGGCGCGAGAGCACGTCGTCGTACTTCAGCACGTTCTTGCGGATCTCGAAGTTCCGGGATTCGACCTGGCCCTGGGCGCTGGCGATGCCTCGCGAGACAATCTTCGATTCCAACGGTTCATCGTCGGCATAGCCGGGGGCATTCATGAAGCGCTCCGCCAACCCGGCATTGAACAACCGCATCAGGTCATCCTGTAGCGATAGATAGAAGCGGGATTCACCCGGGTCTCCCTGACGGCCCGAACGACCGCGCAGCTGATTATCAATACGGCGGGACTCATGGCGCTCGGTTCCCAGGACATACAGCCCGCCCAGATCGGTGACCTCCTCATGCTCGGCAGCCACGGCCTCCTGGGCCTGCTCCAACGCGGCCGGCCAGGCCTGTTCGTACTCTTGCGGAGTCTGGCTGGGATCGAGCCCCTTCTTAGCCAGCGCCTCGATGGCGATGTGCTCGGCGTTACCACCCAGCATGATGTCGGTCCCCCGCCCGGCCATATTGGTCGCCACCGTGACCGCGCCCTTGCGGCCGGCCATCGCCACGATGGAAGCCTCTCGGGCGTGCTGCTTCGCGTTGAGCACCTCGTGGGGCACTCCCCGCTTCTTCAGCATCTTGCTCAGTAATTCTGACTTCTCCACGCTGGTGGTACCCACCAAGACTGGCTGTCCGGTGGCGTGGCGCTCGGCGATGTCCTTGACCACCGCCTTGAATTTGGTGGGCTCATCCTTATAGACAAAGTCGGCACCATCGATACGCGCCATGGGCCGGTTGGTCGGGATCGGAACCACACCGATGTTGTAGGTGTTGTTGAACTCGGCCGCCTCGGTCGTCGCGGTACCGGTCATCCCAGCCAGTTTGTCGTAGAGGCGGAAATAGTTCTGCAGCGTGATCGTCGCCAACGTCTGATTCTCGGCCTTGATCGGCACACCCTCCTTCGCCTCAATGGCTTGATGCATGCCTTCGTTGTATCGGCGACCAGACAGGATGCGCCCGGTGTGCTGGTCGACGATCAGCACTTCTCCCTTAAGGACCACGTAATCCTTGTCACGGGTGAACAGTTCCTTAGCCTTGATAGCGTTGTTAAGGAATCCGATCAGCGGGGTGTTGAGCGATTCATACAGGTTATCGATACCGAGGTGATCCTCCACCTTTTCGATCCCCGACTCCAGCACCCCCACGGTGCGCTTCTTCTCGTCCACCTCATAGTCATCATCACGGCGCAGCCGGTTGGCCACTCGGGCAAACTCCGCGTACCACTTGTTGATATCTCCAGAGGCCGGGCCGGAGATGATCAGGGGAGTCCGTGCCTCATCGATCAGGATCGAGTCCACTTCATCGACGATCGCCATGTTGTGGCCACGCTGGACTAGGTCGCTCTGATTGAGCGCCATGTTGTCGCGCAAGTAGTCGAAACCGAACTCATTGTTGGTTCCGTAGGTGATGTCGGCAGCATATTGCTCGCGTCGCTGCGTAGGGGTCTGCCCAGAGACGATCGTTCCGGTGGTCAGTCCCAAGAACCGGAACACCCGGCCCATCAGTTCGCTCTGGTAGGAGGCTAGGTAGTCGTTCACCGTCACCACGTGCACCCCCTTGCCCGACAACGCGTTGAGGTAGGCGGGCAAAGTAGCGACCAAGGTCTTTCCTTCACCGGTCTTCATCTCAGCGATGTTTCCCTGGTGCAAGGCCGCGCCACCCATGATCTGAACATCGAAGTGACGTTGGCCCAGGGTGCGGGTTGCGGCCTCCCGGACGACGGCGAAAGCCTCCGGCAATAGCGAGTCCAGCGAAGCGCCCTGCGCGATGCGTTCCTTGAAGTTGTCCGTCTCGGCCCGTAGCTCGTCGTCGGTCATCTCGGCCATGACCTCAGCCAATGAACTCACTTGAGCGGTCACGGCAGTCAGGCGCTTGAGCACGCGGCCCTCACCCATGCGAAGGATGCGATCGAGAATGGCCACGGGCGGACTCCTGTGCGACAGAGAAGACTGGTCTAGGGCCCATCGTAGTTGGCTCACACCACGGCGTCGGCACGGGTCATATCAGCGCCCTCAGTGGAGCCCGCCACTGTGCTGGGGCACTATGTCTCAACCCCGCAAATGGTTGCAATGCTGGGCCAAACTGGCAATCGAGGTCACAAACAAGCATCCTTTGCGTGGAGTTTCGGTCACGAGCCACCGCCCCCGCCTCGGCCCCCATACAGTGCAGGCTATGAAAGCAACAGCGATCCTCAGCATCGGCCTGATGACCCTGGCCTTGTCCGGGTGCGCCACCAGCCAATCCGATTCCAGCACCGTGCAGGAAGAGGCGGCCAGGGCAGCCGATCAGCTGGCCGGCAGCGATTCGGGCGCTGCCCAGGAGATGGATGTCGATGGAGGCGCTGCCGTGTCATCGATGGATGTCGACGGTCAGGATCGAGAGGTCATCACGACCGCCCATGCCAGCATCGAGGTGGAAGATCCCGGCGATGCTGCCGATCGAATAGCCGCTTTGGTAACCGAACACGGCGGTCGAGTCGAGGGTCGTGAGGAATACGCCGGCCGCGACGAGGAGCCCCAGTGGGCCTCGCTCCAGCTACGGGTCCCCGCCGCCGAGATGGCAGCGGTGCTAGACAACCTGGACGAGCTCGGCACGGTGACGCAGATCAACCAGAACGAACAAGACGTGACGGGCGTGGTCCAGGATCTAGACGCCCGTATTTCTGCGTTGGAAACCTCCACCGACCGACTCACACAGATCATGGCGGACGCCACCGATACCGCGGACCTGCTCGCAACCGAGTCCGCGCTCAGCCAACGGCAAGCCGATCTGGAGGCGCTACAAGCCCAGCGCGACTACCTCAATGACCAAGTAGCGATGTCGACGCTGTCGGTGTCACTGCAGACCGAGTACGTACCCCAGAGCCGGGGCGGATTCTTGGGTGGCCTCCAGCAGGGATGGGAAACACTGATCGCCTTCGGTGCAGGCCTAGCAACGATGCTCGGCGTGGTGATCCCGTGGTTGCTGGCGCTGGCGATCCCGGTGGCGATCCTCATCTGGCTTGTTCGTCGGCGGCGGCGCATCAAGCGCGCGAGCGCGACCGCTTCGTAGCGCCACGTCGCAACCGCGCTGCACCGCTGCGGCGGCCACAACCGTGGGCTGCGACCGCCGCAGCGCAGGATCAGTCGTCCGTGGCGGGCTCGTCGGTGGTGGTGGTGTTGAGGCGGATGACACCGTAGGTCCACCCATTGCGCCGGTAGACCACCGCTGGTTGATGCGAATGTTCCTCGATGAACAGGAAGAACGGGTGTCCCACCAGTTCCATCTCTGCGAGTGCGTCGTCAACCGACATCGGCACCGTGTCGTGGACCTTCTGCCGAATGACCACCGGTGAATCACCCAGTTGCTGCTCCACCGCAACCCCTGGGGTCAGCTCCGGCTCGGACTCCTCGGGCACATCCGACTCAATGGGGTCAAGCGTCTGCGGCAAGGGTGCGACCTCATGGTGCGCACGACCATGATGGTGGCGGCTCTTGCGGCGATCATGATGGCGTCGTAGCCGCTCCATCAGCTTGGCCATGGCCAAGTCGAGCGCGGCGTACCGATCGGGAGCGCTGGCTTCGGCCCGGACAACTGGCCCCTTGGCCCGCACCGTCAACTCCACCCGTTCGGCACGATCAGCCATGCGCGGGTTCGCCTCATGCGAGACCGCAACATCCACCCGCCGCGCATATGGCGACAGTTGGCCGACCTTGGCGAGCTTGTCTTCGATGTGGCGACGGAAGCGCTCCTGCACTTCGGTGTGTCGACTTACTACCACGATATCCATCGTTGTTTCGTTCCTCCGTGAAGCCGGGCCGGGAAACCGGCCAGATGATCACCACGTGGCCCACCCACGTGGATCTGACGAGACCGGCATCACCCCCCACAGGCCCGACCGCTCGGTTCGGGCACCGTCAAGGAACATGACCTGACGCTAGTCCACTGGCCATGGTTTGCGCACCATTTCTTTGCGATCCGCACCAATATTCTTTGCGGTCGGGGCAGGGGTGGCTGCCAGCACCAGCGCAGCGATGACCCGCCCGCCGGCGCGACGGACCGCAGCCGCGGACGCTGCCAACGTCGCCCCAGTGGTGAGGACATCATCGATGAGCAGCACCGGTGCCCCTGCGGGAAGGGCACCCTTGGCGCGGATGGACCGCAAACTGGCCTGACGTCGCCCACCTGCGGTCAACGTGTGCTGTGATCGACCACTGCGGCTCAAGACGTCGACTGCACTGGCAGCAGTTCCTGTGTGCGCCGCCCCGCCAGCTGCCGCAACCGCAAGGTCGCCGACGACGAAACGACCGGTCCAACGCCGACGCCAACCCGAGGGGGCTGGCACCAGCAGCAACGAGGCCCCACCAGCTGCCGACCCGGCGGCAAGCAGCTGCACCACCGCAGCGGCTGCTGCTGCCATGACCCCTAGCAACGGTTCCCCGAGATCGACGCGGTTACCTACCTTCCATGCAACGATCGCGCGCTGAACCGGGCCCGTATAGGCAGCCGTTGCCCAGGTTTGGATGCCCGCGTCGGCAAGCATCGGCGCCTGCTGGTCGCAGCGGATGGGCGGACCCCACAGGGAACGACATAGTGGACACAACACCTGGTCCAGGCACCCGCAGCCACCGCACTCCCGGGGCAGGAGCAGATCCAGAATCGCGGCGGTGGCATTCACAATCATGCAGGCTGGCACGACGGTCGGTTGTGCTGCCTTGGGAGCTGGGCCGCCTGTGGAAAGCGATACCGCTGATCCCTGTTCTGGGGACCAGCGGCCTATCCAGCAATCATCGTCCGACCATCTTTATCCGGCCATCCTTACCCGGCAAAGGTCGGCAACTGGACCCCACCCACGACCACCCGCCAACCATTGCCGCTGCGTCCGAAGAGCTCGCCATCGACGGTGGTCAGATACAGCTGGCGCGGACCGTCACCACTGGCGATGGACACCGCATTGTCAATCGAGGGAAGCGGGACGGTCGCTCCGCCCACTCCGACCAGGTGCACGGTCACCACCTCCTCGAGCGCCCCCAGCACTCCCAGCTCGACGTCGTTCACCCAGACCAGGTCGAGCACCTGCGCCATTGGCGCACCCACGGCAACTCCCGGTCCAATAGCAACCGGCTGACCATCAGGGTTGCGCTCGACGGAGGAGACGAAGAGGGTATCGAGTTCGCCACGCACCACATACGCCAGCCGAGCACCCTCCAAGCTGACCCGGATATCCACGACCTCAAGGTCCGCCAGATGCGGTGCCTGCACCTGCACCTGGTCGCCATCGGGCCCAATGGCTACCAACGATCCCGGGATAGGCTCCGGACTGCGCGGCCCGGTCCAGACCCACCCTTGCACATCGATAGTCGGCGGCAAGATCTCGCCGTCGCCCTGGTAGAGCACCGGATTCGGTTCCCCCGAACCAGCCAGGGTCACCAGCTGTGGGCCAACCACACCGACTGGCAGCTCATCGGTGTACCGCAGCGCCAGGGCGGTGAGCCCCTCGGGAACAACCAGATCGGGTACCGGTTCCAACGCTTCACCATTGAGCACCGAAAGCCCGGCACCACTGACCAAGGTGGGATTGCGCGCAGGAATGGGTACCGGTACCAGTCCGGCGTCCTCGTCGACGCCCAGCACCGAACCGTCGACGCTCATCTGGACCAGGCGGATTTGCGGCAGTTGCACCAACGTGGCCGTCAGCTGCTCCAACACCAGTGCCCGATCAGCTGCACTGGCATCGAGAATCTGGCGGCTGAGCGCCACCGTCGCGATACCGTCGGCAATGGTCACGGCGTCGAGCGCCAGATTCGTGCCATCGGGAACCGCCGTCACCGCACCACCGGCCAGCCACTGCGCCGGACCGGCCAGCAAACCCCGCACAGCAGCATTCTCCGAGCCAGAACGCGGCACCCAGCGCACTTCCGGGATCAGGCGGTGCGCCGCATCGGTGGACAGGAAATAGACCGACATCTGCCGATACTGAGATCCGAACGTCACCCACGAGACCAGCACACCATCGTCGAGGGTGTTAATGCGCCACTGATCGTCGCTGGATTGTTCCAGCTCGAAGGTGAACTCTCGCACGGTTCCCGGAGCGGCCTCGGTGAAGGTTCCCTGAGCATCCACCGTTGCCGCCACCTGGGCCGTCACCGTGACCAACCGCGGATCGTCCAGGTGGCTGCGATAGCTCAGCGCATCGGCGTCGGCGTAGATGGTGACCCCATCACCGGGATCCCATTCCTGTCCACCGGTGTTGGTCAGAAAGCGCCGCGCGGTCTCGAAATCGTCGGCCAATCCAGCTGCTGCAGCGAACAGGAACCCGCGGACGATTTCTTCCTGGGAGGCATCCTGGGCTGGATCTGCTGCGACGAGGTCCAGCCCATCATCGGCCGGTGCCGCATCGACCCCGGGTTGTACCCCCCCGGTATCGGGCAGCGATAGGCAACCGGACAGGACGGCGCTCAGCGCCAGCAGTACGACCAGGTGAAAGTGCCTCATTCCTGCGCCTGCCCCAGGAGCGCATCCGGCAACGCTTGCGGTCCGGCTGGGTCATCGACGCGGGCCGGGTCGGCGACCTGACGAACGGGGTGCAGCTGAAGGGGATGCTCCAGTATCTGCAGGCCAGCCCGTACCGGCAGAGTCAGCCGGAAACTGGCGCCCTCCCCCGGCGATCCCCATGCCTGCAGCGTTCCTCCGTGCAACCGGGCGTCTTCCAGTGAGATCGCCAGCCCGAGTCCGGTCCCGCCCAGGGTCCTGGTGCGCGCCGGATCCGCACGCCAGAACCGGTCAAAGACTCGTTCGGCATGTGCAGCAGTCATACCCAGGCCGTAGTCGCGCACCACCAGTGAGACGGCCCGATCATCGGCCGCGACGATGACATCAATGGGATTGCCCTCCCCATGTTCGACCGCGTTGATCAGCAGATTGCGCACGATGCGCTCCACTCGGCGGGTGTCCATATCGACGCGCACCGGCGTCGACGGCAATTGCGTGCGGATCTTGGAACCACGCTGAGCCGCCAGCGGTGCAGCGATATCGGTGACCCGTTCCACGACCACCGCCAGGTCCGCCTCTTCCACATCGAGGGTGGCGGCACCGGCGTCGAATCGTGAGATCTCCAGCAAGTCGGCAAGTAACGCCTCGAACCGATCCAGTTGGGTGGCCAGCAACTCTGCCGACCGTGCTTGATCCGGGGAGAAGTCATCACGGCCGCGATGAAGCACCTCGCTGGCGATACGGATTGTCGTCAGCGGAGTACGCAGTTCGTGCGAGACATCGGAGACGAACTGCTGTTGCATCTGGGAGAGCTCTTCCAGCTTTTCAATCTGGTCGGTCAAGCTCTGCGCCATCTCATTGAAGGAACGTGCCAGGACGGCGAGTTCGTCGACTCCGCGAACTGGGATTCGTTCATCCAGCAGCCCATCTGCCAGGCGCTGAGCTGTCTGGGCAACCTGCTGTACTGGAGTCAGCACCTGCCTGGTCAGGTACCACGCCATGACCAGCAGCAACACCACCAGAACGATGGCACCCACGCTCAGCACACCTTGCAGCAAGTCAAGTGTTGCCTGTTCGTCGGCGAGCCCATAAACGAAGTAGAGCTCGTATTCACCAGCCAGTGGCAACGTGACCACGGTACCCACCACCAGGCCCGGCTCCCCTGCGATCGAGGCAGGCTGCCATTGCTGGGCATGCTCGGACTGCACGGCCTCACGTAATTCCGGGGTGATCAGCAACCGCAGCCCGCTGTCGGTGACCGGTTCGGGGAACTGGCTCGTGCTACCCGGTGACCGTAGCAACAGCACGCCAGCGGACGCGGTGCTGGCCACATGCAAGGTATCAACCACGTCATAGGCCAGCTGCTGCACATCCTGCACCCGTGCCGCTTCTGCCGAGTCGAAGTTGGACTGGGCATTGCTGGCGCGCACCGCTGCATCGGACAGGATTTCGCCGACGCGACCCTGGTAGAGCGAATCCCGGACCTGACCCGACAGCACCATACCCAGGGAGAGCAATGCCACCATGCCCACGATCACCGTGGTGGCGGCAACTCGCACCCGCAGCGAGCGACGCCAGGTGGTAAGCCCGAGCTGAATGCGCAGCCGCACCCGATTGAACCGGGATAAGACCCGCACGGGTAGGTGCGAGCTCCAAGAGCGCTGTGATTGCACCATCAGGTCTACTCCGCCGGTGGCGCCCCGGCTCGATACCCCACACCGCGCACCGTCACAACCACCGCAGGGTTCTCCGGATCCTGCTCGACCTTGGCACGTAGCCGCTGCACATGCACATTCACCAACCGGGTATCGGCTTGGTGCCGGTAGCCCCACACCTGTTCTAGCAGCACCTCACGGCTGAATACCTGCCGGGGCTTGCGGGCCAACGCCACCATCAGGTCGAACTCCAGCGGCGTCAGCTGGATGACCTCCTCCCCACGGCGCACTCGGTGCCCAGCTACGTCGATCACCAGGTCTCCGATAAGCAGCTCTTCGGTCTCTGCCTCGTCATGGCGACGCAGCCGTGCCCGGATCCGGGCCACCAGTTCCCGGGGCTTAAACGGTTTGGCGATGTAGTCGTCCGCCCCTGCCTCCAGACCTGCAACCACATCGGTGGTGTCGCTCTTGGCGGTCAACATGATCACCGGCACCCCAGACTCTGCCCGGATCTGCCGGCAAACCTCGATGCCGTCGATACCTGGGAGCATGAGATCCAACAACACCACCGCAGGCTGACTGGCCCGGAAGGTGTCCATCGCACTGGTTCCATCGTAGGCAAAGACCGGATCGAGTTCCTCCGATTGCAGCACGATTCCGATCATTTCGGACAGCGCGGCGTCGTCGTCGACCACCAAGACGCGTGGGTTCATGGCCCTATCGTCGCATTATCCACCGGTGGCGGGGCATTTCCGCACGGCGTGGCATCGTCATCATGGGAGGATGTTTCTCGACCACCACTTGGCGAGGGAACAATGACCACTCCATCCGAACCAGGGCAGCCCGGCAATCCCAACCCCGTTGAGCAGCAACACCGAAGCACACCAAGCCCCCCTGCAGCATCTGAGAGCGCCGATGATGCCGGGTGGGGTCAAGCCCCGCAGCCATCGGGCTACAGCGGCGAGGACTACGGGCAATACGGCACCCCGTCGGCGACCGCCCACACTGTCGATCAGCCTGGGATCGTCCCACTGCGCCCACTCAGCCTGGGCGAAATCTACGATGGCGCCATTAAAGCGATCCGGTCCAACCCCGGCGTGATGTTCGGATTTTCCGCGATCGCAGTCGTGATCTCGACAACGCTCCAGGCGGTCGCGCTATGGGGGTTCTACGAGGACCTCAACGCCTTTTACGGTCTAGTTGAGCCGACGATGGACGATATCGATGCCCTGTACGAGACCCTGGCCTCACTGGTGATTCCCCTGGCGGCTTCAACGCTGGCGTCGTTCGTAGTCGCCACCATCCTGACCGGCTTGCTGATTCACTCGGTCAGCCAATCGGTTATCGGCCGCCGTCTGCCGGTGGCGCAGTTATGGGCGCTGGTCCGTCCGCAGCTCCTCTCGCTACTCGGACTGACGTTGATCATCACGGTCGCGATGCTGGCCGCGGTAGCGGTGAGCCTGCTGCCCATGGTGGCGCTCATCGGCGCCAACGCAGATGAGCTTCTGGTGGCGATCGCGGCTCTGATGGGGACTGTGGCGGCGGTGTGCGCGATGATGTTTGTCGTCTTCGCCACCGTTCTGGCGACCCCGGCGCTGGTGTTAGAACGCACCACGGTGATGGTCGCGCTTCGGCGGTCATGGCAACTGACCCGGCCAACATTCTGGCGTGTGGTGGGGATCTACCTGCTGACGTCGGTGCTGGTCGGCGTGATCTCCTCGGTCGTCACCTCGCCGGTGGTCACGCTGACGTCCATGATCGGATTGACCACCGGCACCACGATTGCTCAGCTTGCCGCCAGCACGATCGCCACCACGCTCACGACCCCATTCCTCGCGGCCGTCATCGCTCTGCTCTATATCGACATCCGGATCCGCAACGAGGGATTGGACATCGAACTCAGCGCAGCCGCAGCATCGGAGTCCTGAGATGCTTGGGCTGCAACTGCCCCGGGAACCCCCGCTGACGCCCTCAGCGGACGAAGCCCAAGAGTGGGCACTCACCGAACTCCAGAAAGCTATCTACAACCAGGACCCAACCTGGTTGGACAAGCTGGACCAGTGGATACAACAGCTCTGGTACGACATTCTCAATGAGGGCTCCGGGCTTGGGCCAGTAGTTGGCCCGCTAGCCATACTGGCCATCGTGGCCGTCCTGGTGGGGTTGGCGTTCGTGGTGGGTGGACCATTGCGTCGACGTCGACTGCAATCGCCACGAAGTCTCGAGGTGCTCGACGGCGATGACGACCGATCGGCAGCGGCGATTCGCACGGCAGCCGATGCTGCCGCCGCAGCTGGGGACTTTCATACGGCGGTATTGGAACAGTTCCGGGCCATCGTGCGCGCGTTGGACGAGCGGGCGGTACTGCAGGATCGGCTAGGGCGCACAGCTCTGGAGGCTGCGACGGCCGCCGGTGCCCGGCTGCCTGCCCATGCGCAGGACCTGCTGCGGGCGAGCTCACTATTCGACGCAGTCTGCTATGGCTCAACGCAGGCCAATGCTGGCGACCACAACTGGCTGATCGAGCTGGACCACCAGGTGGGCGCGGCAAAGCCGACACGGACCGGAGACCTGCACACGGCGGAGTTGGTGCTGCCACGATGACCGCACCACCAATCATCGCCCGGGGGCTGCCCGCAGGCAGCTCCGAGACATCCACGCAGTCCCCTCGCGAGAAACTACGAGGCCGACTCACGCTGGCGAGCGTCGCGCTGGCACTGGCAGCAGCGATCACAACTCTGGTCCTGCTGCAACCAGCCACGTCAATAGTGCCCTTCGCACCCGATAGTCCCGAACCAGATGGCGCCCGGGCCGCTGCCCAGATCCTGACTGAGCAGGGGGTCGACATCACCTATGTGCGCACCACCGCAGCAGCCATCGCGGCTGCCGAACCGAACAGCACGCTGCTGATCTTTCAACCCAACGAGCTCAACGAAGATCAGCAGGAAGCTCTGGCCGAGGTCCCCTCCGACATCGTGCTCGCCGATTTGACGCCCGGGCGAATCGCACATCTGACCAATCGCATCCGAATCACCGAATACTCAAGTCGGCAGCCCTTGCAGGACGATTGCCAGGACCCCGATGCCGATGCCGCCGGGCAAATCCTGGCCGGGGGCGCGGCAATAACCGGAGATGTGACCACGTGCTTCCACGCCCCTGAGGGTGCGATGTACGCAACGTGGACCGAATCGGGCCAGGTATGGCGGGCGTTCTCTGACGGCATGATGTTGAGCAACAGCGGATTGGCTGAGCACGGGAACGCTGCCTTGGTCTTTCGCGCACTCGGCGCCCATGATCGATTGATCTGGTACCTGCCCTCCCCAGGGGACCCCTTCACTCCCGGCGGGCCGGTTCAGACCTTCCCGATCCCGGAAGTCGCACTCTGGTACCTAGTCCTGCTGGGTGTCGTGCTGGTGCTTTGGCGCGGTCGGCGGCTCGGGCCAGTAGTCCTGGAGCCGCTCCCGGTGGTGGTCAAGGCAACCGAGACGACCCGCGGGCGTGGACGGCTGTACCGACGCGCTCATGCCCATGCTCACGCCGGCTCCGCCCTGCGAGCCGGATTCCTGGCACGGGTGTGCGGGCCACTAGGAATCCCCGGACATGCGCCGCCCGAGCAGGTCATCGATACCCTCGCCCGCGCTAGTGGCCGGGACCCTGCCGCTATCTCAGATGTCCTCTACGGTCCCCCGCCCAGCAATGACAGCTCCCTGATAGCCCTGACCCAAGCCCTCGACACCCTCGAAAGCGAACTCCAACCCTCATGAGCAGCAACCCCTATCAACCTCCTCCGCCCAGCAGCAGCAACCCCTATCAACCTGCTCCGCCCAGCAGCAACGACCCCGCATACCGGCCCGCGTATCCGGTGCCACCACAGGTGCCGACACCGACCGCACCCCCATCCGCGACCGACCCGCTACCAGCCGAGCCACGGGGAGAATTGGGTTCCATAGCTACCGACCAAACCCCGGCATCAACCTCCGCCGCGCGCGAGAAGCTAGCTGGGCTACGGGCCGAGGTCGGTAAGGCGGTCGTGAGCCAAGACGCAGCGGTAACCGGCCTGGTGATCGCGCTGCTATGCCGGGGCCATGTCCTGCTGGAAGGCGTCCCCGGGGTTGCCAAGACCTTGCTCGTGCGCACCGTGGGCGCCAGTCTGGAGCTGGAAATGAAACGGGTTCAGTTCACACCCGACCTCATGCCTGGCGATGTGACTGGCTCTTTGGTCTACGACGCCCGCACCTGCGAGTTCTCCTTCCGGGAGGGGCCGGTTTTTACCAACCTGCTCCTGGCTGACGAGATCAACCGGACCCCACCCAAGACCCAGGCCTCCCTGCTGGAGGCGATGGAGGAGCGTCAGGTCAGCGTCGATGGCATCCCTCGACCGCTACCGGAGCCGTTCGTGGTCATCGCCACACAGAATCCCGTCGAGTACGAAGGCACCTACCCGCTTCCGGAAGCTCAGCTCGACCGCTTCTTACTCAAGCTGGTGCTGCCGCTGCCCGAACGCGACGCTGAGATCAACGTGCTGCAGCGGCACAGCACCGGGTTCGATCCACGCAACCTCGCGGCAGCTGGAGTCTGCGCCGTAGCCAATTCCTCAGACCTGAGCCTGGCCCGGGACGAGGTTCAGCAGGTGCAGATCGGTCCAGAGGTGCTGGGGTATATCGTCGACATCTGCCGGGCAACCCGCTCCTCGCCGTCATTGTCGTTGGGTGTATCCCCTCGAGGGGCCACCGCGCTGATGGCCACGGCGCGCGCATGGGCCTGGCTCAACGGTCGCCAGTTCGTCACCCCAGACGATGTGAAGTCGCTGGCACTGCCCACCCTTCGGCATCGGGTCCAGTTGCGAGCTGAGGCAGAACTGGAGGGAGTCAGCGCCCAGACGGTCCTCGACGGCGTTCTGGCTGCTGTGCCAGTACCTCGCTAACGTGGCCATCACCGGGCGTGCCTTTGCACTGGCGGCACTGGGATTGCTGCCGGTGTTGCTCATTCCGGATCCCATCACCGTGGCTACCTGGGCGGTGCTGTGGGTGGCGGTCATCGCAACAGATGCAGCTCTGGCCGCATCACTGGGGTCGCTGGAGATTGTCCGCGCTGCCATGGCAGCCACCCGGCTGACAGAGTCGACCACCTCGGTTCTGACGGTCTCCAATAACGGTCGGCGCACGCTGCGCGGACTGGTTCGCGACGCCTGGCAACCCAGCGCGGGTAGCGGGCGAAATCGGCATCGACTGACGCTCCCACCGGGCGAGTCACGGCGATTGACCACCCCACTAACCCCGCAGCGTCGGGGCGACTTGATGGCTGGCCGGGTCACGATCCGGTCCTATGGTCCCTGGGGGTTTGCTGCCCGCCAACTCAGTGTTGAGGTTCCCGGAACGCTGCGGGCCCTGCCCGAGTTCCGGGCGCGGCGACACCTGCCCTCGCGGCTAGCCCGACTTCGGGAGATGGATGGACGCTCTGCGGTGAACGTCCGCGGGCCGGGGACCGAATTCGATTCACTGCGCGAGTACGTCATCGGTGATGATGTCCGTGCCATCGACTGGCGCGCCAGTGCCCGGCGCTCTGAGATGGTGGTGCGCACGTGGCGACCCGAGCGCGACCGGCGGGTATTCATCGTGCTGGACACCTCACGCCTATCAGCTGCACGCCTAGGCGACGAAACGCGGCTGGAGTCGGGAATCGAAGCAGCGCTGCTGCTGACCGCTTTGGCGACTAAGGCTGGCGACCACGTGGAACTAGTGGCCATCGATCAGGAGGTGCGCGCCCGCGTGGCGGGGTCCCAATCCGCCGCCGTCATGTCCACCATGGCTGCATCGCTGGCAGCGGTTTACCCCCGGCTGGTCGAACCCGATTGGACCCTGGTGGCCCAAGCGGTGGCGGACCGGTTGTCCCAACGGGCTCTGGTGGTGTTGGTGAGCGCCCTGGAGGCGAGCACGCTGGAGTCGGGAATGCTCCCGGTGGCTGCGGCCTTGGCGGCCGATCATCAAGTTGTCGTGGCCAGCGCCACCGACCCGGGTGCCGATGAGCTCCGCGCTGCCCGGGCAACCTCTGCTGACTTGTTTGACGCCGCGGCAGCCGAGCGAGCAAGCCTAGAACGGCGTGGCATTGGTGTCGAATTGCGGCGCACCGGCGTCGAGGTGCTGGAGAAGTTGCCCGATGATCTTGCTCCGGGGCTAGCTGATACCTACTTGGCTCTCAAGGCGGCCGGTCGGCTCTAGCCAGGCCTGCCACAGGTGAGCCTGCTTCCACCGAACCTGCTCCCGCCGAGCCTGCTTCCGCTGAGTACGAAGGGTGAGGTCGCCTCGCCCTAGTCCACCATGGCGACGGTGTCTTCAATGTGCTCCGCACGCAGGTCACCGGTCTCCCCGTCGGCAACCGCCATTCGCCCCAGCACCAGGACATAGACCCAGTACAGCGCGAGAGCGATGGCGCCGATCGTGATCTTCACTGCACCCGGCAGGCCGGAGGGTGTCACGAACGCTTCGATGAGCCCGCAAACAGCCAGCACCACCGCGAGGCCGATCACCAGGGTGATCAATGCCCGCCCCTCCTGAGCTAGCGCACTAGCACGGGTGCGCGGCCCTGGGCGAACCCAGGTCCAGAAGAGTTTCAAACCGGTACCGACCGCGACGAACACCGCCGTCAATTCCAATAGCCCGTGCGGCAAGATCAGCCCGAAAAAGACGTCCAGCATGCCGAACTCAGCTAGGACCGCGCCCGCCTGGCCTAGCGCGAGAGCATTCGAAACCAAGACGTATATCGGGCCAATACCAGTGACACCATACGCAATCGCTTGCGCTGAGATCCAGGCGTTATTGGTCCACACCATCGCTGCAAAGTCTGCTGGCGGTTGGGCAGAGTAGTAACTGGCAAACAGCTGCTCGGCGTACCTGCGCCGGAACTCTGGAGTTCCCAGGGTGGCCATCACCTCTGGGTGGGTCAACGCCCACCAACCGCTCGCCACAGCGATCACGATGAACACCATCATCACAGCCAATGTCCACCACCGCACCCGGTAGAAAGCCGCTGGCACCGCGATCGCAACAAACCTGGTCACATCGGACAACGATGGCTCGTGCGCCCCCGATAAAAGGCCCCGACCACGGGCCAGCAGGCGCGCAACTCGGGATGTGACGGACGGATCAGGAGCCCGCGTGCGAAGTCTGGAGTAGTCGGTCGTGGTGGCCTGGTATAGCGAGACCAGGTCGTCGACACCGCCGCCGTCGAGTGAGCGTGCGCGCGTCAGTTCCTCGAGCTCGCGCCACCGTTGCGAGCGCACGGCAACGAAGGCGTCCACATCCACAGCACCACCCTGCCATGGGCAGCCATGGGATGCGACCATCATGACCTAACCTAATCTCTATGACGGCGACATCACCGGCGCGCGCACGGGACGCGACGGCGCCTGAAAGCCACCTCACGCCACCCGCAGACATGATGGTGACCGGGGAAGCAGTGGCGTTGGAATTGCGCCCCGCCAGCGTAGTAAACCGCATTCTCGGCGGGCTGGTCGATCTCGCCATCTACGGCATGCTTGGCCTGGTCACCATAGTATTGCTTCTCAGGTTCGTCTTTGCCGAGCAGACGAATATCGATGCTCGGATGAGCATCGCCGCCGTGATTACCGCGGTCAGTTTCATGGTGGTCCTGCCCACGGTCATCGAAACTCTGAGCCGTGGCTTGAGCGCGGGCAAACTCGCGGTGGGGTTGCGGGTAGTGCGCGACGATGGCGGCGCTGTCCGGTTTCGGCAGTCATTGGTACGAGCGGTCGTGGGTATCCCCGAGATTTGGCTCACCGGAGGTGGCCTGGCCGTGATCTCTGGGATTTTCAACAAACGCAGCAAGCGGTTGGGGGATCTACTGGCTGGCACCTATGCCGTCCAAGTTCGCGGAACCGAGCAGGCACTAGCCCCGCTGTTGATGCCGCCAGAGCTCGCCGGCTGGTCCAGCATTGCCGACATCCGCCGATTGCCCGACCGCATCGCCTTCCAGGCGCGGATCTTCCTTTCCCGAACCGGGTCGCTCAATGCGCAGACCCGCGCGGAGCTGGGCCGACAGTTTGCAGCAACGTTGGAACCCTACGTGTCACCGCCACCCCCATGGGGTACTCACCCGGAGCGATTCATCGCCGCGGTTCTGGTGACCCGGCGTGACCGCGAGTACCGTAGCGCCTTGGTGGCGCAGCGCCAGGACGCCACGACGCGGGAGCGCATACGCCAGCTTCCGTTTGGGATCACCGACAGCTAGCTGTCACCCAGCGCTTCCGCGTGCCCTATTCATCCTTCGTGGCGGCCTGCACCGCTGCCCGGGCACGGGTGCGTGAACGTTGCCCCAAAACCGCTGCGCCCAAAGCTGCGGATATCAGTGATGCCATCAACACCGACAGCGTCGCGTGCTCACCGGCCTCAGCGCCACGGAATGCCAGCTCGGCAATCAGCAGCGAGACGGTAAAGCCAATTCCGGCCAGCAGGCCCACGCCCAGCACATCCACCCATTTCAACGACGACGCCAGCGACACTCGTTCGAATCGGCAAACCAGCCAGGTAGCAGCCACGATGCCTATCGGTTTACCCAGGACCAGCCCGACGATGACACCCTGGGCGACCGGGTCACCCGCAGCTGCGGCCAGCGCACCGCCGTCAATCGGCACACCGGCGACCAGAAGCGCGAAAACCGGCACCGCGAAACCGGCAGAGACCGGTCGCCAGACGTGTTCGAAATGCTCAGCCAACCCCCCGGTGGGTACCACCATTCCCAGGGCGACCCCAGCGATGGTGGCGTGGACACCGCTGGCATGCAACAACGCCCATGCGAGTATTCCTAGCGGTATCAGCAGATACCAGGCGGTGACGCCCCGGCGCACCAGCAGCCAGAACGCCACGATGGCCGCGACCGCTGCAAGAATCCAGATCAGCGATATCCCGTCGGAATACCCGACCGCGATAATCACGATGGCAAGGAGGTCATCGACCACCGCCAGCGTCAGCAGGAAGGCACGCAGCGCTGTCGGCAGGCTCTTACCCACAATTCCCAGGATCGCCACCGCGAACGCGATATCAGTGGCCGTGGGAATAGCCCAGCCGCGGGGCTGACCGCCGTCGGCCATGACGTTGAATGTCAGATAGATCAGTGCGGGCACGATCATGCCGCCGATGGCGGCGGCTACCGGAACGATGGCCGTGCCCAGGTGACGCAATTCGCCGTCGACAATCTCACGCTTGAGCTCTAGCCCGATCACGAAGAAGAAGATGGCTAGCAGTCCATCCGACGCCCACGCCCCTAAGCTGAGGTTCAGATGCAGCACCTCGGGCCCGATCTCGAAGGACTGCACGGCGGTATACGCCGACGCCCAGGGCGAGTTGGCCCAGATCACCGCGATGACCGCACCGACCGCGAGCAAGATCCCACCGGTTGATTCGCCGCGGAGCGTGTCGGCATAGTTGCGCAACGCTCCCGGACTCATCCGTGAGAACAGTGGCTCGTGTTTGGTCACGACATCCCCTCCACGATTCGGTTGCTGTTCGGGCCGGTCAGTGCCTCAGGCTATCGCCATGCATCAGCCCGTTGGGCTGACGTCCCGTGAGCTGGACAGCGACCCTGGCTGCTAGTAGCGATAGTGCTCTGGCTTGTACGGTCCAGCGGAATCGACGTCGATGTACTCCGCCTGTTCCTTGGTCAGCTCCGTCAGGTCAACACCCAACGCGGACAAATGCAGCCGAGCCACTTTCTCATCCAGCAGTTTGGGCAATCGGCGAACCTGATGCTCCGCGTTGGCCTGACCACGCGCCTGCCACAATTCGATCTGCGCCAGCACCTGATTGGTGAAGGAGGTCGACATCACGAATGACGGATGCCCGGTAGCGTTACCAAGATTGAGCAGGCGCCCTTGGGAGAGCACCAGGATAGAACGCTGCTCACGCTCGCCATCGGCGGGCAGGATCCACTCATGGACCTGGGGTTTGACCTCAACCTGGCGCACTCCGCGCACCTGCGCCAACGCCGCCAGGTCGATCTCATCGTCAAAGTGGCCGATGTTGCCAACCACGGCCTTGTCCTTCATCGCCCGCAGCTGCTCGGAACTGACCACCCGGGTGTTGCCGGTGGCAGTAATCACGAAGTCAGCTTGACCGATGACGTCATCAAGCCGAGCAACCTGAAAGCCGTCCATCGCGGCCTGCAGAGCACAGATGGGGTCGATCTCGGTGATGATGACCCGGCTGCCCTGGCCACGGAAGGCCTCGGCGGCCCCCTTTCCGACATCTCCGTAACCGCAGACCACGGCGACCTTGCCGCCCATCAGGACATCCGTGGCGCGGTTCACGCCGTCTGGCAGCGAGTGCCGGATGCCGTAGCGGTTATCGAACTTGGATTTGGTCACCGAATCGTTGACATTGATGGCCGCAAACAACAGCTCCCCGCGGGTGGCCCACTGGTTCAGTCGGTTGACGCCGGTGGTGGTCTCCTCAGAAACCCCCACGATGGCGGAGGCGATGGTGTGCCAGCGGTGTGGATCCTGCGCGAAAAGACGAGCCAAGAGGGCGTTGAAGACCACCTTCTCGTGGGAGTAGTCGCGGTCTCCAGGCTGTGGCGGCGCAGGCACCGCACCGGCACGTTCGCACCGCACCCCCTCGTGCACCAACAGCGAGGCGTCGCCACCGTCGTCCAAGATCAGGTTCGGCCCCTGACCATCGGGCCAGGCAAAGATCCGGGCCGCAGCATCCCAGTATTCCTCCAGGGTCTCGCCCTTCCAGGCGAACACCGGCACTCCGGTCGGGTGCGCCGGGGTACCGGCACCGACCACCACGGCGGCTGCTGCCTCGTCCTGGGTGGAGAAGATGTTGCAGGAAGCCCAGCGCACCTGGGCACCCAGCGCCACCAGCGTCTCGATCAACACCGCAGTCTGCACCGTCATGTGGAGCGACCCGGCGATTCGGGCACCAGCCAGCGGCTGGTGTGGGCCGAACTCCTCCCGCAACGCCATCAGTCCGGGCATCTCATGTTCAGCGAGGTGAATCTGGTGTCGGCCGACGGCCGCCAGTTCAATGTCCGCCACCTGGAAGTCAATACTCACCGGCCAAGGTTACCTGCGCGGCCTGGCACACTGTCCCCGCAAGCCAATCCCGGAAGGAGCGCTCGCATTGTCTCTGGATTTCGATAACCTGACCGCTGACCAGCTCCGGGCCACCGGCTGGAAGAAGTGGACCGAATACCCCACTGCGGCAGGCGCATGGATCGCGGAGATGGATTTTGGTACCGCCCCACCGGTTCAGCAGGTTTTACACGCCGCAGCGGCAGGGGATGGGTTGGGCTACCTGAGCAGCAACCGGTTAGCCCTGCTGCAGCAGTCGGTGAGCCAATACCTGCAGGAGCAGTACCGCTGGCCGATCGATCCCGCGGATGTGCGCCCGGTGCCGGATGTGCTGACCGCACTTGAAGCCAGCATCACCCTGCTGTCGCGGCCCCGGTCACCGATCATCGTGCCCACCCCGGCCTATATGCCCTTCCTCACCATTCCGCAGGTGTTGGACCGGGAGATCATCCAGGTCCCGCTGGTGCAGCAACAGGGCCACTACACCTATGACCTGGACGCCCTGGACGCGGCCTTCCGACGGGGCGCGCACGTCCTGGTGCTGTGCAACCCGCACAACCCGGTGGGCCGGGTGCTGCAACGGACCGAACTAGAGGGTATCTGTGAGGTGGTCCAGCGTCACGACGGGCGGGTGTTCGCCGATGAGATCCACGCGCCGTTGCGCTACGACGGGCTAGCGCACATCCCCTACGCCAGCATCAATGAGCAGGCCGCCGCCCATACGCTGACGGCGGTATCGACGTCCAAAGCCTTTAACCTTCCGGGGCTCAAGTGCGCTCAGGTGATCCTCAGCAACGACGCCGACCGCAAGCGCTGGGCCGGACGTGGCGCGTTGATCGAAGACCAGGCATCAACCTTGGGCGCCCTGGCAGCCACCGCTGCCTACACCGAGGGCGGCCCGTGGCTAGCGCAGGTGCTGGACTACCTGGACGGCAATCGCCGGGCGCTGGCGCAGGAACTGGCTCAGCTCGACATCGGCTACCGGATGCCGGAAGGCACCTACCTGGCCTGGCTGGATTTCACCGATGCCCGCCGTCATGGCGTGCCGCTGACCGATCCGGCTGCTGTGCTAGCCGAGCATGCCGATGTGGTCGCCACTGCCGGGCGACACTGCGGCGACGTCGCTCGCGCCCACGTGCGGCTGAACTTCGCGACGCCCCGGCCTATCTTGCTAGCGGCGGTAGAACGGATAGCCGCGGTCCTGGGCTAGCAGCCAACGATCGGCGACCTGTCGAGCCGTGGAGCCACCCACCGGTGCCCAGCACTGCCATGACCTCCGGACACTAATCGCGCAGCAGCGCTAATACCGCGTCGCGCACCTTGACCATGATGTCCTCATCTTCGGCCTCCACATTCAGCCGCAGCAACGGCTCGGTATTGGAGCCTCGCACATTCAGCCACCATCGGGGGTAGGCATGCCAATGATCGACGGTGAGCCCATCGCGCTCGTCGAGCCTCACCGTGCCGGAGGCGATATCGCCGGCGTAGGCACCCCGAACCCGAGCCAGTGCGGCTTGCTGATCAGGAACGGCGGAATTGATCTCTCCGGACGCCTGGTAGGGCGAATACATCTGCACCAAGTCCGACATGGTCACTGAGCTGGATCGCAACGCCTGCAGTACCAGCATGGCCGCCAGCATTCCAGTGTCGGCGAACCAGAAGTCGCGGAAGTAGTAGTGGGCGGAATGCTCGGCACCGAAGACCGCGTCATGGGTGGCCATCGCCGTCTTGATGACGGCATGACCGACCGGTGTCGCGATGGTGGTCGCACCGGCCGCGGTGAGCAAGTCCGGTACCGCGCGGGAGGTGATCAGGTTATGGACCACGGTGGGGTTGCGGCGGGCAGCTCGCTCCCGTTCCACCTGCGCCAGACCCACCAGGACCGCGACGGCGCTCGGGCTCACCGGTGAACCCAGTTCATCGACGACGAAGCATCTGTCGGCGTCGCCATCGAAGGCCAGCCCGATATCCGCCTGCTCGGCCACCACCGCCGCCTGCAGGTCGCGCAGATTCTCCGGTACCAGCGGGTTGGGCTCATGGTGCGGAAAGCTGCCATCGAGGTCGAAATAGAGCGGCACCAGGTGCAGGCCCAGATCCGGTAGCCCGGCCGCCTCCCCCAGCACCGCAGGAACCGTCAGCCCAGCCATGCCATTGCCCGCATCGATCACGACCTTGAGCGCCCGCTGGCCCCGCAGATCCACCAGATCTCGCAGATAGCTGGCGTAGTCGGCCAACGTTTCGCGGGTACTGATCGCCCCTGGGGCACCAATCGGGATGGCGTCATCCAGATACTGCTGTGCCCGGGCCGCTACCTGCGGCAGTCCACTCTCACGCCCGACCGGGCGGGCTGAGCTGCGGCACAGCTTGATGCCGTTGTCGCCCGCCGGGTTGTGGCTCGCGGTGAACATCGCTGCCGGTAGGTCGAGCATGCCAGAGGCGTGGTAGAGCCCATCGGTGGAGCACTGGCCGATGTGGACGACATCGATTCCACGAGCCGCTGCACCTTCCCCGAAGGCTCGCGCCAGTTCCGGCGACGAGGTGCGCATGTCTTGACCGATGGCGATCTGAGGTGCCCCGTCGGGACGGGCGATCACGTCGGCAAAGGCTGCCCCCAGTGCACGGGCCGTCTGGGCATCCCACATCTGCGGCACCGCACCCCGGATGTCATTGGCCTTGACGATGGACTGCAGGGAGGTGGGCACCCCCGGAGGATACGCACCCGTGGGCTGATCGTGGCAATCGAGCTAGTCGCCGGTGCCGGGGATCACCCGCAGGTGCCCGCGCCGACCGGTCTCTGGCGGGGTTCGAGGTTCGGTGATCGGCGCAGGTTCGCCAATGCGTCGGGCAGCCGGCAGGTGCGTCGGCGGCGGGGTACGCGAAGCCTCCCGGACGGCGTCGGCCAGCGCCAGCAAGTCGTCGGAGCTGGGCGGGGCCGGTTCAAAATTGCCTGCCAGGCGCACGATGTCCCAACCCCGGGGGGCGGTCAGCCGTTCAGCGTGCTCGGTACACAGATCGTAGCTGTGCGGTTCAGCGTGGGTGGCCAGTGGCCCCAGCACGGCGGTGGAGTCGTGGTAGACGTAAGTGAGGGTCGCGACGGCGGCGGCCGTACAGGTCGCGCGGGTGCACTGACGAGTTCTCACGTGGGGCACATTACTGCGGTTGGACAGCACTGGGGCGTCTCCCACGCCGCACACGCACCCCGGCATGGCAAGCTATGGTCCGTGATCGACTCCAACCCGGTCGCCGGCGGTGATATCGGTGCGGTCCGCATTCCGTCACGGCGCTCTGGCCGGGCTCGCGATCGTCATGGTCGCGGCCTGCGCGGGCCGCTGCTACCGCCACTGCTACCGGGGGCACGCACCCGTTCTGAGCAATTCGATGAGCTGCTTTTGGCTGCCGTGGATCGGCTGGAGCGACACCTGGGCCGCGAGCTCGCAGGCGCGCAGTTCGCCGTCGAAGAGGTACCACCCTCCCAGCCAGCACCGTGGGAGAACGGGAGCATTCCCCTGGGCCGCTACTTCCCGGCAGATCGTGCAGCCGGCCTGCCGCATCGGGTAGTGATCTATCGTCGGCCGATCCTGGCGCGCACCAACGGCCCAGAGGAGCTGGCGACCATGGTGCAGGAGGTGGTCGTGGAACACGTCGCCCATTGGCTGGGCCGCGAACCAGAGGATGTGGACCCGGACTACCGATCCTGATCAGTCGCTGACACGCACGGTGACAACCTGCTCACTGTACGGGTCGTCGACAATGCTGATCGCCGAGATCAGGGGGCCGTCTTCGGCATCAGCGGTCAGCACGGCCGAAGCCACGATGGGGCCGCCACTGAATTCCAGCAGCACCGCCTCCGGGGGCACCGTGACGGCGGCGGTAGCGCCCGCATCGACGGTGAGGGTGTCGCTACTACTGACGGAACCGCCCTGGTCGTAGGCCACCACGTTCACCTCGACGCGACCCTCACCGGGGTTGGACATGGCCACGGCAGCGGAGTCGATCAGCTCCCCCGGTAGCGGCAGCAAGCCGTGTTCGACCGGGGTGGTCGCTGTGAGCCAGGCAATATCCAACGGTGCGGTGTCGGGGTCGGCCTCCCCCGGCTCCCCCGCCCGGGTCAGCCGGATCGCACCGGTGATGGGTACATCACCGCGGACCCGCAGCCCGTAGTCGCCATCGGGGACTCCCGCTAGCGAGACATCGACCACGGCTCCCGGTTCGATGATGAAATCCTGTGCCCCGTCCAGTGGCTGCGGACCTTCCGCGCCAAGCAGGTCCACCGACACTGTCGCGGCGTCCTCCTGGGGGTTGACCAAACGCAGCACTGCATTGGCATCGGTGCGCAACGGCGCTGGTGCCAGGGTGATCGTGGTGGCCGGGTCGGCCGCCACCGAGAGCATTTCGGTGCCGGCCGCGACGAGTCCGTCCAGCGAACTATCCTGCAGAAACGCTGCAATCGAGCCCCCCGAGATATCCAGCCGGATAGCCAGGCGTTGTTCCAGCGAGATCGTCTCCAACAACAAGGTGCGGGTCGCTCCGGCCGGTACCACGATGGGAGCGATCTGCGGCATCGGCCCGGTCCCGCTCCAGCCGGTCAAAGCGACGGTCGCCACCGTCTGTCCCGGATTGGTCAGGATGAGCCGGGAGCTGGCGCCCAGGGTGGTGGACCCGCCCACCAGGATCGCGCTGGTCACCGGTCGCTGACAGGTACTCACCGCAAGTGCGCGCAGGTCGCCGGACTCGGCTCGGGCCAGGCTCAATCCGGCCACCAGCGGCACGTCACCGGCCTCGGAACTGACCACACCGACCGCCGGTTCAGAGATGTCCACGACGGCCGCACGGGCAAAGGTCGAGGTGGTGGCATCGACCAGGTCCTGTTCGGCAACCGACCCAAACCGTAGCTGTGGCTGCGAGCTGGCCGACCAGGCCATGAGTTCCACCGCCGTGGCGACCTGCCCGCCACCGGTACCCAGTTCCGGGTCGTAGTCGATATCGCTGCCCGCGGTGACGGTGGGCAGGGTCGGGGCAGGGGCGCATACCCAGCTGGTTGTCGGTGCGGTCACCGTGTAGGTCGGGATGGCTTGCGTGCCTGGCGTTGGCCCGGGTTCAGAGTCGGCCACCCAGACGGTGGCGGCCGTCAATGCCACCACGATGGCCCCACTGACCACCAGCCCTGCCCGACGCAGCAACGAGGGCACAACCATCAGCTGTCCTCTCCATCGTCAAGGTCTAGACGGCGGCGTCTGGTCGGCAACGCGATCAACGTCACCACGCCCAGCGTCGCCGCGATGGCGATCTGCCAGCCTCGGTGCCAGGGTTGCTGGAACCAGACCCGCAACTCACCTTGGCTCTCTGCAGGGACGAGGAAAGCCTGGTTCCAGCCGTGGTCAACGGGCTCCAGCAGCTGGCCATCCAACGATGCCTGCCACCCGGGCGCAGCCCGTTCGGCAAGGACCAGGGTGGTCGGCTCCGGCGAGCTGGTGAGGTCGGTGTCCACCTCAACGGTCCCCGAGGCAAGGGCCAGCCACGCTCCGTCGCCATCGGTCTGAACCAGGCGCGCCGCCGCTACCTCAGTACTGGTGCGCCACACCACTCCTGCCTCGTTCTCGGTGACGCGCTCCAGGCCCACCACCGAATCCAGGACGGCGATCAGGCGTGATCGGGCGACATCGTCGCCCAAGGAGCCAGCGATGACCGAGTCTGAGGGCGGGACCACCACAATCGCGACCGCGTGCTCGGCCAGCCGCATGGCGGCCTGATCGATAGTGCCGCTTGCTACCCCAGCAACCACCTGCGCCAGATCGCCGGTGGCCGCCTCACCCTCGCCGTCGAGTTCAGCTAGTGCTGCCGCAGTGGAGGATTCGCTCAGCTGGGGCCCAGAATCGCGCCACACCTGGGCGTCGATGACTCCGTCAGGAGCCGCCCATAGTGCCAACACCCGGGAACGGGCCTGCGATGATTGCAGTTCGTGGGCCAGGGCCGGAATCGGGTCCGTCGTCCGGGGCCGCAGCCCGTCACCTGCCAGCATCGTGGTGGCATTGACCGCCGATACGGACAGTCCGGCCACCAGGACGATACTCACCACTGCCACCGCGATTTGGCGCCAGCCAAAGGTCCGGCCATGCAAGGCGGCCCGTAGACCGCCGCCGGCGGTCACGGTCGCCATGATCAGACCAAAGATCACGACCGTGGCTCCGGGCCCAGCCCAGCCCCGCACGATGTCGTCGGCAGCCGAATCGGTACTGGCCAGCGCCGTGTTGACCCGGTCCGCGCCGAGCGCGGCCACCAGCCCGAGGGTCACCACCAGCCAGGCGAGGCGAACTCCGCGGGCTAGGCCGCTGCCCCGGCCCAGGGCCACCAATGCTGCGACGACCAGTGTTGCTGCGCCCGCCAGTGGCAGCCAGGTCGCCACCTGGGCCAGGCCGGTGTCGGGTACCTGGGGCCATCCAAGAGCCGCGTAGAGCGGGACCACCTGCGGCGCGGAAGCGGCGGCACCCGGGCTGGCGGCCAGCAGCCGCCAACCGTCGGGAATGCTGACGGCATAGGTTGCCAGCGGCCCATATAGCACCAGTGCCGGAAGTGCGACCAACAGCAGGCGTGCCCGCCCGGTCACCAGGTTGCGGCGGCGCCCTAGCACTAGCGCGAGCAGGACCAGTGCCAGGAGCGCGACGGGCAGCAGGATCGGCGCCCCGGCTGTTGCGACCGCCAGGCTCAGGCCTGCGGCGGCTGCCGCCCCCAACGATCCAACGCCGGAAGGCCGGGCGACGATGGTGGCGTACTGCTCAGGCTCACCCTCATAGGGTTCGGCAGTATTGGAGGCAATAGCGAAATCTTCATCATCGTCGGCCTCCTCGGGCGCCGTGGCCAGGTCGCGGCCCGAGTGGTCAGCCGAGTGCTCATCCGGGTCGTCTTCTGGACTGGCATCCGGGTGGACATCGCGGAGGTCGGCATCCGCGGGCTGGTCCTCACCGGTGGGTTCAGATTCGGGCTCAGATCCAGATTCGGGCTCGGATCCGGGTTCGGAGATGGAGTCGGCGCTGACCACCAGCTCGTGGACCGGGGACTCGAGATCGGAGGTGGCCGCCCGGCTTACCGCGGCCAGCGCCGCGCCGCGCCTGACCTTCCCCGATCGAGGCACGGCCCGACCACCCAGGCGTTGGGCACCGACCAGTCCGGAGACCACCACATCGCGCCGGTCCACCCCGAGCGCTCGCGCAATTCCTAGCGCCACCAAGGGCAGCATGACGTGTGCCAGGACCGGGCCGAGCCGACCATCGCCGAGGCCGAGCACCAGGGGCGGGGCCATCGACCAGGACAATGCGGCCCAGGATCGCAGCGCCAACGAGCGGGTTGCTGCCCCGGCCGCGAACCAAGCCGTCAAGGCGGCCAACGGAACCGCAGCAACGACCACCAGCGATACGGTCAGCCACACCGGGGTTCCCAGCGGCCCTCCGGTTATCACCGAGAGCACCGCGACTACCAGGGTGAAGGGATCAGCCGGAACTGGCCAGCCATCGCCGCTAGCAAGCCAGGAAGCGGTCACCGCCTGCCACAGCTGCCCGGCACTGACATCGGCTGGTAGCAAAGCCGCACCCACCAAAGGGCCGGCAAAAGCCACTGGTGCCAGCGTCAACGCCACCACCGCCAGCGGTACCAGCATCACTGCGGCCAGGACCAGACGGCGTCGCACACCAAGTGCCGCCCGCTCCTTCATCTCCAATTCCGAGGGTGCCCGCGCGCTGCGCCGGGCTGCTGCAGCCTGCATCCGGCGGTCGCGCCGCACCCGGGCTACATCGGCCCGCCTAGCCTGCAAGTCGCGCAACAGCCGCCGGGAGTTCGACCGGGTCGATGCTGCTTGACGCCGGGCCCGCCGAACCGAGCCAACCCCGGCCAGAGCAGCCAAGGGTGCCACTAGCTCGTCGCCGACCAGTCCCACGTCCTTGGTCACCAACCGGCCCAGCGCGCGAAGGGGGGCCACCAGGAAGGCAGCGATCAGATGCAGCGGGATGAGCAAGGCACGCCCATCCACCAGTCGGCTGTGCAGCACGGCGGTGCGCCGCTGGCGGAAACTACGTCGGGGATCGGGTTCGCGATGGTGACGGTGACCATCACGCTGGCCGAAGTAGCTCATTCGCGCGTGTCGTACCACCGCCGCGGGCACCACGACCACCCGTCGTCCAGCGAGCCGAGCCCGACGGGAAAGATCCCGCCCATCGCCGAATGGTCCGAGGGCAGGATCGGGACCTCCCAATGTGCCGTACAACACCCGATCGATGAGCATTCCCGCGGTACCGACGGTGTCGATATCGTCACGGTCATCATGTTGACCCTGGTCGACTTCGCCGTCCTCAACCCCGGTATAGCGCTGCAGATCCGGGGTGTATTGGGTGCCGACCGAAATCAAGCGGCCCTCATGTGCCCACGACACCTGCTTGGACCCAGCGATTCCGATCGTGCTACCCGTTTCCACCACGGCGGTCAGCGCGGCCAGGGCCTGCGGCGCCGGAGCGCTGTCATCGTGCAACAACCACAGCCAGTCGGTATCGGGTGCGGCGGTGGCTACCGCCCGGGTGAGCGCTTCACCGAAGCTGTCGGCACCCACGGCAGCCACGATCTCGACCGCGAGCCCGGCGTCGTCGGCGAGCTGGAGCAGGTCATCGGCGTGGCTGCGAGTGTGCACCAGCAGCACCCGCTCGGGAGGCTGGAGCTGGTTGGCAAGCGCGGTCAACGTCTCGCGCAGGTGGGACCGGTCTTTGGCAGCGACGACGACTGCCGTCACGCGGGCGCGGGTCGGGCGGCTCATACTCGCTTAGCCGCGGCGATCAGATCGCGCGACGCTTGAGCTTGCGGCGTTCACGCTCCGAGAGCCCGCCCCAAATTCCGAAACGCTCATCGTTCATGAGCGCATACTCCAGGCATTCAGCGCGCACCTCGCAGGAGGAGCACACACGCTTAGCTTCTCGCGTTGAGCCGCCCTTCTCCGGAAAGAATGCCTCCGGATCAGTCTGCGCGCACAGCGCCCGCTCCTGCCATCCGAGAATTCCCTCATCCTCGTCTACGCCGAACATCGCCACCAGCGGTGATGGCGGCGGCGTCGAAACGGGATTGAGTGGGCCTTCGCCCAAGACGTTCCACATGGTTACTTCCCCCGACTGTTCTACTGCTCCCGACGCGCTGTATTCCAGTGCGTGGGCAACTTCCTCCCGTTCGGACGTCCCGACGCCTGCAATAGACATCTTCGTAAGCTTTCGTCGAGTGTTCACTATCGTCCTGCCATCATGGGAAGTTCGCTGCCCTGTGCACTAAATTACACGCGTGTTATCCCCTCCCGTCAAGCCCGCGGCGTGCTATAGCAGATTTGAAGCAGCTGAGCGGCTTCTCGCGGCTGGCTACGCTCACCACTGTGAGGACACCCGCAGTATTAGCCACACTCGACTCCTGGGAACCTTCCGCACCTAGGCTGACCTGGTACGGAGCCGCCGACGAGCGCATCGACCTATCCGGCCGGGTGCTGCGAAATTGGGTCGTCAAAGCGGCAAACCTGCTGATGCTCGACGCCGATACCGATGCCGATTCAGTGCTGCTTATCGATCTGCCTGGCCACTGGCGCCAGCTGGTCTGGTGCCTGGCAGCCTGGGAGCTAGGCGTGCAACCGCTGCTTGCGGACGGTCACAGTAGCTCCAGTCAGCACGATGGCGTCGATATCGTCCTCACCTCCCGGCCACACCACTGGGGTGAGACGGCCACCGTGGTTGCCATCGCATTGCCCGCATTAGCCCGATCCTGGGAGTCGGACCTGCCTGCTGGCGCCATCGACGGCGCCGCCGAGCTCATGGGTCAGGGGGACGAACCGGCGTTCACACCCTCGCGTGGTCCGGTCCCCGAGCACCGGCCAGCCCGGGTGCTGCTGACCACCGACGCACCCCTTGATCTTCCGCAGCAGGCGTGGCAGATATGGGAACACGGCGGCTCCATCGTGCTGGCGACCAGCCGGGATCGCCAGCAACTGGCCGCCATTGCCGATCAGGAGCGCGCGCTTGCGCCCTGACCGGCTGAGTCGATCACGGAACGGCGGCCTGCACGCACCGACCTGGCCCAGCCGCCTTGAGCTCACCTTCGGAGTCGGCAACGAAAACGGCCTGCCCCGGCCCGATGCGCTCCGAGCCGGACCACGACCCGATCGTCACCGAACCCGACAGGCCCAGCAGAATGCGTGGGCCACGGCCACGGACCGGGATCGGGACGCTATCGGAGAGCTCCAGCACGGATAGTTCGAAGTCATCTACCGGCGCATAGAACGTGCGCTGAGGCCCGTGGGGTTCGGCCGCAATCCGCATCGGCGGGGCCGCGTTCAGGTCCACCAGGTCGATCACCGCTTCGGCATCGACATGTTTTGCCGTCAGGCCAGCCCGCGCGACATTGTCGGAATTGGCCATGACTTCCACCGCCACACCGCTCAGATACGCATGCAGACTTCCTGGGGGAACGAATAACGTCTCCCCCGGTTCCAACGTCACCGGGTTCAGCAGCAATGGCGCAACCGCACCACCGTCACCGGGATAGTGCTCACCCAACTGAGCCACAATCCGATCGATCCTGGGCGAAGGACTGGTTTCGGCTGGCCGGGCCCGGCAGGCAGCCACGAGCTCGTCAATGGAGTCGGCGTCATGAACCCCGGTGCGCAACATGGTGTCGAAAGCCGCACGCATTCCTGCCAGCGGCCCCGCCCGATGCAACACATGCTCAAGTTGGCGGGCTAGAGCGCTGTCCAACCCAGCCAACAACTCCAGCACCCGGCGTGGCGCACGAAATCCGCACAGCGCTTCAAAACGGGTGACCGCATAGACGAGTTCGGGCTTGTGATTGCGATCCCGGTAGCGCCGCGCGGGTGAGTCCAGGGCCAGGCCTGCGGCCTCTTCGGCGTCGAAGCCACGCCGGGCCTGGGCCGCATTGGGATGCACCTGGAGCGACAGTGGCTGAGCCGGGGCGATGAGTTTGAGCAGATACGGCAGCTGGGGGCCATGCAGGTGCACCGTCTCAGCGCCCAGCAGCGCCTCCGGCGCTGCGTCAACCAGGTCGGACAATGGTGCGCCATCGGCGACCGTGGCACTACCGCTGCTATGGGTGCCGAACCACAGCTCCGCCACCGGATCGTCTCCGGGCGTTTGCCCCAGCAACTGAGGAATCGCCGTCGGCGATCCCCAGGCGTAGTCACGCTGAACCCCGGTGAGTCGATAGATCACCGCTCCATCTTCTCCCGAAGTGACCCTCGATCAGCCCAGCAGTGCCGCAAGCTTGTTGTCCACGAACGACAGGGCCGCACCGATCGCCATATGCATATCGAGGTACTGGTAGCTTCCCAACCGCCCCCCGAAGGCAACGTGGGGCTGGGAGCGCGCACGCTCACGGTAGGCCAGAACCTTGCTGCGGTCGGATGCAGTATTGACCGGGTAGTACGGCTCATCCTGCCCAGCGGCGAACCGGGAGAACTCCCGCACGATGACTGTTCGATCACTGGGATAGTCCCGTTCGGGGTGGAAGTGACGGAACTCCAAGATACGGGTATAGGGCACGTCCTGGTCGGCGTAGTTCATCACGGCTGCACCCTGAAAGTCACCGACGTCCAACAGTTCCTGCTCGAAGTCCAGCGTGCGCCATCCCAGGGCTCCGCTCTCTCCGAAATAGCTGTCGAGCGGCCCGGTGTAGACAACGGGGATCTGGCCCACGAGCGCCTGCTGGTGCAGGGGTTGACCAACATCAAAGAAGTCGGTTTCCAGCATGACGTCGATGCGGTCGTGGTCAGCCATCCGCTGCATCCAGGCCGCGTAGCCATCGGTGGGCAGCCCCTCATAGGTGTCGTTGAAGTACCGGTTGTCATAGGTCAGCCGTACCGGTAGCCGGGAGATGATGTCAGCGCTCAGGTCACGGGGATCGGTCTGCCACTGCTTGGCGGTATAGCCGCGGATGAATGCCTCATACAACGGGCGGCCTATCAGAGAGATGGCCTTGTCTTCCAGGTTGCTGACCTGCCCGTTCAGCTCGGCGGCCTGGCTGGCGATCAAACGATGCGCATCGGCCGGGCCATAGGCGGCCCGAAAAAACTGATTGATGGTACCCAGGTTGATCGGCAGCGGGTACACCTCGCCGCCGTGCTGGGTGTAGACCCGGTGCACATAGGAGGTGAAGGAGGTAAACCGGTTGACGTACTCCCATACCCGTTCATTGGACGTGTGAAACAGGTGCGCTCCGTACCGGTGCACCTCGATTCCTGTGGTTGGTTCAACCTCGCTATAGGCATTTCCGCCGATGTGGTCACGCCGGTCGATCACCGCCACCCGCAAGCCCAGGTCAGCTGCCGCCCGCTGTGCCACCGTCAGCCCGAACAGGCCCGCACCTACCACCACTAGATCAGCGTTGTTCACGCCCCCATCATGGCGGCAATATGGCTGCGGCACAGTCAGCGCGAGCACCGGGCACCGCTCCCCACCCCAAACTGCGCGCGCAGGCGTGTGTTCCCGAGCGTGAGGCGAATACCATGGCGCTATGAATGCACCCGCGGCCGATACCCAGTACGAGGAGCTGCTGCAGGTGGTGCTAGCCACCGGCACGGCCAAGGACGACCGCACCGGCACCGGCACCCGGTCCATCTTTGGTCACCAATTGCGATACGACCTATCGCAGGCGTTTCCCCTGGTCACGACCAAACGTGTGCACCTGCCCTCGGTGGTACACGAGCTGATTTGGTTCTTGCGTGGCGATTCCAACATCGCCTACCTGCGTGATCACAAGGTCCGCATCTGGGACGAGTGGGCAGACCCCGCTGGCGAACTCGGACCGGTCTATGGCGTGCAGTGGCGTTCCTGGCCTACCCCGGGTGGTGGCCACATCGACCAGATCAGCCGGGTCTTAGAACAGCTACGAACTGACCCTGACTCACGCCGGATCATCGTCTCGGCGTGGAACGTCGCCGAGTTGGAGGCGATGGCGTTGGCACCGTGCCACGCCCTCTTTCAGTTCTACGTTGCCAACGGACGGCTGTCCTGCCAGTTGTATCAACGTAGCGCCGACCTGTTTCTCGGTGTGCCGTTCAATATCGCTTCCTATTCGCTGCTGACCCACATGGTGGCCCAACAGGTGGGTTTGGCCGTCGGCGACTTCATCTGGACTGGCGGCGACATCCACATCTACGACAACCACGTCGATCAGGTGCGTGAGCAGTTGAGTCGGGCACCCTTCACCTTTCCCCAGCTCTCGCTACGGAAAGCAGCAACGTTGTTCGACTACACCATCGATGATGTCGAGATCCTTAACTATCAGCACCACGCCGCCATCAAGGCACCGATCGCCGTCTGACTGGTCGGCAATATGCTGGGAATGATCTGGGCGCAGTCTCGCAACGGGGTCATCGGCCGTGACGGCGGATTGCCCTGGCACCTGCCTGAGGACCTGGCACATTTTCGCGCGACGACCAGAGGTGACGCGGTCATTCACGGTCGGGCCTCCTGGGATGCCCTACCAGCAAGGTTCCGCCCGTTGCCTGGACGACGCAACATCGTGCTGAGCCGCGACCCTGGCTTCGTTGCTCCGGGCGCGGAGGTTGCCCATAGCTTGACCGATGCGCTGGCCTTGCTGGCCGGCGAGGATGCCTGGGTCTGTGGCGGTGGCCAGGTCTACGCCGAAGCAATGCCGATGGCTGACCGGTTGGTGGTCAGCGAGATCGACCTGGATATCGCCGGCGATACCTTCGCCCCGGTGATCGGCCCAGAATGGGGGGATCCAGAGATAGGCGCGTGGATCGCGTCGAACTCAACACGCTTTCGCGTGGTGCACTACCATCGCACGCCCGTGAGGTAGCTCGGCGCGCGGCTAGGCGGGGGAAAGCCACGTCCATCCCGGAATGTTGCGTAGCACCCAAAATGCCACGATCGTTGCAAAGAAGAGGTAGAGCACCCACGCTGGCGCGACCGTGGTCCGCGGGCGGTTGTGCCAGCGGCGCCAGGACCACTGCGCATAGATCACTGCGAGGATCCCCAGAGCCAGCAGGGTGAGGGGATTGCGCGCGAGTGCAGTTCCGATATCACCGTGGGTGAGGGCGTGCAATGCACGCAAGGTCCCGTCACCGGGATCGTAGGTGCCGGTGAAGTAGTACCAGGGACACGTGGGGTAGTTTCCCGGCTGGTTGGGATCGACAAAGTACAGCACCGTCAAGACTGTGATGGTGATGACCAACACCAAGGTAGGGGCCAACATGCGCTGGCCCCTACCTTGAGCAGCACCTACCTGGTCAACAGTTGACCCGGTCGGTGCCGTGTCGAGGTCTGCCATGACCTAGCTGTTCGCCCCAAGAAGTGCAAGGTTCGCGATGAGGCTGATGACGATGAGAACCGCACCGATGATCGCCCCCCAGAGAGCGAACTTCTTCGCCTTGTCGGCCGATGCCTGAGCACCGGCATAGTCACCCTGCGCGAACTTCGTGTTCACCTGCGCCGCGAAGACAATCGAGGCGACGCCCAGCGGTAGACAGCAGAAGATCGTGCTGAGAATCGCGAACACCAGGTTGTTCGGCGGCGGAGACATGGGTGTCCCGCCGACCGGAGGCATGCCAGGCGCGCTCGGCGGCGGTGGGGTTCCGTAGTCAGACATTTCCTTCAATCCTTCACTGTTGGTATGTGTTGCCAAGCAAGCTTGCCGACGCACTGGGCGACGACCAGCAGACGAAGACGCGGCGCGCTCACCCCACTACCTGCCTGGATCGATGGTCACAATAGCGCCACTTGGCCCGCAAAGCCTCAACCTCAAGTCGTAGGTCTGGGCCAATCGGGCACCTCAGGAACAGGTCGAACGGGCTCTGTGGCCTTCACACCGGTTGCCCACCGCGAGTACGAGGGTGCACGCCAAATTCGGGTGCCGTGGGGTTCGGTATTGCCACAAGTCTTCGAACTCGGCCGCCGTCGTGGGCTCAGCCCGCATTTCTGCCGCTAACCCGCGCTTCCGGTCGCTGCGCGAGGGGCCTGTTGAGGCTGCGCTGGGACTAGCGCTGGGTGCACACTCGGCGACAAACTGAAGGGCCTCTGATCTGGGATGTTCTCCCAGCTCAGAGGCCCTTCTTTCGTGGCGGGGGCAGGATTTGAACCTGCGACCTCCGGGTTATGAGCCCGGCGAGCTACCGAACTGCTCCACCCCGCGTTGACGGGCACAACTGTACGTCGCACTCGCGGTTGGGAGCAAATCGGCACTGCACCAACCCTGCGCACCGGCCAGCAGCAGGCCTCGGCTCGGACGGCGGGCGAGCATCCCGCCCCGAAACCAGATGACTCACTCGGGGTGATCGCGAGGTGTTAGCCGCTGTCGCTACCGCCGTCCCCGCTGCCTGAGCCATCTGACCCGCCACTGTCGTCCCCGGCGCTATCGCCACCCTGCCCAGCCCCGTCCTCGCCCTCTGCGGACTCCTCGCCGCCAAACAGTTCCGTTTCGGCGGCGATCGCCTCTTCCAGCGCGGACTGCAGCTGGTCCTGCGCCTGCCCATAGGCGGCCCAGTCGCCGGTTGCAAGCGCTGCCTCGCTATCGGCTAGTGCGGTGGCCGCAGCTGCCAGGGCCTCATCCAGGCGTTGCTGCGCGTCGTCAGCATCCCCGCCAGAACTACCCCCGGTGCCGGGATCATCTGGTTCCACGCCTGCATCGCCGGCATCGGCACCAGAGTCGCCTCCGAATACCTGGTCCAGCGCACCATCAAGGGTTGCCGCGAAGCCCACGGTATCGCCGAATGCCACGAGCACTCGTCGCAGCAACGGCAGCGAGGTTCCGGTAGAAGACTGCACGTACACCGGCTGCACATACAGCAACCCACCACCGACCGGGAGCGTGAGCAGGTTCCCACGGATGACCGTGGAGTCACCGCGGCCAAGGATGTTCAGTTCATCGGCCACAGCGGTATCGGAATTGAAGTTGTTCTGCACCTGACCAGGCCCTGGGACCGTCAGATCTCGCGGCAACTCCAATAGCCGCAGCGTGCCGTAGTCCGGATCAACCTGCCCATCTTCGTTGCCGGTCTCGGAATTGACAGCGAGGAAGGCGGTCAGCACTTCCCGGCCACTAATAATGAAGTTGCCGCTCAAGGAGAACGATGGCTCTGTCTGACCGGGCATCTGCAGCGTCAGATAGTACGGGGGTTGCGAACCACGCGTGGACTCCACCGGATCATCCGGCACGGTCCAGAAGTCACCACGGTTGTAGAAGGTCGTGGCGTCGGTCACGTGGTAGCGGGTCAATAGTTCCCGCTGGACCTTGAACAGATCCTCGGGATAGCGCAGGTGCGACATCAGGTCGCCCTCGATCTCCGAAATCGGTCGCAGCGTGTTGGGGTAGACGTTTTGCCAGGTCCGCAACACCGGATCCTCTGGATCCCAAGCGAAGAGGGTGACCTCACCACTGTAAGCATCCACCACGGCCTTGACCGAGTTGCGGATGTAGTTGAGCGTATCCGGCACGGCCAACTGTGTTTCGGCATTCGTCAGGGCATCGTTGGTGGCATCGGTGACGGTCTGATGCTCGGAGTAGGGGTACTCGTCGGAGGTGGTGTAGGCATCGATGATCCACACCACTTCGCGAACACCATCGCCGTCGGTGTCAACCACTGCTGGGTAGGCGCGGTTCTCGAGCGTGAGGTAGGGCGCCACCATTGACACCCGCTCGCGCGGGTCGCGGTAGAACAGGATCTGCGACTCCGAGGTCACCCGATCGGAGAACAGGATCTGCTCACTGCCGAAGCGGGCGGCGTAGAGCATCTGGTTCCAGAGATTGCCCACCGACGGCCCACCCTCACCCTCATAGGTGTAGCTCTGCTGACCATTAGGGGCATCGTCATCGGGGTAGTCCAGCTCCCAGGGGTCCGTTCCCTCCGGCGCCCCCACGATCGAATAGTCCGGGGCACTCGGGCTGAAGTAGATTCGCGGCTCATAGTCGCCCAGCGCGCCGGAAGTGGGGATACCACTCTGGAAGAAGGTCGGGCGACCATCGGAGTTAACCCGGTTACCGTACGCCGCAACCACGCCGTAGCCATGGGTGTAGACCGTGTGATCGTTGACCCAGGTGCGGTCTACCTGCGTCATATCCAATTCGCGGACGGCGACCACGGTGTCCTGCAGTTCGCCGTCAATGTCATACCGGTCTACCGAGAGCTGATCGGGGAAAGTGTAGAAAGTCCGGTTCTGTTGCAGTTGCCTAAAGGTCGGCGAGACGATCGAGGGGTCGAGCAGTCGAATCGAGGCCGTGGACTCGGCGTCGGAGCGAAGTTGCCCCGCAGCGGTTTCCGTCTCCGCGGTATAGGACTGCGTCTGGACGCCGTCCAGTCCGTAGGCGAGGCGGGTCGCGTCGATGTTGTATTGCAGATATTCGGCTTCCAGTGCTTGCTCATTCGGGCCAACCCGGACGCCTTGGATGATGGCGGGGTAGACCCCGGCCGCCAGGACGCCGGAGACCACCATGAGTGCCACCCCGATCGCCGGGAGCCGCCAGGTGCCCCGGGCGCCGGTGTAAAAGAACAACACCGCGACCAGCACGCCGATGATCGCCAGGATGGCCCGGGCCGGGATAACCGCATTGACGTCGGTATAGGGGGCACCGTCGAAGAGGTCCCCCGAGCCGGAGAGCATCGAGTACCGGTCCAACCAGTAGTTGGCCGCGATAAACGCCACGAACAGCCCCGCCAGAACCGCGATGTGAATCCGGGCAGCCGCCGTGATCCGCTGGCCCCGGCCCGCGATCTGCAGACCGCCGTAGAGGTAGTGGGTGAACAGCGCAACGACTGCACCGAAGAATGTGGCCATCATCAGAAACGAGACCACAAAGCGCAGGAATGGCAACGTGAACAGGTAGAAGGACAGGTCGATACCAAAGATCGGGTCAGTGGTTCCGAACGCCTCACCGTTGAAGGCCATCAGCATGGATTGCCATTGGGCGCTAGCCGCTGACCCGGCGAACAGACCCGCCACGATGGGCGCCGCGATGAACACGATCCGGCGCAACGGTTCGAAAGCGGTGCGATACCGATCCAAGTCCTGTTGCTGGGAGGTGGTGGGCACATACGCCGGCCGATGGCGATGGGCCAGCCAGAGGTTTAGCCACACCACGGCCGCCATCACCGCCCCTCCGATGAGGAACAGCCCCGCCATGCTCAACCATTGAGTGCCCAGCACCTGGTTGTAGCCGAGCTGGGTGAACCACAGCCATTCGGTCCACAGGTTCGCGAAGATGAAGAATCCGACGACAACAACGGCCAGGACGACCAGCGTTGGTAGGAGTGCACCGCGGCGGCCGCGGGAGGCCGGGCGTGTTTCGGCAGCGATCGGGAATCACCTCAAGCAAGCACACCGTGCAGGACGGCGAAGATGGACAGGTAGGCGGATCTGACCCAAAGTTCGGGTGAGATGAGTTTCGCACATCGGCAGGGGCCTGCGACCATAGCCGCCATGGATGGTGAGAAGTCGGCGCGCAGCCAGGCCCTGCGTCTAGCGGTGGTCGATATCGAACGACACGTTGCTCGAGCCGGTTGGGATGGCCCGGTCGCAGTTTTTGCGCTGGTTCGGACCGCCGCGGCGGTCACGGCCAACCCCGAGCTCGCCCATGAGCTTCCGCCAGAGGCAGTCGAACTCGCCACCCGTGATCCCGAGCACCTGACCTCCATCGAGCAGGAGGGACTACCCCAGGCACAGGATCTTGAGGACCTGCTCGCCCAGCTGGCCTGGCCCGAACAGGTCGATGGTGCAGCCCTGGCAGTAGAACGCATCGTTGTTCCGCCACAATCGGTGCAGGGCGAACCCTCGATGGCGGAGCTGATGGCGCACCCACAACGGCAGGACGTGCGCATCGCCGTCGGCGTCCTGCGTTCGGGCGAATCCTGGTGTGCGCTGCGCAGCAAGGAACATGACCACGACGCCGATGTCGCCGGCTCCCCCGACGCCGTTCCCGGCCTGGTCGCCGCGTTGCAGGCAACGCTGACCTAGGACCAACACGGACCAAGGACGGCGCCGCCGACCGCGGATCCCGCGGCGGTCAGCCCCGAGGCAGCTAGCAGCCAGGCAGGTCCTGTGCCTGCCCGACCCCGATCGCTTCCACCGCTGCTACCGCTTCTTCGAGCGTATTGACCGCAATGACCTGGATGTCAGCCGGAATGTTCCCGTCCAGCCCGTCGCAGTTGGCACCCGGAACCAGGAAGTACTCCGCGCCAGCGGTTCGGGCACCCGCAAGCTTCTGGGCGACACCACCGATAGGCCCGACAGCTCCCCCGATCGAGATCGTCCCGGTACCCGCGATGGTGGCACCACCGGTCATCTGGCCCGGCGTCATCAGGTCGACAATGCCGAGCGCAAACATCACCCCCGCGCTAGGGCCGCCCACATTGTCGATCTGGATCCGAACGTCCACCGGGTACTCGAACTCGGCATCCAGCCACACCCCGAGCACACTGCCTCCTGCGCCGTCATCGCCGGTGACAATCTCAAGCCCAGTAGGTTCACCCGCACGAAGGACATGGAGGGTCACGGTGGTACCTGCAGGGGTCGCTGCCAAGGCTTGGGCCAGTTGGTCGTAGGTGGCAATCTCCGTCTGCTCACCGGCCACCTCGATACCGGTGATCACATCACCATCCTGGGCCACCGCATCGGCTCCCCCGTCCTGGTGCGCACCAGAGATGGTCAGCACCGCAGGAACCTCGTATCCCAGCTGCGTCAATGCCGCCACAATCGCCATCTCCTGAGAGGACACCATCTGCGCCGCGGAGGCTCTGTCGATATCCTCTTGAGTCTGCTCAGGATCGAAGACCGTTTCCACGGGTACCACTCTGACCGACGACGACAACCAGCCGGCGATCACTCTGCCCACATAGACCGGGTGGCCCGGCCCCCCCATCGTGGTCACGGTCGTGAGGAGCAATTGCCCCGACGTGGGGTAGGTCCGAGCATCGTCGACGGAGATCAGGTCGACATCATCCTGCTCGCTGAGAGTGTCAAGGGTCGGGCCTGCAGCCTGGACTGCATACGGGGCCGGAACGAACATCATGACCGCCAGCAGGCCGAAGGTCGCCACGCTGGCGATGGTCATGGTGACAAATCGTGGGGATACTCCCCACCGGAGCAGGAGTTGGCGCACCCCGCCATTGTGACCCAATGCGCCCTGAGCGAAACACTGCCGCCCAGATGGCTCGATACCCTGCCGGTCGGCGTACCGTGACGGAGATGGAACCTGACCGCGAACAGTGGCGCAAGATGCTGGAGTCTGTGCTGGGTCCAGCCGCCGCCCAGGAGGCCATGCAGGCGCTGGAAGCCAGCGGGGCCGATCCGGCCGAATGGGCCAAAGCCACGGGCCTGGATGCCAACCCGCAGGCGCTCGCGGCTGTGATGGCGCACATGCAACGCATCCTGACCTCCGACGATAGCGGTGAATCTGGCTGGCAGTTCGCCCACGATGTCGCGCGGCAGACAGCGCACAGCGGAGGTGACTCCAGCCCGTCAACGGCGCAGCAGGCCAAGGCACAGTCGGTGCTCAGCGTCGCCGACCTCTGGCTGGATGCGGCCACAGATCTACCGCCGGCCGGTGGGCCGCACATCGTGGCATCCCGGGCCGAATGGGTCGAACAGACGCTGCCGACCTGGCGAGCGGTGGCTGACCCCATTGGTGTCTCTGTTGCCGATGCCCTCGCCCAAGTGCTCGCTCAACAACTGGAGCACGATGTCCCAGCGGACCTAGCACCGCAAGGGCTCGACCTGCCCCGGATGGTAACCAAGTTCGGGCGGCTGGGGTTTGCGATGCAGGTCGGTCAGGGAACCGGAACCTTAGCCCGGGAGGTGTTCGGCGGCACCGACATCGGGTTGCCACTGCTGAAGGAACCAGGGCTGATGCTGGTTCCCGCCAACATCGACGCCTTCGCCGATGGCCTCGATGCTCCAGCCGATGAGGTGTGGCAGCTTATGGCCGTACGGGAGGCCGCCCATGCCCGTTTGTTTACCCGGGTGCCCTGGCTTCGCGCCCACCTTCTGGGAGCCGTGCAAGCGTACGCGCGTGGCGTTCAGATCGACGCCGATCAGTTGGAGGATGCGGTTCGCAGCATCGATCCCACCGATGTGGAGCAACTACGCAATGCGCTGGGCAAGGGGATTTTCTCGCCCCAGGCCAGCCCGGACCAGCAACGGGTGCTGCTACGCCTAGAGACGGCATTGGCACTGGTCGAAGGCTGGGTAGAGGAGGTCACCGCAGCGGCGGTGGCCCCGCACTTGCCGCACGCGGTGCCACTGCGGGAAATGCTGCGCCGACGTCGCGCCGCGGGTGGTCCGGCCGAAGACACCTTCAAACAGCTGGTGGGTTTGGAGCTACGGCCACGGCGGGCACGCGAGGCCGCACAGCTGTGGCAGATCGTGGCCGCCGAACAGGGGCCCAGTGGCCGCGACGCGTTGTGGTCCCAGCTGGACCTATTCCCCACCAGCGAGGACCTGGACGACCCAGAGAACTTCTTCGCCCGCCGCGCATCCACGGACGAGGTCACCGCCGACCTCGACGCAGCCCTACAGCAGATCCTTGGCCGCAGCGATGAGGATCCACCACCGGCTGATCCTGCGGGCCGATAGCCACGGCTGCCACGCCCGCAGGGGTGCCTGAGGCTCAGAAAGCGGGCGACTAGGAGGGCGCTGCGGCTCCATGGGCCTGGGCATGGGCCACACCCATGAGAAACCCCCGGGCCCGCTCGGTATGCGGATAGGCGTTGACCAGCTCCCAGAAGTCGGGCCCGTGGCCGCGCACCACCAGGTGCGCAAGCTCGTGCATCAGGACGTAGTCCAGAACCCAGTCCGGCATCTGCTGCACCCGGTCAGAGATGCGAATACTGCCCTCGGCTGGGGTGCACGATCCCCAGCGCTTGCCCTGGTTCGGCACCCAGGTGAGCGACGTCGGAATCGCCTGCGGCAGGTAGGCCTGGGCCAGCGCCTGGGCCCGCTGCATGAGGTCGGTATCGCTAACTTGCCGCCGCTGCGCGGTGGCCTCGACGCGCTGCGCCATGGTGGCCACCCATTGTTCTTCCTGCGCAGCGGTAAAACGCGCCGGGATCGCCACCACCAGCCGGCCCTGTTCTAAGAACGCCGAGACCGTTTTGCGACGTCGGGAACTGCGCCGTACCTCAATCTCACGTCCAGTGGTCACAGCCATGGGCGCAACCTAGCCCACCGCCGACCCGCTATCCACAATTTGTCGCGGGTCTCGCCGCGACCGGAGGATTCGTGCGACGCTGCGGCGATGACAGTGCGGTACTGGCGCCCCGGGATGCAGGTGTATTGGCGTGAGCCCGGTAGCTCTCAGATCGGCTTAGACCCACGCTGCGCAGCCGTCGTGGATGGTCTAGACCCGGTGCAGCAGGCGTTGTTGGAGAGGCTTCCGCAGCTCGGCAGCGAACCCGATCTCGATGTGGTGGCCCGCAATCTTGGTGTCGGTCGGGCACCGGTGCGGCTGCTGCTGGACCGGTTGGAAACCGCGGGCTTCCTCATTCACGACCGGCCCCTGCACGATGGGCCCGACGAGCGCTATTGGCATCACGCGGCCGTGGCCGGGCAACCCAGGCATCGGGAACGAGGCGGTACCTGCGCTCGCCTGGTGGGATTGGATGAGGTCGGGCTGCGTATTGCGCACATCCTGGCCCGCTCAGGCGTGGGAACGCTCATCTTGGACGACACCGCACCGGTTCGTACCGACGACCTCAGCAGCGACGGATATCAGCCCGACGACCTGGGCCAACCCCGCCAGGATCGGGCACTGGTCCATTTGCGGATGAACCACCCGACAACCTGTGTCACGGCGACCCCAGCCCGTCCCGATCTGGTGGTGGTGGTCGCTCACGGGGTGGTTGACCCGGTGCTCATTCGCCCACTGCTACGCCAGGACCTTGCCCATCTACCAGTGCTGGTGCGGGAACTGGACGTCATGGTGGGACCGTTGGTGCAGCCCGGATCAGGGCCCTGCCTACGCTGCCTGGATCTGGCCCGCAGCGATGACGATTCCCGGTGGCCCGCGGTCGCTACCCAGGTCAGCACCCGCCCGCCGACCGGGACCGAGTCGGTGCTGGCCTGGTACGCCGCCGGTCTAGCTGCCCATCAGGCTCTGGCTTGGCTGGATGGCCGGGGTACCGAGTTGGACGGTGCCAGTCTGGAACTCACCGCTACCTACCCCCTGCCCCGGCTACGCCGGTGGCAGGTGCATCCGCACTGCGGCTGCAATGGTGTCAGACCCAGGGGTGGAGAGGGCGCGGATCGCCAAGCTTCGGCGCAGCCTGTCGGCTAGGCCACACGTGCGGCAGGTTTACGGGGACGCCCGCGCCCGCGTTTGCGAGCCACGACTCGCCCCTGAATCAGCACCTCGCCACCCCATACCCCCCAGGGCTCCGAGCGTGCGAGCGCACCTGCAAGGCAGGCGCTGCGGAGCTGGCAGCCACCGCACAGGGACTTGGCACGTTCAACGGCCTCGCCGCCTTCGGCAAACCACAAATCCGCGAGCGCTGCATCCTGGCAGGGCAGGGCGATGCCACTGGTCGGTGCTGGTACGCCGCTGCTGGGGGCGGCACCAAGCATGGTTGTTGACACGGAGGACCTCCGCAAGATTGATTCGGATGAGGCAACGGCATCCGAGGGCCCTAGCGGGGCTCATCCTCGAATGCGGCCCATTGATCGTGCGCCCTCTACGGGCGAGATGCCCGGCGGCGTCGGCAATGGGCTAAATCGGCGCTGCGGCTCGCTGTCCCGCTATGCCAGCAGCGCCGAGAGTTCGGTGTGGCGGGTGCGCTCAGCAAAGTGAGCGCAGCACGGCGAGGACAACGGGGCAGCGGCCCAGATATCGCCAATCATCAGCGCGTCACCTCCTCCACACTCGGCCAACCGGCCGGCTAGGCCTAGGCACTCATCACAGAACGCGTCAACGATAGTCCCGATCGCCGAAGCGGCCAAGGTAATTTCCGCGATTGGCCCAGCCGTCAACGTCCAGCACACCAGGTCATCGATCTAGCACCACCCAGGCGCTGGCGAGGCGGCACCTGCGCTAACGGGACGAAATCACCGCGGCAGGGTCCTCGCCTCGGACTACCGCCAAGATCTGGGCTCCGTAGGCCTCGATCTTGGTGGGGCCAATGCCACGCAGGATGGCGAGTTGGCGCAGCTCGCGTGGGCGCGCGGTGGCGATGGCGAGCAAGGTTGAGTCATGGAGCACGGTGAAGGTTGGCTTGTCGATAGCGCCAGCCACCTGACTGCGCCAGGTGCGCAGACGCTCGAATAGCTCGGTATCGACATCCTCCTGCGCCAGCGCTGCGGTCAAGGCCTGGCGACGCTGCCGCCGACTTCGGCCCGTCGCACTGTCCTGGGGCCACAGCCCCTCCAGGAATCGCGAACGTTTACGACTACCGCGGCCGCCCACGCTGCGCGCGCGTGCATAGGACAGCGTCAGGTGGGTGCGTGCGCGGGTGATGCCCACGTACAGCAACCGCCGCTCCTCTGCCACGGCGTCGGCCGTATCAGCCAAAGAGATCGGCAGCAATCCCTCACTGACTCCCACCAGGAACACCGCATCCCATTCCAGACCCTTCGCAGCATGCAAGGACGCCAGCGTGACGCCGTCGACGGTGGGGGCATGCTGGGCTGCGGCTCGTTCGGTCAGTTCCGCTACCAGCTCGGTGAGGTTGGCGCCACGGCTGGCGGCCAGCTCATCTGCCAGTTGGACCAGCGCATTCAGGGACTCCCACCGCTCGCGAACAGCTCCGCGGGTGGTGGGAGGTTGTGCCTGCCATCCAGAACCCGCAAGCACCGCCCGCACCTGCTCGGGCATCGATTCGCTCTGCTCGGCTCGGGCGGCACCACGCAAGAGCAGGAGCGCGTCGCGCACCTCCGGCCGAGAGAAAAACCGCTCCCCTCCACGGACCAGGTACCCGATATCGGCCTGAGCCAGGGCTTGCTCAATCGCCTGTGACTGAGCATTGGTGCGATAGAGCACAGCGATCTCGCTGGCCGGGACGCCATCGCCGATCAAGGCGGTAATGGCGGCAGCGACGCCCGCGGCCTCCGCCTCGTCGTCGGCGAAGGTCAGGTAGCTCACCGGCGGCCCAGCCGGGCGCCCGGGGATCAATTCAACGGCGGCGGACGAACGATCCCGCCCGGCCCGGGCCAGGACATCGTTGGCCAACCGCACCACCTGGGGTGTGCTGCGATAGTCCCTCACCAGGCGCACAACCTGGGCATCGGGGAAAGCAGAACGGAAGTTGGTCAGGTAACGCGGGCTGGCACCGGTGAAGGAATAGATGGTCTGCGAAACATCACCCACCACACACAATTCCGCCCGCTCACCTAGCCACAAGTCGAGCAAGCGCTGCTGCAGGGGGGAGACATCCTGATACTCATCGACGACGAAATGGCGGTACTGGCCCCGCACTTTGGCGGCCACATCCTCTCGCTCGGACAGGATGCCCACCATCAGCAGCAGCACGTCCTCGAAGTCGATCACCTGGCGCTCGGCCTTAGCTTCCTCATATACCGACAGCAGCCGGGAGACCGTCGTAGGGTCGAAGCCAGCGCTGCCCCCTCGCCCCTGCGCGAGCGCACTGCTCACGTACTCATCGGGGGTGATGAGACTGACCTTGGCCCATTCCACTTCAGCAGCCAAGTCCCGGATCGCCAGGCGATCGACCGACAACCCCAGCCGTCCCGCTGCCTCACCGATCAGCGGCGCCTTATGCTCGGCGATGCGTGGCACCGCTCCCCCAACCGTGGCCGGCCAGAAGTAGGAGAGCTGACGCAGCGCGGCTGCATGGAAGGTGCGTGCTTGTACCCCGGTCACACCCAGGTCACGTAGACGCGAGCGCATCTGCCCCGCAGCGCGGGCCGTAAAGGTCACCGCCAGCACCCGCTGGGGGTCGTAGCGGCCTGTCTGAACACCATGAGCGATGCGGTAGGTGATCGCGCGTGTCTTACCGGTACCAGCCCCCGCCAGGACGCAGAGCGGCCCTGTCAGGGAGGTCGCCACCGCGCGCTGATCCTCATCGAGTGCGGCAAGTAGTTGCTCGCTATCGGGCGGGTTCACTGGTGTGGCTGGTGTGGGCATCGGGTGCGATTCTTGCAGCCAGTACCGACAGCAGCTGCCAGGGCATCAGTTTGACGTCAGCCGCCAGCCGGTGTCCGGCCACTGGCTGCCGTACCACTGCTTGACCAGGTGGTGGGCAATCGAGGTTGCTCGCGGTAGCCGGATAGCGCCATCGGTCAGCAGCTGCGCCAGCTGGGACCGTGACACGAACATGGCCTCGGCCATTTCCACGCCGTCTGCTACCGGCTCGTTGGTGAGCGCCTCACCGAAGAACCCCAGCATCAGCGAGGCTGGGAATGGCCACGGCTGGGAGGCGCCGTATCGCACCCGGCCAACCGTCACTGCCGTCTCTTCCTGTACCTCGCGCCGCACCGCTGATTCCAACGATTCCCCTGGTTCCACGAAACCCGCGGGTACCGAGAATTGTCCCGATGGCCATCCGACGGCGTGGCCCAGCAGCAGCCGATCATCGCTATCGGTGATGGCCATGATGACCGCAGGGTCGGTGCGTGGGAAGTGTGGGGTTCCCTCGGCGGTGCAGTGTCGTTCCCAGCCCGCGACCGCGATGAGGGTCGGTGCACCACATCGGGGACAGAAACGGTTGGTGGCATGCCAGTGCGCCAGGCCCAAGGCCGCGGTGGCCAACCCTGCATCACGGGCGGACAGTTGCCATCCGAGGTCTCGGATATTGACGGTGGCACCGTCCAAGCCTTCGCTACCCAGCTCAGCCAGATAGCGCACACCCTCGCCATCGACACCGAGGTAGACCAACTCCCGATCCTGGTTGATGCGCTCCCCCAGCCGGAGCCCGTCAGCGTCCCCGGCCACCTGGCCACCGCCAACCTGCAACACCCGCACACTGGCCGCTGATTGCACCAATGCTTCGATCCCGTCCCGGCGGCGGGGAGCATCGCGATCGATCGCTGACCGGGCCAGTGGCAAGGTGTCAGAGTCCACCCGTGGGAGCCTAGCCCGCCACAACGGCGAACGGCCCAAGATTGCCAGCACGGCCCGGCGTTACCACGACTTTTGGTACCGGTGCCCTAGGTTGGGCACGTGCCCGTTCAGTCTCGCCCCGCAGCCGTCCTCGCCGCACTGGCAACAGTGGCACGGCCCGGACTAAACGTGGTGGGCACCCGGGCGCTGAACAGCACCGGCACCAGTTTCGATGTGGTCAGCGTGGTCGATGGCACGGGCGCTCGATGGATCGTCCGGGCACCGCGGCACGATGCTGCTGGTGCCACGCTGGAGGGCGAGGTCGCCCTGCTGGAAGGTTTGGCTGAGGCGGTCGAGGGCGGCTTGCTGCCCTTTGAAGTACCACAACCACAAGGATTCGCTCCGCTACCCGAAGGAGGCCGGGCGGTCATCTATCCCGAACTCGTGGGTTCGGCACTACCGATTGCCTCCCTCAGCTCCAACTCGGTGCTGCTGCAGGCGGTGGCCGAGACGATTGCCGCCATCCACAATCTGCCGCATGCAGTGGTCGCCAACGCCGACCTACCGGTCTACGACGCCGATGGCTATCGTCAGCGCAGGTTGGCGGAGGTCGATGAGGCCGCCGGCACCGGGCACCTGCCCCGCGGGTTGCTGCACCGCTGGGAGGAGGCGCTGGAAGATGTGAACTTGTGGCGGTTCGCACCCACCTGCGTTCACGGCGATCTCGCTGCCGATCATGTCATCGTCGACGGCGATCAGGTCGTGGGCATTGTTGACTGGTCTGCAGCCCGGGTCGCTGACCCCGCCGACGATCTGGCGTGGCTGCTGCCCCAGCTACCGGCCCCGCAGGCCGACGACCTCATCGAGCACTACCGGCGTGGGCGGGGGAATAACCTCGATGACGGGCTCTTGGCCCGGACCCGGCTGGCGGGCGAGCTTGCCATGGCCCGGTGGCTGATGCATGGCGTACGCATGCGCTCCAATGACCTCATCGAGGATGCCATCGCCATGCTGGATGAGCTCGCCGCCACCTTGGATCAGGTTCCTCCGATTGCCCATGTCGGCCCGCCGAGCCTGCCGCCAGCATCCGGCTCCGCTGGTGAGCACGCCCATCGGGGTCGGCCATTGCCGAATCCGGACGATAGCCCCACCACCGAACTGCCGGTGCACCAGCGTTAGCCGGTCACCGCCGCCCAGGCGGGCGGCTCAGGCGGGCGGCCCAGGCAGGCGGCTCAGGCGGGCGGCCCAGGCAGGCGGCCCAGGCAGGCGGCTCAGGCGTACCCCCAACCCCCGAGTTCGAAGGTTTACGCCAAAACCGAACCCCAGGAGCCACGGTATTGGCCTCACCCTTCGTACTCGGCGAAAGCAGACGGCAGCACCATCACGCTCGCCCGCCCTGCCCGACCATCTCAACACCGTGATCGCAGCCATCGAGCACCACCCCGGTACGCACTGACTCGAGCCAACTCAGGATCAGGCACTCGTGGAATCAGGCCGCAGCGATGCCACCACGCCATCGATCGTGGCCAGGTCTAGCTCGGGGGCCTCGACGGTGAGGTTGTGACCGACGTAGTGGAACGAGGCCCGTACGCATTCCGGCTCGACACCGGCCAGCCGCGCCCACGCGATTCGGTATAGCCCAAGTTGCAGCGCTCGTACCTGCGCCTGCTCTGGGTCTGCGGGCGGCGGGCCGGTCTTCCAATCCACCACGTGGAATTTCCCCGGCCCGTCGGCGAAGACCGCATCGATGCGGCACCGCACCGCCAGTCCTGCCATGGGCGTGTCCACCTCCACTTCAACCCGAATCGGCACGCGGGTTGCCCACGGGGAGGCGAGGAAGGCCTCGATTAGGTGCTGCAGGTCCGGGTCGGTGTCGATGTCCGCATCCTGCGCCCCGGGCAGTTCATCGGCATCCAGGAGGGCGTGGGCACCGAAGTGCTGCTCCACCCAGGCATGGAATTGCGTACCACGGCGGGCAGCACGGCTGGGTTGGCGGGGAATAGGGCGGCGCTGGTTGCGACGGAACTCCTGCGGGTCACGGCCCAGAGCAACCACTGCGGAGGCACTCAGGTGCGAGGGTGCCCGCGCCTGATCCTGTCGCTGCGCATCACGCTCAGCCAGCAGCAATTGGGCGTCCTGCCACCACCTGGCGGTCTCCGCGCTGCGATCGGGATCGAGTTGACGCAGGTCGTGGTATCGCTGGGTAGCCAGCTCCGGGCTACGCGGCCAGCGGGCTGATCGCGAATGGTCGTGGCCAGGATTGCTGGTGTGGGCACTGCCGCGCGGGTGTGGCCCAGCAATCACCCCAGCGTCGATGAGCTCAGTCAGGAACAACGATGGCGTCGCGAGGCCCTTCCCGTCCCGCCAGTAGCTGCCCAGGAGCAGGAGCTCGTGGCGCGCTCGGGTGAACGCCACGTAAGCCAGGCGACGTTCCTCCGCGAGCTCACGGGCACCCTCGCGGATCTTGAAGTCGGCGATCAGCGCTGCGAGCTCCTTCTTCGAGGTGGCGGCACCAGGATCAAAGCCGGGTAGGTGATCGCGGTCGCCACGCAGATCGTAGGGCAAGCTCGCGGTGCCCGTGAGCCAGCCACTGGCGCGACGTTGCCCGTTCTTGCTTGCAGCAATGCTGGGGAAGGTTCCCTCCACCATCCCCGGCACCACCACGATGTCCCATTCCAAGCCCTTGGCCGCGTGAATGGTCATAAGCTGAACCGCCGCTGGATCGGGTTCGGGTTCGGTGGTGTCTAGGCCACGTTCTTCCACCAGTGCGGCATCCAGCCACGCAAGAAAGGCGCCCAAGGTGGCGTCATGGGCATCAGCACCGAACCTGGCGGCCACTTCGGTAAAGGCGTCCAGGTTGCGGCGAGCCTGCCCCACCGGCCCTGGTCGGGCCGCAGCCACGTCGATGTCCAGCCGCAGGGCATGCTCGGTCGTGGTCACCAATTCCGCCAGCGAGAGATAGCTCAGCTCCCGCAGGGTCCGCAAGCTCGATGCCAGGTGGGCCAAGCGGGTGCGGGCTGGCTCACTGAGCTCGCGCGCGTCGGCGTCGCGCCAGCCCGGCGGCGGAAGCTCATCGATGGCCTCCACCAAGCTCGCTAGTTCGGCTGGTTCGGGTAGTCCGGGGCCGCCGTCATCGGCCCGGCGGCGGTGGCGGCGCTGTTGTTCCTTGGCCCAGTTGCCCAACGCTAGAAGGTCACTGGCACCCAGGTTGGCACCGCCGGTCAGCAATCGCATCAGAGCATCGCCACGGCCAGGGTCGTGCACGACGATCAGGGCCGACCAGATGTCGGCGACTTCGGGGGTTTGCAGCAGCCCTGCCAATCCCACCACCTGCACCGGGATGCCACGGCTTTCCAATGCCGCCGCGAGCAGGTCGAACTGGCTGCGGCGCCGGCACAAGACGGCCATGCTGGGCACCTCGCCTGCGGCGTCAACCTGGCGGCGCTCATCAATGAAATCAGCAACGGCGTCCGCCTCATCGTTCATCGACTCGACGAAGGCCAGGTGTACCGCCCCTGGCTGGGCATCGGGCTTGAGCGCCAGAGCGGGCACCGACTGCGAGGTGTGGCGCAGTGGTTCAGCGGTGACATTGGCGGCCGCCAGCACGGCGCTGTCATTGCGCCAGGCGGTAGCGAGGTTGGCGGTTCGGGTCGGTGAGCCAGCTTCGGCGAACGTACGGGGAAAGTCGAACAGGGTTCCGGCAGCCGCACCACGCCAGCCGTAAATGGCTTGATGGGGATCCCCCACCGCAGTCACCGGGTGTCCGTCGTCGAAAAGTGCGGCCAGTAGCTCAACCTGGGCAATCGAGGTGTCCTGGTATTCGTCGAGCAGCACCACCCGGTAGCGGCTTCGTTCGCTCTGTCGTACCTCAGGCTGCCGAGCGACCTGCGCCGCGACCCGTACCTGCTCACCAAAGTCGATGAGCCCGCGTTCGGACTTAGCCTGTACAAACGCCGTCACCAGCTCCATGAGTTGAGCCCGGGTGCTCAACGCAGCTGCGGCCTTGGCCGCATCGGAGGACTTGGCTGGCTCATAGGCCAGCAACGCAGCGGCTAGTTCCTGCATGCCGAGCCGGGCAGTCTGAGCATCGAGCCCATGCTCGTTCAGTTCCGCTTCCAACGCGGTGATGCCATCGACCAACGTGGTGGGCTTGAAGGCGGTGTCCAGGTCCGCTGTCCACCCGGTGACGATGGCATCGGCGAGCTGGAACCGCCCAGCCTGACCAATGTGGACCGCATCCGGAGATCGCCCTACCCGCAACGCGTGATCGCGGACGATGGAATCGGCGTAGGAGTTGTAGGTCGCGACGGTGGGGCGTTCCTCGATACCGATCTGCCCGCCAGCCGCGCGCACCTCCCGCAACCGCTGCTCGATCCGTTCGGAGAGTTCGGCAGCAGCTTTGCGGGTGAAGGTCAACCCGAGCACCTCACCGGGCTGCACCACACCGTTGGCGAGCAGATAGACCACCCGAGCCGCCATCGTGGCTGTCTTGCCCGACCCTGCTCCGGCAACCACCAGCAGCGGTGCTAGCGGTGCTTCGATCACGGCCACCTGTTCGGCTGTGGGCGGCGGCGACCCGGTGGCCTCGGCTATCCGGGCGGCGCTCCAGCCAGGCTCAGTCACGGGCGGTCCCCCCATCGGCCCGAAGTGGGCGGGCGTTCAGGCCATCGGTCCCGGCGGGAGCGGTGGCAACCCAGCCTCCTGGGATTGGATTCGCGCTCATCGCTGCTCCACCCGGGCGCCATCGGGCTGAACTGGGCAACTGGTCCGAACCGGGCAGGTGCGGCACATGGGATTCTCCCGGGCTTCAAATTCTGCTGCTTGCAGCGTCTGCACCGTGTGGTCGATCAGCTCGCGCGCCCAGTCCGGCTGCGGATCGTCAGCAAGGGCTCCTTGTTCGCGCACGGTGGCCGATTTCGCGGTGGTACCCACATAGACCAGGGCAGCTCCGGCACTGGGGTGTGGCCCCACCCCGCCTTCTGTGACCGCCAGCTGGTAGCTGCCTAGCTGCGCATGCCGGGCGGTATCGGCCACCGTGGCAGCGGTGGACCCGGTCTTGAGATCGACGACCCGAAGACCAGCGTCGGTGACCTCTAACCGATCCATACGACCGCGCAGCCGAGCCTGACCGACCTGCACATCGAAATCCTGCTCCACCTGCGCTGGGCCCGGATGCTGGGCCAGGTAATCGGCTAGCCGGTCGATCATGGCCTCAGCTCGGGCGCGCTCCTGGCGCCCCATCCAGGAATCGGGCATACCTAGCTCATGCCAACGCCGATCTAGCTCACTGCGAAGCTGGTCGCCGGTACCGTGCGGGAGCGAGGCCGCGATCTCATGGATGAGATTTCCGAGACTTTGGGCACGGGTGTCATGCGGGCGGCCACCCGCGCGGGTCAACAGCCATCGCAACGGGCAACGCCAAGCGTCCTCAATGGTGGACGGCGAGACCGGTACCAGCTCATCGCTGCCGTAGACATCCGCTGTACTACTCGGGTGGGCGTGATCGCTCCAGAGCGCCGGGTCTGCGTAGGGAACCTCGTGCTGGTGTAGGTAGTCCAGCAGGTCTGCTGCGGCCGCTGCCCGGCCATCGCCTCCATGCAACGCCGCTCGAAGCTGGCCGGTCAATCCCCGTAGATCCATCGCAGCCTCAACCGGCGTGACCGGCGGCAGCGCCGGGGCGTCAACAGGTAGCAACGCCTGGTAGAACGCCGATGGCCGCGAATCGGTATCGAGCACCGCTGACAAGATCAGCTGGCGGCGGGCCCGGGAGCAAGCGGCAACGAAGGCGCGCAGCTCATCGGCCCGCACCGCTTGCCGCGCTGCCCGTAGTTGCTCGGGGAGCTGGCCGCCCCCACCATGGTGGCTCTCCCGCGCCGCGACCAGGTCGGCCAGCTCCTGAGCACCAAGCAGAGTGTCCCGAATGCGCAGATCCGGCCAGGAATCCTCCTGGATTCCGGAGACCACCACCACATCCCATTCGCGGCCGATCGCGCTGACGGCGGTGTGGACCGCCACCGTCTGTTCCCCGTCACCTCGGGCCGCAAGGCTGTCGGCTGCGAAGTTCTGTTGCTCAAGGAACTCCAGGAACGAGACCGGATGCGCTCCGGTGGTTCGATCGCTGAATTGCTCCGCGAGGGCGAACAGGCTCAGGACCGCATCCAGGTCGGCGTCGGCTCGATCCGCCGCTGCACCACCGGCGAGCGCCCGCTGCTGCCAGTCCTGAGCTACCTGGGCCGCCTCCCACATCTGCCACAGCACCATCTCGGTGTTGCGCATATCGGTCGCGAGCGCTTGCCGACCAGCAGCTAGAATTCGCGCGACCGCTTCGACGGCGCGGCGTAATCTACCCGGCAGCGCCGCCACCGCTGGCACCTCCTGCCGTGCGACCACCTCGCTGAGCAGTTCGTCGGAACCGGTCGCCGGATCCTGTTGGCGCAACAAGCGGCGCAGAGTTCGCAACGAAACAGCATCCAGGCCGCCATAGGGCGAGAGCAACAGGGTGGTCGCCTGATCCGTGGTGATGGCGTCCGCGATCACCGCTTGCAGGGCTACCAGCAATGGCCGTACCGCCGGCTCGCTGCGCAGTGGACGATCTGGCACTGCGGTGGCCAGCGGGATCCCTGCGGTTCGGAGCCCGCGCCGCATCTGCCCCACCCGGGCGGAACTGCGCACGATCACGGCCATCTGCGACCACGGCACCTGGTGGCGCAGGTGCGCAATCCGCAGTTCTCGAGCCACCGCAGCTACCTCCTGCGGCTGGGTGGGAAGCAGCAGGTGCCGCACGGCCTGGTCCTCGCCTGCCCCCAAGCCCTGCGTGGGCCCGGCCGCCCGCGCTTCCCGCCGCGACTGACCGGACAGAACCGGAAGCTCACTGGTCAGGCGCCCCATCGCTGTGCGCAGCTGCGGGCCGTGCCGGTAGCTGGTGGTCAGCACGCGCATGCTGGCACCGAGGCCTGCGGTGGTGCCGGTATCCCGGGTCGCAGCGTCAAGCAAGGTAGGCATGCCGCCTCGGAATGACTGCACCGCACGGTCGGGATCGCCCCACACCGCGATCTGGGAACCGGCACCTGCCATCGCGGTCAGCAGGCGCGCCGTGGCCAGGGTGGCGTCTTGGTAGTCATCGTGCATCACCAGCTGCCAGTGCGGACGCTGGGCCGGGCCGAGCTCGGCATCCCAGCCAGCCAACGCCACCACCGCCTGATCCACGATGGTTGCGGCGTCATAGCGGGCACCACGATCCGGGGTGTTCTCCCCCAACGCCATGACGTCCTGATACTCGGTCAGCAATCGGCCAGCGGCGCACCAATGCTGCCGGCGTCGGCGGTGGCCAAGTTCAACCAACCCCGGACCATCGATACCGGCCTCGTTGGCCCGCATCAGCAGGTCGCGCAGTTCGTCGCGGAAGGCCGGTAGGGCCAGTACGTCGCGGTCCAGATGGGCGGGCCAGTTCAGCTGCGCCCCCTCACCGGCGAGGTGCCCTGCGAGCAGTTCAGCCAGGATCCGGTCTTGCTCCGGCCCGGTCACCAGCGTGGGCGCTGGTTCCCCACGCAGGCTGGCTCGCAACCGCAGGATGGCGTAGGCAAGCGAAGCCGGGGTGCGCACCAGAACCGATCCGGTGGTTCGTTGCATCCGCCGGGCCAGCTGATCTCGCACCATCCCAGCCCGGAGCCGGGTCGGGACCAGCAGCACCGCAGCCTCGGGCGGGTGGTGCTCGGCCCAGGTAGCGAAAGTGTGCAGCGCAGTGGTGGTCAGCCCCGTCCCTGCAGCACCCAGGATCACCTGGTTCCCACCCGCCAAGACGGCGTCGCGGGCGGCGCGCTGCGCACGGTCGAGTTTCACGTTCAGATCAGATCACAGACATCCGACATCACGGCGCCGGCCAGCCACTGGGCTCGCACCCGTCCACCGAAATCGTCTGTTGCACCATCACCGGAGCCACCTCACCCGGAGCCGGGCAGGTCTGGTGAGGCTGGTTGAGCAGGTGGCCCACTTCGTGGTTGACCAGGTAGTGCCGGTAGCCTGTGAGGTCGCCTCCGGCGTCCAGGAATGCATCCGCACCATAGAACCAGCGCTCGGCATTGAGCCCGGCGAGGCCATCGCGGCCACAGGAAAGCCAGCCCTCGGTATCCACCGGCAGGCAGACTTGCGCCACGGTGTCCCGGGAGGCCAGGACCACCCGGAAGTCGGCGTCGCCGTCGGTGCGGGCGAACCGGGCCAAGCCCATGCTGGACCAGCCGCGCGGATCGTTGAGGGTGTTGAGGACGAAGGTGGCGAACTGGGCGTGATCGACATCCAGCCCTTCCTCGATCTCCACCCGCACGCTGACAATCGGGGCATCTCCCGGCGGCGCTGGAACGCTGCCCGCTGCTACCACCAGCACACCGGTACCAGCAGGCGGCACCGTATCCCCGCGCACCCCAGCGAGCAGATTTGCTTCCTGCGCTGGCGACAACGACGGCGTCGCGATGGGAATGCTCGGCGCCTCGGTGCCATAGGTAACCTCGGAACTGCTCGATGAGGTCGCGGGAGTGATCGGCTCCAACGCAATGCTGGTGCCACCGAGCGCCGATGACCCGAATACCCACGGACCTGCGACTACGCCGATAGCGAAGGCCACCACGCAGGTCAGAGCCACCCCTAGTTTCCACCTCATGATGATCCATAGTCTCAGGTAGAGACGCCTACCATGTGTGGGTCGTCTGAAACGTGGACGGGCACAAGCGTGACCGGTAGGGACAACATCGGAAGGAACGGGTGTGGAAATCACCATCGGAGTGCGGGACGTACCGCGAGAGCTGTCCGTGGAGATCAACGGCGAGGCCGATGAGGTCGTCACACAGGTGAGTGAGGCGTTGAAACGGGCCGCTGCGGGCGATGCCGGCGCTGTCTTGGACCTCACCGATGAGCGCGGCAACCGAGTCCTGGTGCCGGCCTCCTCGTTGGGCTACGTGCAGATCGGGGCGCAAGAACCGCGGCGAGTGGGGTTCGGCGGCGGCTGATCTGGCTAACATAGGGGCGACCAGGCTGCCCGGTCGCTTTGCGCTTACCACCGACAATCACACCTGACATGTCGAGGAACACTCGGCAAGACCTTCCGCGATCGGCTGCTACCACACGGCACGTACCCACCGATGGGATCAACGGCGCCAGGACCGAAGGCATACATGACCGAGTCACTTGACGGCGTTGTCGCGGAAACCACCGAGGTGGATCTACGCGAACCGCACGCCGAACTTCCCGGCACTTTCGCCGACTTTGGCGTCTCCGAGCCCATCGTGCAGGCGCTTACTGAAGTTGGCATCACCCACCCATTCCCGATTCAGGCGTTGACCCTGCCGGTCGCCCTTTCTGGCCACGACATCATCGGTCAGGCCAAGACCGGAACCGGAAAGACCTTGGGATTCGGAATTCCACTGCTGGAACGGGTGACCGGTCCTGGAGAAACCGGCTGGGATGAGCTCAGCGAGGCGGGCAAGCCGCAAGCCCTGGTGATCGTTCCTACCCGTGAGCTCGCCGTCCAGGTGGCCGGTGACCTGGAGACCGCTTCCCGGCATCGCAGCGTCCGGATCATGCAGGTGTACGGCGGCCGGGCCTACGAGCCGCAGATTGAGCGGCTGCAACGCGGCGTCGAGGTCGTTGTCGGCACTCCGGGCCGGATGATCGATCTGCTCAAGCAGAAGCATCTGCAGCTGTCCAAAGCCGCGGTGCTGGTCCTGGACGAGGCCGACGAGATGCTCGACCTTGGGTTCCTGCCCGACGTCGAAACGTTGCTGGCAGCGACACCACCGAACCGTCACACCATGCTGTTCTCGGCCACGATGCCCGGTCCGGTGATCGCGATGGCTCGCCGCTATATGAGCCGTCCCACCCATATCCGAGCACAGGATCCCACCGACGACGGTGCCACCGTGAAGGCGGTGAGCCAGTTTGTCTATCGTGCTCACGCTCTGGACAAAGTGGAGATGCTCGCCCGCATCTTGCAGGCCACCGACCGGGGTCTGACGATCGTGTTCACCAGGACCAAACGCACGGCGGCAAAGGTCGCCGACGAGCTGACCGAGCGCGGATTCGCGGCAGCCTCGATTCACGGCGATCTGGGCCAGGGCGCCCGGGAGCAGGCGTTGCGGGCGTTCCGCAATGGCAAGGTCGATGTTCTGGTCGCCACCGACGTTGCCGCCCGTGGCATCGACGTCGACGATGTCACCCACGTCATCAACTACCAGTGCCCCGAGGACGAAAAGACCTACCTGCACCGGATCGGGCGTACCGCTCGGGCTGGCAACACCGGGACGGCAGTGACGTTCGTCGATTGGGATGACGTTCCACGCTGGGGTCTGATCGACAACATCCTGGGACTGGGTAGGGAACCGGTTGAGACGTATTCCTCCTCCCCCCACCTGTATTCGGATCTGGCTATCCCCGAGGGCACCAAGGGTCGGCTGCCGCGCAGCGAGCAAACCCGTTCCGGGCTGGCCGCGGAAACGCTGGAAGACCTCGGCGAAACCGGGAAGGGCGCAGGCAAAGGCGGTCGCGGCAAGTCCGGCCGCAACGGCTCCGGTGGACGTGGCGGCTCCGGTGGACGTGGCGGCTCCGGTGGTCGTGGCGGCTCCGATGGTGGCCGCCAGCGCTCACGCGGACGAGGGCGCACCGCATCAGAGGGTTCGAGCACCAGCGACTCCGCGCCCAAGCAAGCTGATCGTTCTCGCGATGGCGAAGGGGCCCCACGCCGCCGTCGGCGCCGCCGCACTCGCGGTGGCAAGCCGACCAGCAGCAGTTCGTCGGACTAGCGAGCCGGGCAGCTAGAAATACGACACTGTTGTTGTACAACAGTTGCGTTGTACAACAAGTTCGTCGTATTCTTCCGGAATGAGTGACGACCAGGAGATCCCCAGCCAGGAGCCACCACCACGGCTTGAGCCCTTAGTGCCCGACCCGGGCGGCATCATCGATCCTGCCAACCTGGTGGATCGGGAAGCCACACTCGCTCTGCTCCTGGAGTCCATTCCCAGCGGCGGCTCCTACCTCGTTGGCGATCGCCGGATGGGCAAGACATCACTGCTGCGGAAGGCGGAGGCGGAGCTACGCGACGCCGGGCACCTGGTCATCCGGACCAGCGCAGAACTGGCTGACCTTGCCACCTTCTCCGCACAATTGCTGCAATCCATCCGCAATGAGGCCAGGCTGCGCAGGCCGCTAGAGAACTTCGAGAAGGAACTATCCGGCGAAGCTAGCGTGATGGTGTTCGGCAACGGCCTCAAGCTCGGTGGCAAACTCAAGCGCACCGGCAAGCACACCGAGGCGGATCTGATGAGCCTGTGCGCCCAGGCGCTGAGGACGGCGGGTCCGCACCGGCTGGTGATCATCATCGATGAGATCGCGGTCTTGGCCAATCGGCTGGCTATCCGAGATCCGCAGGCCGGGTCCGATTTCCTCCATAGCCTGCGCCTCGCCCGGCAAACCCTGGACAACGTCTCCACCGTGCTGGCTGGTTCGGTAGGACTGCACCACGCCGTCGCCGACCTGACTAGCCTGAACGACCTCCGCGAAATTCAGGTCGGGGCATTGAGTCACGCCGACGCGACTTTGCTGGCGCGGCGGCTGCTGTTGTGGGTCTACCAGTACGACGACGACGCATCCGCCGCCCTGGCAGGGGATATTGCCGGCGAATGCGGGAACATTCCCTATTACATCCACCGATTTGTCGACGATTGGCGTCAAGGTAATGGCCCCATGCCGACGTCGAAGCAGGTTGAATTCGCCGTCAATGAGGCGCTGCTGACCAACTGCTGGGGCACCGATCACTACTTCAACCGAATGGCCAGCTACTACGGTCCCGACCGTGAATTAGCCATCGAGGTCTTGGATCTGCTCGTCCAGCGCAAAAGCCTGCCTGTCGATGACCTCACGCTGGAGCTGGGAGCCGCGCACCTGGATGCGCCGCCTGGTCGCGAACGCGTCGGCGAACTGCTCCGCAAGCTGTCGAAGGACCACTACACGACGGTCACAGGAACCCACTACACCATGGCATCACCGTGGATGGCCCGGGTGTGGCATGCGATTCGGACTATGCGCTGATGAGCACGCGGGCAGGTCGGAGCAAGCCATTTACACCCTCTCGGGAAAACCCGGTTGACTTGGCGGAACGGACCGTGGGCCGGAAGATCCCACTGCAGATCATTGCCGAACGGCTGCAGGCTGCCGCCACCACGAATGAACGCGCCCATACGCTCATCGTGGGGCCACGCGGGGCTGGAAAGTCACATTTGTTGCAGGTCGCCGAGTACCAGTTGACGCACGCAGACACCGTCGCCCAGAAGCTGGTGCTGGTCCGCACCCCGGAGGATGGCGTTGGCCTCACCCGGCTCCGGGATCTGCTGCAACTGGCGCTACGAGCGGTCGATCCCACCCCGGCCGACCACGACGTCACGCCGGCTCAACTGCAACAGCGGATCCACGATGGCCTTCAAGGCCGGGTCCTGGTGCTGGTAGTCGAGAACTTCGCCCGCGTGCTCCAGCAGATCGGCACCGATGGTCAGCAAGGACTACGCGCCTGGGTGGAGACCAGCGGTGAGGTGCTGCTGCTAGCAAGCTCACCAACGTTGGATGAAACGCTACTGGATCGCGCTTATCCGTGGTTCGGCGGCCTGGCACCGCTGACCCTGCCGGACCTCAGTGTTGACGAAGGGCGGGACCTGCTCATCGCGCAGGCCCGGCTCCGCCAGGACCACAGCCTGGTCGATTTCCTGAACTCCCAGGTGGGCTACAGCCGGGTGCGGGCCATCGCACCGTTGACCGGTGGGTCCCCGAGGCTATGGATGATCCTGGCCGAGGTCATCGCGGTGGACACCCTCGACGCGCTGGTTCCTGCCGTGGAGGAGCTGCTGGAGCAGCTGGTGGGGTACTACCAACAGCAGCTATGGGAGCTAGCTGGCAATGAACAACGGATCGTCATCGCTATGGCTGATCCACACCACGACACGCTGGCGGTCAAGCAGATCGGCGAGCTCGCAGGCATTGAGCAGCGGGCCACCGCCTCCACCCTCAAACGACTGGAAAAGTCACGATGGGTCGAACCGGTGGACCGCGCTGGAGATCAACGCCGCAGCTGGTACCGACTACGCGAACCTATGCTGCGCCATCACATCCAGTACCGGGCGGATAATCGCGAATCCCTCACGCTTATTGTGGCGCTGCTGCGGGCCTGGTTCAGTGAGCACGAACGCACCACCCACCTGCTCGCACTTGCGGTGAGTTCCGAGGGCTCTCGGTTACTGGCAGCCACCTGGCGCGGCGACATCGCCGTGTACGACGGTGCATACGCTGACCGCGATCCGCAGCAGCTGCAGGCTGAGGCCCGCAAGTGGCTCCATCGCGAAGGTGAGCCCAGGCACCCACAGGCGGATGGGGAACTGTTGGATTGGCTGATCACTACGAGCAAATCGGGCTCGGCCAACGCGGTTCTTGACGACAATAATGAACCTGTTCGGAGGCAGCTCCAGCAGTATTTGACTGAGCACAGTGACCAGCCTTGGGCTGATCGCATCGGTGGGGCACTGAATCTGCTGGTGGATAGCGTGGCGGATTGTTCTCCTGGTCTGCGGTTGGTTGAGGCTGGTTGGAACGGGCACTCTGATCCTGCCCGCTCGGCGGATCGGCTGGGCGGCCTGCTTGAGTCGTTGGGCAGCGAGCACCCGCTAGCGCTCGATATCACCCACGAACACGGCTACTTCCTTGCGGCATCCGGGCACCTCGAGGAGGGCCTGGCGCTCTTGCATCAGGTGCTCGAGCAGCGGATGGCGGCTGATCCCGATCATCCCGACACCCTGAGAACCCAGGCCAACATCGCCTACTGGATCGGAGAAACCGGAGACTCCCACCAAGCCCTCAGCCTCTACACCGACCTACTCACAGACCGCACCCTCAACACCAACCACCAACTCGCTAGGGCAGTCCGCACTCACATGGCGAGGTGGCATGCCCAAGGTGGAGATATCTCTGCGGCGCTAGCGGTGCTAGAACCACAAGATTGGACAAACGCCGACGTCCTCCAGCTGTTCCTGCTCCTAGTCCGCTCCGATGACGGCGTGGCGCAGATGGTGGGCGCGCAAGAAGGTGTACCCGCCATGGCCAAGGATCTGGTGTTGGCCCACGCCGGAGATACCCAGGCCCGCGACCGGCTCCCCCGTGAGCTAGCCGACCTCCTCACGCCAGGCAGCGGGGCGGAGCCGACGTAGGCGCACTATGGCCTGAGGATCTCGATTCGCCCCGCAGCCGCGATCTGGTCCAATACCTGCGGCTCGGTGGTGCAGTGACCCAAGCCTGTCGGTTTCCCCGCGCCGTGATAGTCGCTGGAACCGGTGGCCAGCAGCCCCAGGTCGGCCACCAACGCCCGCAAATCCACCCGGTCTGCGTCGTCATGATCTGGATGATCCACCTCTACCCCAGCAAGGCCCACAGCCGCCAACTGGGCGATCGTGTGGTCGCTGACCACCCGGCCACGGGTCAGCGACCGCGGGTGCGCCAGCACCGGCACCCCACCCGCAGCGCGCACCGCCACTACCGCATCGGCTGTGGATGGCGCCCAGTGCGGCTGGAAGTACGGCCCAGCAGGGGAGAGGATGTGTGCGAATGCTGCGCTGCGATCCGCGACGTACCCGCGCGCGATCAAGGCATCGGCAAGATGGGGACGCCCCACGGTGGCCCCATCCTCCACCTGGTCCAGCACCTCATCCCAGGTGAGTGGGTAGTCCTGGGCGATCCGTTCCACCATCCGCTGCGCCCGGCCCGAGCGGGAGGCCCGGGTACGGTCAAAGAACTGTCGCAGAGCCTCATCCTGGGGATCGTGCAGGTAGCTCAGCAGGTGCACGCTGACCCCCTCGCTCTTGGTGGAGATCTCCGTCCCCCGCACCAGGGACACGCCGGTATGAGCAACCGCATCGGCGGCCTGCTGCCAGCCAGCCGTGGTGTCGTGGTCGGTCAGCGCCAGTACATCCAGGCCCGCCAGCGCGGCAGAACGCATCACCTCGGCTGGCCTCTGGGTGCCATCGGAGACACTGGAGTGGGTATGAAGGTCGATCCACATCGGTATCAGGGTAAGTGCTGCCGATGAGACGATGCAGGTATGTCGCACTCTTCTGACCACCGATCAGCCGCGGAACCACAGCCGCTGGATGAGCGTGGAACGAATCGGTCGCGCCGGCCCAACTCCCCCGCATTCCGCCAGTTCATGGCCTCCCAGTGGGCTGAGCCGCTCTCTGAGCCGACAGCACGAGCCAAGGTCGCGGACTTCACCCAGGCCCGCCGTGCAGCCATGTCAGCGCTGTTCCCCCGGGAGTGCCTCATCATCCCGGCAGGAGGACTGAAGGTCCGGTCCAATGACACCGACTATCGGTTCCGCCCGCATTCGGCTTTCGCCCACCTGACCGGGCTAGGCACCGACGAAGAACCCGACGCCGTCTTGGTGCTCCATCCCATCGATGGCGGGCACCAGCCCACGGTGTACCTGCGGCCACTGGCAACCCGGGACTGCGAAGAGTTCTATGCAGATCCGCGGCGCGGCGAGTTCTGGGTTGGGTCGCGACCCACTTTGCCGCAGATCTCCGAGCGCATCGGCATCCGAACCGCTCACCTGGATGAGTTGACGAACGCCATCGCCAAGGACGCCGCAGCCACCACCATCCGTGTGGTCACCGACGCCGACCAGCAGGTGACCAACACCATCGACGCCATCCGGGGTGCGTTCGAGGAAAACGGGGAACGGGACGCCGAACTGGCCCAGGCCCTCTCAGAACTGCGTCTGGTCAAAGATGCCTGGGAGATCGAACAGCTGCGCGCCGCTGTGGCGGCATCGGTCACCGGCTTTGCCGACGTCATCCAGGCGCTCCCTCGGGCACAAGCACACTCTCGGGGGGAACGAGTGATCGAAGCTGCCTTTGGCGCTCGTGCCCGCACCGACGGCAACGGGGTCGGCTACGACACCATCGCCGCTGCGGGCGATCACGCCACCACCCTGCACTGGATTCGCAACGATGGCGCGGTCCGCGCCGGCGACCTGCTGCTGCTGGATGCGGGAGTCGAGCTGGACTCGCTGTACACCGCTGATATCACCCGCACCATCCCGGTCAACGGCACCTTCACTGACGTCCAGCGGATGGTCTACCACGCCGTCCTGGACGCCGCCGACGCCGCTTTCGCCATCGCCAAGCCGGGGGTCAGGTTCCGAGCCCTGCATGAGGCTGCCATGGAGGTACTCGCTGACCGACTCCACGCCTGGGGGCTGCTCCCAGTGCCTGCCGCCGTGGCACTGCGCGATGGCGGGCAACACCATCGGCGGTGGATGCCGCACGGCACCAGCCACCACCTGGGCCTTGATGTGCATGACTGCGCTGCGGCGCGGGCCAGCATGTACCTGGAGGCGCACCTGCAACCGGGCATGATCTTCACGATCGAACCGGGTTTGTATTTCAAGGCCGATGACCTGGCCGTTCCCGAAGAGTTTCGCGGCATCGGAGTCAGGATTGAAGACGACGTCCTGGTCACCGCCGATGGGGTGGAGAACCTATCCGCCGCCCTACCGAGGTCAGCTCAGGGCATCGAAGCGTGGATGGCATCGCTGACCGCGTGAGCAGGCTGCTGCGGCCGGTACCGCTCAGTCTGGCCATCGGCACCCTGATCACCACGTGCTACAGCCTGTTCTCGATCCGGCAGTGGCAACGGTTTGAGGTGCCCAGCTGGGATCTAGGCATTTTCACCCAGGTGATGCGCAGCTACAGCGAACTGCGCGCGCCCGTGGCCCAGATCAAGGGTGAGGACTTCATGATCCTGGGGGATCACTTTCACCCACTGCTGGTGGTGTTGGCTCCGGTCTATGCACTATTTCCCTCCGGGCTGACCCTGCTGATCGTGCAAGCGGTGCTGGTGGGCCTATCGGTGGTGATTGTGACGGCGTGCGCCGTGCGGCACCTGGGTCCGGCCGGCGGGGCCGGAATCGGTCTTGCCTACGGGATCTCCTGGGGCCTGCAAAGCGCCGTTGCTTCGCAGTTCCATGAGATCGCGCTGGCATTGCCGCTGTTGGCAGCATCGATGGCCGCATTGATCCGCAGAGCCGACCGGGTTGCCGCGCTCTGGGCCCTGCCGCTGCTGGCTGTCAAGGAGGATCTGGGACTCACGGTCGCCATGATCGGGCTAGTCATCGCCTGGCGCGGCAGCCGCCGGATCGGTGTGGCACTCGCCGGAATCGGGATCGCCGCATTCGTCCTGATCACTCAGCTGGTGTTGCCAGCGCTGAATCCGGACGGCGTCTGGGACTACGCCGATGACTCCCTCGGTTCGCTGCTGGTTAACGATCCAGGAGCTGCCATCAATCGCCTGGTCGAAGGCGGCCCGCAGAAGCTGGCGCTGCTGATCCTGGTGTTTGGTATCACCGCATTCCTGGCCTTTGGCTCACCATTGGCGCTGATCGCCGCCCCGACCCTGGCCTGGCGGATCACCTCGGACGTGCCGTTCCATTGGGACACCCACTGGCATTATTCGGCGGTGTTGATGCCGATCATGTTCGCCGCGTTGATCGAGACCCTGATTCGTTCGCCTCAGTGGAAGCGGCTGGCGCCCATGGCAGGCGCGTGCGTGGCGATTATTGCGCTGGCGCTGACCACCCAGTTTCCGCTGGGGCGGCTGGCCAGCTCGCAGTTCTGGAGCACCGATGACCGGCCTGCAGCGGCAGCAGCCGCCTTGGCGGTCATTCCCGACGATGCTTTGGTCGTCACCGACATCACCCTGATGGCCTATCTGGCACCACGAACCCAGGTGTACTGGCTGGGCAACGACAACCCGGTCCCAGATTTCGTGGTGCTGGATCAGAACTCCGGGGTCTATGCCGAGCCTCCGGACGATGCCGCCCAGTGGGCGAGGGACCGCTTTGGTGTGCCATTTGTCACCGTGCATGAGCTGGGCGGGTTCCTGGTAGCCCAGCGCCAGGACACCGACCCCTAGTTCGAGGCGCTGTCGGGCTGCTCGGCAGGCAACGTGGCCAGCAGCGACCTGGCCTGCGCCGCCGACTCGGGCAGGCACAGCAGCGCGAAGCTGCCTGCTTGCACCGCCGAGGTGGAGCTGAAATCTCGTCGGCCACCGGTGAGAGCATGCCTGACCACGCCCCACAACATGCCGAATCCGGCGCCGATGAGCAGCGCCGCTAGCAACACGCTGCCCCGGGCATCGGAGGTGAAGAACAGGAACATCAACCCCAGGAATAGTCCGAGCCAGAGCCCCGACGCCGCACCTTGCACCCCCGCGTGGATGTAGGTCCGCCGCCCGGTGATGCGCTCGACCATCTTCAAGTCAGTGCCCACGATCGTGACCTGCTGCACCGGGAACTGGGAGTCGGACAGGTAGTCCACCGCACGCTGGGCCTGCAGGTAGCGGTCATAGCTGGCGATTTCCTCGCCGGTGGGCCCGTGACCAAGGCGAGGGTCTTCGGGTCTGCGCATGAAAGGCATGGCACCATTGTCCCCCGAAATACTGGGAGGTGCCTGGGAGCGGTATGAACACCCCTGGCATAGGCTTGCGCCCGTGAGCGCAGCAAGCACCAGCAGCAGCCGGGCAAGCGGGCGGGTATTCGTCGGCAGGCTGGCTGGCACCGCTGTGTTCGAACCGCTGGGCGACCGCGTGGGCAAGGTGCACGATGTGGTGCTGGTGTTGCCGCCCGCGCGGCCGCCACGAGCCGTGGGCATCGTGGTCGAGGTTCCGGGCAAGCGACGAGTGTTCGTGCCCATGACCCGGATCACCTCGATCGAATCCGGCGCAGTGTTTACCACCGGCATGGTCAACGTCCGCAGGTTCGCTCAACACGCCAACGAAACCCTGGTGCTGGGCGAGTTGCTGGACCGCATGATCACCCTCAGCGATGGCTCCGGCGACGTCCGAATCGAGGATGTCGCGTTGGAGCAACAACGCAGCCGAGACTGGTGGGTCACCAAACTTTTTGTCCGTCGCACCGCCGCCAATGGCTTCTTCCGGCGGGGCGAGTCCATGCTCATCTCAGTTTCAGAAGCCGCCGGACTCGCGGCGCGCAACACCACGCAGAGCGCATCCTCATTTCTGGCGACCTTGGAGGATCTCAAACCTGCCGATGTCGCCGACCTACTCCACGACCTACCCGACGGCCGGCGTATCGAAGTGGCCGCCGAGCTGCCAGATGAGCGGCTGGCGGACGTGTTGGAAGAACTTGGTGAGGAGGACCGGGTCACCATCGTTTCGGGCCTGGGTACCGACCGGGCCGCGCACGTGCTCGACGCCATGCAACCCGATGATGCTGCCGACCTGCTCTCGGAACTGCCCGCCCAGCAGGCCACCGAGCTCCTGGAGTTGATGGAGCCGGAGGAAGCCGAAGATGTGCGTCGGCTCCTCGCCTATGACGATCACACCGCCGGCGGCATGATGACCACCGAGCCGCTGATCCTCTCCCCCGAGGCCAGCGCAGCGATGGCACTGGCGTTCGCCCGCCGTCAGGACGTCACCCCCGCGCTCAGCTCCATGGTGTTCGTGGTGCGCTCTCCGTTGGAGACCCCCACCGGGAAGATGCTTGGCGGTGTGCATTTGCAACGGTTGCTGCGCCAACCGCCGCACGAGTCGATCGGCACCATGATCGACAAGCACATCCCGACGGTGCAGCCCGATGATCCCATCGGAACGGTCACCCGCCTTCTCGCCACCTACAACCTCACGGTGCTGCCGGTGGTCGACGCCGAGCACCGGCTGCTCGGAGCCGTGACCGTCGACGATGTCCTGGACCATCTCCTGCCCGATGATTGGCGTGAGGCCGACGCCGAAATCACCGACGCGAAGATGGGGGCTGGGCGTGACTGATCCACTCGAGACCCCGCTGTCGAGCAGACGCCGCAAACTGCCCCGTGCCCGGCGTCATCCCGATTCCTTTGGACGGGTGGCCGAGGGTATTGCCAAGTTCATCGGCACACCACAGTTCCTGCTCTACATGACCATCGTGTGTGTGGTGTGGCTCGGCTACAACACCTTGGCACCACCGCAATATCAGTTCGACCCCCGCGCTCAGAATTTCACCTTGCTCACCCTGATCTTGTCGCTGCAAGCCTCCTATTCAGCACCATTGATCCTGCTGGCGCAGGATCGGCAGGCCGACCGCGACCGCGTGGCCGCGGAGCAGGACCGAGTCGAGGCCGCCCGCAATCTGGCCGACACCGAGTACCTGGCACGGGAGATGGCAGCATTGCGCATCGCTCTGAATGAGGTGGCGACCCGCGACTTCGTTCGCAGCGAGATGCGGAATCTGCTAGAAGATCTCAAGGACGAAGAACAGTCGGCCTCCGAGGCCGCTGAAACCCCACCGGACAGCTGATAGCCCACCCAGGTGCGACATAGGTGCACTTTCATGCGCAATAGACAGTTATAACGAGCATAGGCAATCATATCCTCGTGACCAATTCCCAGTTAGGCCTGCGTATGGAGGCCGAAATTCAAACCCAGCCCGACGACTGGACCCGCGCTGCCGCGCTCAACGCCCCGCTGCCTGACCCGGGACAGCGGGTCCTTGCGCTCGGCTGCGGCACCTCATGGTTCATGGCCCAGAGCTACGCCGCCTTGCGCGAACCCCATGGGCTGACCGACGCCTTTCCCGCCTCTGCCGCACCGTTGGATCGGCAGTACGAGGCCGCCGTCATCATCTCCCGCTCCGGTACCACCACCGAGGCCATCGAAGCAGCCCAGGCCTTGGCGGGACGATGCACCATCATCGCCATCGTCGCCGATCCGAATACCCCGTTGGCCCAGCACGCCAACCAGGTCATCGCGCTGGACTTCGCCGACGAGCGCTCCGTCGTGCAAACCCGCTTCGCCACCACCGCCCTGACACTGCTGCGGGCCAGCCTCGGAATCGACGTCAGCGGTTCGATAGCCGACGCCCGCACCGCTTTGTCCATGCCATTGGACCCGACGGCGGTGCAGGCAGAGCAGCTGACATTCCTGGGCCAGGGCTGGACCACCGGTCTGGCACATGAGGCAGCCCTGAAGAACCGGGAGGCCTCCCAATCGTGGACCGAGTCCTATCCAGCGATGGAGTACCGGCATGGACCGATATCGATTGCCGCGCCCGGGAGAGCAACCTGGATGATCGGGGCCGCACCTGAGGGCATCCCCACACAGGTGACCAGCACCGGGGCCCACTATCTGGCCCACACCGACCTGGACCCGCTCGCCGAACTGGTGCTAGCCCAGCGGGTGGCCCTGCAACGGGCACGGCAGGCCAACCTGGATCCAGACAACCCGCGCGCTCTGACCCGGTCGGTCATCTTGTGATCGATCTCGGCCCGGGCGGCACCGTTGCCGTGGTAGATGTCGGAGGGACCGACATCAAGACCGCGGTGCTGTGCGCCAACGGTCAGCTGATGGACATTCAGCATCAACCCACACCGCGCGGGCCGGACGCCGCTGAGACCATCATGAGCATTGCCGGTCAGCATGCCGACCACACCCGTGCTACCCAGGGCGATCTCGCGTCCATCGGGCTAATCGTGCCGGGCATCGTCGATGCCGGCCGGGGCGTGGCTGTCTTCTCCGAAAACCTGAACTGGCACGATGTACCGTTCCGGCGCCGGGTGGCGCAGGCAACGGGCATCCCGGTCGGATTCGGCCACGATGTGGCGACTGCTGGCTGGGCTGAAGTCACCTTCGGGGCGGCGCGGGGCGTCGCGGACGTCGCCGTGCTCGTGGTGGGCACCGGTGTAGCCGCCGCGCTCTACTCCAACACCATGCCGGTACTCAGCGGCGGATGGGCCGGCGAGATCGGCCATTCGATCGTCGACTCGGCTGGCCCGGCCTGTCAATGCGGGGCGCGGGGCTGCTTAGAGGCGCTGGCAAGCAGCGCGGCAATCGCGCGGCGCTACAGCGAGCGCTCCGGCACCACGGTGACCGGATCCCGGGAGGTGCTGCGCCGACGCAACAATGGTGACCTGGTCGCAGCTCAGGTGTGGGACGAGGCGATCGCCGCACTGGCCATCGGAATCCGCCAACTCGCAGCCACCCTCTCTCCTCGGGTGGTGGTGATCGGGGGCGGACTTTCGTTGGCAGGTTCAGACCTGCTAGCCCCCTTGAATCGGGCCATCGCGGAGACGGTCCCGCCGCATCGCGTGCCCGAAATCCGGCAGGCGAGCATCGGGGTCTATGCCGGTCTGGTAGGTGCGGCCATGCTTGGCCGCGAGGTGCAACGGTGATCATCACCCTCACCCCCAATCCAGCACTGGACCTCACCTACCACCTCGACTCGCTCAAGCCAGGGGCCTCCCACCGGGCACCGGCAGCCCAGGTGCGGGCTGGAGGAAAGGGCCTCAACGTCGCCCGGGTGCTGCATTCGCAGAGCTACCCGGTGCATGCCGTGATCCCGGTGGGTGGCGATCCTGGTCAGCGACTGCTGGAAGATCTGCAGCGCAGCGGCATCCCGTTTAGCTGCATCACCACCACGGGTCTGACCCGTAGCACCACCGCGCTCGTCACCCCCTCCGAGACCACCAATATCAACGAGCAGGGAACGGCGCTGCCCACCCAGACCTGGCAGGAGCTGACCCGCCTCACCTTGGAGGTCGTGGCCGCCCATAGCGGTGACGGGCCGGTCGTGCTGGTGTGCAGCGGCTCCTGGCCCCCCGGCTCATCGCCGCAGGTGCTCACGGAGCTGATCGTCAGCGCCCGGGCTGCCGGGGCACGCACCATCATCGATGCCAGCGGCCCACAGTTGATCGCCGCGGCCCAGGCCGGGGCGGACATCCTCAAACCCAACCAGCAGGAACTACGGGCAGCGACCGGCGACGACGATCCGGTCCGCGCGGCACGAGACCTGGCAGCACGCGGCGACGCCAGCACCGTATATGTGTCTTTGGGAGCCGACGGTCTCATGCGAGTTCCGGCACAGGGTCCGGTCCTGCACGCCCGGCTTTCGCACGCGCTCTGCGGCAATACCACCGGCGCGGGAGACGCCGCCGTTGCGGCACTAGCCAGCATGCTGGCCCAGCCCTGCCTAGACCCGGCCCAGACCCTGCGCACAGCAACCGCCTGGTCGGCTGCGGCTGTGCTGCATCCGCTCGCAGGCGAGATCCAGGAACCGCAAGCCCTGCTGGCTGACATCACGATCGAAGCACTCGGCTAGCGCCCCAGCGCTACCAGAACCAGTACCGTGACCGATGGAGGGGTGGATCCATGAAGCGTGAGGAGCGACTGGTAGCGATCCTCGACGTGCTCGGAGAAAGTGGCGCGATCAACGTCCACGATCTCGTCGATCGTTTCGGTATCTCACCGGCTACTGCCCGGCGTGACCTCGACGTCCTTGCCGCCCGCCAGTTGCTCAACCGCACCCGAGGTGGTGCCAGCACCCAAGCGCTGGCCTACGACCTGCCCACCCGATTCAACCGGGCAACCAATCCCGACGCCAAGGCAGCTATCGCCCGCACGGTGCAGTCGCTGATCGAGCCGGGCATGCGGATCGGGCTCACCGGTGGAACCACCGCGCGAGCGATCGCGCTCGAGCTTGGGCAGCGCAGCGACCTGGAGGCCCCCGATGGCGAAGGCATCACCGTGGTCACCTCGGCGATCAACATCGCCGCGCAGCTGACGATCCGACCGCATATCCGCGTGGTCGTCACCGGTGGTGTGGTACGACCACGATCCTATGAATTGGTAGGCCCCTACAGCGACCTGATGCTGGAGCGGATCACGCTGGACCGGGTATTTCTCGGGATCAATGGCTTGGACGCCGTCAGCGGACCCATGATCGAAGACGAACGCGAAGCCAAAGTGGCGGCGTTGATGGCTAGCCGCGCCGACCAGGCATGGGTGGTTGCCGATTCCTCGAAGCTGGGTGAGCGCGCGTTCGCTACCGTCGGTGATTTCTCCCTATTCACCGGCGTGGTGATAGATGACGCAATTGCACCGCAGCAGCAGCAGGAGCTGCATGACCAGGGATTGCAGGTCATCATCGCGACCTGAGAACGCCAGGACGTGCATCGCGTGACTAGAACGTAGACTCGGGCACATGATTGACGCGGTTCGCACGGCCCTCGACGGCGTACTCGACCCTGAGATTCGCAGGCCGATAACGGAATTGGACATGGTCCGCGACATCACTGTCTCCGAGGGGCCAGACGGGTCGGTGGTAGCGGTAGTGATCGCGCTGACGACAGCTGGTTGCCCGCTGCGAGAGACGATCACCCGCGACGTCACCGAGGCCGTTAGTCAGGTTGCGGGCGTGGAGCGGGTCACCGTCGAGATGACCGTGATGACCGACGACGAGCGCACCGCACTGCGGACCAAGCTGCGCGGCGGTATCGCTGAGCCAGTCATTGCGTTCTCCCAGCCTGGCAACCTCACGCGGGTCATCGCCGTCACCTCCGGTAAGGGCGGCGTCGGCAAGTCATCGGTGACGGCGAACCTCGCGGCCGCGATGGCTGCCGATGGACTCAACGTCGGTGTCCTGGACGCCGATATCTACGGGTTTTCGTTGCCTCGGATGCTCGGTGTCGAGCACCAGCCAACCAAGGTTGACGACATGATCTTGCCGCCGGTGGCCGGCGGGATCAAGGTCATCTCGATCGGGATGTTCGCCGAGCCGGGTAGGCCGGTGATCTGGCGTGGGCCGATGCTGCACCGCGCACTGCAGCAGTTCCTCGCAGACGTGTTCTGGGGCGACCTGGATGTGCTGCTGCTGGATCTGCCGCCCGGCACCGGCGACGTGGCGATCTCGGTGGCGCAACTACTTCCCGGCGCCGAATTGCTGGTGGTCACCACCCCACAGGTAGCCGCTGCCGAAGTGGCTGAGCGGGCTGGTTCGATGGCCCAGCAAACCAACCAGCAGGTCGTCGGGGTGATCGAGAACATGTCCTGGCTCGAGCAGCCCGATGGCTCCCGCCTGGAGCTGTTCGGCTCCGGTGGCGGCCAGCGCGTGGCCGACCGGCTCAGTCAGCTTCTCGGCACCCAGGTCCCCCTGCTCGGCCAGGTGCCGATCGAGGTCGCGCTCCGGGAGGGCGCCGATAGCGGTGTTCCGGTGGTCCTAGCCGAACAGACCACCGCCGGATCGACGCTCTCCGAGATCGCTCGGACCCTCAGTCACCGCGAGCGCGGCCTGGCAGGACGCAAACTCGCGATTTCCCCAACCGGCTAGATCGATACCCATGCCGTTCCTGGGCACGAGATAGACCATGTCGGCAGTCATCAGCTCACGCTGCCCCCTGCCCCACCAGCTAGTTCAAGGCACCAGATGGCCGCCGGTAACTAACCTGCACTGCGCCGAGCGAGGGCAGCACCTGCCCCAGGGCTTGTTCGGCGGCAGCATCAAGTTCCTCCGTCTGCCCTAGCCCGGCCTGCGGCGCCACCGTGATCCAGGCATTGACATAGAGCCGGTGACCACTCCAGCGCAATCGCACATCGGCGACCTGATGCACACCCTCAAGGTGTTGCAACACCTGCCGAGCCGTGCTCGTGAGTTCCGGGTCGACCCCATCGAGCAGCCTGCGTCCGACATCGCGCGCAGTACCCCACAGCAGCAGCAGGATCGCAGCCGTGATGAGCAGCCCAACGATCGGATCAGCCAGCGGGAAACCTAGCCACACCCCGACAACACCGAGCACCACCGCAAGCGAGGTGAATCCATCCGTTCGGGCATGAATCCCGTCAGCCACCAGCGCTGCGGATCCGATGCGCCGGCCAGCGCGAATGCGATACATCGCTACCGCTTCGTTGCCGACGAACCCCACAAGCCCAGCGGCCAGTACCCAACCCAGATTGTTCAGCGGCTGCGGATCGCTCAGCCGCCGTACTGACTCGACCCCAGCGATGATCGCTGACAGCGCGATCATGGCAACGATGAACAGGCCCGCTAGGTCTTCAGCGCGCCCAAACCCATAGGTGTACCGGTCGGTACGCGGGCGACGACTCAAGGCGAAAGCGATCCACAACGGGACCGCTGTCAGGGCATCAGAGAAGTTGTGGATGGTGTCGGCCATCAAGGCCACCGAGCCGCTGATCAGCACCACCACCAGTTGTGCCACCGCCGTGAACCCCAGCCCCACCAGACTGATCTTGACGGCGCGGATTCCCTCACCGCTAGCCTGCAGCGCATCATCGATGGAATCGGCGGCGTCATGGGAATGCGGCACGAATATCTCATGCAGCCATCCGCGGATGCCCTGGGGATGATCGTGGTCATGGCTGTGCCCGTGGTCATGGCCGTGCTCACCGTGCTCGTGGTCATGGCTGTGCCCATGCTCGTGCTCGTGGTCATGGCCGTGCTCGTGGTCATGGCCGTGCCCATGCTCGTGCTCATGGTCATGGCCGGATGCACCGTCGTCGTGGCGGGCGTGCTGGCTGCCCCTCGGCTCAGCCCCGGTCACGGCGCCGGCGGTGACGCAGGTGGCTGGGCGTGGTGGGAGGGCAGGTCTTCGACCGCATGCTGGGCTTGCAGCACTGCCTGGATCACCAGCTGGCGGGCATGCTCATCCACCAGCGAATAGATGGCCCGGTTGCCATCGGGCCGAGCCTTGACGATTCGCCCCCACCTCAGCTTGGCCAGGTGCTGTGAGACCGCGGTGGGACCCTTGCCCACCGTCTGCGCCAGATGGTTGACCGACATCTCCTGCTGTTGCAGGGCCAGGATGATCCGCACTCGGGTGGTATCGGCGAGCAGGGTAAATACCTCAACGGCCAGGTCCACATACGGCGAGTCAACCTCGAATACCAGATCTTGCGTATCTACGTGCATACGCAGATAGTAGGGGTAGACGAGGTCCCGGCACCAGAGGCCACCCGCGCTAGGTGGCCTCGTCGTCAAAGGGGGCCGGGCTATCCGGCCCCGTGGCCCCCGCGCCGGGCCCGCGGGAGATGGCCCCTGCGCCGACTGCGGCCACCGTTGCGGCTGTGGCCGGTTTCTTCACGACTGGGGAGGTTGAGGTGGCCGCAGCCGCTGCCTTCGCGCCGGCCTTGGGTGCCGGTTTGGTAGCCGGAACGATGTCTTCCAGCAGGGCCTCCCGCACGATGCGACGCGGGTCATACTGCCGTGGGTCAAACTTGGTCAGGTCCAAGTCGGCGATATCGTCTCCCAGTTCTTCCCGAATGTTCTGGGTAGCTCCGGTAGCCATCGAGCGCACATTGCGCACGAGTTTGCCCAGTTGTTCGGCGTACTGCGGGAGGCGATGCGGTCCGATGACGACGAGCGCGATGACGATGATCACCACCACCTCGTCGAAATTCATGGCGCCAGCCTAAGACACCAACGCCGACCATCCGTTCCGCAGCCGGTCCAACGGCGTCGCCGACTCATCGGGCGGCGGCAGCATCGCCACCACTGCGGCAACTGCCTGCGGGGTACCGCAGATCGCGATCACACTACTTCCGGACTCCAGCACCCACCAGTCGTGCAAGCGATAGGCGACATGCCCAGCCACCTGCTGCGGCGGCGACGCCGCAGCAGCATCAAGGTGGCCAAATCGCTGGAGCAACCGAACCGAGCCGGCTTCACCACGCAAAGTCAGATCCCAGGTGGGTGCGTCGGCGTCGGCAACCCGCATGCTGCTGGTCACCACCAGCCCTGCCGGCACGCTCCAACCACCACCATCGCCGCTGAGCTCCTCGCTGCCGATTCCGGTTGCGGCCGCCACATTGACAACAAATGATTCCGACGGCGCGGCATCCACCCCAGCCACCAACGCCGCCGGGGAAACCGGCGGAGCAGGTGCGCCCAACATGAACAAGGTGAACACGAAGATCCCGACCAAAGCCACGCTGCCTCCCCCCACCAGCACGGGCGGTCGCCACGAGAGCGAGGGTGCCGGCGCCTGAGGCAGGCCCTGGGGTACGGTCAGCAGCCGTGCGGTCAGTTCCGGTCGCGCCGCACCCACCGCCGCAGCCGCTCTGGTCCGGTTACGCAACTGCCGTTGCCGCCAGACCTGCTGTCGGCAGCCGGGGCAGCAGCTCAGATGCTCCCTGATCTCACGCTGCTGGGCAATGCCCAATTCTCCGTCGATATAGGGCGTGATCAACCCACCGATATGGTTCATCGCGACCTCATGCGGGCGTGATTGCGGGTCTCAGACTCGAGTCCGCCCCCGGCGCACGATGCGAGAGCATGTTGCGCAGCTGGGTACGTGCCCGGTGGATACGTGAGCGCACCGTGCCGGTGGAGATTCCAAGCGCCTGAGCAATCTCGTCGTAGCTGAGGCCCTCGATATCGCACAACACCACCGGTGCGCGGAACTGCGGTTTGAGGGCGTTGAGCGCCTGCTGGATGTCCAGATCGAGGTTGTCGTGCTCAAAGCCGCGCTCGGGAGACTGCCGTTCTGCAGCTGGCACGCGCTCAGCGGATTCACCCAGCGCGTCGAATCGCAACCGGCTCCGGCGCCGGGCACCATCGAGGAAAAGATTGGTGGTGATCCGGTGCAACCAGCCGGCGAAGGTGCCCGGCTTGTAGGTATGCAGCGATCGGAACACCCGCACGAAAGTCTCCTGCGTCAGGTCCTCCGCATCGGCCCGGTTACCCGTGAGTCGGTACGCCAGGCGGTACACCCGGTCACTATGCTCGGTGACCACCTGCTCCCAGGTGGGCACCTCTTGCTCGGCAGACGGGTCGGCGTGTTCTGGTGAAGTCATCGTCCTAGCAGGCTAGATGGGCAAGCTGAGTACTACCTGAGAGATAGAACGTCCGGAGGGGGCATTCTGTTCCGCCCGCGCGCGTCGCCCTATCGGTGCCCGCTGCCCATGGCCTAGGCTCAATATCACCGCACGTCAGCATCAGCAGGAGGCCCGTCATCGCTAGCGACAAGGTCCAAAGCTGGGCCTATACCGAGGAGTTCAGCACCGAGTCCGAACCGGTGCGCGATGCCCATGACCGAGCTGAACAGCTAGGCATCACTGCTGTCTCGGCCGGAACCGGCATCGCCCTACGGCTCCTGGCAGCCACGTTGGCGGCCCGTCACGTCGCTGAAATCGGCACCGGCACCGGCGTCTCCGGACTCTGGCTACTGGAAGGCATGGCTCCCGACGGGGTGCTCACCACGATCGATGTGGAGGTCGAGCATCAACGCGCGGCCAAAGAGGCCTTCCGCGCCGCCGGCATCAGCTCCACCCGCACCCGGACCATCTCCGGACGAGCCTTCGATGTGCTACCACGGCTCGCCGACGGCGCCTACGACCTTGTCTTCGTCGACGCCGATCCGGCCGAGGCAGCCGACTATGCCGACCAGGCCATTCGGATGCTGCGACCGGGAGGGGCTGTCGCCGTCAACCAGGCGTTGTGGCATGACCGGGTGGCCGACCCGGCCCGCCGCGATGAAGACACCGTCGCGATGCGCGAGCTGGGCAAGCAGGTTCGCGAGGATGAGCGGCTGATACCGGCGCTCCTGCCGGTCGGCGGCGGGCTGCTGGTCGCAGTCAAACGGTAGTGCTCTGGTTGCTAGCCGGTTCCCGCGTCAGCCTGGGACAGCCACTGCACCAACGCGCGAGCTGAGAACCCGGTGGGGCCAGCGGTGATCTCATGCAGGTCCTTGCTGGCTCGCCCAGGGCCAGCGATATCCAGATGCGCCCATGGCACATCCTTAGCGAAATGCTGCAGGAACAGGGCAGCGGTAATCGACCCGCCACCCACGTTCTCGGTGGCGATATGACTGAGGTCGGCCACCGTCGAACGCAGCGCCCGGCGATACTCGGGCACCAACGGCATCGGCCACAACGGTTCACCGGCCACCTGCCCAGCCGCCACCAACTCCTGCGTCAGCTGCGCGCTCGTGGCATACAACGCCCCGTGCTGGCGCCCCAGACCCACGCTTGCCGCACCGGTGAGGGTCGCAACATCGACCACCACCGACGGATCAAACGCTTCGATGCCCCAGGCCATGGCATCCGCCAGCACCATCCGGCCTTCGGCATCGGTATTTCCGATCTCGACCGTGGTGCCGTCGTAGCAAGTGATCACGTCACCGGGCCGGTAGGCGCTGCCGCTGACCGCGTTCTCCGCCAACGGCAACAGCGCCACCACTCGCTGCGGCACTGCCAGTTCTGCGGCTGCCAACGTCGCTGCCAACACGATGGCCGCACCGGACATGTCCGTCTTCATCGTGATCATGGCATCACGAGGCTTGATGCTGATCCCGCCGGTATCGAAGGTGATGCCCTTACCGACCAGCAACACCGGCTGCTCACTGGTGCCGGCCGGGTGGTAGTCCACCACCACCAGGCGCGGCGAGCTGGCCGAACCAGCACCGACCGCGGATAGTGCTCGTAGGCCCGTCCGATCGATCCAGCGCTGATCGTAGGTGGTCACCGTAAGTTTGCGGCGGGCGCTGCTGGCCCGCGCGAGCGCCACCGCTTGGTCCGCCATCCACGCGGGGGTCTTCTGATTCGACGGCGTGGCGGCCAGCGACCGAGACACACAGGTGGCGCGCGCCGCGACCTGAGCAGCCCAAATATCAGCAGCGGCTACCCCCACCAACGTGACCGCCGCCACCGGCGCGGGCGGACCCTGCTCAATACCGATCCGCGGCGGCCGGTAGCTGGCCAGGATCAGGCCCTCGACCAATGGTCCGGCATCGCCGTATCCGGCTAGGTCCAGAACCAAGTGCTGGCGACCTTGCGCAGCCCGAGCGATGGCCGCACCCGCCCGTCGCAGCCCCGTGGAGTCTGCCTCCCCCACCCCGGCCAGCAGAACCTGCGGGCCGCGCGGCAGTGTCAGCGGGGTCAACTCTCCAGCGGTGCCGGTGACCTTCTCGGCCCCGACCGCAGCCATGATGTCAACCCCGAGCATGGTCGACACATGCTCGGCAACCGCAACCCGGTCCGAGCCAACCAGGACGGCGAACGCGTCTGCATCCGCAAGTAGCTGCTGGCGTAGTGTCCCGCTATCGCAGGTCAGCTGCGGACCGAAGTCCGCGTTCATCAGCTGATAGCCGACGTCAGCGCGTCACTCAAGTCGGAAGCCTCCGTGGCATTGAGTTCAACAACGAGGCGACCGCCACCCTCCAGTGGCACGCGCATAATGATGCCCCGGCCTTCCTTGGTGACCTCGAGTGGTCCGTCACCGGTCCTGGGCTTCATGGCTGCCATGGGAACTCTCCCCTGTCTTGGTGGGTGGTACTGCTGGGCCGTGCTCGACCCCGGTCGGTGGCCAGCGCCCAGCAGCAGACTGGGTCCATTCTATGCCAGTTCTGGGGTGCTCACCCGCCACCGGGGGTATCGCCTCCTGCGTTCCGGAAGCGCCAGGCCCCGGGGTCTGCGCATCAAACCAGGTAGATAGACGCCCGCTGGCGACCAGCCAGCCACACACCATCACGAGCACCGCCAGCGCAAGGAAGAGCCCGGTCATCGGGCTCACCCAGGTGTACCAGGTCATGCCCGGTCGAGATCCTGCACACCCGCACTGACCATCCGCACCGCTTCCACGGGGTCATCGGTGAGTTGAATCAGGTCCAGGTCATGCGCAGAAATCGCCCCCCGGGCCAGGATTGAATCGCGCAACCAGTCCAGGAGTCCACTCCAATAGTCCGTGCCCACCAGCACCACCGGGAACCGGCTCACCTTGTGGGTTTGCACCAGCGTCAACGCCTCGAATAGCTCGTCCAAGGTGCCGAAACCGCCGGGCAACACCACGAAACCTTGTGCGTACTTGACGAACATGGTCTTACGGGCGAAGAAGTAGCGGAAATTCACCCCGAGCTCGACGTACTGGTTCATGCCCTGCTCGAACGGCAATTCGATGCCGAGCCCCACCGAGGTGCCACCTGCCTGCTGCGCACCCTTGTTGGCCGCTTCCATGATGCCCGGGCCACCACCGGTGATGACCGCAAAGCCTTCCTTGACCAGGCCCGCTGCTACCTGCTCTCCGAGTTCGTACTCGGCGTCACCGGGACGCAGCCGGGCCGATCCGAAGACGCTGATCGCCGGTCCAAGCTCAGCCAGCGCACCGAACCCTTCCACGAACTCAGACTGGATCCGCAGCACCCGCCACGGGTCGCTGTGCACCCAGTCGGCCCCGTCGGTCTGACTCAGCAGCCGTTCATCGGTGGTGGTCTGCGGGATTTGCTTGCCGCGTAGCTGCACCGGCCCTTTGCGGTGCTCGCGGTTTCCACTGGTGGTGGTCATCCTCATCCTTCGTTTTCGCCGTTGGAACCAGCCAACCATGCCCGCAGTGCCTGCGCCGTCTGGCGCACCTGCGTGGTGACGACTCGTTCGTCGTCTGCGTGAGCAAGGCTGGGGTCACCCGGGCCGAAGTTGACGGCGGGGACACCGAGTTCACTGAACCGGGCGACGTCGGTCCAGCCATACTTGGGTGCCGGAGCACCCCCGGTCACGGCGGCGACGGCAGCGACAAATTCTTGCGCCAACGGACCGGTCAAGCCAGGCCGGGCAGCAGGAGCGCTATCGGTCACAGTCACCTGATAACCATCCAAGACCTGCGCCACATGGGCGAGCGCCTGCTCGGCGTTCTTATCCGGCGCGTACCGGTAGTTGATGGTGATGGTGCAGTCTGGGGGAATCATGTTGGTAGCTATCCCCCCTTCGATTCCGACGGCGTTCAACCCTTCCCGGTAGGCCAGCCCGTCAACGTCGATGGTCTGCGGTCGGTACTGGGCCAGCCGCCCAAGCACCTCACCGGCCGCATGGATGGCGTTGTCACCCATCCAGGCTCGCGCAGAATGAGCGGTCCGTCCCACCAGCCGCACCTGCACCCGCAGCGTGCCGTTGCAGCCGCCCTCAATCTGGCCGTTGCTGGGCTCGCCCAGAACCGCGAAGTCGGCCGCTAGCCAATCTGGGTGAGCCCGCGCGATCCGGCCGAGTCCGTTGAGCTCGGCATCGACTTCCTCGTGGTCGTAGAACACCCAGGTGACATCTCGGACCGGCTGGTTCAGCTGCGCCGCCAGCTGCAACGCCACCGCAACCCCGCCTTTCATGTCAACCACGCCGCGGCCCCACAGCTCCTCGATCCCGTCTGTGACCTGACGGCGGCAGGGCAGGTTCCCGCGTACTGGCACCGTGTCCAGGTGCCCGGCCACGATCACCCGCTGCGCCCGGCCTAGGCTGGTACGCGCCACGATCGCATCGCCATCACGCATCACCTCCAGGTGCGGATAGGCCGACAGCGCCCGCGCCACCGCATCAGCCAACGTGGTTTCATCACCGCTGACACTGGGGATATTGCACAAGGCCTCGGTCAACGTGACGACGTCGGTGGTGACCAAATCCGGCAGCGTTGCCATACCCATCCCTTTCAGTCCCGTTGATCGTGCAACACCCGCGCTGCCTCGGCAATCGAACCAGACAGCGACGGATACACGGTGAAGGCATTGGCCACCTGATCGACGGTCAACCGGTTGGCAATAGCCAGGGTGATCGGGTGGATCAGCTCACTGGCTCGCGGAGCCACCACCACCCCGCCCAGCACCAGCCCACTGGCCCGGTGGCTGAACAACTTCACGAATCCTTCGGAGATTCCGAGCATCTTGGCGCGGGCGTTGCGAGCCAGCGGCAGCTTGGTGATCGCTCCCCGCACCCGCTTCGAGGTGATGTCCTCTTCGGTGATGCCCACGGTCGCGATCTCCGGGGCGGTGAAAATGTTGGCGCTGACCTGGCGCAGGTCGAGCGGGGATACCGCATCACCCAGTGAATGCCACATAGCGATCCGGCCCTGCATCGCGGCCACCGACGCCAACGCCAGCACCCCGGTGCAGTCTCCGGCGGCATAGACGCCGCGCGCCGTCGTGCGCGATACCCGGTCGACCGCGATATGACCGGTATCGGTGAGTTTGACGCCCGCGGTTTCCAGCCCCAGCTCCTCGGTGTTGGGGACCGACCCCACCGCCAGCAGGCAGTGCGACCCCTCGACCACCCGGCCGTCGGAGAGCTGTACCTGCACCCGCTCACCGACGCGGCGCACCCCTTCGGCGCGGGAGCGGGAGAGCACCTCCATTCCGCGGCGGGTAAAGACCTCTTCGATCAAGGTCGCCGCATCGGCGTCCTCATTAGGCAGCACCCGGTCACGAGATGAGACCAGGGTGACCCGCGCCCCCAGCGCGTTGTAGGCGCCAGCGAACTCGGCCCCAGTGACTCCCGAACCCACCACGACCAGGTGCTCCGGCAGCTCGGTCAGCCCGTACACCTGGGTCCAGGTCAGGATCCGCTCGCCGTCGGGAATCGCCGTCGGCAACTGTCGCGGACGAGCTCCGGGCGCCAACAGCACCACGTCAGCGGGTAGGCGCTGGTCGCCGTGCTTGGTCGCTGCCACCACCAAGGCGGCACCTTCGAGCCTGCCGACACCATCGACCACCCGCACCCCTTCGCGTTCCAACCGGGTACGGATGTCTCGCGACTGCGCTGCCGCCAGATCCAGTACCCGAGCATCGACCACCCCAAAGTCCACCTGAACATCCTGATCAGCCCGGCCGTTGGGCCGGATGCCCAGGCCCGGTGCCAGCTCGGTGGTGGTCATGAACTCCGCAGTCGCGATCAAGGTCTTGGAGGGCACAACATCGGTGAGGACCGCTGAGCCACCCAAACCCTGGTTCTCAACGATGGTGACATCCGCTCCCAGCTGCCGACCAACCAGCGCCGCCTCGTAGCCGCCCGGTCCTCCACCGACGATGACGACGTGCGAACCTTCTCTGGTACTGGAAGGCCCGACGGGTTCGGTGGTTGCTGCCGCTGTAGTCACGAGGCCCCATTGTGCCCGGTATGTTCACGCTATGAGCAACGACGCGATCAGCGATCTGAACGATCCGCGCACGGATCCTCTGGCCTTCGCCACCGAGGCTGCGGCACGATACGCAGAACTCAGCGGGGTGGGCAGCCATGACGTAGCACTCGTTCTGGGGTCCGGGTGGGGTGGCGCAGCCCAGGAGCTGGGTACCGAGGTGGCATCGGTTCCAGCCGACCAGGTGCCCGGATTCTCGGCCAGCTCCGTGCCCGGACATCGGGGCACATTGAGCTCCATCCGGTACACCGACGACGCCGGTACCACCCGCCATGCTCTGATCCTGGGGGCTCGCACCCACTTCTACGAACGCAAAGGGGTGCGCGCTGTGGCCCACGGCGTGCGGGTCGCGGCTGCTGCTGGGGCACGACAGATCGTGCTCACCAATGGCTGTGGTGGCCTGCAGCCGCATTGGCGCGCTGGTACACCGGTTCTGATCAGCGATCACATCAACCTCACCGCTGATTCACCGTTGGAGGGTGCCACCTTCGTCGACCTCACCGATCTCTATTCGCCGCGGTTGCGGGCGATTGCCCGCGAGGTAGATCCCAGCCTGGAGGAGGGGGTGTACGTCCAGTTTCGTGGACCGCACTACGAGAGCGTCGCCGAAGTTGAGATGGCCAAACGCATCGGTGGTGACCTGGTCGGGATGTCCACCGCCCTGGAAGCGATCGCCGCCCGCCATGTGGGGATGGAGATTCTCGGGATTTCCCTAGTGACGAATCTGGCAGCAGGGATCGCTGATGCTCCGCTCTCGCATGAGGAAGTGCTGGAAGCCGGTGCAGCTGCGGGGCCCCGGATCGGGGCGCTGCTGGCACGGATCGTCCGGAGCCTGCACTGATGCCTAACCCGAGCTCAGATCACGCCGACCTGCGCGCTGCGGTGCAGGCCTGGATAGCCGAGGACCCAGACCCCAGCACCGCAGCTGAGCTAACCGACCTGGTCGAACAAGGCGCTTGGGATGACCTGGCGCAGCGATTCGCAGGCACCCTCCAGTTCGGCACAGCTGGGCTACGCGGGGAACTGGGGGCCGGTCCGATGCGCATGAACCGAACGGTGGTGATCCGAGCAGCCGCGGGGTTATCGAACTATCTGTGGGATGCGCTGGGAACCGCACCGGTCGTGGTTATCGGCTATGACGCCAGGCACGGCAGCGCACAGTTTGCCCGGGACACCGCAGATGTGATCGCGGGCGCGGGCGGCAAGGCCCTGTTGCTGCCGCAGGTGCAGCCCACCCCGTTGCTAGCCTTCGCCCTCAGGCACCTGCGGGCCGATGCGGCTGTCATGGTGACCGCCTCCCACAATCCGCCGCGGGACAACGGCTACAAGGTGTATCTAGGGGGCCGGGTGGTCACCGATGCTGGGCAAGGTGCTCAGATCGTGCCGCCCTGCGACGCTGAGATCGCCCGAGCGATTGCTGCCATCGGTGCCCTGTCTGAGGTTCCTCGCGCCGCCCAGACCGGCAGCGGCAGCGGCACGGTCCTGGAATTGGGACCGGAGGTGAGGCAGGCATACTGCGCCCGCACCGCAAGACTGGTCGCACCCCATCCCCGGCATCAGGATCTATCGATCGTGCTGACGTCGTTGCACGGGGTCGGGGGCTCGCTGGCAACTCAGGTACTCACCGACGCCGGATTTTCGGTGCAGGTCGTCACAGAGCAGGCGCAGCCAGATCCAGATTTCCCCACCGTCTCGTTCCCCAACCCAGAGGAAGCTGGGGCGCTCGACCTAGCCTTCGCCACCGCCCGGCGGACGAACGCAGACCTCATCGTTGCCAACGATCCCGATGCTGACCGCTGCTCGATTGCGATACCCGACCCAGGCAACGCGAGCGGCTGGCGGCAGCTAACCGGCGACGAGGTAGGCGCCCTTTTGGGCGAACACATCGCCTCCACTGCGACCTCGGGCACCCTGGCCTGCTCGATCGTCTCATCTCGGCTGCTCGCAGCCATCGCCCAGGCCCACGGCCTGGACTTTCAGGCCACGCTGACCGGATTCAAGTGGATTTCTCGGGTGCCGGGACTGATCTTTGGGTATGAAGAAGCCTTGGGCTATTGCGCGGATCCGACCGGTGTGCGGGATAAGGACGGCATCACTGCGGCGCTGCTGGTCGCGGCCCTGGCGGCCCGACTCAAGGCTGAGGGTCGCAGCATCGATGATGCCCTGGACGACCTGGCCTACCGGCACGGCGTATACCTGACCGGGCAGGTTTCGGTGAGAGTGGATGAGCTGGCCCGTATCTCCGCGATGATGACGCGACTGCGCCAGCACCCACCGGCCGAGCTGGTCGGATCGGCTGCGCAGGTCAGAGACCTCAGCGAAGGCAGCGAGGATCTGCCTGCAACCGATGCGCTGCTGGTCATGACGGAGGCGGGCGATCGAGTGATCGCCCGCCCCTCAGGCACAGAACCGAAGCTGAAGTGCTATCTGGAAGTCATCGCCGACGTTCGGGAAGGTTCCAGCGCGAATGATCTCGCCTCAGCGCGCGCCCGCGCCGGTGCCCGCCTGGAGATGCTCACCACCCAGGTCAAGGAACTGCTCGGGGTGCCAGCAGCTACTTGACCCCGAGTTCGAAGGCGTACGCCAAAACCGAACCCCACGAGCCACGGTTTTGGCGTCACCCTTCGTACTCGACGAAAGCGGGCGGCCCCAGGCGGGTGGGCACGAGGATGCCTCACCTGTGGCAGGCACTATCGGTGGCCCACGACTGACTGGGTTTCGATGCCCCGCCTGGAGATGCTCACCACCCAGGTCAAGGGACTGCTCAGGGGTGAGCGGCTACTCGGAGGCAGCAGCCGTCCACAGCACCGGGGCCTCCAGATACTCATTGCCCGGGGTCCCGACCATGGCCGAGTAGGACTCACCGTTGTAGGCCAGCATCTCTACGGGCTTGTCGGTGGATAGCCCGACGACGCACCTCATGCCCACCTGGGTTTCCGGGTCGTACTCGGGCAGGGAGATACCGCACTCATCGCTAGTGGCGCTGACCGACCATACGGCGCCCGTTAAGAACTCCAGGTCTTCGCCGTCGGCGCTCATCGGGAAAAGTGCCAGCAGCGGAGGGCTGGTGTTCTCTGGGATCTCATAGTCCCACTGGTACTGAATCACGATGAAGTACGGGGTGTAGCCCTCAAAATCTGAGCTGTTGGAGTACTGGTCGAAGAAGCTCGGTTCACCGGCCACCACGTCGTGGACAGTTATTCCGATCATGCCACTGAGCTCAACTTCGTCACCGTTTTCATCGATCACGGTCGAGGTCTTATCAACCCAGGCGATGTCGCCGAAGCTGAGCTCGGTTCCAGGGGGCGTAACATCCCCCACCGCGCCGAAGTCAATCGGCTCGTAGTCATAGTCCGAACCGGCCTCACCCTCCGGCAAGCTACATCCAACCAGGAGAGCTGCAGCGGTCGCGGCCACTGCCATAGACAGGCGAATCGAAGTCACTGATAGTTCCAATCACAGATGGGACAACCGGGAAAGCGTAGTGGTCGCCTCAACCAATTCGTGACCACGGCGCACCGGCCCGGGCAAACAGAGCCGAATGCCTGCGGCAGTATCCGACGCTGCTGCATCGAGGCGGCCGGTGGCTCACCGGTGATGCCAGCAGGCTGGCCCACAGGCATTCTCGCGACCGCTGGGATCGATCTAGGCTGAGCCATGGCCACCCTCTTCAGCTCGATCGACCAGAAACTGGCTCGCTGGATCACTGAGCAAGCCCTCTTTTTCGTGGGCACTGCGCCGCTGGCAGCCGACGGGCATGTCA
>JBKEBC010000073.1:0-1815 GCA_047972965.1 Beutenbergiaceae bacterium | reverse complement strand
TGCGACATCGCAACTGCTGGTAGACCATGTCGATTCTGTCGCGATCAGTCCTGCTATCACCGACTAATCGGCGCGATCACGCCAATGTCAGTGGTCGAACGTATGTTTGATTCATGGGAAGAAGGCGTCGGCTTGAGGGTGATCCGGTCCTGGATCGGTTGAGCGCTGCCGATGCTGCGGTGGCGGCAGCTGAGGTGGAGCGTTTGCTCGCGGTAGTGGCCTGGGTGCTGGCGCATCCGCCCAGCAGTGGAGCAGAAGCAGCCACCTTCATCGTCGCTGGCAATACGGTGCAGCACGGGCCACAACGGTCGCCGTTGAACGAGCCCGAGGTGCCGCAGGTGGCGGTCTGGGCCGTCGCTGAGTTGGCAGCCACCTTGGGCATATCCACCGAGTCTGGCCGTCGCCTGGTTTCGGAATCGCTTGAGTTGGCCTTCCGGCTGCCGCGGATATGGGACAAGGTACGAAGCGGTCACATGCTTGGTTGGCGAGCCCGGCAGATCGCCCGATCCACCTATGCGCTCCCGGGTCCAGCCGCGGAGTTCGTCGATCAGCATCTGGCCACCGTCGATGGTGTGATTCGGCGGTCGCAGATCGAGAATGTGGTCACCGAGGCGATCACCCGGTATGACCAAGAGCGCTTTCTGCGGGAAGGCTCGGCCAAGCGGGAACTGCGCCATTGTGAGATCGCTCTGAGTGGGACCACGCTGGGTGGTATCACCCCGGTGAGCGGTCATCTCGATCTCGTGGATGCTCTCGACCTGGATGCCGCGCTGCGGCACGCTGCCGACCGTAGGGCCGATGCTGGCGACGCCTCGGTGCTTGGGGTGCGCCGGGCTCGGGCATTGGGTGATATCGCCAGAAACTATCTCCAGTGTTCTGGGCTGCCGTTGGTGGGGGGAGGGCTGATCGGAATCGACACCGACCCGCAGGCGGCGCGGCCGGTCACCATCGTGACCCCTCCGGAACAGCCTTCCGCAGCACTTGAGCAAGGCGCCTCCGCCCCGCGATCTCCCCACAGGCAGGTGATGGTGTACCTACACCTGAGCGAGCCATCGATTGCCGGAGCCCATCCCTTGGGTCGGGTGGGCAACACCCGAGCCCCAGTACTGGTGGAGACCGTCAAGAGGTGGTGTGCTGAACCCGATACCACCGTGATCATTCGACCGGTGATCGACACCCGCGCAGATGTGGGAGTCGATAGATACGAGATCCCGGACCGGATCGCCGAACAGGTTGTGTTGCGCGATGAAACGTGCGTCTTTCCGAACTGTGCCCGAGATGCCCGTAGCTGCGATCTCGACCATATTGAGCCCTATCGACTACCCGGGTCACGATCACTGCCTGAGGATGATCTGCAAACCAGGCCATCCAATCTGGCCCCGCTCTGCCGTGAGCATCACAACCTCAAGACAGCTCGCCGCTGGGCGTATCGCCGGCTACCAGATGGAAGCTATGAATGGACCAGCCAAGAGACGGGCAGCAGCTATCGAACCGATGTGTACGGAACTACCCGATTGGAGTGAGCGCTGGTGGTGCGGAACCTCGGCTGCGGCAGAACCTCAGCCTGCCATGATGTCCGCTGCCGGACGGCCTTGCCGAAGCAGGGTGCCCATCTGTTCGATTTTGGGACGGGTGCGGGTGAAGAACTCGTAGTAACCCGCACACAGATAGTTCAATCCCGGTTCCCCGTCAGAGGTGGTGGTGAACCTGTCTTTCGGACATCCTCCGTGGCAGGCCCACCGCACCGGACACTGCTGGCATTGGCTCGGTAGCGCGGTGCGTTTGGCCTGACCGAACTCGCGTTGGCGTGCCGAG
>JBKEBC010000071.1:0-35630 GCA_047972965.1 Beutenbergiaceae bacterium | reverse complement strand
GTGGGTCTCGATGTAGCCGGAGATGTACCGCGCCGACAACCCCATCGAGCGCACGCACCCGATCAGCAGGTGGGCGAAGTCCTGGCACACCCCCATGCGGTGTTCCAGTACCTGCGGCAGGCTGGTGTCGATGGTTGTGGAACCGGACTGGTAGCTGAAGTCGCGGTAGATCCTGTGGCTGAGGTTCTCGACGACGTCGATCACGCTGCGTCCGGGGCCGAACGAGGTCGCAGCATAGTCGCGCACCGCCTCGGTGAGGTCGACCGACGCCGAGGGCAGCCGCGACTCCGCTATTGCCATCGCCCCGGCGGCAGCGCCAGCCCCGGAACCGTCGAACGCCGTTCGGACCGCCTGAGCTGCCAGCTCCCACGGCACCTGGGGGAGCCGGTCGCGATCCAGCGCCCGTCGGGTGACCGAAAGCACGGATGCCGAATACACCTCCAGTTGGGTGTGCGGTTCGGTGATGTGGAAGTACGTCGAGCTGTTGCCGTGGTAGTCGCGGTGTTCGCTGGTATGGGCAGCGTCCGGGGTGGTGGCCAGCCGGCTCGCGTGCACCTGCTGGCCACCACCGGGTCGTGGCAAGAGCAGCGCCCTGCCATAGGACTGCGTCACTTCCTGCGGATAGGCATAGTGCGTGCGGTGAGTCAGCCGGTAGTGCCTGGCGTTGCGCGGACTACTCATCGTTGCCCGGGGGCTCTGGGCCGCCCTGCTGGCCCGTGGCGCTGGCGTTGGTCCAGGTCCCGGAAGCATCCGCCCACTGCGTTGCCGTGGGGTGCTCGAAATAGGTGGCGGCGACCTCGCGGCTGAGCTCGGTCAGCCGCCAGCTGAGTGAGTCCAGCGATTCCATCAGCCGTGGCCGGTGTCCCTGATCGTCGACGCCGGACGCTGCCGCCGGGTCCAGTTCAGTGAGCAGATCATCCAGGTCAGCGAGCAATTGCTCGCGGCCCGCGCGACGTGACGGCCCGCCGGGCAGGTTGGATAGGTCCGCGCGCAACTGGGCCAGCTGATAGGCCAGGGAGCGTGGATTGGTGATGTCCAGCAGAAGCAATTCCAGCAATGTGTCCAACCGGACATGGGTCTGGGAACGGCGACGGTAGGTGATGATCGATTCCTGGGAGATCAGCACAGATTCCTGGATCATGGCATCCACCACCGTGGAGCGTTTCTGGGTCACAGTGGCACGCAGCATCCGGACCAGATGCTCGGCGCGTTCCATCCGGCGCCCGGCGTCCATCAGCCACCACCCGACGTCGCGCACCATCGATTCGGCCCCCAGGCCCGCCAGGGCCAGCAGCCCTTCCAGGCATCGTGCCAGCACCGGGCCCAGGCCCACGCTTGCCTGGACCCCGCGTGACTGCCGCACCCGTTCGCGGGCCAGCGCCCGCTCGATGCTCGACAACGCCATCCAGGTATCGGCGGATAGTTGCTCACGCACGGCGGTGGCTGCGCGGATGCTGCGGGCGACGGCGAACGAGACCGATCCCTGCAGGTCGGCATCCAACACCAGATCGGTCAGTGAGCCCGGTCCGATCACCTCGCTCACTGTCCGTTGCAGTACGGCTAGTGCTTTGCCGCCCGACGTCTGGGGCAACTGGTGATAGTCGGCCCAGCGGTCGGCGACCGCCCGGATCAACCGCACCGTCGACTCGGTGCGTTCGGTATAGCGGCCGAACCAGTACAGATCCTCGGCGGCCCCAGGGCTGATCGTGGTGGCCCATTGACCCCGGGGCGCCAGCACCTCGGGCTCGTCCGCCAGCACACCCTCGGCGTGGGTGGTCGGCTCGGTGGACAGGATCCACACATCCTTGACCGTGGCCTGGGCGGCGGGAGCATCGAGGGACTCAGGCAACGGGTTCACCCGCGCCAAAGCACCCGACATCACCTGGTAGCCGCTCTGCCGGGCCAGAGCGAAGGTCCGCAGCACCGTTGCCCGTGCATCGAGCTGACCTTGGCCAATGGTCGGCGTCGTCGACGGTTCGGTGGGTTCCTGGCCCACCCACTGGTGGGGATTCTGCGAAATCCGTACCGCGAGGTCGGCCCGATCGAAGGTGGTCAGCTGCCAGCCCTGGATGGGCTGCTCTTGCGGCTGGGTGCTGGTGATAGTCAGTCGGTCGAGGTTCGCGATCACATGGGAGCACATCGATCGTTCGCCGCACCAGTAGGTGGCCGCCGAGGGGATGAGGAGTTCCTCGCCGAACACCTCTCGCGCAAGTCGCGGCAGGTAGGTCAGCAGCGCAGGGTTTTCCAGCACGCCCGCGTTGAGCGGGTTGACGATGGTGATCGCGCCGGTCCGGGCCGCCTCCAGCAGACCCGGCACGCCGGTGGTGGAATCGCCACGGAGGTCCAGCGGGTCGCACTGGTCAGCCGGGACGCGGCGGATGATGACGTCGACCGGTTCCAGTGCGTCCAGCGAGCGCATCCAGACCCGCCCGTCGCTGACCGCAAGATCCTCGCCCTCCACCAGCGGGAACCCGAGCATCTGGGACAGGTAGCTCTGATCGAAGGCCGTGGCAGAATCCGGGCCCGAGGTGAGCATGACGATTCGGGGGTTGTCGCCGGCCGTGGCGGGTGCCACCTCGCGCAGCCCTTCGCGCATGGCATGGAAGAACGGCCCTAGTCTGCGAATGCGTGCTTGTCGGTATAGGCCGGCCAGCACCTGGGCGATGACGCGGCGGTCCTCCATTACGTAGCCCATGCCGCTGGGAGCCTGGGTACGGTCGGAGAGCGCCACCCAGTGGCCATCGGCGTTGCGCAGGATGTCGGTGGCGTGGGTGAACAGCTGGTGCTTCCCGGGGATGGTGATGCCGTGTGCTGAGCGCAGGAATCCTGGGTGTGCCAATACGATCTCGGCCGGCAGGATGCCCCCGGTGAGCAGCCGGCGTTCGGTCACAAGGTCGGTCAGGACTGCGTCAAGCAGAAGGGCACGTTGGCGCAGGCCGCGCTCGAGTACGTTCCACTCCTGCTCGTCCAACATCACCGGCAGCGGATCCAGCGGCCAGGGCGTGGTGCTGGCTCCATCCAACTGGCGGACGCCGTGGTCCTCCAGCAGGGTGGTGACGTCACCTTGGCGCAGCTTCAACTGATCCCAGGATTCCAACCCGGCCAACGCCGCCAACTGGTCCCACGCGCTGCGGGTGGCACCGGTGGACTGCAGCATCTCGTCGTGGCCGGGGCCGGCTGCCCGGTAGCTGGCGAGGAGGTCGGTCATGCCTTCCTTCAAGGATTAGCAAAGGGTGCCGGGCCTACCGTTGGGCCCTGATGGCTACTTTACTGGTTCTAGAGACAAATCGGGCAATGTCTACTTCATGGTTGGTGCTGGCGGATTCCGTCAGCACGGCGCACACTTGGATTCTTAGCGCTGTGGAGGCATCGTGATCAGCACCCCCGGCCAGAAGGCCAAGAGTCCAGACATCCTGCCGCTGCTGGGACGTGGACGACATCGCAGCCCGCGCTCGGGTGCGTGCTTCATGGAATTGGCCTCGTACCTGGCCGGAGAGAAGTGGAGCGACGCGCCGCGCTGTACCGACCCCTCGCTGGCGGCGTTGGCGCGCATGGTCAATGACGCAACCTCCGACCGTGCCCGGCCGGGACTGGCGCCGCTGGTGCCGGCGGTGGTCGGTATCAGGTGCCTACCCGATACCTTCCCCGGTGACTTGGCATTGCTCGCGGCAGCCCACGCGCTGCCAGCGGTCGCTATGCCGCATCAGCATGCACTGGGTGTCGGCGTGCTGCGGCTGCTGGACTACCCGGCAGCGACGTCACAGCCAGAACTGCGCACCCGCGCCCTGGCGGCGCTGTCCGACGTACCCGAATCGGATCGGTGGGCGCGGCGGCTGCTACAGCAGGTCGGCAGCCGGCGCCGGTGGCGCACTCCCGCGCACACCATGGTCGAAGTTGCGGTCCAAGGACTCGGCGCGGCATGCGCTGGGGACGTCGATGACCGGTTGCGTTCGCTGCTGACCGAAGCGATAGGCATGGCCCGCGAGCAGGCCGATGCTGGCATGGCGCCACCCCTGCAGGTCGCGGACTGGCGGGAGAAGGTCCGCCCGGCCCTCTGACCGATCAGCCATGATGAGCACCATGGCGACCGAACCAGATGGCATCCAGCCCGATCGCAAGGACTGGACCTGGGTGCTGCAACGTCCGTGCCTGGAGTGCGGCTTTACCCCCGAGGTTGGCCGCGACCAGCTGGCGGCTGCCATGGCAGCCTCGATTCCAGGCTGGGCGGACCGGTTGGCGGACCGGGATGCGGGCACGCGCGTATCGCCGTCGCGTTGGTCTGCGCTCGAGTACGCCGCCCACGTGCGAGATATGGCGCAGGTGATGCGGTACCGCCTCGGTTTGATCCTGAACCAGGACGAACCGCTGTTTCCCGATTGGGATCAGGACGGCGCTGCCGTTGCGGGCGACTACCGCGCCCAGGACCACGAGGTGGTCGCCCGCGATCTGGCGGCGGCAGTGACGGAGTTGGCTGGTGCCTACGCGGACCTGCCTGCGCAGGCTTGGGATCGAGGTGGCCGCCGTAGCAACGGTGCACGCTTCACTGCCTACACCTTGGGCCTGTATGCGCTGCACGACCTGCAGCACCACCGCCACGATGCGGCCGTGGCGCAGGGCTAAGCCAGATCATCGAGATAGCGTGCTGCCGCCCGGTGGGCCGGGCCGCTGACGTTCGGGTTGTCCCCCCGCAGTGAACGGTTGGTCTGCTGGGCTGCTCCTAGACTGCCGTGGTGGCGTGGGTGGGTGAGGTCGTAGCGCGGTTGCAGCCGGACGCGCCAGTGCAGCTGACTATCCGGGAGCTGGCCATCGTGGTGGGTATCGCGCTCGCCGTGGTGTTGCTGCCGCCGCTGTGGCGCCCGGCGCGGCTCGCGGTGACGCTGGCGCATGAGCTCGGGCACGCAGGCGTCGGAGTTGTCGTGGGCCGTAGGTTCACCGGCTTCGTGCTCAGAGGCGATGCCTCCGGTCATGCGATTACCAGCGGCCGCACATCCGGGCCGGGACTCGCCGCCACCACCTGGGCCGGGTATCCGGCCCCGGCCCTGCTGGCTGCTGGGGTCGCTGGCGCCACCGGGTACGGCTGGGGGGCGCCGTTGCTGGCCGGGCTGGGCGTGCTGCTGCTGGTCAGTGTGATTCGCGTGCGGTCGCTGTTGACCGCGGTCGTGACCCTGAGCACGCTCGCGGCGATCTCGGGGCTGTGGTGGTGGGGTGATGCCTGGCTGCAGACCATGGTGCTCACCGGTGCTGCCGGGGTCTTGCTGGTGGGTGCCTGGCGTCACCTGCTGGTTGCGGCGGCAGACCGCTCGGCGGGAAACGACGCGCGGGTTCTGGCTCGGCTGACCCGGATACCGCGCCCGTTCTGGCTGTTCAGCTACCTCGTGGTGCTGGCCTGGTGTACCTGGGTGATCGTTGCGGCTGCGTCGTAGCCGACCCAGCGGTGGACGCTAGCGCCCACCGGCCGGGGTGGTGGAGGTGTCGAGCGGAACGGTCAGATCGGCGGTGTAGCCCGCCTGGACATCGCCACGCGTGGTCGCGAGTTGGTGCACACCGCCGTCGTCACCGAACACGTTGTCGCTAGCCAGTGACAGCCGGGACAGGTTCTGAATCGAGGACTCATAGCCATCGGTGGCGTACACCGCTTCGCACGCAGGCGCTGGCAGTGCCAGCTGCGAGGTACAGATGACGTTGGCGGTGTCGGTGATGGCAGCGACGTCGGGGTACACCTCGAAGTGGATATGCGGCCACCGGCCGGAGTAGCAGCCGGGAAAGATCGAGGTAAAGGTGACGGTTCCGGCGTCGTCGGTGACCTGCACCCCGCGTAGGTAGTTCTCCTGCTCCACGCCGGCCGAGTACATCGAATAGCCGCCATCGCGGTCGCAGTGCCAGGCATACACGGCGACTCCGGCGAAGGGCACTCCACCGCTGGCGACATCCAGTACCGTCAGCCGGAACGTCAGCGGTACGCCGTCGGCGGTGCTGGCGGAGGTCCCGAAGCTTGAGCGGATGTCGTCGCGGACAACGCCGGACTGTTCCAGTACGTCCGGTCCATTGGAGCCGTTGCCGGGGTAGGGGCCGGCGGTCTCGTCGGGGATCTCGGTGAGGGAGGTACCCGCGCCGGTGCTCGATGCCGGGCTCGTTGAGTCCGAACCGGTGGCGTTGCCGACGCCGCAGGCGGCCAGCGTTACGGCGCCCGCGCCCAGCCCGATCGCCAGGACCCCTCGTCGGCTGAGCAGCGTCGCCAGATCGAACTGCAAACCCTGGTCGACCACATCCTCGTCTGGATGGGGAAGGAGCCTACCCTGGTAGGCCTGGCCGTCGGGGGTGATATGCGGTGTCGGGGTGCTCATGGGGAGGCCTTTCGTCTGGTTGCGCCAGCGTGAGGCATGTGCCTGGAGGTCGGCCAGGTGATGGCTGACTGTTTCCTGGGAATCAGCCGAGCGGTGCTGGCCCGGGCAGCGGGGCGGTCCCGGAGAAGGCACGCCAATGCTCGCCGGCGCTCAGGTGATCCAGTACCGCCCGCTCCAGCCGGGTATTGCGTGGCAAGCCGTCCAGCGTGATCGGCTCGTCAGCACCCACGCGGCGATTGAATACGAAGTAGAGCACGCTCTCATCGGCCTGGTAGCCGGTACCGGCGAGTGTCCACCGTTGCTGGAAGGAGGCGAGATTGCTTCCGGGAACCAACTCGCTCAGCGCAGGATCGAGTAGCCAGCTGGTGCAGGCGAACGCCACCGGCGGGTAGTCGGGGAAGTGGCGGGCGAATGTCGCCACGGCGAGGGCGAACGCCTCATCCACACTCGGTGGTGCCAGTGATCCGGTGCGCGGAATATGGACGTCCAGGACCCAGCCCGCCGTGGTGGGCTTGGGCACGAACTGCAGCCTGCCCAGCCATAGCAATCCCGCCGACCAGGCGGTACGCATCCACCCGTAGGTGTCCAGCCCGAAGCTGGCGTGGGTGAGCCGATGCACGTGCACCTGCTGTCCCAGGTCTGCTAGGGAATCCCAGGAGAGGGTGTCGGGGATGCGGCGTCGAGCATGCTCCGCCCGGACCTCCGGGACCGACGCGAGCAATGCCAGCAACGCCAGGTCCTCACGCCCTTGCGGCAATCCCTCCCAGGGATCAGGGGCGTCATGGGGACGGAATCTCCCCACGCCGTCGGCAAGCAGCCGGGCACTGTTGGCGACCACGGCAAGATCTCGGGGACGGCGGCGGGTGCGGGTAGCCGCCTCCACCGTTTCGATGGCGTCGTCGTCGGCGAACCCGAGTTGGACAAGCAACTCGGGCAGGTGTTCGGCCGATAGCCGGGCCTTGACGTCGTCGGGACTCACGAGTCTCACGGTAGAGGAGGCGCGCGGCAGGCCGCTGGCCCGGCTCGCCCTGCCCGGTAAGTGCGACGGTGTGCGTGCACGCGGGTTCGGGCCTCGATGCGGTCAACGCGGGCGGCCGGGGCGCAGCACTCTCCCGTTGCATAGCATCCTGCGTCGTGGTCCACACCGGTGGCACGATGACCGCCATGAAAGGCGCTCTGGTCGCGATTGTCGTAGCGCTGATGCCGCTGGCCGGGTTGCTGGATGTGTCTGATCCGGACGACGTCTGGGCTGGGCTTTCCGACAGCGAACTGGCGCTGTTCCGGGAACCGATCGACTATGCCGCTGCACGGCGGGGATTGCGACTTCCTGCGAAATCGCCTTGAGACCTGGGCTCAGATTCCTACGGAGCTCGGCGCGGACCTGGCGGTGTACGTGTTCGAGACCATGCAGGAGACGGGCTGCTATCGGTAGGCGGTAGGCGCTGCCACGCCGACCCGTCACGCACCTTCGAACCTTGGTGCCGCGTTCGAACCGTGCGGCGTTCGAACTCGACGTGAACGTTCGAAAGTGGCTACTGCGGCACGACCTGCACCCGCGCCGAGAGCGGGTGACGGGAATCGAACCCGCGCTGTCAGCTTGGGAAGCTGAAGTTCTACCATTGAACTACACCCGCGCGACCGATCAGCGATCACCGCGACCGGAAGCGGAGCCAGTCTAGCCCGAACTTCCCGGCTCGACCGCGCAGGTGCGCCCGCCCGGTCTAGGGTGAACGCGGACCTTTTCACCAGCTTGCCTCAGGAGCGCACGTGAGCACACCGATCGACCCGACCACCACACCCGCTTGGGCTGAGCTGACCACGAGCGCAGCCTCGCTACAGCCCGATTTGCGTGGTTGGTTCGCCGCCGATCCGGCTCGGGCCGAACGGATGAGCCACCAACTCGCGGACCTGCATGTGGACCTGTCCAAGAACCTGGTCACCGACGACATCCTGGCTCAGTTGGTCAGCCTCGCCCGCGAGGTGGAATTGCCGGCCCGGATCGAGGCGATGTTCACCGGGGAACACATCAACACCACCGAAGACAGGGCGGTGCTGCACACCGCCCTACGCCGTCCTGCGGGTGCTCAACCACCCCTGGTTGTGGATGGGCAGGACGTCGATGCCGATGTGCAGGAGGTGCTCGCCCGGGTCTACGCCTTCGCCGACAAGGTGCGTGGTGGTGAGTGGGTGGGCATCACCGGCAAACGTGTGCGGACGGTCGTCAACATCGGCATCGGTGGCTCGGACCTAGGCCCGGTGATGGCCTACGAAGCGCTCCAGCCCTACGTCCAAACTGGACTGAGTTGCCGCTTCGTCTCCAACATCGACCCCACCGACCTAGCCGAGACCACCAGGGACCTCGATCCTGAAACCACGCTGTTCATCGTGGCCTCCAAGACGTTCGGCACTCTGGAGACGCTCACCAACGCCCGCCTCGCCCGCGACTGGTTGTGGCGTGGGCTGCGTGCCAGCGGCGCCATCTCCGACTCCGATGCCGACCACAACGCCGCCGTCGCCAAGCACTTCGTTGCCGTCTCCACCGCGCTGGACAAGGTCGCCGCATTCGGCATCGACCCGGCCAACGCATTCGGCTTCTGGGACTGGGTGGGCGGGCGCTACTCCATGGACTCGGCCATCGGCTTGAGCCTGGCGATCGCCATCGGACCGGACGGTTTCGCCGACATGCTGACCGGCTTCCGCGCGGTCGACGACCATCTCAAGAGCACCGAACTGGAACGCAACGTCCCGGTGCTGATGGGCCTGCTCAACGTCTGGTATGTGAACTTCCTCGGTGCCCACACCCATGCGGTGTTGCCCTACGCCCAGTACCTGCACCGGTTTGCCGCGTACCTGCAACAGCTCACGATGGAATCCAACGGCAAGCGGGTGCGTGCGGATGGGTCGGCCATCGACTATGAGACCGGTGAGGTGTTCTGGGGTGAGCCGGGCACCAATGGTCAGCACGCCTTCTACCAGCTGATCCACCAGGGAACCCGGCTGATCCCGGCTGACTTCATCGCCGCAGCCAACCCGGCCCACCCGCTGGTCGATGATGGCGGCGACGGCGGACCGGTCGACGTCCATGGCCTGCTCCTGGCCAACTTCTTTGCTCAGACCAAGGCCTTGGCGTTCGGCAAGACGGCGCAGGAGGTCCGCGAGGAGGGCACCACCGATGACTCGCTGGTCGCCGCGCGTACCTTCCCCGGAAACCGTCCGACGACCTCGATCCTGGCGCCGGTGATCTCGCCGTCCGTCCTGGGACAGCTGGTGGCGCTGTACGAACACATCACCTTCGTGCAGGGCGTGGTGTGGGGAATCGACTCCTTCGATCAGTGGGGCGTTGAACTCGGCAAGAAGCTGGCGTTGGAGATCGCTCCGGCGGTCGCTGGGGATGAGCTGGCGCTGGCCACCCAGGATGCCTCCACCCAGGCACTGGTACGCCGCTACCAGCAACTGCGCGACTAGCCCCACCCGGACGGGGGTAACGTGGCGCCGTGCTGCTCTCCGACCGCGACCTGCGCGCTGACCTGACGTCCGGACGAATCGGCCTCGACCCCTTCGACGAGGCGATGATCCAGCCCTCGTCGGTCGACGTCCGGCTCGATCGCTACTTCCGCCTGTTCGACAACCACAAGTACCCGGTGATCGACCCTGCCGCCGATCAGCCGGACATCACCCGGCTGGTCGAGGTCAAGCCCGACGAACCGTTCGTGCTGCACCCCGGTGAGTTCGTGCTCGGGTCCACCTATGAACTGGTCTCGCTGCCCGACGACACGGCCGCGCGGCTGGAAGGCAAGTCATCCCTGGGGCGGTTGGGACTGCTCACCCACTCCACTGCCGGGTTCATCGATCCCGGCTTCTCCGGTCACGTCACGCTGGAACTGAGCAATGTCGCCACCCTTCCGATCATCCTGTGGCCAGGCATGAAGATCGGGCAGCTGTGCTATTTCCGGCTGACCAGCCCCGCCCAAGCCCCGTACGGCTCTGGTGCCGCGGGATCTCGCTACCAGGGTCAGCGCGGCCCCACCGCATCCCGGTCCCATGCCAACTTCCACCGCACTGACGTGGGCTGATGACAAACCCGATGCCACGGCTCAACCCGACAGCGGCCGTTGCACACCACCTGCTGGTGTTCCCCAGCGGGGTGCAGCCACGAGAGCTTGCCGCGCTTGCCGCAAGCTGGTTCCCCGGCGGTGATCAGGTCGACGCCGCTCCCCAGGGTGCGGTCGCCGTACTGCCCGAGACGTGGATCTTTGGACCGTGGGGCAAACCGACGGGGCTGCCGTTGCCCGACTGGGTGGATTCGATCTACCTGGTGCAGGCTCCCGTCGAACGCACCGATGCGGTGCCGCCGGAGTTGCTGGGCCGTGGTGATCTGCTGGATGCCTTTGCGGACGGTGAGCCGGTGGGGGCTGAGCGGCAGGCGGTCGACTTCATGATTGCCGCTGCCCGGAGGCTCGGGGGCGGCGTGCGGGTCAGCGGTCACGACGGACTGCTGATGACGCCGGAGGGTTTGCCGGACCTGTTGCTGTTCAGCCAGTCATGGCTCCCGCAAGCGGACTTGATCGACTTGCTCGCCCCCCAGGTGGGCTTGACCGCCACCGCGCCCACCGATGCGGCGATGCCAGCTCACGCGATCGTCGATGCCTCCTCGATGATGGATGAGGGGCAGCGCCGCTGGTTGCATGCCGAAGCCGATGCCTTCGATGCCGCCGCCCGGGCAAGTTCGGCTGCCCCGCCGGAGCAGAGCTACGGTGTGCACGGCCCGCTGCCAGATGGTTCGGTGATCTCGATCGCGGTGGAACAGGCAACGGTTATTCCACCAGTGTTGGGTGGCTACACCTGGGAATCCCCGGTGCTCTATGAGGTGCGTTGCTATCCCGGAGAATCCGAACCGGAAGGCGCTGGTGAGCTGATCGACTCCCTCGTGGTGACCATGCTCACCGCCATCGGTGGCCGGGTTGTCGATGACGACGGCTTTCTGGTGTAGCACACCGGCCTCGCTGGGCTACCGGGGAATGTCTCCCGAAGCCAGCCATTTGGCGGTGCCGCGGGTGACGTAGGCCTTCAGTAACGCGGCGACGGCGGCGCTGACGCCAGCAAAGATGACCACCTCGGTGATCGACACTTCGCCGTCATCGTCGATCGCTTCCGGTGGCTCATGCCCGGTGATGCCCTTCCATGCCGCCGATAGAGCTTTGGTGGCGATCAAACCGGTGCCGATGGAAAGTGCGGCGGCGATCAACTTCTGTGGGTTCACGACAACCTCCTCGACGGTCTATGCCCAGCCTAGGCGAGTCCGGTACCCTTGTCTGACCACGACAGGGGAGCGCCACCTAGGCGCTGAGAGTGCGGTGATCCGCAGACCCTCGAACCTGATCCGGTTAGCACCGGCGAAGGGAGTCGAGTTCTCCCGCCGTCACTGACGGCGCCCCTTCTCAGCAACCTGAGGAGGCACCACATGAAAACCACATCGACCACGAAGGCTGCTTTGCTGGCGTCGGTCACCCTGCTGGTCGGCTGCTCGGTGACGACACCAGAACCGGCGACCCCGGCCACCGATATCGTCCGGGTGGTCACCCACGACTCGTTCTCCATGAGCGAGGAACTAGTGACCCAGTTCGAGGACATTTCCGGCTACACCCTGGAGTTCAGCGCACCGGGCGACGGTGGTGCGTTGGTCAACCAGCTCATCCTCACCCAGGATTCACCCCTGGGCGATGCGGCTTATGGCGTGGACAACACCTTCGCCTCCCGGGCGGTAGCCGCGGGGGTGTTCACCCCGTACGAGTCGCCGATGGTGACGGTCGAGGGTCAGCAGTATCAGTTTGACGATAGCGACGTGCTCACCGCCGTCGATGTCGGCGATGTGTGCTTTAACGTCGACCGCCAGTGGTTTGCCGAGGCAGGTATCCCCGAGCCGAGCAGTCTCACCGACCTCACGCACCCGCAATATGCGGACCTCACCGTCGTGCCCAACCCGGCCACGTCGTCGCCTGGGTTAGCGATGCTGGTGGCTACTGTCGGACAATTCGGCGTCGACGGTTTTGCCGACTTCTGGGCCCAGATGCGTGCCAACGGGGTCAAGGTGGTGGCTGGGTGGAGTGATGCCTACTACGTCGACTTCTCTGGCTCGCAGGGCGCCGGAGACCGGCCGATCGTGCTGTCCTACTCCACCTCTGCGGCCTATGAGGAACCCGGCCGGACCACTGCCCTGCTTGATACCTGTTTCCGGCAGGTGGAGTACGTCGGGGTGCTGACCGGTGCTGAGAACGTCGCTGGAGCGCAAGCATTCGTGGACTTCATGCTCAGTGAACAGGTGCAGTCCTCCCTCCCGGAGGCCATGTTCGTTTACCCGGTCATTCCCGGGGCCCAGTTGCCCGCGGAATGGGTGGAATCGGCGCCGTTGGCACCGAGCCCCATCGAGGTCACCCCCGCCCAGATCGAAGCCGGGCGCGATGACTGGATTGCTACCTGGACTCAGGTGGTCATCGATTGACGATCATGCGATCCACCAGGTGGCCCCGGCTGCTGGGCTGGCTGGCCTGGGTGGTGGCGGCTGGCGTGCCGCTGCTGTTCTTGCTGGTCTTCTTTGGCTGGCCGATGGCGGCGTTGGTTGCGCGCGGATTCCTGTCCGAGGCTGGCCTGGAACTGTCCGGGTTGACCGACGTGGCGACCACCCGCACCTGGCGGGTGGTGGCACTGACGCTGGCGCAGGCCGCGGCCGGCACCCTGGTGGCGGTGCTGCTGGGTATTCCGGGTGCCTACCTGCTCTACCGGCGCCAGTTCCCGGGGCGGGCGCTGGTACGGGTGATAGTGGTGACACCGTTCGTGCTGCCCACCGTGGTGGTGGGGGTGGCGTTCCGGGCCCTGCTTGCGCCGAGCGGTCTGCTGGGAGGTCTGGGCCTGGACGGCTCGATGATCGCGGTGGTCGCAGCTTTGGTGTTCTTCAACTATGCGGTGGTGGTGCGCGTGGTCGGGGGCCTATGGGAACGGCTCGATCCGCGCCCGGCGGAGGCCGCCCGGAGCCTGGGGGCCAGTAGGTGGCGGGCCTGGTGCACCGTGACGCTTCCGATGCTGGCACCGGCTATTGCCTCCGCCGCGTCGGTGGTGTTCCTATTCTGTTCCACAGCCTTCGGGGTGGTGTTGATCCTAGGAGGGCCCGGCTACCACACCATTGAGACGGAGATCTGGCTCCAGACCACCCAATTCCTGAACCTGCGGGCGGCGGCGGTGCTCTCGGTGCTGCAGCTGGTGCTGGTGGCGGTGGTCCTCGGGGTCGCAGGTCGGCTGCGTACCCGCCAGCAGCGGGCGCTGGCGTTGGCGGGCGTCAGCTCGGTGGTACGGCGCTTGCGGTGGCGTAGCGGAGCCGACTGGACGGATCTGGCTGCAGTGACGGTCACGGCCGTGGTGGTGGTGGGTTTGCTGCTGACCCCGATGATTCATCTGCTGGCCGCCAGCCTGCGCACCGCTACTGGTTGGGGTCTTGGAAACTATGTGGCACTAGGTAGCACCGGCGGCCCCAATGCGCTCAGTGTCACCGTCTGGCAAGCCATGGAGATTTCGATACGGACGGCGATCGATGCCACGTTGCTGGCCGTGGTCATCGGTGTCCTGGTGGCAGTGGTCCTTTCTCGCCGTCCAGCCTCAGCGGCGGGGCACCGGGCGGTTGCGGTGATGGACGCACTGTTCATGCTGCCGCTGGGGGTGTCGGCGGTGACGGTGGGATTCGGATTCCTCATCACGCTGAATCGGCCGCCGCTAGATCTGCGTAGCTCACTCATTCTGATCCCCATCGCGCAAGCGGTGGTGGCAATCCCCCTGGTGGTGCGGACGGTGTTGCCGGTCCTGGCCGCCATCGATCCCCGACAACGGGAGGTCGCTGCGGTACTCGGTGCTAGTCCAGCCCGGGTGCTGTGGACCATCGAGGGACCATACCTGGCTCGGGCACTGGGACTAGCCGCCGGGTTTGCCTTTGCGGTGTCGTTGGGAGAGTTTGGGGCAACAGCCTTCCTAGCCCGGCCTGACCGACCAACCCTGCCGGTGGTGATCGTGCGGTTGCTGGGTCAACCCGGGCAGGAGAACTACGGGATGGCGCTTGCTGGCGCGGTGGTGCTCGCGGTATTGACCGGTTCGGTCATGGCGGTGGCGGAACGATTGCGGACGGCGGGACCAACATGGTGATGACCGAGGCCGGGTTGAGTCTGGATCAGGTGACGGTCCGGTACCCACAGGAGGCGCTCTCATCCCTGTCGCTGCAGATTGGGGTGGGCGAGGTGGTGGCCTTGCTAGGGCCTTCCGGGTGTGGCAAGTCCACGGTGTTGCGAGCCGTGGCTGGGCTGCAACCGCTGGCGGGCGGCCGGATCGGCTGGGCCGGTCAAGACCTTGCCAACATCCCGGTGCACCGCCGGGGGTTCGGCCTGATGTTCCAGGAAGGTCAGCTATTCCCCCACCGCGACGTCGCGGGAAATGTGGGCTACGGACTGCCCCGCGCACCCGACCGGGAGCACCGGATCGGCCAGTTGCTGGAGCTGGTGGGCCTGGCGGGCTACCAGCACCGACAGGTGCGCACACTCTCAGGGGGTGAACAGCAGCGGGTGGCCCTGGCGCGGGCGCTGGCCCCACAGCCGAGGGTGCTCTTGCTGGACGAGCCGTTGTCGGCGCTCGATCGGGGCCTGCGCGAACACTTGGTGAGCGAACTGGCGCACATCCTGCGGGCTGCGGGAACAACAGCGCTCTACGTCACCCATGATCACCATGAGGCCTTCGTGCTAGCCGACCGGATCGCACTGATGCGGCAGGGTCAGCTGAGGCAGGTTGGCACTGCCCAGGAGCTCTGGCAGGCCCCTGCTGACCCGCAGGCCGCACAGTTTCTGGGTTACCGGCTAGTGGCCCATGGGCCTGGCACCCTGGCTCTTGGGCCCCGGGCGCTGACCGTGGTGGGTGCCGCGCAGCATCGCGCCACCGAGGGTGTGGTGGAGACCATGCACTGGTGGCAGGGTGAGCTGGTCGCGGTTATCGAGACCGATGCCTGGGGGCCTCAGCGCGTGCTGGTCGGCGGCGCGCAGGTAGCCGTCGGCGAGCGAGTCGGTATTGCTCTCGACCACCAGCAAACCGTGTCCTTCGCGCAGGAGGTGCTCGAATCAGATCGAGGGGAGTTCTTCCCGGAATATCAACCCTGATGATGGGTGCTTGGTTGCTAGGCTCCCGCCTGATGACCCCTGACCAGTTCCCTGCCTGCGCGCGGGTCTCATGAGTGGGATCACGGTGTGGTTGCTGATGGCTGGTGCAGTGCTGGCACCGGCCGGTTGCGCCGCGGCGCAGCCACCGGCCACTGTGGCAGCGGGCGCTGACGATGATGGGTATTTTGCCGTGGTGATGGTCTGTGATGATGCCCGTACCTTCACCGAGGTGGCCTTTGATGCGGTCGGCGAACCAACAGCCTCGGTGACCTGGATCGGCCGTAGCGTTTCGCCGATCACGTTCTACCGGCTGGATTCAGACCCGCCCGCCAACTGGGTGATGGCCTCCGATAGCGGGGAATTGGAGGGCCAGACCCGCTACGCGGTGACGGCGAGCTCGCCTGACTTGAGGGTGTCCGGGCCTACCGTGACCCTGACCGACCTGGAAGGTCTGGCACCCGGCGACGTGATCACCTCAGACGGGCAGGTCGAGGATATCTCCAGCTTCCTGGACGAGGGGTGCCGGTGACTGTGTCACCATGACCAGATGAGCTTGCCACGTAAGTTTCTGGGTGCTGAAGAAGACGTCATCGTGCATATGCGCACGCACGGCAAAGCGCTGGTGGCCCCCGTGCTGGGCCTGATCCTGCTGGCTGCGCTGACCTGGGCAAGTATGACGTTCATTCCGCCATCGCGGGTGGGGCCCTGGATCATCACCGGGGTGGTGCTGGTGCTCTTTGTGATCTTGGTCCTGGTTCCGTTCCTGCGCTGGCGTACCACCACCTACACGGTCACCGATCGTCGCGTGATTACTCGCCGGGGCATCATCAACAAGTCTGGCCACGACATCCCGTTGTCTCGGATCAACAACGTCACCTATGAACGCAGCCTGCTGGATCGCATCCTGGGGTGTGGCACGTTGGAACTGACCACCGCGGCTGAGGAACCGGTGACCCTGCACGATGTTCCCAATGTGGAACGGGTTCACGTGGTGATGACCGAAATGTTGTTCGGCGACGAAGAAGGCGCCACCGCCAAGGCTAACGAGGACGAGTAGTGAGCAAGCAGCAAGCCCAGGACAAGATGCGGCAGGCCGGGGTCAATCCGATCGCCATCGACGTGTTTGGTCACTACTACGACCAACTGGTGGCCGGTGCCACCGGCCTGATACCCGAAGACTCGATCGAGCCGTTGACCGATGTGGCCCACCTCACCGATCTATCTGACCCGCCTGCCAGCGATGCCACCCGCGACCGGGCGCGAGCATTGGAACGCACCGCGATCATCAAGCTCAACGGTGGCCTAGGCACCTCGATGGGAATGGACCGGGCCAAGTCGCTGCTGCCAGTCCGCGATGGGCTGACCTTCCTGGACATCATCGTCACGCAGGTGCAGGCGGCCCGCCAAGCAACCGGTGCTCGGCTGCCGTTGATATTCATGAACTCCTTCCGGACCGCGACCGACACCCAGGCTGCGCTCGCCCGCTACCCGGACCTGCCGGTACCCGGGATCGCGCTGGACTTCCTGCAAAGCATGGAGCCGAAACTGGAGGCGTCCACCTTGGCCCCGGTGGACTGGCCGGCGGATCCGGAGCTGGAATGGTGCCCGCCCGGACATGGTGACCTGTACCCCTCGCTGCTGCAGTCCGGTGTACTCGACGGACTGATCGAGCATGGCTACCGGTACGCGTTCGTCTCCAATGCCGACAATCTCGGTGCCAGCCCCAGCGCCGCCATCGCGGACTGGTTCGCTGCCTCCGGTGCCCCGTACGCCGCCGAGGTGTGCCGCCGGACCAGCAACGATCGCAAGGGTGGACACCTGGCGATCCGCAAGTCGGATCGGCAGCTGATCTTGCGGGACACCGCTCAGACCGCACCGCGCGATATGCACCACTTCACCGATGAGCAGCGCCACCGGTACTTCCACACCAACAACCTGTGGTTCGACCTGGTGGCATTGCGGTCGGTGCTGCAGCAACGTCATGGAGTGCTGGGTCTGCCGTTGATCCGGAACATCAAGACCGCCGACCCCACCGATCCCACCTCGCCTCAGGTGGTGCAGATTGAGTCCGCGATGGGAACCGCCGTCGAGGTGTTCGCCGGAGCCCAGGCCATCGCCGTCGGGCGGGACCGGTTTCTGCCGGTCAAGACCACCAACGAACTATTGCTGCTGCGTTCGGATGTGTACCACCTGGGCCAGGACGGCACCCTGGAACAGGCTGGACCGATTCCGCGGGTCGACCTCGACCATCACTACCGCCGGATCGAGGACTTTGAGCGACTCTTCCCAGCCGGCCCCCCGAGCCTGCGGCAGGCAACCTCCCTCCAGGTTGCGGGGAAGTGGCGCTTTGGCGCGGATGTCACGATCCAAGGCGAGGTTAGCCTGGCGGGCAGTGAGGGTGGCCAGGAGATCCCAGCTGGCGCGGTACTGACCGGCTAGTGGGCGCGGACATCCAGCCGCCAGCCCTGGTTGCTGGTGGGCGGATGAGCCTGCACATCGAAGCTGTGACCAAGCTCCCGGGCCAATGCCGGAACACTGGTTGCCTCCGACCCGGTCAGGCACAGGTGGCGTGCCAGTAAGCCACGAGTGTGTTTGGCGAAGTGGCTAGCGCCTGGCACCTGGATCTGCACCCAGCGTTGCGCCAGCTCCGTCGGTCGCCACATCGGCCGGTAACTTCCCGAGCGGCAGTCGACCACCAGCCCTCGACCGGCCGCCGCGACCAGCGGTTGGCTCAACGTTGGTCGCCAGAAACGCGGCAGCGAGCCCACACCGATGTCGGAACCAATCGACATTCGATACGGCGGAATCCGGTCCGATAACCGCACGGCGCCTAGCAGCGCCGACGTCACCACGATCCATCGTCGTGCCCGGCGTAGCGCCGCACCGCTCATGCTGGCTAGGTCCAGCGCGTCATAGAGCACACCGGAGTACAGCTGCGCCACTGGGAGGGTGGGCAGGGACCGGATTATGGCATTGCGGGAAACCTCATCGGCCGCTGCAACCGGTGCACCCAGCTGCTCCCGACCGCTGGCGGCCAGGCTTACCTGGGACAGGGCGGTCAAGGCCTGGTCACGAGCCTGCGTTAGCTCCGGAAAGGACAGCTGATCCAGCTGGAGCGGCCGACCGCGTCCATGCTGGTTCTTCGATTCCGATGGGGGCAGCAGGATGAGCACCGCAACAGGTTACGGGCAAGGTTCGGTTGCAGCTAGAAGCCGAACGTGGGGATCGGCAGCGCGTGTCAGACCTCGAGCCCACCCGCATCCGCCGAGTTCGAAGGGTGACGCCAAAACCGTGGCTCGTGGGGTTCGGTTTTGGCGTAACCCTTCGAACTCGAGGGTTGAGCATCAACCGAGAACGTGAGCCATGTCAGGTCAGAAGGGGAAGGACCTGCCTGGCTAGTAGCGGTGCCAGGTCCGGTGGCAGCTCTTGGTGGGGATCGAGCCAACGGATCTGTTCGATCTCGGCAGCTGGCCGGGGCACGACGGCAGCCGGGTGCACGAAGATCGTCGCGTGAACCAGCGTGTTGGGCTCGTTGGCTGCGGGGGCCTGCCGTTCCCCTAAGAAACGCAGGAGCGTGGGATCGATCTCGGCCCCGATCTCCTCGCGTACCTCACGCACCGCTGTTTCTGCGGGGCTTTCATCAGCAAGAGGTTTGCCGCCAGGGAGCATGAACCTGTGGGTTCCGCGCTTACGCACGGTCAAGATGCGGCCTTGGCTATCACGCAGGACCACGGCGCTGACTTTGATGTCGTTCACGCTGGTCAGCCTAGATTCGTCGTCCCTCATCGTCGCCCATCGTGTGCCGACCCCGCTGCCGATCGATGAGGTCATTGGTGAGTTGATCGAATATCGAGAGCCCAGCCTCTGCTGGATCTTCAGGCTTGGGTGCCGGGCGGGTGCCGCTGCTGCGGTAGAGCCGGCTGGATCCATTCGACGAATGATGCAGGGCCGGAGTCGGCGTGCTCTGAGCGGGGCCGACCGGGATGGGTTGGGTACGGGGGGTTGCCGCCGGCTGGGGGCGGGCGGATGGTTGTGCACGGGAGGGTGCCTGAGCGCGAGTGGGTGCTTGTGGTGCGCGGGCGGATGGTTGTGCGCGGGTGGGTGCCTGTGGTGCGCGGGTGGGTGCTTGTGCGCGGGTGGGTGCCGGGGTCCGGTGACGAGCGTTGGCCGGAGCCGGTGAGGGAGCCTGCGGTTGGGCTGGGGCGGCGGGCACCGGACGAGGTGGAGTTGCTAGCTCATTCGGTTTGGTGGCGTGTGCCCGCTCGGTGGCCGCCAGCCGGATCTGGTGGGCGCCACGCATGCGCGGCATCACCTGTTCGGCAAACAACCGCAGGCTGGAGTGGGAGTCGCTGGTGCTCGCCCAGGCCCCGGCTTCAATGAGGTAGATACCCACCCCACCGCTCACCCGCCGGATCTGTTCCAGACGCTCCAACGCCATCTGCGGGGTACCGATCACGCCATGGCCAGCTGCATGAATGGCATCGATGAGAGTGTCCGGGTCGCGCCGGTCCGGCAAGGGGAACGGCAGCACATGAGCGATCGCATCGAAGTAGCCCACGATCTGCTCTCGGACCTGCTGGCGGGCCTGCTCTTGGGTAGCGGCGAGATGCAGCGGGAGCAGGACGCTCCAATTGCGGCGGTCGGCCATTCCGCTGCGGATGGTGGAAGCGAAGGTGAGCATGTCAAGGCCCGTGCGGGCGGCAAGATCGACGGCATCCGGTGAGCCAAATGCGGCTACCTTCACGGGTAGACCGGCATAGGCCCCCACCCCCAGACGAGCTTGATGAAGTGCCCATTCGCGACCACCGGAATCACTGGTCACCGCGGACTTGTTGCGCAACAGCGCGACGATGCTCTCCAACGACTGGGCAAACAACCGCCGACTGCTTGCCTCGCTCATCCCTAGCGCAGCATGTTCGTGGGCCGAGGTCAGGCTGCCCACAGCCCAATTGAACCGGCCACGGGTGAGGTGGGAGAGCTGAATGGCTGAGTCCAGCAGCACCTTGGGTTGATGTAGTTCCAACGATGACAGTGCACCCAAGGCGATCCTGCTGGTTCGGGCTGCGGCCTGCGCCACCAACTGCAGCGGATCGGAGACGAGCTGGGCGCCACCGCCGTGCTGCTCCGCCCACCAACATTGGTCGAAGCCGACCTGTTCGGCATACTCGGCTAGTTCGAGATCCCGTTCCAACTGCAGGGTGGCATCCCGGTCTGGGCGGTGACCGGAAAATGTCAACACCCCGAACTGCGAGTTGGACCCGCTGGTCCCCACACTCATAGCTCCCCCTGTTGCCCCGTCAGGTTCTTTGTCTCCTGCCTACCCCAGGAAACACCCTCATTGGTCACCGAGCCTGGCATTGTCGGCTAGGAACGTCAAGCGGAGCCCGCTATTGCGGCTTAGACTGTGCTCTTTTCGTCCTCGTTGGGCCCATCGTCGGGCAGGGGCTGCTGGGCGGCATGCCGACCATGACGACCGGGTGTGGGACGAGTCGGTGGGTCCGGCGCTGGATCCTCGGGTGTGTCCGCGCTCAGGCCTGAGGATTCGACCGCTGCCTGACGTTCCCGCCGTCGCTCGCCCCGGCGCTGGCCCATGGTGTAGATCACTGGAACCACGATCAGGGTGAGCAGGGTGGAGGTCAGCAGTCCGCCGATCACCACGATGGCCAGCGGTTGGCTGATGAATGCCCCGCCACCGGTGATGCCGAATGCCATCGGCAGCAACGCGAAGATGGTGGCGGCCGCCGTCATCACGATGGGCCGCAGCCGCTTGCGGGAGCCTTCGGTGACAGCTTCCTCTAGAGGCATGCCGCGATCTCGGTACTGGTTGATCAAGTCGATCAGCACGATGGCGTTGGAGACCACCACACCCACCAGCATCAGCAGGCCGATCAGGGCTGGCACGCCCAGCGGTGTGCCGGTTACCAGCAGCCCGCCGATGGCGCCGATGGCAGCGAATGGAATCGACACCAGCAGAATCAATGGCTGCGCCAACGAGTTGAAGGTGGCCACCAGCACGATGTACACGATCAAGATCGCCGCGACAAGTGCGAGCCCAAGATCGGCGAAGGCGTCAGCCTGGTCTGCTGCCACACCTCCGATCTCCACGGATGCGCCAGCGGGCAGGTCGAGGTCATCGACCATGGTGGTCAGGTTGCCGGTCAGTGCGCCCAGGTCATCAATGGCCGGTGTCACCGAGATGGTGACGGTGCGGCGTCCGTCATTGCGGGTGATGCTGGCTGGCGCGTCAACGGTTTCCACACCTGCGACGTCGGTGAGGACCACCGGCCCAGCAGATCCGTTGATGACGATGTTGCTCAGTTCCTCAAGGGTGGCTGGGGAAGCGCCGAAGGCCGCCGTCACCGGTACGTCGACTCCATCGAGGGTGATGCGGCCGATCTCGGCGTTGTACATCAGCCCGGCCACAGTCCCCGCGATTTGCGTTTCGGACAGGCCTGCCGCCGCAGCTGCCTCGCGGTCCACCGTCACCTGAATGACGGGCTGCTGCTGCGCCAGGGTGGAGGTGAGGTCGGTTGCACCTTCCACGTCACCGGCGGCCTCGGCCACGATTTCAGCGGCCTGCGCCAGCACGTCGTTATCGTCGGCGGTGACAACCAGGTCAACGGTGGAGCTACCGAATCCGGTTTCGCCTGCGGACACGGTGATCCCGGTGACCGGGCCGGTCACTAGGTCGGCGACAGCCTCACGCACCAACTCTTGGGCCTGGGTGCCATCGGCGTCCTCGGCCAGGGTGAGCGCGAATGAGGCAGTGGTGCCACCGCCGCCAAAGGCTGCTAGCCCGCTGCCTTGCCCCACGGTGGCCTGAACCGAGTCGATCTCATCCAGGTCCATGAGGGCAGCTTCGATATCCCGGGCTGCCTCGTCCTGAGCTTCCAGGGAGGTGGCGGGTTCAAACCGTTGCGTGACCTGAAGTGTGTCCTGCCCGGTATCGCCAATGAAGTTCGTTTCCAGGCGGGGGATCAACGCCAAGCTGCCACCCAGGAGCGCCACCGCAATTCCCAAGGTAATAACCGGACGCCGAAGCGATAGCGCCAGGGTGGGCAGGTAGGCGCGCTGCCAGGGCCCGTGCCGCTCCTTGTGCTCCGCCTTCTCCCGCGCTTTGGCAGCCACGTCGACGTCGGTGCTGGGGGACTTGAGGAACCAGTACGCCAGCACCGGCACGATCGTCAGCGCCACGAACAAGGAGGCAAGCATGGCGATCGCGACGGTGACCGCGAACGGCCGGAACAGCTCACCCACGAACCCGCCGACGAACCCGATGGGGGCGAAGACGGCCACCGTGGCCAAGGTGGCGGAGGTGATGGCCCCACCCACTTCTTTGGTGCCGGTCAGGATCGCCTGTTTGCGGGGTTCACCGTAGGACAGATGCCGGGAAATGTTCTCAATCACCACGATGGCGTCATCGACCACGCGCCCGATCGAGATCGTCAGGGCGGCCAGGGTTAGCAGGTTCAAGCTGTAGTTCACGCCCAGCATCACGATGAACGCCACCAGCAGCGACAGCGGAATCGAGACCGCCGAGACCAGGGTGGACCGAATCGAGGTGAGGAACAGCAAGATCACGATGATGGCGAATCCCAGCCCCAGCCCACCTTCGGTGGCGAGGCCTTCGATGGATTCTTCGATGAAGGGGGCTTGGTTGAACACGACCACCGCCTCGACGCCCTGGGCATCCAACCGGTCGGCAAGTTCATCCAGGGTGTGCGTGACCAACTCGGAGATCTCGACGACGGTCGCGTTCGGCACCTTGGTGATCGAGACCGAAAGCGATGTTTCGCCATTGACCCGGGAATAGGACTGAGCGGTGGCTTCGCCGTCGACGACCTCGGCAATGTCGGCCAAGGTGACATCCTCGGTCAGGGGAATCTCACGCAGCGCATCCACGGAAGCCAGCGGGGTGCCGACCTGCACTGACACCGTTTGCTCATTTTCGGTGATGGTTCCGCCGGGTAGCCGGACACCGTAGTTGTCCAGTACCTCCATGATCTGGTCCGGCCCAACCCCAGCGACGGTCATGGCCTCCAGATCGACATCCAGGTGGATCTCGCGGGGGGATTGCCCGGAGACATCAACGGACCGCACGCCGTCGAGATCGGCGAGTTCGGGGACCAAAATGCTGTCGACCGTCTCAGCGAGCGCGGCGGTGTCCTCACCGCCTGAAACCGCCAACTGCAGCACCGGGAAGTCGTCGAGCGACCCCGCGAATACCGATGGCTGGTCCAGATCCTCCGGAAGCTGTGGCGCGACCGCAGCAATCGAGGACCGTAGATCAGCCACGGCGGTGGTCAGGTTGGTGCCAAACTCGAACTCGATGGTGGTGGTGGAGATATTGTTGGCCGCGGTGGAACTGAGGTTTTCGATGCCGTCCACGCCGAGCACGGCACCTTCGACTACCTCTGTCACCTGCTGTTCGACTACCTCCGGCGAGGCACCCGGATAGACGGCGACGACGACGGCCACCGGGAAGCTCGTGGAGGGGATCAGTTCCAGCCGCAACGATCCCAGGCTGATGACGCCCAGGATGGCGATGGCGATGGTAATGAGTGCGGTCAAGGCCCGCCGGGCGATCGAGAAGCGCGCGAGGAACTGCACGGGGACACCCCTGGTTGGAGACGATGTGACAGATAGTGTTTAGGGTAAGCCTAACTATCTTCTGGATTGAACTATTCCTGGGCCGGCCTTTCCGGCTGGGTTGAACTATTGCGATCCGGCTCCTGATCGACCAGGGCTCGCACCATTGCCTGCTGTACCACGGCGCTGGCCTTGATCAGCAACTCCAGATCTTCGTCTCGCAGGTTCTGCAGGACGGCTTCGTTGAGCGCGCTGGGCCCCAGCAGCGCATTGCGCCAGGCTGATCTCCCAGCTTCGGTCGCGTGGATGCGCCGAGTACGACCGTCATCTGGATCCGGGTGGCGCTGCGCGAAGCCATCACGCACCAGCCGGTCGACGAGGCCGGTGGTGGTGGCAGCGCTGACATGGAGTTGGCGGGCGAGCTCGCCTGATGGCTGGTCACCCAAGGTGTCCAGCACCACCAAGGCATGCAGTTGTGCGGCACTGAGGTGCTGATCGAGCAGCTGCTTTAACCGGTGCCGGGCCATCGATACCGCAAAGGCCTGCTGGTCAGCAGCCAACTGCTGCAGGAGCTCGGCGCGGGTACGAGATGTGGTCACGAGGCTCTCTCCGGTGGTGATGTGCTCGGATGCCAAGCCTACGAGGTGGCACTGACATTGCGAGGCGTGCGGCTGCCGCGACGCCACAACACCAGTGCCGCCCAGACCAGCATCGCCACCGACACCGGGCCAGCGGTCAGCACAACGACGACGTTCGCCTCGACGCCGATCCGCTGCTCCACCAGCCAAAGGTAGGTACCGATCGCCCCCACCGGGATGCCCAGTGTGAGCGCTTGCGCCGAACCAGATGCGGCGCAGCATGATGTTGCGCGCACGCTCGCCCCTGAGCATGACAATCAGATCGACAACCAGCGCAGCATCTTTGTAGCGTGTAGCCATGACCTTCGCCACTATCGGCACACTCGGAGTCAAGCCCGGTCAACGTGACGAAGTGGTAGCGATCTTGACGCGCCGTAACCCGCAGCTCGAAAGCGCAGGGTGCCTGCCGTAGGAGGTCGGCACCAACGACGAAGAGCCCGATACCGTCTACATCGCCGAGTTGTGGACCTCAGCGCAAGCTCATCAGGCCTCGTTGACGTTGGACACAGTCCGCTCGGCTATTGCCGAGGCAATGCCGCTCCTGTCGGGACAGATGGGTGGCGACCGTTTCGTCGTGGCAGGCTCGCCGCTGCGCGATTGAGAGTGCTTCGCCCACGTCGCTTGCGCCCGGGTTCCACGCGACTGCTCAGCCCCGCATGACCGGTCCGGCATCGTCGTCGCCGTCCTAAGCAACCTGGTGCGGCCTGCGTGCGGGCGGTCAGTTGGTTACCGCCTAGAGTGAGCACAGTACTTACTCGATGAGGAGATTTCGGTGACCGACCAGCCCGTCAAGTTCCAGCTCGATGACTCTGAGATGCCGACGCATTGGTACAACGTCGTGCCGGATCTGCCCACCCCGCCACCGCCGCCACTGCACCCAGCCACTCAGCAGCCGGTGGGCCCCGACGATTTGGCGACGCTGTTCCCGATGGACCTGATCGCCCAGGAAGCCAGCACCGAACGCTACATCGAGATCCCCGAGCCGGTTCGTGAGGTTTACCGGCAGTGGCGTCCGTCCCCACTGTTCCGGGCGCGGAATCTGGAACGCAAGCTCGGCACCCCGGCGCGCATCTACTACAAGTACGAGGGGGTGTCCCCGGCCGGATCACACAAGACCAACACCTCGGTGCCGCAGGCCTACTACAACAAGATTAACGGCATCACCAAGCTCACCACCGAGACCGGTGCGGGGCAGTGGGGTACGGCGCTGGCATTCGCATGCTCACTCTTCGACATGACTTGCGAGGTGTGGCAGGTGGGTGCCTCATTCGACAGCAAGCCCGCACGCCGCACCCTGATGGAGACCTTCGGTGCCACGGTGCACCGCTCACCCACGGCGGAGACCAACTCGGGCCGGGCGTTCCCGGCCGGGCATCCAGGAAGCTTGGGAATCGCGATCTCTGAGGCCGTCGAGGTGGCGGCGCAAAGCGAGGAGATCAAGTACTCGCTGGGATCGGTGCTGAACCACGTGTTGTTGCACCAGACGGTGATCGGGGAGGAGACGCTGCTCCAGCTAGCGAAGGCGGGGGAAAGCGGTGCCGACCTCGTCATCGGTTGCGCCGGCGGTGGATCCAACCTGGCCGGCCTGACCTTCCCATTCGTGCGCGAGAAGCTAGCGGGCCACCAGAACCCGCGGCTGATCGCCGTCGAACCCACCGCCTGCCCCACCCTCACTCGCGGGCAGTACCGGTACGACTTCGGCGACAACGCTGGCCTGACGCCGCTGATGAAGATGTACACCCTCGGACATGACTTCGTGCCCTCCACCATCCACGCGGGTGGCCTGCGCTACCACGGCATGGCGCCACTGGTATCGCACCTGGTCGATACCGGGCTTATCGAAGCCCGATCACTGCACCAGAGCGAGTGTTTCGAAGCCGCGGTGGAATTCGCCCGCACTGAAGGCATCGTGCCGGCGCCGGAGTCCTCGCATGCGCTGGCGCAGGCTCGCCGAGAAGCCCTGGCCTGCACAGAGTCCGGAGAGGACAAGGTGATCGTCGTCGGCCTGTCCGGGCATGGCCTGCTCGAGCTGGGGGCGTACGAGAACTACCTCGCAGGCGGATTGGCCGATGAGGAACTGGCCGAGGCTGACCTGAGCGCGGCCCTGGCAGCCCTGCCGGAGATCGCCTAGCCCGTCACTGGCGACGCAGCAGCACCACTGCGTCGTCCAGGTGGGCTGGTTCGCCGTCGGGGCCGGTTGCTGGTCGGGTGCGAGTTTCGGCGATGACCCTGCGCCACTGATGCTCGGGCAGGGCTAACCGCTCCAGCTCCTGCTCTGGTGTGGGGAGGTCGGCGTGATGGGCGCCGGTGGCCCATGGGGGTGGCCCGGCATGGGACACCAACAGCAGATGCCCGCCCGGCTCAATCCGGCTGGCCAGGCGCACCAGCGTCTGGGTGCGTTCCAGCGCGACCTCCGAATGGAAGAACGAGGCCACCACTAGATCGAAGGTGCCATCGGGCTGCCAGGTCTGGGCATCGGCAACCACCCAGGTGATGAGCGAACCCAGCCCGCGTGCCGTCGCCACCTGCTCCCCGCGGGCAACGGCGGTCTCGGAGAGGTCGACGGCACTCACGCGCCACCCCTGCTCAGCCATCCACACCGCGTCACCTCCCTCGCCGCAACCCAGATCCAGGGCCCGGCCCGGGCGCAGGGTCGAGATGACATCTGCGGTGGTGGGGTTGACTCTGCCCGACCACATCCGATCCGACTGGGCGTAGCGGGACTCCCAATGGGTGGCAGGGTCGGTGGTGGGATCTGGGTGGTCGTGCGAGTCGGTGGTCATCAGGCTATTGTCGACCCCCGCACGTCGCCCGCCCGCGTCTGCGCTGCGGCTTTGCCACAGCGGACTCAGCTGTGCGGCACGATCACCGCACGGGCGCTGAGCTTGCCGTCTTCCAGCTTGTGGTAGGCCTCAAGAGCATCGTCGAGGCGGTAGCGCTCCACGTTGGGCACAATGTGCCCGGCCTGATACATCGCAACCACTTCGTGCAGGTCTTCGATGGTGCCCCAGTAGGTGGAGGCGAAGTTGACCTCATATGGCACGGTAAAGAAGTTCCAGGTGAACGAGCCGCGTCCGATACCCACGATGGTGACCGCACCTCGTAGCGCCACGCTAGCTGCTGCGAGCGCCATGGTGGCGTCGACCCCCACGAAGTCGAAGACGGCATTGACACCGCGACCATCGGTAAGAGCGCGGATCTGTTCGGCCTGATCGGGGCCTGCGGGGACGGTCGTGGCGCCGAGAGCTTGCGCGGCAGCCATCGCTTCGGGTTTGGCGTCGGTGGCGATGACGTGGGCGCCAGTGAGCGCCTTGAGGATCTGGACGCCGATCATTCCTAGTCCGCCGAGCCCGATGACCAGCGCGGTCGCTCCGCCAGAAGCAAGATACGGTGCGGCGCGCTTGATGGCGTGGTAGGGCGTCAGACCCGCGTCCGCCAGCGGTGCGGCATTGATGGGGTCTGCCTCCCCCAGCGGTACCAGGTTCCTGGCAGGGGCGGTCATGTACTCGGCCATGCCACCGTTGCGGCCTAGGCCCGGTGCAAGGTAGCCCACCTGGTCTGGGTGCTCGCAGTAGGTGTCCTGCCCACGCGAACATGCCCGGCAGCGGCCGCATCCCGTAGGCCCGTAGACCAAGTAGGCCTCGCCCGGTTCAAATCCCGTGACACCCTCGCCGACCTCCTCCACCCAGCCGGAGTTCTCGTGCCCCAGGACGAACGGTGGCCTCATGAGTCCGGTGACGTCGGAATCCCACTCGGCGAATACGCCCACGTCGGAGTGGCAGGCACCGGCGCCAGCGACCTTGAGCAGCACCTCGCCAGGCCCTGGTACCGGTTTGTCGACCTCTCCCAGTACCGGGAATTGCTTGAAGTTCTCGAAGATCACCGCGCGCATCAGTCTTCCGTTCGTCGGGGTCAGGTTTTCCCATCTTGGCCTTGCGGGTAACTCGATGTGGGTGATTTTCGCTGGTTTTTCGCTGATTTGGCTGGTATCTGCCAGCCGATCGATAACTACCGGTGCTGTGAATTGTGCGGATCATGTAAGGTATTTGGGCACGACGCATGACATGTGGGCCTAGGGGGGGCCGTCGGTTCACGCATGTGGGATGAGAATTTTTGTTGGGGTAGGGGATGGCAATTGCCATGGGTGCCGGCGGTCGCTGGGCACGGGTCAGGTATGCAATCACAGTATTGGCTGCAGCAGCGCTGGTCGCATTGTTGGGTCTGATGGCGCCAGGGGCAGCACCGCCCGCGCAGGCAGCACCGCCAGAGTGCACGATCACGGCCCCGACGGCTGTGAACCAGGGTTCGGTCGGCAATGAGGCCTCGGTTCCAGATGCTGGAGCTGGAGCGACCTATTCTTGGGCGGTGGTCAGCGGCGATCTGACCATTGCCGACCCCTCCGCAAACCCGGTCAGCTTCGATGCAGGCTCAGCCTCGGGCCCGGCGCAACTCTCTGTCGAGGTGACCAACCCTGACGGAACCTGTGGGCCGGTCACCGTTGATATCACGGTGGCCGCCGTGATCGATATGGGCCTGCGGGTCACCAACGTCACCGGCGATGTGTTCGATGAGACCGATCCGGACAATTGGCTTTACACCGGCGGCGGTGGCGACGTTATTGGCTACTACGGATCCCGTCCCGGAAATCCGCGGCAGCAGTTCCGAGTCGAGGTGTCGTGTCTGTCCACCACCGTGGATTGTGATGGCGCAAGCGTGGCTATTGATGTGAGCAACGCCCCCGCGACGGCACTGGATCCGCTGTGGCGGTTCGTCACGGCGACCTGTACTCCTACCGGGGTGAGCGTCCCCCGAGGCGGGCAGCAGATCGTTCTTCCCGACCCGATGCTTGCTGGCACGACCGCTGAGTGCACCTTCTACTACCAGCTCGATGGCCGGTCTTCCTACGCCGCCGATGGTACCGAGCTTTACTTCGACACCACGCTGACCGCAGACAATGCCGCCACGCGCACAGAGCGGGAAGTCGTGACCATGGCCAACCAGGCCACGCTGTACGTGGATAAGCAAACTAATACTGGCGCCTCCAACCCGGTCCTGGATACCCCATTCGACTACGAGATCGAGGTTTGCCAGGTGCAGCAGCCGTTGGTGACCACCGATGGACAACGGGACGGGCAGTGGTATGCCGACCGCTGGACGATCACCGATCAGCTGCAGCCCGGCGTGGAGATCGTGGACATTACTGTTCCCAACGATCCAGATATGAGCAATAGCACCGTCACCGTGACCGGTGACATCAGCACCGGCTACCTGATCACGTTTGAGGCAGACTACTCCGGGCAGCTGCCCCCGACCCGCGCGGGCGCGTATCCCAATACCCGCACGTGCTTTGACGGCAACCCCGGCATGGATGCGGCCGATATCACGGTGGTCTATCCCTCGGCCACGTTCGCGGCGGTCCCGGAGGTCAGCAATACCGCTGAGCTGCAAGGATTCCCCGCGAACGTCGACGTCACCACCTACCCGCCGCTCACCGATGATCAGACGGTGACCCATGGGTTCGACGCCGCGAACCTGGGTGGGGCCTTCGGCAAGGACCACACCGAAAAGCATGCGCGCAACAATGACGTTCAGCTCGAGGAGCAGTTTGGCTGGAGCTTGGGCTTTCGGCCGCTATCGACGAATGTGCCCAGCCGGGTGGAAATTATTGATGAATTTCTACCCGATGGCAGTGCCAACTATGCCGAGTACTTCCGCACCGAGCACATCGTGGCGAACTTCCCCAACGATCAAGGTGGCCTCGAATTTGAGCTCTACTACACCACCAACCTGAACTCCACCGAACAGCTGGCGGGGACCTTCAGCCCGGACAGCCATGGTTCCGATGAAGAAGCAGATGTGCCACGAACGGCTCGGTACCAGTTGGCTGAGATCGATGTCGGTCCCGGTGAGACCATCGATCTGAACCCGGACACCGAATGGATTACTGGGGTCAGGCTGGTGATCCCGGAACTGCCGATCGGTGCCACCGTTGCGTTCTATGTGGCGGGCCACTACGACGAGTCCATGCACGACACCATTGTGGCCGATGACGATCCGGACGGCTCGCTCAGTGTTCCCTCCGAAAACTGCGCCGTCGCGGTGCAGACCACCTTGGGTGCCAACCCGATCACCCGGAACTCGCGCCCATCATGTCGCACGATCGAGGTGCTCACCGAACGCCCGATGGCGACCCTGCGCAAGAGAGTCCAAGGTTCAAACAACATCTTCCAACCTGGAGACACGGTCACCTACAACATGACGATGACCAGTTCGACCGACCCGCGCTGGGGTTATGGGTTGAATCCGGTGATCCTGGACGTCCTACCCGCCGAACTGACCTACGTGCCCGATTCGGTGACGTACAACAGCGCCTGGCTGACCCAATCCGGGATGCCTGAGCCGCAACTGGAGGTCATCGAGGACTATCAGGGCAGCGGACGCCAAGCCCTACGGTGGAGCTGGCCAGGTGGCGAACGGATCCCGGCCGGGGCGTTCACCAGCTGGCAGAACCGATTCGTGCAGTACCAGGCCACCGTCAACCCCGGCACTCCTGTGGGCACCTATGACAACGAGGTGGAACTGCTCGATAGCACGTACGGGATCGATACCTCCTACTGCCAAATTAGCCCTGACAACTGGGATGTCGACGCAGATGGTGACACCACCGAATCCACCTGTCGCTCTAGCGCTGCGGTGCAAGTGACCGAGGCTGCGGCGATGGCCGCGACCAAGTGGGTGCGCGGCGACGCTGACGCCGACTACGTCCGAGCGCCGGAGCTGGGTAGCGCCGATCCTGGGCCCGGTGGTGAATTCGACTACCGGATTGACTTCACCAACATTGGCAACCAGCCGATCACTGACCTGGTGATGTACGACATCCTCCCGCACGAGGGCGATACCGGGGTGTCAGAGCCGCTTGATGGCTCGCGCAACTCGCAGTGGACACCTGTGCTCACCGGTCCAGTCAGCATCGATGTTGCACCCTTTACCGTGATCGTGTCCTACTCCCAATCCACCAACCCTTGCCGCCCGGAGGTCTATCCCGGCGGTGGTATCGGTGGCACCTGTGACAATGACTGGTCCACTGCCCCGCCCACCGATCTGAGCGCCGTTCGAGCATTGAAGTTCGATTTCGGAACCTCGGTGCTAGAGCCGACGCAGGGCTTCGAGTTCACGATCCCGTACGCGGTTCCGGAACGGAACGAGTCGGGCGACTACGTCGAGGTGAATGAGGTCGCGTGGAACTCGATTGCCTACACCGGCAGCCGGGCCGGTACCTGTATGTCCAACTGCGAGTTGCTCATCGTGGAACCGGTCAAGGTCGGGGTCCGCATTCCACCCGCCTCGGTGGCCGGGGTGCTGTCCTTCGACACCGATGGTGATGGCGGCCAGGATGAGAGCGAAGGAGTTGACGGTACTGAACTGACCCTGGTGTGCACCGATGTCTATGGGCGCGACGTCAGCTATGGTCCGGTCACCACCTCCGATGGCACCACTGATGTGGATGGCGACGGCACGATCGACCCGCCTGGGAGCTACTACTTTGGCGGCCTGCTGCCAGGTAGTTGCGAATTGACCGTTGACGAATCCTCGCTGCCTAGCACGTGGACTCAGACGCTCGATCCCGATGATGTCTTCGACGGCCGCACGCAGGTCAATGTCGAAACGGGAAGGCACCTCACCGATCAGAACTTCCAGTATTCCGATGCCTCGATCGATGTGGAGAAGGCCACCAATGGGGACGATGCTGACGCTGCCCCAGGGCCGAGCCTCAGCGTGGGTGCACCAGTGACCTGGACCTATGTGGTCACCAATGACGGCACCTCTCACTTGAAGGACATCACCCTCACCGACGATCAGCTCACGATCGATAGCTCGACGTGTGTGTTCGCCGACGGCCGCCAGGGTGACGTCGACGCCGACGGTGACATCGATGTGATGCTCATTGGGGAATCGGTGACCTGCACCGCGACCGGCACTGCTGCTGCCGGACCCTACGAGAACACCGCCTCGGTGCTCGCGATCCCCACCTACGTGGAGGAAGACCCGGCGACCGGTGAACCCCTGCTGGATGCGGACGGGTACGCCACGGCCCTCGATGGGCATGTCCCAGGTCAGGAACAGGTGGTCGATGAGGACTCCTCGCACTACCAAGGTGCGCAGGGCGGGGTCATCGGCGACACGATCTGGCTGGACAGCAACGGCGACGGAGTGGTCGATGCGGATGAGACCGGGTTGGCGGGCGTCACGGTCACGCTGACCGGCACCGATGAGTTTGGAAACCGGATTTCGCTGACTACCACCACGAATGCCGATGGGCAATACACCTTCGAGGGGCTAGCTGCTGGCGAATACACCGTGACGGTGGACCTTTCCACGGTGACCAACCTCACCGGTGGACTCACTCACGAAGGCCTGGAACAGACCTTCGATGCCGATGGCCTCGGCAGCGCGAACTCCTCCGAAATCACGCTTGCCGCCGGTGACGTCAACCTGGACCAGGATTTCGGGTACAAGCCGATGTCCGAGGGGAATCTCACCATCACCAAGGATGTGAGCTCACCGCCCACGGCATCGGGCAGTGGCCAGTATCTGGTGGAGTACACCATCGTGGTGGGCAACAACGGTGGTGCCGGCATCAGCTACGCCCTCACCGATGAGTTCATGTTTGCTACCGGGGCCACCGTGGTTTCGGTGGAGGTGACCAACTCGATCCCCGGCGGCCTGCCGGTGCAAGATGGCTTCGATGGTTCCACTCAGCAACTGATCGCTGAAGGAAGCCTCGATATCGGGCAGTCCCACGCCTATGTGGTGGCCGTGCTGGTCGATGTCAGCGCTGTGGCCTCGATCGCGATGTTTGACTGTGACACGTCGGACTCGGATTACACCGGGTTCCGCAATGTCGCAACTGTCAATCCCAGTGCGCAAGCCTGTGCCCCGATTCCGCCGCCCCCGCCGTTGCTGGGGATCACCGGTGCTTCGGTGACCACGGCCGTGATCATCTTCGCGGTGCTGGCTGGCCTTGGCGTGGTGCTGTTTATCGTGAGTCGCCGCAGGCAGCGCGACTAGGCGTTTCTCGCCTCCCAGTCCTCACCCTCCAGGCAGCTGACCCCTCATGTCTGGAGGGTGAGCCATGCCCCGGGAATATCCCAGGCGTTGCCCAAGTTGAGCCAGATAGACTCAAGTTAACTTGACAGCTGACGCTGACCCGGCAAACTTGAGCACCACAGACTCAAGACAGGAGCACACACGCATGGCACGAGCAGTAGGAATCGACCTGGGAACCACCAACTCGGTGGTCTCGACCCTGGAAGGTGGCGAACCCACCGTTATCGCGAACGCGGAAGGTAGCCGGACCACCCCGTCCGTCGTCGCGTTCAGCAAGACCGGCGAGGTGCTCGTCGGCGAAATCGCCAAGCGTCAGGCCGTCACCAACGTCGACAACACCATCACCTCGGTCAAGCGCCACATGGGCACCGACTGGAGCCAGGACATCGACGGCAAGACCTACACCGCACCCGAGATCTCCGCCCGCATCCTGGGCAAGCTCAAGAAGGACGCCGAGTCCTACCTCGGTGAGCCCGTCACCGACGCCGTCATCACGGTCCCGGCCTACTTCAACGATGCTGAGCGTCAGGCCACCAAGGACGCCGGACAGATCGCCGGCCTGAACGTGCTGCGCATCGTCAACGAGCCCACTGCGGCGGCGCTGGCCTACGGCCTGGAGAAGGGCAAGGAGGACGAGCTCATTCTGGTCTTTGACCTCGGTGGCGGTACCTTCGACGTCTCCCTGCTGGAAGTCGGCAAGGACGAAGACGACTTCTCCACCATTCAGGTCAAGGCCACCAATGGTGACAACCGCCTCGGTGGCGATGACTGGGACCAGCGCATCGTGGACTGGCTGGTCACCCAGGTCAAGAACGCCTCCGGTGTTGACCTATCCAAAGACAAGATTGCCCTTCAGCGTTTGCGTGAGGCCGCGGAGACCGCAAAGAAGGAACTCTCGTCAGCCACGTCCACCAACATCTCGCTGCAGTACCTGTCCATGAGCGAGAACGGCCCCATCCACCTGGATGAGAAGCTATCCCGCGCCCAGTTCCAGGACATGACCAAGGACCTGCTGGAGCGCACCAAGGCTCCCTTCCACAACGTCATCAACGACGCCGGAATCGCCCTATCTGACATTGACCACATCGTTCTGGTCGGTGGCTCCACCCGTATGCCAGCCGTCACCGACGTCGTCAAGGAACTCACCGGGGGCAAGGAACCCAACAAGGGTGTCAACCCCGATGAGGTCGTCGCCGTCGGTGCTGCCCTGCAAGCCGGTGTCATCAAGGGTGAGCGCACGGACGTGCTGCTGATCGACGTCACCCCGCTCTCCCTGGGCATCGAGACCAAGGGGGGTGTGATGACCAAGCTCATTGAGCGCAACAGTGCTATCCCCACCAAGCGGTCCGAAATCTTCTCCACCGCGGAAGACAACCAGCCCTCGGTGCTGATCCAGGTGTTCCAGGGTGAACGCGACTTCGCCCGGGACAACAAGCCGCTGGGAACCTTTGAACTGACCGGCATCGCCCCGGCCCGCCGTGGCACCCCGCAGATCGAAGTCGCCTTCGACATCGACGCCAACGGCATCGTGCACGTCTCCGCCAAGGACAAGGGCACCGGTCAGGAGCAGTCCATGACCATCACCGGTGGTTCCGGCCTGGCCAAGGACGAGATCGACCGTATGGTCGCCGAAGCCGAGGCGCACGCCGCCGAGGATGCCAAGCGCCGCGAAACCCAGGAGACCCGCAACAGCGCCGAGCAGTTCGCCTACTCCACCGAGCAACTACTGACCGACAACGCCGAGAAGCTGTCCGAGGATGTCACCGCAG
>JBKEBC010000068.1:0-31232 GCA_047972965.1 Beutenbergiaceae bacterium | reverse complement strand
CCGTGGTGCCATGGTGCGGTTGGGTACCCGCACCCCCGGTGGTCCCACCTATGACCTGCACCAGCCAGACCTGGTGATCGATGAGCAAGCGATCGACCACGGGGTGCGGGTACTAGCTGCGCTGGCCGCGCTGGCCAGGTAGTGAGGTAGCCGCCAAGTCGTGATCCGGCCGCCAGGTCGTGATGCGCGCATCACGACCTGGTCTCCCCATCACGACTTGGCGGGTGGGGTGCGGGTTGGGTGCCCCATCACGACTTCGCGGGTGGGGTGCGGGTGGGGTGCCCCATCACGTCTTCGCGGGGGGGGTGCGGGGGGGGTGCGGGTCGCGGCGTGCGTGGTTGGTCGCGGGCGCGGGTGGGCTAGGCGGTGGCGGGTACCGGTTCGGTAACAAACTGGGTGCAGGAAGGCCTGGACACCGTTTCTGTAGTGATGGCGGGTTATCGTCGGCGCCAAGCCGCTTGGCTGGACTGGGAGCGGTAGCGACGGTCCCGCCCACCACCGCGGGGCATTTCGACAATCGAGGAGATGCACGTGAAGAAGTCCATCATTGGTGCCGCGATGTTTGCCGCGGCAGCGCTCACGCTTGCCGCCTGTGGTGAGGCGCCGCCAGAGGAGCCGACCAGCACGAGCGATGATTCCACCGGCTCGTCGGAGGATGAGGCAAGCAGCGATGTCTATGCCTGCCTGGTCTCCGATCAGGGTGGCTTCGAAGATCAGTCTTTCAACCAGGCCGGATATGAAGGTCTGCAGCGTGCCGAAGCTGAGCTGGGGGTCCGTATCAATGCGGTCGCCTCTGAGACTGACGCCGACTTCGCACCCAACATCGACACCATGATTCAAGAGGGCTGCACCCTCATCATCGGAGCCGGCTTCCTGCTAGAAGATGCCATCCAGACAGCAGCGGAGGCCAACCCGGACATCCAATTCGCGCTGGTGGACTCAGCCTTCACCGATCCCGACTTCAACGTGGTGGAAATCGACAACGCTAAGCCGTTGCTTTTCAACACCGTGGAAGCGGCGTTCCTGGGTGGCTATGTGGCCGCTGCCATGAGCGAATCGGGCATCGTCGCCACCTACGGCGGCCAGCCCATTCCCTCGGTGCAGATCTTCATGGATGGCTACGCGGCTGGAATCGAGCAGTACAACACCGACAACGGCACCGAGGTGCGGTTGCTCGGTTGGGATGCTCAGGCCCAGCAAGGTGACTTCGCCGGAAGCTTCGAAGACCAGTCGGCAGGCCAGAACCTCACCCAGACCTTCCTCGCCCAAGGCGCCGACGTGATCCTGCCAGTGGCCGGTCCAGTCGGATTGGGAACTGGCGCGGCATTGGACTCCAACGGTTCGGGATCCATGATCTGGGTTGACTCCGATGGCTACCTCACCACCGACTTTGGGTCGATCATCATCACCTCGGTGATGAAGCAGATCGGGCCAGCGGTCTTCACCGCCATCGAGGAGTCGGTCAACGGCAACTACACCAACGCCCCCTATGTGGGAACGCTCGAGGATGGGGGAGTCGGACTGGCGCCGTACTACGACTTCGAAGGCACCATCCCACAGGAGGTTGTGCAGCGAGTCGAGGAATTGCAGCAGGAGATCATCGACGGTGAACGGACCGTCGAGTCCGTCAATTCGCCGTGACTGATCGCTGAGTCATGACACCTTCCGGGGCGGCCAACCGTGGTCGCCCCGGAAGCGTGTCGCGGTAGGGTCCAGTGACCCACCACCGTCGGTGCAAGGGAGGTCCACCGTGAAGCTGGAACTTCGCGGTATCACCAAGACGTTCGGCACATTCGTTGCCAACGATTCCATCGACTTGATGGTCCAGCCGGGGCAGATTCACGCGATCCTCGGCGAAAACGGTGCCGGTAAGAGCACCCTCATGAACACCCTGTACGGGCTGTATGAGCCAGACGCCGGGCAAATTCTGCTCGATGACCAGCCCGTTGCTTTTGCCGGTCCTGGCCAGGCGATGGCATCGGGCATCGGAATGGTGCACCAACACTTCATGTTGGTGCCGGTCTTCACCGTCGCCGAGAACATCGTGCTCGGGCAGGAGCCGACAGCCGCCGGCGGCCTGCTAGATCTAGCCGCCGCCCGCGACCTGGTCACGACCACAGCTCAGTCGCTGGGATTCCACCTGGACCCAGATGCCCGCATCGAAGACCTTTCGGTCGGCGCTCAACAGCGGGTGGAGATCGTCAAAGCCCTCTCCCGCCAGGCCGAGGTGCTCATCCTCGATGAGCCGACGGCGGTGCTCACGCCGCAGGAAACCGATGAACTCATCCAGATCATGGGCCGGTTGCGCGATGCCGGCACCTCGATCATCTTCATCACCCACAAGCTCCGCGAAGTCCGGGCGATCGCCGATGAGATCACCATCATCCGCCTAGGAAAGGTGGTGGGTTCGGCAGAGCCGACCATGTCCGAGACGGAGCTCGCCTCTATGATGGTGGGCCGCTCGGTCAATCTGGGAGTTGAGAAAGGCCCGTCGACTGCGGGCAACCCGGCCCTGAGTATCACCGATCTCAACGTCATTGACGGCAACGGCGTCCGGGTCGTCAAGGATGTCAGCCTCGAGGTTGCCCGTGGTGAGATCGTGGCGCTTGCCGGAGTTCAAGGAAACGGTCAGACCGAACTCACCGAAGCGATTCTGGGTACCGGTCCGGCTAGCAGTGGCAAGGTAGAGCTGGATGGCGTCGACATCACCCGCAAGGGTGTCCGGGCTCGGCTGAACGCGGGCCTGGGGTTCGTGCCTGAGGATCGCACCACCGATGGGATCGTGGCGGACCTGACCATCACCGAGAACCTGGTGCTGGATCTGGTGGGTGCGCCGCCCTATTCCAAGGCGGGGTTGCTGCAGACCGGATTTCTGCGCGAAAACGCCCAGCAGCGGGTTGAGGAATTCGACGTCCGGACCACCTCGATCGACCGGGCAGTAGGCACGCTGTCCGGCGGTAATCAGCAGAAGGTTGTGCTGGCCCGGGAGCTCTCCCGGGAGCTGGCGCTGCTGGTCGCCTCCCAGCCCACACGCGGGCTCGATGTCGGCTCCATCGAGTTCGTACATTCGCGCATCGTGACCGAACGCGATCGCGGAGCAGGAGTCCTCATCGTCTCCACCGAGCTCGACGAAGTACTCGCTCTGGCGGACCGGATCGCGGTGATGTGTGCAGGTGTGCTGGTAGGCATCGTTGACGGAAATGAGGATCGGGACGTCATCGGCCTGATGATGACCGGTATCGCAGCCGACGAAGCCAGGCAGCAAGCCCGCACTCACCACACCGTGCTCGGCTCCTCGGACCTGCACCAACCTGGGCCATGGAAGCAGTCGCGAACCGATGATCGTGAGGATGAGCAATGACCGGCGATCCGGCCCAGCAGGACGCACCGGCAGCGGCTGAACCCAGCACCGGCGAGCCATCGGGCAGCGCCCGGGTACAGCAGGCCGTGCAGGCGATGTTCTCCTCCTCGTGGGTCATCACCGTGGGGGCCGTGCTGCTGGCATTGGTCATCGGATCGATCCTGATCCTCATCGGCGACCAGGATGTGCAGGAGACCACCGGGTACTTCTTCAGTAGGCCATCGGACTTCTTTGTGGAAGCCTGGCGTGCTATCTCGCAGTCGTACTTGGCGTTGTTCCAGGGAGCGATCTATGACAATCAGGCCAGCAGTGCCAGCCGAGCCATCCGCCCGCTGACTGAAACCCTGACGATCTCGGCGCCGTTGATCCTGGCGGGGCTAGGTATCGGGCTGGGATTTCGTGCCGGGCTGTTCAATATTGGTGGCCAGAGCCAGATGGTGCTGGGTGCGGTATTCGGCACCTACCTGGGCTTTGCCTACCACCTTCCGGTGTTCGTTCACATCACCGTGGTGATGGTGGGAACCGCGCTAGGCGGGGCGCTCGCCGGTGCCATGCCGGGATTCCTCAAGGCCCGTTTCGGCGCCCACGAGGTGATCACCACCATCATGCTGAACAACGTCTCCACCTACTTCCTGCTGTGGCTGCTGACCACCTCCGTGTTCGCCAGTAGCACCCCGCAGGTTTCGAAGCCGCTGGATGAGACCGCCCGCCTGGGGCTGATGCTGGGCTCGGACTTCCGCCTCCATATCGGGTTCTTGCTGGCGTTGGTGGCGGCGCTGGCGGTATGGCTACTCATGGAACGGTCCGTGTTGGGTTTCCATATGCGTTCGGTCGGCTCCAACGCCGATGCTGCCCGCACCGCGGGCATGAGTGTTGGGCGGGTGACCATCGCCGCGATGGCGATCTCCGGCGCCCTATGCGGTCTGGCCGGCGGGATGCAGGTGGCCGGCACCGAGGGTCAGCTCACTACCTCGGTCGCAGGCAGCATCGGCTTCGACGCCATTACGGTGGCGTTGCTGGGGCGCAGTAGGCCCATGGGAACGGTACTCGCGGGGTTGCTATTTGGCGCGCTAGCAGCGGGAGGGCGCCTGATGGCGGCCCGAGCAGGGACCGAAGCGGAACTGGTGATGGTGTTGCAGTCCCTGATCGTGCTGCTCATCGCAGCACCACCACTGGTACGAGCGGTATTCCGACTCCCAGAGCCCCGGATCCGCGCCAAGGAGGTGGCGGCATGAGTACCGTGGCGACGACGCCGACCGCAGAGACGGTGACCGCGCTCCCGGGACGAAACCGGGCTATTGGCGGATACACACTCATCGCACTGTTCGCGTTGGTCCTGATCCTGACGGTGTCGCCCGGAAATGCCCGCATTGCACTGACTGCCGGGCCGGAGGCGATCAAGATCCCGGTGATGGAGATTCCTTCCATGCTCGCTGTGGGACTGCCAGCGGGCCTAGCGCTGGCGCTGTCGGTCGTCGCGATCGTTGGACTGGCTCGAAGCAGACGTCAGCCCGGCTGGCTGGTCGCGCTCGCAGGTGGGCTCGTGTTGCTGGCGTTCCTGTGCTACCTGGTGGCCGGCAATCCCAGTGTGTTGCCACTGACCGCGCTGCTGGCCAGCACCTTGTTCCTTGCCACCCCCCTGATCTTCGGCGCGCTTGGTGGGGTGATCTGCGAACGGGTGGGCATCGTCAACATCGCGATCGAGGGGCAACTGCTGGCAGGGGCGTTCCTGGCGGCTGTGGTGGCCTCGCTGGCCAGCGCACCCTACCTCGGGCTTGTCGGGGCCGTGATTGCCGGTGTCCTGGTCAGCGTGCTGCTGGCCTGGTTCTCCATCACCTATCGGGTGGACCAGGTGATCGTCGGGGTGGTGCTCAACGTGCTGGTGCTGGGGCTGACCACGTTTTTCTACAAGTCCATCCTGACCGACGTCGATGGTTGGAACAATCGTGCGCCGCTGCCGGTCCTGCCCATCCCGCTCCTCAGTGACATCCCGATCTTAGGGCCGGTGCTGTTCCGGCAAAATCTGCTGGTCTATCTGCTCTACGCCATCGCGATCGGGCTACAGGTCTACCTATTCCGTTCCCGATGGGGCCTGCGGTTGCGTGCAGTGGGGGAGCACCCGAAAGCCGCAGACACGGTCGGCATCAATGTCAATCGCACCCGGTGGCGTAACACCTTGCTCGGTGGTGCCGTGGCCGGTCTCGGAGGGGCATTTTTCACCATTGGGCAGGGTTTGGCTTTCGGGATCGAAATCACCGCCGGGGCCGGGTTTATCGCATTGGCGGCACTGATCCTGGGCCGGTGGACGCCCAAAGGGGCGGTCACAGCCGCACTGTTCTTCGGCTTCGCGCACGCGCTGGCGCAATCGCTGCGCTCCTTCGGAGTTGAAATGGACTCCAACCTTCCGCTGATGATCCCGTACATCGTGACCCTGTTCGCCGTCGCTGGGTTCGCTGGGCGAGTGCGCCCACCCGCAGCCGAAGGTGTCCCCTACGTGAAGTAGCCGGCCTGGGGTTGCTACAGTGGGTCTCAGCCAGAACCACGGAAATCGGAGGGGATGCCGATGGACAAGCAGGTGATCGTTCCACCCGTTCTCTACCTCCCGGTTGTTGAGCTCGGTGACGGAGCTGGGCAGGAGTTTGTGGTGCGCAAACTCACTGATGGCCGACAAGCCCTCCTTGCCTACACAGCCTTAGATCGCCTAGCCCGCTGTTGCGGGCAGGATCAACCCTGGATCATGCTTCCCATCGAGCAACTCGGGCGAGTGCAACAGGCGCAACCGTTCGAGATTGTTGGCTTTGACCTTGAGCTCCCGGCGTCTCAACGGCAGGAAGGGCATATCGCATGACTGGGATCTATCTCGACCGCGAGGGCATGGAGTATCGCCTGGAGAAACTACTTGCCGTGGTCGATAGCGCCGACGAGGCCATTGGGGAGCTGCCCGACGCCCCGGATGGTGGTATCGCCACCTCGACCATCGCGTTCATGGTTTCAGTAGCCGCCGAGGCAGCCGGTTTGTTTGCCGACACCACCCGAGCTCTCGGCGTGATTTCGCTCGATGTGGTTGCAGACATCAGCAACACCGACGCCGCTGTCGCCGAGGAGTTTCGGCGTATGGAAGAAGAGCTCGGCGACCGATGAGCGTGAGTCTAGATATTCCCGGTGACCCTTCGGCCCTTTACGCCACTGCTGACTGGCTGGACAAAGTCGGTGGCGCATTGGTCGAGCTCAACCTCGAGTTGGCCTACCTCGCCAGCGACGGGCAGCGGTACATGAACGGTGAAGCCGGATCGGCGTTCCGCAATGCCGCGACGACGATTCGTGGTGATAGCGAGGCAGTCCTTCCCTACTGCCGGGAAGCTGCGGATGCATTGAGTGCCTACGCACACCGGCTAGAGCGGGGCGAGCGAGATTTCGCCTCCTATGCCGACCAATGCCGTGACAAGGGCCTGACCGTCTATGGCAAGACCGTGTTGCGGCCCACATCCACAGCCATGGTCTGCGCTGAGCCAGGGGTGGACGCCGAGTGGGATGCACATATGTCCAGAGTGCGCACCTACCAAGACCTCTGCGAACGGGTCGGGACCTGGTGGGGTGAACTTGAGGTGTGGATCGCCGAGCATCTTGACCCGTTCGTGGCCAGGGTCGACGAATTTACGGCCCTCAATAACACGTACATGGAACTACGGGTTGGCAATGAGGACCTGGTCGCGAGCGCACTGACGTACGCGGAGGAGCGCTCTCGCAGGGATCTGGCCGAGTTCCGTGAAGTAGCCCAAAGGATGCAGGACGAGGCTCAGGCCGCCAAGAGGGGCCTGAGGTCGGGCAATCCTGCCGTCCGTGCAGCGGCGGAAGCGGCGGACCTCCGATCCATTCACGTCAATAGGAACGAGCTCTTGGACCATATCCGCCAGGTGAGCCGAGTGACCAAGTTCATTCCGGTTGCAGGCACAGCACTTGAGGTGGTCACTGCCGCCGGTGATATTGCCGGTGGCGAGTCAGGATCCTCCGTCATCGTCGAGGCAGGTGGCGGTATGGCTGGAGGTGCAGCTGTTGGCGGAATTATCGCTGCGGCGGGCGGACCGGTCGGCTGGGTGGTCGGCGGCGTCATCGTTGGTGGTGTCGTCATCGGGGCCGGGTCCCGCTGGGCGTGGGAGTCGTGGGTGCCGCTCGATGTCCGAGAAGCCATCGATGGCTGGCTATATGACGGAACCTCGGGCTGGCAGGGTCCGCAGTTGGCGGACTGACACCATGGCCAAGGCTTTGCTGCTGAACCCCACCATCTCAACCAACGCCCGACCAGTAGCGGCTCGAGGCCCGTGGCCGTTCATGGTGCTGCTGCTTGGGCTACCCGTCCTGGCGTTGGTGATCGCGCTCGCCGACGACCGGACGGGGTTTCGACTGTTGATGGCGGGGCTAGCGGTGACCGGGCTGGTGCTAGTGATGGGACTGGCGATGTGGAATCATGCGCTCGCCGCCGGTCGCATCCGAATTCGAAACACCGGCCCGCTGCATTTCGTCCCACCAGCCACCGTGTTGGCCGCATCGCTGGGTGTTGCCATCGCCTTTCAGATTCCTGCACTCACGGCCTTGGTCGTCGGCAACAGTGATCTGCCGACGATGACCACCTCCACCAGATTCACCATGCTGGGGCCGCCGGTGCTGGCGCTGGTTGGACTCGTTTTGCTGGCCCGATCGATCTGGTCAGTCAGAACGCCCGTGGGGCTTCGAGTTACTGCGGATGGGCTCGATGGGGTCCGTGGTGCCAGGCCCCTCTCCCTTGCGTGGGACGAGATCGATAGTGCTGATGCGCCGGGACCACACGGGCCCCACCTCGCGCTCTTGACCACCACGGGAAATACCATCGTGATCGAGACCCATTACATCGGGTCTGATCCGGCCATCGTCGCTCGTATCCTCCAGCACTATCGCGACAATCCAGCGCAGCGGCACGAGCTTGAGGACGGCCAGCAGGCGGTCAGAGTGGTCGAGGACGACCTGGGTGCCGACGGGCCGCAGTGATCCATCAATCCCACTCAATGGGCGGCCTCAGGTAAATCGGGAGCACAATAAGCGCTATGGATATCGATTGGGCTGCTCTGCGCACCGCCGCCCAGCAGGTCATGGCCCGGGCATACGTGCCCTATTCCCACTTCCCCGTGGGTGCGGCTGCCCTCACCGATGGTGGTGAGATCGTTGTCGGCGCCAACATCGAGAACGCCAGCTACGGCCTCACCTTGTGTGCTGAATGCTCGCTGGTATCAGCCTTGATCTGCGGTGGCGGAGGTCGACTGGTGGCGTTCACCTGCTGCGACGGTGACGGCGCCCGGTTAATGCCGTGCGGGCGGTGCCGGCAACTGCTCTGGGAGCACGGGGGAGCCGAGCTGCTGATCGATTCAGTCAGCGGGATCGTCCCGATGACGGCCGTGCTTCCCGACGCGTTCGGACCGGACAACCTCGATGCCGCCAGGAGCGGAACTGATGTCTGAAGCCTTCGACGCCGTCGACGTCATCATCGCTAAACGTGATGGGCAGGTGCTCAGTGATGACCAGATCGACTGGGTGATCGACGCCTACACCAGAGGTGCTGTCGCCGAAGAACAGATGTCTGCACTCGCGATGGCGATCCTGCTCAACGGCATGACCCGCCCCGAGGTCTCCCGCTGGACCAACGCCATGATCACCACTGGCGAACGCATGGACTTCTCGGCACTGAGCCGCCCGACATCGGATAAACACTCCACCGGTGGCGTGGGTGACAAGATCACCCTGCCGCTAGCCCCGCTGGTGGCCAGCTTCGGGGTGGCCGTGCCACAACTGTCCGGCCGTGGGCTCGGGCACACCGGCGGCACCCTCGACAAACTCGAAGCCATCCCGGGCTGGCGGGCAGCCCTGAGCAATGACGAGATGATGGCGCAACTGGACGACGTGGGTGCCGTCATCTGTCAAGCCGGGTCCGGGTTAGCGCCCGCCGACCGCAAGCTCTACGCGCTCCGGGACGTCACCGGTACCGTCGAATCCATCCCTTTGATCGCCTCCTCCATCATGAGTAAGAAGATCGCCGAAGGTACTGGAGCCCTGGTGCTCGACGTGAAGGTGGGCACCGGTGCGTTCATGAAAGATCTGGACCGGGCGCAGGAATTGGCCCGCACCATGGTGGATCTGGGCACCGACGCCGGAGTGCGCACCACAGCGCTGATCACCGACATGTCCACCCCGTTGGGGTTGACCGCCGGGAACGCGCTGGAAGTGGCTGAATCGGTGGACGTCTTAGCCGGTGGCGGGCCTACCGACGTCGTCGAGTTGACCCTGGCCCTGGCCCGGGAGATGCTGGACGCCGCGGGCCTGGTCGACGCCGACCCAGCTGCAGCTCTGGCCGACGGGCGGGCGATGGACACCTGGCGCGCGATGATCTGCGCCCAAGGTGGCGATCCGGATGCTCGGTTGCCGCAAGCCCGCCACACCCAGCAGGTGCTGGCCGAAGCTGACGGGGTTCTGACTGGGCTCGATGCGCTCGCGGTCGGGATAGCCGCGTGGCGCCTGGGGGCCGGACGTGCCCGCCGGGAGGACCCGGTGCAGGCGGCGGCCGGGGTGCAGCTACACGCCAAACCGGGGGAGCCGGTTCGGGCAGGTGCACCACTGCTGACACTGCACACCGACACCCCAGAGCGGTTTAAGCGTGCCGAAGATGCCCTGGTCGATGCTGTGACCATCAGTCCAACCGGCATCGAGCCCCGCCCGCTGGTCCTGGAACGAGTGAGCATATGAGCACCGATCGCAAGCCAGCGTCGGTTTACGGTGTCGGTAGCGAACCCGACCCGCGCTTCTCACTTGCCAATGAACGGACGGCGTTGGCCTGGGTGCGAACCGGGTTGGCGCTGGTCGCCGGGGGTGTGGCCTTGACCACCTTGGGTGCTTTGGCCGACGCAGGGGCCATCCTGGATGTGATCGCCGCCTTCTCCTGCATCGCTGGTGCGGTGCTGGCGATCGGGGCGCTGTGGTCGTGGCGCCGAGCCGAGCGGGCGCTGCGGATGCAGCAACCACTACCGGCCCCGGCCATGCTGCCGGTGCTGGTGACGGGCATTGCGGTCATCGGCCTGGCCATGGCTGCTTACGCGGTGCTGCAGGTGTTGTGATGCGCCGGGTTCATAGCGACTTGAACGCCGACGGTGGTGCGCAGCCGCAGCGCACCATGCTGGCCTGGAACCGCACGGTGCTGGCCGCCGTGGTCGGTTCCTCGGTGGTCGCCGTGACCGCGCAGCGTCAACAGCTTCCGGTGCTGGCTGCGGTCGCAGTGCTGACGGCGTTGGGTATGTTGATTGTGGTGGTGCGGGATATGCGTGAGTGGGGCAACGGCGGCTCCCACTACGCACTGATGCGGCACGTGGTGGTCACCGTGGTGGTGCTCGCCGGCCTGGGGACAGCGATAGCAGTGCAGGGGATCATCAGATGAGTGGGTTGACGCTGAGCCGGATCGTTCGACCGTTGTTCGACCCGCGCCAACTCGAGTTGGCGCAGACCCGGCTGGAGCGGGCGCTTGCCCGCCGAAACCCAGCGATGCCCGAGCTCGGGGTCTTTCCCGGTGGCAGCGGACTGGCCCAGATTGGTGGGATACCCGCAGTTCAGCCGAACAACCTCAGCTGTGCCTCCACGGGGTTGCTGCTGCTCAATGCCGGATATGACCTGGCGTTGGATACCTGGCTGGAGCAGGGTGTGGTGCCCACGCCGCTCCCACCAGAGCTGGCAGGGCTGAGCCCAGTCGTCTTGAGCACGTCTGAGCCGAAGCAGCGGCTAGCGGCTGCGGTGAATGAGGTCCACTGGCAGGCGACCCGGCGGGGACTGGGACCTTTTCCTTGGCCTCGGAGGCTGGGAACCCCGCCGTGGACCGTTGCCCGGCAAGCCAGGGTTCCGGGCGTGGTTTACCGCCATCAACCTGTGGATGACACCAACGCGGCTGGCATGGACCGTCTGCTCGAGGTTCTCCGGCTGGCTGCCGCCGCGGGTGTTCCGGTGCCGCTCTACACCGGTGGAGACCTTGACGGCGGGATCACCCGAGCGGTGCCACGGCATATGGTGTTGGCACTGCCGCACTCTCATCGGGACCGGCTGCGGATCTACGAACCTGGATCGGGGCGGGTGGAGACCATGGCGGTCGAGGGATTGCGTGCCCGCACCAGGCCACACCGGGCACTGGGCGGCTGGACCCACCTGGTATGGGCATTGCTGCCCATCGTGCGCTGACACCCCTGACGTCGTGGCTGGACCGCAACGCTCGCTAGCCCTCGACCTCGCTCGGGGTCTGCTGAAGATCTAAACTGGGCGAACACGCCACAGGAGGAGTCCTTGATGCCCGCAGCACTTGCGACCTACATTGCTTTGCCCGGCACGACCGCCGAAGCCATGGAACTGTGGCACGGAGTGTTCGGCGGCACTTTGGAGATAGTGCGCTACGGCGATATGCCGCTTGAGGGATTGCCGTTCGAACCCGATCCGAACGCCGTTGCCCATTCCACCCTCACTCTTGCTTCGGGAGTCATCGCCGCATCCGATGTCGTCGATGACCAGGAGTACCCGGTGCGCGGCACCGCCTACTCCTTGCTCTACACCGCAGACACCGTGGATGAGGCGCGCGCGGTGTTCCAGAAACTACTCGATGCGGGTGGCACCGTCGGCATGCCACTCGAGCTAGCGCCCTGGGGCGATCTCTACGGGCAGGTGTTTGATCCCTTCGGCGTGATGTGGGCGGTCTCGAAGGAGAATGCACCTGCGTGATGCGCTCACATCCCGCTGACGTCGCGGCTGGGTCGGCGGTGCCTGACCAGTAGCGTGTAGCGATGATGCCTACAGCGGCGCACCAACGACCGCAACGCTCGCTAGCCCCCGACCTCGCTCGGGGTCTGATGCTGTTGTTAATCGCCCTGGCCAACGTGCCCTGGTTCCTGTACGCCGCCCCGAGCGGCCTTGTTTTCGCTCATCCCCTGGATGCGCAGGGGGCCGATCGTGCCTGGCAGCTGTTCTCCATCGTCGCCATTGACGGACGCAGTTATCCCTTGTTCGCGTTCCTGTTTGGCTACGGCATCGGGCAGCTCTACAGCAGGCAGGCAGGTGCTGGCACGCAGCAGCGTGAAGCCAAGCGGCTGTTACAACGCCGGCATGTCTGGATGATCGTCTTCGGGGCCGTGCATGCGCTGCTGCTGTGGTACGGCGACATTGTCGGTGCCTATGGCCTCATCGGAGTGTTGGTGGTCTGGCTCTTCCTCGACCGGGCCGATCGCACCCTGCGGATCTGGTGCCTGGTCCTGGGTGGGCTGTTGGCACTGGCAGCGCTCTCATCATTGATAGGCGCGATCTCCCTCACTCTCGCCCCGGAGCTGCAGGTCCCCGCTGCCGAACTGCCGGAGCCTAATGCGGCGCAGTCCTACCTGGTGTCGGTAGGCATGCGAATGTCAATGTGGTTCATCGCCACCATCGTTCAGCCCATCCAGATGTCGGTACCGCTTGCTGTGCTGCTAGGGATTCTGGCGGCACGCCACCGGCTGCTTGATGACCCGGGTCGGCACCGCATACTCCTGACCCGGATAGCACTCATCGGGATAGCTGTCGGCTGGCTTGGCGGAGCCGTTAGCGCGGCCCAATTCGCGGGTTGGACGCCGCTTGGTCAGGACGTCGCCTGGGGAATCACCTATGGGCATCACCTGACCGGAGTTGCTGGTGGAATTGGGTATGCCGCAGCCTTCGGCCTGGCAGCACACGCGATCCAGCGCCGGGGCACCGGACCCTTCGCCCGAGCATTGCAAGCAGTCGGAAAGCGCTCGTTGACCAACTATCTCGGGCAGTCGGTGGTGTTTGCGCCACTGTTGTGTGCCTGGGGGTTGGGTCTGGGTGCCGTGCTGAGCCCCTGGCAAGCCGCGCTGCTGGCACTGGTCACCTGGCTGGTCCTGATGGGTATCAGCGTGGTGCTGGAGCAGCAGGGCAAACGGGGACCAGCAGAATGGTTGCTGCGACGTCTGGCCTATGGCAGGAGACCCGTGGCTCCACCCGCTCCGGTTGGTGCGTCGGCTCCATCGAAGCCGACGATGTCGCCCCGGTGATGGCTGTTGCTACTGTCCACCGGAGGTATGAGCTGAACCTCTGCTCCCCCTAGCTGATCTCCGACCTAGGGATGAGGCGAATCCCTCTCGTGACCGAGGGCGCGCCGAGGCCGCGCTGGTTACGGTAGAAATATGACGCACACATCCCTATCTACTCGGTCAGCGGGCCGCTCCCTGGCACCTGACCTGGCACGGGGCCTGATGCTGCTGCTCATCGCATTGGCCAATGTGCCCGCGTTCCTGGCCGGCAACAGATCAGCGATGGGGTTCTCCCATCCCGAGGGAATGCAAGGAGCCGACCTCGTTTGGCAAATCTTCTCCATCATCACCATCGATGCTCGTAGCTACCCACTGTTCGCGTTCCTGTTCGGCTACGGGATCTGGCAGTCCTATCGCAGACAGGCTGCTGCTGGCACAGCACAGCGTGAGGCGACGCGGCTGTTGCAACGGCGCCACCTGTGGATGATTTTCATCGGCGCGGTGCACGCTACGTTGCTCTGGCACGGGGACGTCGTCGGCGCCTACGGTCTGCTCGGTCTGCTGCTGGTGTGGTTGTTCCTCGACCGCGCCGATACGACGCTGAGAATCTGGTGCATCGTGCTGATAGCGTTCCTGGCAGTCTCCGCAGTGATGGCCTTGGTATCGGCGGCCGCGCTTTCCTTCGCTCCCATGGCGCTACCCGAACTACCATCAGACCTGTTGCCCAACCCCAATTTGACGCCGCTCTACCTGCTGTCGATGGGGGACCGGATGGTGCTGTGGTTCTTGGCTACCTTGGGTGCTCCGCTGATGATGACGTTGCCAGCAGCGATGCTGCTTGGGGTGCTGGCGGCCCGGCACCGCCTCTTGGACGACCCAGGCCAGCACCGGCGGTTGCTCTCCCAGGTCGCCGTCGTGGGCATCGCCACCGGCTGGCTAGGCGGCCTGCTCTCGGCAGCAGTATTCGCAGGCTGGGCACCGATGGGAATCGACCTCGCCTGGGCAATCCCGTCCTGGCACCAATTCACTGGCCTGGCCGGTGGCATTGGCTACGCCGCCGCCTTTGGCCTGCTCGCTCACCGGATCCAGCAGCGCGGCATCGGCCCCATTGCCCGGGCCGTGCAGTCGGTCGGCAAGCGCTCGCTCTCGAACTACCTCGGCCAGTCCATCGTGTTTGCGCCGCTACTGAGCGCTTGGGGCCTTGGACTGGGTGCAGTGCTGAGCCCGTGGCAAGCAGCGCTGCTAGCACTAGCCACCTGGCTGGTGCTGCTGGTGATCTCCGCCATTCTGGAATCACGTGGCGTCCGGGGGCCCGCCGAATGGTTGCTTCGCAAGCTTGCCTATCGTCATCGGCCGGTGGCACCACCGGCACCGGTGGGCACTGGTGGGCTCACCGATGCCAACCCGACTACGCTGCCGGGGTGAGCCTGCGTCCCGATCAGATCAAAGCCCTCCCGAAGGTACTGCTGCACGACCATCTTGACGGCGGGTTACGCCCTGCCACCATCATCGAGCTGGCTGCACAGATCGGCTACCAGCTACCCAGCACCGACCCGCAACAATTGGGTCAGTGGTTTGTGCAGTCGGCTGACTCGGGATCGCTGGAACGATACCTGGAGACCTTCGCGCACACCTGCGCGGTGATGCAGACGGCGCAGGGGTTGCGCCGGGTCGCCCGGGAAGCGGTGCTCGACCTGGCTGCTGACGGTGTGGTGTACGCCGAACAGCGGTATGCCCCCGAACAACACCTCGAACAGGGATTGACCTTGCAGCAGGTGGTGGACGCCGTCGAGCAGGGGTTTGCTGAGGGCATCGAGGAGGCCGCCCAGGCCGGGCGAACCATTCGGATCGGCACCCTGATCAGCGCCATGCGCCAAGCAGACAACGCCACCGAATTGGCTCAGCTAGCACTGGCCAATCGGGACAGTGGCGCCGTTGGGTTCGATATCGCTGGGCCGGAAGCAGGATTCCCACCGGCCAACCACGCGCAGGCGTTCACGCAGTTAGGTGAGCAGTTCTTCCCGGTGACCATGCACGCTGGGGAAGGTGACGGCGTCGAATCGGTGGCGCAAGCACTGCGTCACGGTGCATTGCGGCTGGGGCACGGGGTGCGGATCATCGAGGACGTACAAGATTCCGGTACCGGGGAGCTCGGCCCGGTGGCCCGATGGGTACGGGATCGGCAGATTCCGCTGGAAGTCTCGGTTTCATCAAATCTGCAAACCGGGATTGCCGACACGGTGATTGAGCACCCGGTCACCACGCTGCGTGACCTAGGGTTCGCCGTCACCATCAATACCGATAATCGGCTGATGTCCGGAACCAGCATGACCCGCGAGATGACACTGCTGGCCGAGCAGGCCGGGTGGGAACTGGCGGATCTGGAGCAGGCCACGCTGGCCGCCGCCCGGAATGCGTTTGCGCCCTACCCGGTGATGGAGCAGATCATCACCACTCAGATCATTCCTGGCTATGAGGGAGTCATTTCGTGAGACTGAAGACCGCTGCAGGGATCGCTGCGCTGGCGGGCATCCTGCTGGTTGGCTGCACCGATCAGGGTTGGGGCCGACTCCCGGACCCAGACGCGACCTCGACCACCGGCGGGCAGGCACCAGCCGCACCGGGTGAATGCAGCCCGGCCACGATGCCCACCTTGACCGACGGTGTGTTGACCGTTGGTACCTCGGTTCCCTATGAGCCCTGGTACGTCGGCGATGATCCCAGTACCGGGGACGGTTTCGAGTCAGCCTTGATCTATGCAGTGGCCGCGGAACTGGGTTTCGAGCAGGTCGAGTGGGAGACCGTGACGTTCGAACAGATCGTCTCGCCCTCGATCAAGCCATTCGATATTGCCGCCTACCAGACCTCCATCACGCCTGAACGGGCGCAGGCTGTGGACTTCTCCAGCCCGTACCTGACAAGTCGGCAAGGGGTGATCGTTCCCGGCGATAGTGACCTGGCTCAGGCTGCCTCACTGGCCGACTTCACCGGCGTGCGGGTTGGGGTAACAGCGTCGCAAACCTCGCTCACCATCGCGCAGAATGCCTGGGGGCAGAGCGTGGAACTGGTGCCCTATGACGATGCGGGCCTGGCCATGGAGGCGCTCACCGCCACCCAGGTCGCGGCGGTTGTGATGGACGTCGATCAGGCGGTGTCGGTCACCGAGGTGTACTACCCAGGCACCGCGGTGGTGGGGACGCTTCCCAGTGGCGGGGTGGCCGAGCAGTTGGGTTTGGTCCTCGATCTGGAGTCGGAGCTGACCGAATGCGTGTCAGCGGCGGTGGATTCTCTGGAGGCCGATGGCAGGCTGGCGCAGCTTCGCACCCAGTGGCTGCGTTCCGATGACATTCCTGAGTTGGCCTAGACCCGTTTCCCATGCCTAGCCCGCAGCCTTGGACGCCGTCTGCTACGGCGCTCGAACGGGTGCACTACCGGGCTGCGCAGCGGCGGCGCTCATGGTGGATCGCGTTGGCGTCCACGCTGGTGGTCATCGCGGTGGCGGTGGGGATCGTGGTGACCTCACCTGGCTGGGAGCGGACCTCCTCGGCATTCTTCAATCCCGAGGTTGCGATGCGGGTACTGCCCGCGGTGGCGCAGGGTCTGTGGCTCAACCTACGGGTGTGGGTGGTGGCTGGGGTGATCTCGCTTGCGGCTGGGTTGGTCTTGGCTGTGCTGCGCACCAGTCGGGCACCGGTGCTGTTCCCGGTGCGGGTGGCGATCTTGGTTTACGTCGATGTCTTTCGCGGGCTGCCGCTCTTGCTGGTGCTGCTGCTGGCCGGATTCGGACTACCGGCATTGCGGCTGCCGTGGATGCCAGTCAGCGGTGTCCTCCTGGGCACGTTGGCGATCGTGCTGACCTACACCGCCTACACGACTGAGATCTTCCGCGCCGGCATCGATGCGGTTCACCCGGCCCAGGTGCAGGCTGCCCGAGCCCTCGGTTTGACCCGCCGTCAGGCAACCCAGGCGGTGGTGGTGCCGCAGGCGGTACGCAACGTCACTGCGGCGCTGCTGAACACGGTGGTGTCGCTGCAGAAAGACTCCGGCCTGATATCCATCCTGGGTGCGGTCGATGCGATCAGGGCGGCAGAGATCGCCGTCACCGGTGCCTACAATTTCACGCCGTACGTGGTGGCAGGCCTGCTGTTTCTTCTGATTTCGATCCCCTTGACCCGGGCGGTCGATGCCTATGGCGATCGGCGCGGCTGGGGTGCCTCACGACCAGCAACGGGAGCCTGGCGATGACCGCCGCGGCGCTGGCAGTCCGGGGGCTACGGGTCAGCTTCGGCGCGAATATCGTGCTGGATGGGCTCGATCTACAGGTGCAGCCGAACACCTGCGTGGCATTGCTGGGGGTGTCGGGATCGGGCAAGTCGACACTGTTGCGAGCCATTGACCTGTTGCAGGACATCGATGATGGGGTCATCGAGCTAGGTGACCAGGAGATCACCGACCCGCGGGCGGACGCCGATACGATCCGGTCGCGCATGGGTCTGGTGTTCCAGGCGTTCAACCTGTTCGGGCACCTGAGCCTGATCGACAACCTGACGCTGGCGCCGCGGCTGGTGCATGGTGTCACCGCCACCCAGGCGCGCGAGCGGGCGCAGGCCTGGTTGGCCAAGGTGGGGTTGGCTGGCCGCGAGGATGACTACCCCGAGCAGCTATCAGGCGGGCAACAGCAGCGAGCAGCCATCGCCCGGGCGTTGATCAACCAGCCGCAGGTTCTGCTCCTGGATGAGGTGACCTCGGCATTGGACCCGGCCCTGGTCGGTGAGGTGCTGGAGCTATTGGCCCAGGTACGTGCGGAGGGCACGGCCATGCTGATCGCCACCCACGAGCTTGGTTTCGCCCGCGAGGTAGCCGACCACATCTGCTTCTTGCATGCGGGCCGGATCTGGGAATCGGGTCCGCCGCAGATTCTGGACGAACCCAGCACCCCAGAATTTCGCGCCTACCTGGGGGCTCCTGGCTAGCACCGCCTGGGCTGGGCTACGCCGGGTGGGCTGGGCTACGCCGCCTCGCCTGGGCTGGGCTCGCCGAGTTCGAAGGTTTACGTCATTGCCGCGGCCCACGACCCTCGGTTTTGGCGTGAACCCTCGAACTCGAGGGGTAGGGGTGCTGAGGTGGGGGCTAGTACTTGGCTGACTGGCCGCCGTCGATGGGGATGACCGCAGCATTGATGTAGCTGGCGTCCTCCGAGAGTAGGAATGCCACCACGGATGCAATCTCGGGGGCCTCGCCATAGCGCTTGGTGGGATTGGCCTGGATGAACTGCTCCGCGGCGCCGCGGGGATCGACTGGGTCCACCTGCTTCATGGAATTTTCCACCATGGGAGTCCAGATCGCCCCGGGTGCGATGGCGTTGATCCGGACGCCCTGTGCCCCATATTCGACGGCGGAGTTGCGGGTAAGCCCGACGACGCCGTGCTTGGCAGCGGCGTAGCCAGACTGATTGCCGACGCCGCGAATACCGCCAACACTGGCGGTATTGACGACGGCTCCACCACCCTGAGCAGCCATCACTGCCAGCACCTTCTCCAAGCACAGGAAGACTCCGCGCAGGTTGATGGAGATCACGCGGTCAAACTCTGCCGCCGTGAAGTTCTCGGTGAGGTTCTGCTTGCCCTCGATACCGGCGTTATTGAAGAAGCCATCAATACGGCCGAAGCGTTCGTGGGTGGCACTGACGAATCCGTCCACGGCCGCTTCATCGGAGACATCGCCGGTGACGGCGAGAATTTGAGTAGCGGGTGCCACCTCGCGCACGGCCGATTCAGTGGCCGCGAGACCCTCGGGGACGAGATCGACCAGCGCTAGTCGTGCGCCTTCCTCGGCAAGTCGGATAGCAGCAGCCCGGCCCAGTCCGGATCCGGCTCCGGTGATGAGAACGGCCTTGTTGGTGAATCGTTGGCAGGTCATAGCGATGCTCCTCGTCGATGAGTGGCAGCGCGCTGGCGCAAGCGCGCCGACCAGGTTCTCCTGGTTGGATCAGGCTACGGCGGTGAACTGCAGTCCGCAGGGAAATGGCGGGCTGCAGCTGGGGTCGCGACGCTAGCTGGCCGACGAGCCCCAGCCGGCCCTCGCATCGACTAGGCCGACCTCGGCACCGAGCAGGAGCCTAGAGCCCTTGGGGATGCCAGACGGTCTTGGTCTCGGTGAAGGTCAGAATCTGGCTCAGCGAGGCGGCGTCGTGCCACCGTGGTTCGGTCTCCGAAGCTGGCCGACGCACTCGCTTGATGGTGTCCGCAGCGAGGGCCTCTAGGTCCCCCCAGCCGATGTCGGATCCGAGCGCGCCACCGACATCGATCGCGTTGACATCCTGGTGCGATGCCAGCACCGAGGCCAGCTCCGCCGTTGCGCCGGTGAGCACATTGACCACCCCGCCCGGTACATCACTGGTAGCCAGCACCTCGGAGAGGGTGATGGCCGGCAGCGGGCGGTGCTGTGAGGCGACCACCACCGCGGTATTTCCAGAAACGATCACCGGGGCTAGCACACTGACCAGGCCGAGCAGCGACGAGCCTTGCGGCGCCACCACGGCGACCACGCCCGTGGGTTCGGGCACGGACAGGTTGAAAAACGGTCCAGCTACAGGGTTCGGGTTGCCGCCAACCTGGGCGATCTTGTCGGCCCAGCCGGCGTACCAGACCCACCGGTCGATGGCCGCTCCCACGGTGGTGTGGGCGCGGGCCGTGGTGATTCCTTCACCCGCGGCGACATCGGTGACGAACTGTTCCCGACGCCCCTCCAGCAACTCCGCGACCCGGTAGAGCACCTGGCCGCGGTTGTACGCGGTGGCCCCAGCCCAACCGGATTGGGCTGCGCGCGCAGCTCGGACGGCCTCCCGCGCATCCTTGCGAGAGGCCAGCGCCGCATTGGCCAGGAATGCTCCGCGGGCGCTGCTGACCTCGTAGGTGCGTCCCGACTCCGATCGTGGGAACTTGCCCCCGAGGTACAGCTTGTAGGTCTTTCGGACGTCGATCCTGGCGCTCATCGCTGACTCCCCTCCACGAGGTACGGACCAAGGCCATGGCGCCCGCCTTCGCGGCCGTATCCAGATTCCTTGTAGCCGCCAAACGGGCTGGTGGGATCGAACTTGTTGAACGTATTGGCCCACACCACACCGGCGCGAAGCTGATCGGCCATCCACAAGATCCGCGAGCCCTTCTCGGTCCATATTCCGGCGGAGAGCCCATACGGGGTGTTGTTGGCTTTGGCGACGGCTTCGGCTGGAGTGCGGAACGTGAGGACGCTCAGCACCGGCCCAAATATCTCCTCGCGGGCAATCCGGTGCGCCGAGCTGACCTGCGTGAACACTGTCGGCGGGAACCAGAACCCATCGCTGGGGAGCTCGCAGGCCGCACTCCAGCGGACCGCGCCCTCAGCCTCACCCGCCGCGGCTAGTTCGGTGATCCGGGCCAATTGCCGGGAGGAGTTCACCGCTCCGACGTCGGTGTTCTTGTCCATCGGGTCGCCCAGGCGGAGGTTTGCCAGCCTCCAGTGCAGGCGCTCGACCAACTCATCGTGGATCGGTTCGGCCACCAGCAAGCGGGAACCGGCGCAGCACACTTGGCCAGCGTTGAAGAAGATGCCATTGACGATCCCCTCCACAGCTTGGTCGATGGGAGCATCCTCGAACACGATGTTGGCGGCCTTGCCCCCCAGTTCCAAGGTGGCGTGCTTGCGGGTTCCAGCGATCTGCTTGGCGATGCTCCTCCCCACAGCGGTGGATCCGGTGAAGGCAACCTTGTCGATTCCGGCATGGCCGACCAGTGCGGCCCCGGTGGCTCCGGCCCCGGTGACGATATTGACCACCCCGGCTGGTAGCTCGGCTTGACGTAGCAGGTCAGCGAATAGCAGTGCTGTCAGGGGTGTGGTCTCGGCGGGCTTGAGCACCACCGTGTTGCCGGCCGCCAGTGCGGGCGCGATTTTCCAGGCCAGCATCAGCAGCGGGAAGTTCCACGGGATGACCTGCCCCACCACGCCATGCGGCTGCGGCTTGGAACCGAATCCGGCATAGCCCAGTTTGTCCGCCCACCCCGCGTAGTAGAAGAAGTGCGCCGACGCCGTGGGGACGTCGAAATCGCGGGTTTCTTTGATCGGCTTGCCGTTGTCCAAGGTCTCCAGGACGGCGAACTCGCGGGACCGTTCGGCCAGTAGCCTGGCGATCCGGTACAGGTATTTGGCCCGCTCCGCGCCAGGCATCGGACCCCATACCTGCTGGTGGGCCCTGCGAGCAGCCGCGATGGCTCGGTCGATGTCACCATCATCGGCGACGGCGACCTCGGCCAAGATTTCCTCGGTGGCGGGGTTGATGGTCTTGAGCGTGCCAGCACCACCGGCGGTGAACTCACCGTCGATGAACAGCCCATAGCTGGAGGCGATGTCCACCACCGCTCGGGACTCAGGTGCTGGGGCGTAGTCGAAAGTAGCCATGCCTGCCTTCAGTCGATGGTGACGTAGTCGGGGCCGGTGTAGACGCCGGTGCGTTGTCGTTGGCGTTGCAGCAGTACGTCGTTGAGCAGCGAGGATGCGCCGAATCGGAAGAAGTCGGGATCGAGCCATTGCGGACCGGCGACCTCGTTGACCGCGACCAGATAGCTGATCGCATCTTTGCTGGCGCGAATTCCTCCGGCCGGTTTGACGCCCACCTGAACGCCGGTGGCCGCGAGGAAGTCCCGGACCGCTTCCAGCATGATGACGGTGACCGGCAGGGTGGCTGCTGGGCTGACCTTGCCGGTTGAGGTCTTGATGAAGTCGGCCCCTGCGAGCATCGCGAGCCAGGATGCGCGCCGCACGTTGTCGTAGGTGAGAAGTTCCCCTGTTTCGAGGATGACCTTTACGTGTGCGGGTGAGCCATCGCGTGCTTGCGCCTGTTCGCGGACGGCGACGATGTCCTCGAAGACCTTGAGGTAGTCGCCGGCGAGGAAGGCTCCCCGGTCGATCACCATGTCGATCTCGTGGGCGCCGGCGGCTACCGCTTCACTGGTATCGGCCAACCGGACGGCGCGTGAGGCGCGCCCGGAGGGGAAGGCCGTCGATACTGCCGCCACGTGGATACCGCTATCGGCTACGGCATCGATCGCCACTGAGACCATGTCGTTGTACACGCACACGGCGGCAGGCAGCGGGCAGCTAGGGTCAGCCGGCTCGGGGGTGCGGGCTTTGGCGACCAGCGAGCGTACTTTCCCCGGGGTATCGGCACCTTCCAGGGTCGTCAGATCGATCATGGTGATGACGGTGTCCAGGGCCCAGGCCTTGGCGTCGGTCTTGATGGAACGTGTGCGCAGGGCTGCGGCCCGAGCATCCGCGCCCACCTTGTCCACCCCTGGCAGGCCCGCGAGGTAGCGGCCCAAGGCATCCGCATTCACGTTGGCGCCGACCAGGCCTGCAGCATCGATGCCGACCTGGGCAGCGCTGCGATCCCAGGGACGAATCGGTGAATCGAGACCCGCTTGTGCGCTCATGTGCACGAGTGTAGGTCGCCCTGGTGGTGGGCGAGGGTCGCAGTGGCCCTATTGGTGTTCTGGGAGCACCAGCACCTTCTTGGTCTCACCTGCGGCGAAGGCTTCCAGGGCGGCCGGAACCTCTCGTAGTGGTACCCGGTGGGATACCAGTGGCTCGAGTTGTAGTCGATCGAACAGGTCGCAGGCACGCTGGAATGCGTTGGCTGGGCAGACGGAACCGAGGATCCGGATCTCGTCTTCGTAGATGCGGTACGGACTAATAGACACGGTCGCGTGCGGGGTTGCGACGCCGAACTGGAGGAAGGTGCCGCCGCGCCCGGTATGGGCGATCCCATCGCCAATGGCGCCCGGGTTGCCGGAGGCGTCGATGACCACATCCCAGCTGTCGCCGTCGGTGGCCGTTGGCCGGACTGAACGGGCCCCCAGATCGATGGCTGCCTGATGTTTGAAGGTAGCCGGTTCGATCACGTCGACGCTGGCAGCTCCGTTGAGCCGGGCTAGTTGCAGCATTGCCAGTCCCATCGTGCCACCGCCATAGATGGCCACCCGGCGCCCGATGTCGGCCCCGATCATGTCGATTCCGTGTACCGCGCAGGCAATGGGTTCCAGCAGTGCCGCGAGGGTGAGATCGACGTGTTCGGGTAGCGGAAAGCACAACGCAAGGGGTACTGCGACACGCTCGGCGAGCGCGCCGTCCTGGGTGACTCCGATCGCTTGATAGTCCTCGCACAGCTGAACCCGGCCTTCGCGGCAGAATCGGCATGAGTGGCAGGCGATGTTGGGATCGACCACCACGTGCTCGCCCAGCCGGTCGGGGTCGACTCCTGATCCGAGCGCCACGATGACGCCGGCGAATTCATGGCCAGGGATCAACGGGAGCCGGGAAGGGTAGTCGCCGTGCAGAATATGTAGGTCCGTGCCACAAATTCCGGCGGCGGCCACCTGCACGACCACCTCATCTGGCTGCGGAGTTGGGTCCGGCACCGTCGTGACCTGGAGTTGACGATCGACGTCGATCAGTGCTGCCTGCATTTGGGTTATCCCTCGGTTGTTCTCTGGTGCTATTCCCGGACGGCGCCCATGCCCAGGCCGGTCAGGAGGTGTCGGTGAGCCGCGATGATCAAGATCACCACCGGAATCAATGAGATCACGCTCGATGCCGCGATCTCCGCCCACAGGATCTGCTTGTCCCCTTGGAACTTGGAGATCAGCACGGGCATGGTTACCAGGCGATCGCCTGCCAGGACCAACACCAGCAGGAACTCGTTCCAGACCAGGACGAAGGTGACGACGGCGCTGGCTGCCAGTCCAGGTCGCACAATCGGCAACAAAATGGTCCAGAAAATCCGGCCTGCTCCGGCACCGTCCAACGTGGCCGCCTCGTCGATAGCGAAGGGCACCGTGCCGAAGATGCTCATCATGATCATCACGGTCAGCGGCACCTGGAAAGCAACCAGAGCCAGGATGATGCCGCCCACCGTATCGAGCATCCCCAACACCTGGAAGATAAAGAACGTTGGCAAAGCGATGGCGAAGGAGGGGATGAGCCGGGTCAGGGCCAGCGTGAAGGTGATGGCACCGGAGCCTCGCACCCGGTGCCGGGAGATCGTGTAGGCGGCCATGGCGCCGAGCAGCACGCATAGGGCGGTCGAGATGACCGCGATCTGGATGCTGTTGGCCAGGGCCGCGAGAAACTCGCGATCGCCAAAGAGTGCCTGATAGGTGGATAGGTCGGGCACGAACAGCCACTGGGTCGGCTGCCGGTAGGCGCTCTGCGAGGCCTGCAACGAGATCGTCACCATCCACAAGATGGGATAGAGACTCGCCACGATGAGCAGGGCCGCGATCGCGCCGGTGATGCTCTTGCGTAGGACAGTCATCGTGTGCCTGACACCTCCACCCATCGGCGACGCTGGCGCACGATGAGAAGTCCGATGAGCGCCACCAGTGCCAGGGCGCCGACAAAGATGGTGACGGCCGCCGAGGTCTCACCTAGTCGGAATTGTCGGAAACCGAATTGGTAGAGATACATATTGATCACGCTGGTGAGGCGGCCTGGTCCGCCGCCGGTCATGACGTAGACCTCGTCGAATAATTGCAGCGCATCCATTCCGCGCAACACCACGACCGCACCCAAGACCGGTAGCAAGCTGGGCAAGGTGACATAGCGGAATCGCTGCCAGGCGTTGGCGCCGTCGACCATTGCCGCTTCAATGGCCTCGCGGGGGATGCCGGCCAATCCGGCTAGGACAAGCAAGGCCACGAACGGCGTGGTGTGCCAGACCTCCATAGCGACCACCGTCCAGCGCACCGTGACGGGATTGGTCAGCCACGCTTCGGGCGAGATGCCAACCAGTCCCAGATAGTAGTTCAGCTGCCCAAACTGAGCATTGAAGAACATTCGGAAGAACAACCCAATGACCACTGGCACGAACAGGTAGGGGAACAGCACAATCATCCGAACCGCTCGGCGGGTCTTGGTCTCCCGGTCCAGCCACAGGGCTATACCCAATCCAATAAGCATCTCCAGCGCCAGCGCGGGCCCGACGATGGCGATGGTTACCCAGAGGGCCTCCTGAAAGTCAACGGAGTTGAGCACCGCCTGGTAGTTGGCTGCGCCGACGAACTGCGTGGTGCCGGCCGGGCTCCCGAGGTCGAGGTCGGTGAAGCTCATCACCAAGGCGACCAGCATGGGCACCACTCGCAGACCGATGACCAGGAGCAGGACCGGAGCGAGCAACAGCCATGGAGCTAGTCCGGCACCTGCGCCGACGCGGACCTTGGGGGTCGCGCGTCGGCTAGGGGTGACGGTTGCAGTCACAGAACTATCCTTCAGAGATCTCGTCGGTGAGTCGGCTTGATGCTTGTGCCAGCCCGTCTTCGACCGACACTGAGCCGCTCATGGCCTCCGAGAGCGGAGGAGCGATTGCGGCTTCCCAGTCGATCCAAGCCGATGTCACCGGGAAGTAGACGGCGTTGTTGTAGTTCTCCAACGCGGCAGCGAAGTAGGGAAAGCGCTCCTGCAGGGCCGGATCGCTCAACACTGAGACCCGGTTGGCTGAACCTCCGTGGTCAAGTCCGATGCTCTGCTGCTCGGCGGAGGTCGCCCAGGTGATGAAGTCAAAGGCAGCGTCCTGGTTTTCTGATGCGGCCGAGACACCCAGGCCCCATCCGCCCAGGTTGGGGGTGCTCGCTCCGGTAGGACCGGCCGGCAGTGCCGCGAACCCGATGTCATCGCTGACGTCGGAGGTCAACAGCGCGTCAGAGGTGTCGCTGAAGTTGATCATCATGGCGGTCTTGCCTTCGGCGAAGGCGGCGGCTGCAGCGGGCCAGTCAGCGCTCAAAGCGTCCTGAGGTGCGTTGGCCAGCACCGACTGCCACAGCTGTAGCGCTTCGGCTGCTTCGGGGCTATCCAGAACCGGTGATTGGTCCTCGACAATGTCGGCGCCGTAGGACCAGGCGATACTCCAGAACTCACACATGAGCGGATCGTCTCGCTTGCCGATGAGCGTGGTGCCGGTGGTGCCGGTGGCCTCCTGGACGGCGCTCGCAGCAGCGGCGTATTCCTCCCATGTGGTAGGTACCTCTACCCCCGCCTGGGCCAGCAGAGACTCGCGGTAGTAGAGCATGTAGACAGCGCCGAACCAGGGAATGGCGTACTGCTGCTCGTCGATGGTGGCCCAGTCGACGTAGGCGGCGACGAAGTCCTCCATGTTGGTGTCTTCACCAGCATCGGCAATGTGGTCATTCAGACCGAGTAGGTAATCGCTCTCGACATATTCGGGCATCCAGGCGTAGTCGAAGCCGATGATGTCGTAGGAGTCATTGCCCGAGTTGAATCCAAGGACGGTTCGTTCACGCACCGCGTCGTAGTCGAAGAGGTTGACCTCGATGGTGGCGCCAAGGCCTGCGTCGTTGTAGGTCTGCGCAGCTTGTTGCAACGCTTCTCCCGGTCCGCCGGCCTGGGCGATGACGCGGACGGTGTCGCCGTCGGTGGGTTCGGTGCCAGAGACGGTGCATGCGGAGATGGCGGCGATGCCAAGTGCACCGACTGCGGCGCTCGCAATGGCTCGTTGGTGTAGTGACCTCAATGTTGCTCCTCGGGTGTAGTGACAAGTTGTGGTGTGACTGGGGTTAACCGGTAACGGTGAATCCCAGGTGCGCACCTCCGGAAACCGGAACCAGGGTCCCGGTCAAGTAGGAACTAGCGGCGGAGACTAAGAAGTGGACTACCGCGGCGACTTCCTCGGGTTCGGCGACGCGGCCAAGCGGAGTGTCCTGCTCGTAGGAGGCCAATACCTGCTCGGGTGTGCGCCCGGTCAGGTCGGCCTCCCAGGCCAATTCGCGGGTCTCCATCGGGGTACGTACATACATGGGGCAGACGCCGTTGATGCGAATCCCTCGGGTGGCCAGTTCGGGTGCTGCCGATTCGATGAGGCCACTGACGGCGAACTTGGAGGCGCAGTAGGCAGCCAGATAGGGCGCACCGCGCAGGCCGCCCATGGAATCGATGATTGCGATCGCACCCCCATCGCGCAGCTGAGGCACTAACGAACGCAAGCAATTGAAGACACCAAAAGCGTTGACGTTCAGTTGCAGGTGCCAATCCTCATCGGTGGTATCCAGCAGTGGTGCCATCCGCGAGACCCCTGCGGCAAGGATCACTGCGTCCAGCTTGCCCGGCAACGTGGCGGTGGCGTTGCGAACCGAATCGGTATTGGCCACATCCACCGGGGGGAGCCCGGCCAGATCCCACTCGAGGACCTCATAGCCAGCCTGGGTCAGCGCTGTGACACACGCCTTGCCGATGCCACTGGCCGATCCGGTGACTAGTGCTCTCACGGCTACCTCCGCTCCGTTGCGGATATCAGTCTGACATGTAAGCGACTTATCTGACAAGAGGGAGATTTGAGAGGCACCTGTTAGGCAGGCTTGACCTCTGGTCGCCTGGAATTGCCTGTCTGCGCAACCTACTCGCGTAAGGTGACTCTCACCACCGCGATGACGCCGGTGATAATTGCGCGGCGCTGGGGTGGTCGCGGCCAGACTTGGAGGTCGAATGAACACTGACCGGCGCACGTCGCAGGCGGTGGCCCCGGAGCGACCCGGTGGTGCCGCGGGATCGCTGGTGGCGGATCTGACTGGCAAGCTGCGCGAGCTCATTGCCCAACTCGGAGTCCGGCCGGGCGAGAAGATCCCGTCAGAATCAAGTATTTGCAAGACGTTCGGGGTGTCTCGCTCGACCGCCCGGGAGGCGCTGAAGGTGCTTGAGCAGGAGGGGATCGTGCGCGCGGTGCGCGGAGACGGGCGCTACCTGACCGGGGATCGGGTGGTGACGGTCAAGAGTCCGGTCACCGAGTATCAAAGCGTGACGGAGATGCTTGAGAGTCGCGGCTTTGAGATTGCCGATGTGGTGCTCCGAGTCCAGGAATCCCAGGCTCAGAGTGAGGTCGCCATGCAGCTGGGTATTGCGCAGGGCGATCCGGTGATCGAACTGACCCGGCTGCGACTGGCGAACGGTGAGCCGGCCGTGCTCTGCGTGGCGACGGTGGTCCGCGACGCCTTTGTGGGGCCGTTGAAGTTCCGCGACTGGCGCGGCTCAGTAGTCAGCATGCTCGACGCCAATGGGTTCGCGATTCGCAGCGCGGCTGCCACCATCAAGGCGGTGGAGTTGCCGCCGGAGTACGCCGAGAACTACTCGCTGGGCGATCGTGGTCCGTGGCTGCTGACTGAGGAGGTGTGCTACCTCGGTGATATGACGCCGGTCATGGTTGCTCTCGACTACCACCGCGGCGATCTTTTCAGCCTGGAGGTAGCGCGGAAACGGTAGCGCCGCAAGCTGGCGGAACGCCCCCATTTCCACTCTGTCAAACAAGTAGTAGACAACTCGTGTAGCAGTCTGACAAGATGCAGACATCGTGAATAGATGTCTCGTCGCCAGGTCATTGCGCCAGCTTCCCTGCCGCTAGGTGGGAGTCTGGGCAGTGCCGTGTGTGTCAGTCCTTACTGTCGCCGATCCAGCGTGTACGAGCCAGGCCCGCATGGAGGAGAACGTGCAACAACAGGACTACTACGACGTCTTTGTTCGCTCTGTTGAGGTGGTAGAGGAGCTGGAAGGGTGTCTGGCAGCCGAGCTGCAATCGGGCATCGACCGGATTCTGGTGACCGGCACCGGTGGGGTGATGATCCTGACCCACCCCGCCCTTGAGCTCCTGCGGAATCGTTCAAGCATCGCCGTCTCCTATGCCCATGGTGCTGAACTCCTGGCTGAGTGGGATGAGCGCATCGACGCGAGGACGCTGGCAATTGTTCCGACGGTGTCGGGCACGACAGCCGAGACGGTCGAACTGGTGAAGAAGCTGCGTCAAGCCAATGCCCGAGTGCTGGCGCTCACCGGCAATCCCACCTCGCCGGTGGCGACGATGGCGACCACGAACCTGTCCACCCCGATGACCGATGCCACCTCCTCCGAGGTGGTTTATATGCAGACCATTGCGGCAGCCTTGCACCTGATGCGGTTGGTTGATGGTGTCGACACCGCCGAGGCTCTCTCCGAGATGAAAGCGCTGCCCACGGCCCTCATTCAGGCCAAGACCGAGTACCAGGAGTCGGCGCGCCGCGATGCAGAGTTCATCGCCGCCTCGGACTACCACATCATCTCTAGTGCCGGAAATACCTGGCCGGAGGCGCACTACTACGGAATGTGCATTCTGGAGGAGATGCAGTGGATTCGGACTCGTCCAGTTCACGCTTCTGACTTCTTCCACGGCACCCTAGAACTGGTAGAAAAGGGAGTCAGCGTGCTGACGATGCTGGGGGAGGGTGCCATGCGACCGCTCTCGGAACGTGTGGCCTCGTTCGCGCCACGCTTCACCGAACGCAGTCACGTGATCGATACCTCCGTGCTGACTTTGCCGGGGCTCAGCGCATCGAGCCGGGTGCTCTTTGCTCCCATTGCCCTTGCCACCATCCTGGATTCGGTCAGCCGTGAGCTCGAGGTCATTCGGGACCACCCGCTGACCACCCGGCGCTACTACAAGAAGATTGACTACTGAGCTCACGATGGCATCGGGGCCACGCGTCGCGTGTATCGGTGATGTCACCATCGATCGGTTTCGGGGGCGCCTGCGTAGTGACCGGATCGGGGGCAATGCGCTCAATGCGGCCTGCTGGATCGCCCATAGCGGTGGGCAGGCCTGGCTCTACTCGGCCGTCGCAGACGACCATGAAGGGCGGCAGACCCGGGACTTCCTCGATCGAAGTGGCGTTCACCTCGATGGGTTGGTCACGCTGCCCGGCTCGACCCCGTTCACCGAACTAACCGTCGGTGCTGACGGCGATCGCACCATTGAGTGCGAGGACTATGGCACGGTTGCCGACTACCACCCCGGACAGGCACCAGATCTTCCGGACCGTCCCTTCGATATCGCCCATATCGGCTACTCGCCCGTGGCCGGGCGGTGGCGGTCGGTCATGGCTGGGCGGGTTGCCTGGCTGAGCCAGGACTGTGGGGTGTCTGCGGGTGAGTCTCAGCTGCAGGTTGCGTTTCATTCACGTGGGCAAGACCTTGCCAGCGTGCGGGCCGAGTTCGCCGAGATTGCTCCTGACCGGGCTCCGATTCAAGTCGCCACCTGCGGGGCTAGCGGAGCGTTGGCTTGGAGCGCGGGCAGCGAGTTCTATCAACCGGCCCTGGCAGTCGACATCGTCGACACCACCGGCGCTGGTGATGCTTTCATGGCTGGATTCTTGCTGGCCTGGTATGCCAGCCCCGAGGACCTGCAAGCCGCCCTGCACGCAGGGGTCGAGCTGGCGGCCCAATGCTGCCAACGACCAGGTGGGACCCCGTTGGATAGTCAGATTTGATGGAATACCTGTGCCGGGGCGTTAGTCGGTTGGCGGAGCCCAGGCGGTGAGTCCATCGAGGGAGACCCGGTTCGTGTCGTCCTTGTATTGGGTGAGGCCCTCATCACCGGCCCGGATGAGTCCTTGAGCCCAGCGCTGGGCGTTGTCCCGGTTGGATTCGAACCTCATCACTGGCACACCAAAACCACACGAATCAGAAACCCGATCGACATCCACGACGATGATCGCGCGCTGCAGATCCGGGACCGCGGGGACCGGTAGCCGGTAGGTGCGCCGCACCGCCTCGAACTGTGGATCTTCCGCCCAGACCACCCGGCCACGCCCGTGCAGGCGCACGATGCGAGGGCGCTTCCCGAACGAGCAGAGCATCACCACGATGCGGCCGTTCTCAATGAGGTGAGCGGAGGTCTCGGTACGACTGCCCACGATGTCCAAGTAGGCGACCTGGTGCGGTCCGGTGATCGCTAGCGA
>JBKEBC010000067.1:0-43443 GCA_047972965.1 Beutenbergiaceae bacterium | reverse complement strand
GGCGACGCCGGTGGTGTTTGAGGTTCCTGCGGCGTTGTTGGTGGAGGGGTCGAATGTGATTGCGGCCTCGATGCATGCCAACTATCGCAATACCCGCACGCTCACGTTCGACCTGTCGATGACCGGCCAGCGGTAGGTACCGCAGCATGGTGAGAACAACGACACGGGTCGGAGCGCACGAGTGGGCAACCACGGCATAGGTTGGTGATCGATGAGCACAGCGGCGCTAGCAGCCCGGCCAAAGATCGGTGGAGCGGCCCCAGCGCTTCCACCGGTGCCGGTGCTGCCAGCGTGGCCAGTGCTCGCGGTGCTGTGGGGGTACCCGCTTTTCTGGGCAAGCGGCCTGTTGATGTTCAGCATGCCGATCATGGCCGTCGTGATGGTGGCGTTCCTGGCCATGCGACGCAGCATCCGCCTAGTCCCGGGAATCCTGCCGCTGGTGGTGTTTGCGCTGTGGATGTTGCCGTCAGCCACGATGGTGGAAACCACCGGTCACCTGCTGTCGTTGCTGATCCGGTTCAGCACCTATGGATCGGTGGCCATCATGATGGTCTACATCGTCAACGCTCGGCACGCCCTGACCCCTCGTCGGCTGCTGAATGCGCTGACCTTCGTGTGGGTGTTCTTGATCCTGGCCGGATATCTGGGAGTCCTGTTCCCCTATGGTCGCCTCACCTTCACCATCGGCCAGTTCCTCCCGGCCGGGCTACTGGCGAATGAGTATGTCTACGACCTAGCTTTTCCGGTATTTGCTGAGGTGCAAACCCCCTGGGGTGCGCAGGAGCCATTCGTCCGGCCGTCAGCCCCCTTCGCCTATAGCAACGGCTGGGGTGCGGCCTTCGCAATCCTGACGCCGCTGGCGGTTGCCAACGCCGTTTCGCACCGCTCTGTTCGGGCCTACGTCCTCCTAGGTATCGCTGGTGTCGCCGCCATTGTTCCGGCGGCCGCAACCACCAACCGTGGGCTATTCCTGGGGCTTGCTTTCGGCCTGGGGTACTTCATCGTCCGAGCGTTGCTGGCCCGGTGGTGGTCAGCAGCCGTCATAGCCACCGGCGCGGCATTGCTGGCATTGGGAGCGCTGACGGCGTCAGGACTATTTGACGCCATCGCAAATCGGCAATCGGTGGTCGACACCACCACCGGCCGGTTCGATGTCTACTCCGAGACGTTCCGCCGGACTTTGGAATCTCCCATCCTTGGCTATGGCGCACCCAGGCCAGGGCAGACAACGGAGATATTCGTGGGTACCCAAGGGGCCATCTGGATGGCGATGTTCTGCTTTGGGTTCGTCGGGCTGGCGTTGCTCCTGGTGTTCCTTGGCGGCATTGTCTGGCGCACCGCCCGAGCCCCGGATGCGGCCACGCTGTGGGCCCATACCTGCCTGGTGGTTGCTCTGCTGCTGTCGACGTACTACGGGATTGACCGGCTGATCGTCTTCATCGGTGTGGCGGCAGCGTTGATGCTGCGGGAACGCTTCGGTGGTGGATCGACCTGGTGGCACCGGCAGCCGGTTCCGTTCGCCTCGCCGGATCATGCCGACTGAGAACCTGCTCCGTGGCGGCATCGTCAGCCTGCTGGGCTCGGCAACTGCGGCACTGGGGGCGCTGGTACTGACGGCTGTGGTTGGCCAGTTCCTTGGTCCAACGGGAACGGGGCTGTTCTTTCAGGCGGTCGGCATCTTCACGGTGCTTACTCAGGTGCTTCGCCTAGGAACGAACAGTGGCATGGTGCGGTTCATGGCGGCCGAACGGGCGCATGGGCGACCCGGCTCGCAATGGCTGATTACCTGCTATGCGCTGGTGCCGGTCGCCGCATGTTCGCTAGTGGTGGCCACCGCTCTGGCGTTCTTCTCGCAGGAGTTAGCACACTGGTTGGGCAGCCCAGCTGAATACCAGCGGCTGGCATCGCTACTGCTGGCCATGGCACCGTTTGTGGTGGTTGCCGCCATCAGCGGGGTCCTGCAGATAACGGCCCGGATGGTGCGTGGGGTGCCGATGTTCACCCTGCTGTCCTCCATCCTGCCAGCGCTATCGCGTCTCCTTTCGGTCATTGCTGCACTCCTGGTCGTCGGAACGATCAATGCGGCGGTCGTTGCCTGGTTGGCGCCACTACCCCTGGTGTTGGTCCTGACTGTTGCCGTGATCGTGCCACCGCTGTTGCGCGACCGGTACACCCGTTCGACGACGCCCCCACCCTCGGCTCGGCAATTCTGGCGTTTCAGTCTTCCCCGGGCCCTCGGATCGGCGTTTGAGACCGGACTGGACTGGGCGGACATCCTCATTGTGGCGGCCCTTGCATCGCCTGCGCAGGCCGGTATCTACGCCGTCTGTAGCCGTGCCGTCAAAGCAGGTCAGGTTGTCGACCGGGCCATGAGGGTGGCAGTCTCACCCACCTTGGCGGCGCTGCTTTCGCAGGGCCGCACCGATGAAGCGAGCGCCCTGCATTCACGCGTCGTGAAAGCGATGGTGGCCCTGACCTGGCCGTTCTACCTGGTCCTTGCCTGCAACGGGGCCGCCGTGCTGACCATCTTCGGCCCCGAGTTCGCCGTCGGCTGGCCGGTCCTGACGGTGCTGGCGGTCACCGCGATGGTGCAGACAGCTGCCGGCATGTTGCAGTCCATCCTGTTGCAGGGTGGCCGTAGTTCGTGGCAGATGATGAATAAGGGCATCGCGCTGACGGTATGCATCATCGCGAATCTGGTGCTGGTACCGGTGCTGGGTGTGCTGGGCGCCGGGCTGGCGTGGGCCTTGGTGATTGCCATCGATACCTTCTTGGCTGCGCGGCAGGTGCACCATGGGATGCGGGTGCATCTGGCACCTGGGCGGCTCCTGGGTGTGGCAGCTGCTGCCACGGTGGTCTTCGGCGTCGGAGGTACGGCCCTGCGGGTGCTGGTTGGCTCCTCGCTGCTGGGCACCGTGAGCGGGTTGGTAGTGCTGGGGCTGATCTACCTGGGATTGCTCTGGTGGTTGCGCGCTCACCTCGGGGTGGAATACCTCTGGGCGCGGCTGCGGCTCAAGCGCGGGTGAGGCGTTGCCGACCGACGGCCCACATGGTTTTGCCCAGGCGGGTCATGGTCTTGCCCCAGCGGCGCCGTGGTGGTGGCAGCTCCAACTCGGCGAACCCAGCGATTCCGGGAGCCTGGACCGGATGGTCGCTCCGCAAGGAAATCATCGCGGCACAGGCCTGATCCAACAATGTGTGCAGCGCGGCGAGCTCGGTGGCGCAGTGGATGATCCCAAGCCGCGCCATCTCCGCTGTGAAGATGAGCTGATGATCGTCGACCACCTCGTCGTCAACCGGCACCCGTGGGACGACGATAGGAATCACTCCGAGTCGATTCATATCCATGATGCCGCCAGCACCGCCTTGCAGGACGACGACATCGGCTGCCAGGCACTGATCCAGGAGATCCTGATAGGGCAGAATCTCATGATTTTGTGCACCTGCAACCGGATCGCTCGGGCCGTGTTGTACGACCAATGACACCTCCGGGTGCTGGGCATACCACTGCCCTACCCAATCGGTGAGCCGGTGAAATGGCAGATGGTAGGTACCTGCGCTCACCACGATCGACGTCAAAGCACGACTCCGATCACGGCGGCGTCGGGGTAGTAGCCGCGCATGCTCTCCCACTGGACCAGGAACAGATCGGTCCATGGATAGGCCAGGCGTCCGGCAAGGCCTGCTGAGGTGATGCGGTCCACCGGTTCCAGGTACACGGTGCGAGCTCCGTACCAATGGGCGAGGATGAAGAACGGCAACGCGATAGCGGCACCGGTGGACAACACCACATCGGGTCGTTCCCTAGCCAAGACCCGGCGGGCCAAACCAAAGTTCCGGATCAGGTTGGGCAAGTTGCGCACGGTCGGGTAGTGGATTTCGTAGCTGCGCTCATCCTTCAGTCGGGAGCGGGCATCCTCCACCGGAAAAGTCGCCCACACGCGATCGTGCTGAGACCACCAGTTTGACAACGCCAGCGCTTGGGTGAGGTGGCCACCAGAGGAACAGGCGATCAGGACCTTCACTAGATGCCACGGCCAAACCGTTGCACGATGGCGCTGATGCGCTGCGGCGTGGTGAGGTGCCAGGAGATCAGCACAGCCAGCACAGCCTTGACCTGGCGCCAGTCGTGACGCAGTGCCCGACGAGCCCAGGAACGGGCACGCTGTGGCTGATCGCTAGCGGCCAGGGCGAAAGCGATCTGTGCCTCGATACGCCCAAGAGCGCTCGGAATGGCCCAGATATCGGGGTGCTTGCGCAGCAGGTATTGCAGCGCCCGGGCGTAGTCCGCCCACTGCCCGAAATAGTAGGACTGGCCGCTCCACAATGCCACGATCAGTGGTTGATTGACCACGTGCACTGGACCGAGCGCTGAAGCCCGCAAGAGCAGGTCATAGTCCTCGCCGTAGCTGCGTGGCAAGTCTTCATCGATGAGCCCCAGCCTGCCCAGCAAGTCCTCCCGGCGCAGCAACAGCGAGGATGAGTGCACGGCCGGGTGTCGATTGCGCAGGAAATCCTCGTGGTTGAGCCGATCGCGCTCGCTCAGACGTACGCGGCGCCGGGTGCCGTCGTCGATCTCCATGGCCGTACCCACCACGATCGCGGCGGGGGTCTGCGACAACTGGCGCAGCTGCGCCTCGAGTTTGCCGGGAAGCCAGGTGTCGTCGTCGTCGAGAAAGGCGACCAATGAGTGTTGGGCAGCGACGATGCCACTATTGCGGGCTCCCGCCAGACCTCGGGTGCGGTTGTTGGCGATGCCACGCACCGTCGCCCCTGCTGGGATCGAAACCTGGGGAACCTCGACCGGGCAGGCATCAAAAACGATGACGACCTCGAGCGGTACCGAATCTGACTGCCCCAGGATGCTCTGCCCTAGCACACTTTCCAATGCTTTGAGCATCAACTGTGGGCGATTGTGGGTGGGGATTACCACACTCACTCCGGATGACACACGACCCCTCCCCCTGCCGTTAGAAACCTGGCCTGACCTGCAATGTTACCATTGCGAGGTTCGACAAGAACTTCAGGATATCCAAGCTGGGGGGTTGTGGAAAACGTGGCTGACGGCCGTCAAGAATCGGGTCCGGTACGAGTGGGACTGGTCGGTGTCGGAAAGATGGGACTGTCCCATCTTTCGATTATTCGAGCGCTGAGCGGGGTGCGCGTCGTCGGCGTGGTCGAGTCTTTCGGCTATCTCGCCGACGTGCTATCGAAATACACCGCAGTGCCAACCTATGGCGATCTGGATTCGATGCTGGCGCAGGTAACCCCCGATGCACTGGTATTGGCCACCCCAAGCGCCAGTCACTACGACATGGTTCGAGCGGCCCTGGAACGCGGCATCCACGTGTTCTGTGAGAAGCCGCTGACGCTGTCATCAGCACAATCTGCTGACCTGGCGCAGCGGGCAGCGCAGGCTGGTCTAGTGACCCAGGTCGGGTACCACTACCGCTACACAGCGACCTTTGCCGAGGTCAAGCACTTGATGGATGACGAAACGATAGGCCCGGTCTCCCACACGCTCGCGCAGGCCTACGGTCCGGTGGTGCTGCGGGAAGCAGGCAGCACCTGGCGTACCAAACGCACGGCAGGTGGCGGGTGCCTCTATGACTACGCTGCTCACCCGCTGGACCTGCTGCAGTGGTATTTCGGTGCCGCCGAACGTGCCTCGGGCTCGATTTTGCAGTCCATCTTCTCCGCGGAGACCGACGACGCCGTCTATTCGACCTTGCATTTTGGTGCCAGCAACGCCCAGTTGTCGGTGAACTGGTCCGATGAATCGCAGCGGAAGATGACCACCAAGATCAGCATGTGGGGTGAACACGGCAATCTCTATGCCGACCGCCAGGAGCTGCAGCTGTACCTGCGACCCACGGCGACCCCGCCGGCCGGATATCAACATGGATGGAATATCCGGTACATCACCGATCTGGCCGAGCCAGTGGAGTTCTACCTGCGCGGCGAGGAATACAGCGCACAGCTGCGGGCCTTCGTCGACGCGGTCACCGCCCGCGATCCGCATGCTGTCCGCAGCACGTTCGCTAGCGCCGCACAGACCGACCGGATGATCGACATGGTGCTGGCAGATAGCCAGGGCAAACCGCCACCCGATGGCACCGTTGGCCCGATTCCTGGTGGTAGCGCGCCCCCGGCCCGGCGTCGTCGGAAGTGGGGACGGCGATGAGCGAGCACACGATGGATCGCCTGCTGCTCGGCGACAATCAGTTCTTTGGTATCAACCACATGTCCGAGGCGCGTGCTCGCGCGCAGGCCATCCAGTTCCAGGACACCTCGGCGATCATCGACGTGCTCGATATCGCGCTCGATCATGGAGTGCGCACGTTCATGTGCACCACGCACGAACGGGTCGCCGACGTCTGTGACCACCTTCGCGCCAACCCCGAACGCTATGCCGACTACCGGCTCTATCCCTGCATGCCCTATGCCCACAAGTACGCCAACGCGGTTACCGAGCACGGCATGCTCGGAGCATTGCGGCGCTCACTAGGGTCCGAAAGCCTGCTGGGCGCTGCTCTCAAAGGCGGACGCTCGGTGGCCACCAAAGACATCGAAGGCATCATGACCATGCTGATCGATGCTGAAATGGCGATGTTCGACGGCTTAGCGACGCCGGTGGTGTTCCTGCAGAACGTCTTGACCGACCTGCTGCTCGGGCTCGGCTTCGATGAGGCATTTTCGGTCTTTGCCGCGCACGTTCGGCGCAGGTATCACGCGGAGCCGGCCTTCATCACGATGAACCTGCCGATGTTGTTGGACACGCTGGAGCGGGTTGGGGTGGAAAACCCGATCGTGTGCGCCAACATCAACAAGATCGGATTTCGCATGTCGGGAGGCATTGAGGGCTACGAGCGCGCATTGGCGCAGCGGACCTTCCGGCCTGTGGCGATGTCGGCGTTCGCCTCAGGTGCGCTGCCGCCGGCCGAGGCGCTGGGCTGGCTGGCCGACCATGCGCAGGTGACCTCCATCGTGTTCGGCGCCTCCAGCGTGAACTCGATCCGCAGCACCACCACACTGGCGGCGCAGCTATGGCCGGGCGATCCGGCCCCATGACCCACGCAAACGGATCACCCATCGGGTCGCGGACGACCCTCAATCGGGGGATCTTTGCCATCAAGTCCCTGGCGATGCCTGGGACCAGGTCCGATGCGCGCAGGCTGGCTAGCACCGAACAGCTGCCTCCAGGCGAACTCGAACGCCGTGGCCGCGAACGAACAATGGCGTTGGCACGCTTCGCATTCGACCGAACGCCCTTCTATCGCGAGCACTTTGGGCAGGCTGGGCTGCGACGGGAGGATCTGGTACCCCAGAATCTTGCGGCATTGCCATTGCTCACCAAGGCGGCGCTGCGGGACGGTGGCGCGGACTTGCGCGCACAGGGGGTGGCGAGCAGACGGTTCCTGCCCTCGGTGACGGGCGGCAGTACCGGGTCCCCACTCGAGGTATACAACGATCGTCAGGCGCCGCATGCCGCGATGTGGTGGCGCTGCTACCGATGGTGGGATATCGACCCGGGCGACGATGTGGCGTTGATCTATCGTCGCAAGAACCACGGCCGGGCCGCCGTGATCGAGCAATTGACCTGGTGGCCTACGCGGCGCTTGCTGCTGGATGCGCGAGCACTCGACGACGCCGCCATCGAAGGTTTCCTCACCCAATGGCGCAGGGTCAAACCACGGTTGATCATCGGCTACGTCGAGGCGGTCATGGCATTGGCGCGGCGAATCCGTGAGCACGGTGAATCATTGCCGCGGCCAGCTGCGATCTCGGTGACATCCTCGGTGTTGCACCCAGGCCAGCGCGACTTCCTGGAGGAGGTCTTTGCCGCACCGGTCTACGACAGCTATCGATCGGCCGAGGTGCCATGGATTGCAGCCGAGTGCCAGCAGCGGCGGGGTCTGCACATTCAGGCAGACATCCGGCACGTGGAAATCGTTGATCCGTCCGGGACGCCAGTTGACGTCGGTGAGGACGGGGCGGTCGTGATCACCGACCTCACCAATAGTGCCTTTCCGTTGATTCGGTACGCCATAGGCGATCGCTCACGCCAGCTCGCGGGAACCTGCGAATGTGGCCGGACGCTGCCTCGCCTGAGTGGAATCCAGGGACGACTGACCGATGTGCTGGCGACCCCAAGCGGACGCCAGATCAGCGGCGGACTCAGCGGCCTGTTCAATCGCTGGCCACGGTCCGTGCGTCAGTTCCAGATCTACCAGCACGCGGATTTCCGGGTCGAGCTGAGGTACGTCCGGGCCGATGGCCCCGACACGGCCCACGCCGTCGATCAGGCGTGTGCTGAACTGGCCGGACTGCTACACCATGAGGCTGCGGTGTCTGCTGTTGAGGTACCCGAGATCGAACAGCAAGGCGGCAAGGCCCGGCTGGTTCGCTCAGACGCGCCGCCGCCGACGCGCACCTGACCGGTTGTGCGGGCGTAGGCGCAACCGAGACGGCAAACCCTTGCCGGATTCCACCCCGGACTGATTCTCCGCGCTCGAGGTCGGCTCCGCTCCTGGCGAGTATGCCTGCTCGGTACGCACCGGCGTCGCGTCAAAGTCGGGTGTCGGCATGCGGCTATGTTCGGCGCGCACTGGTGTTGCGTCGGCATCCAGTGCCGATGCTGACGCCGATTCCGCGGCTGTGGACCGGTGCGCGGGCGGAGCAAACGGCGATCGTTGCGAGTTCTTTTGGGACTGCTGCAGCGCCGCCAGCGAGTAGGGCCGCGGAGGTGTGGCGAGTGCATCGATTGGGAAGGGGCGCGGTGGAGTATCGATGGTGATAGCGCTGGAGGCAAGGGCCATCGCCAGCGGATCCTCAGATGTGGACGGGGTGGCGGTCTGTGCCCACATCGCATCGCGGGTGGTCTCGTTGAGCGGCTCAATCTCGGGCTCATACTCAGGCGCCTCCGGTTTCGTGCTGCGCACCGGAGGGAAGAGAGGGGCGGCGTGTCGGGCGAACGGTGGTTCTGTGGTTTTGCCTGGGGAATCCGCTGGGGCCCACGCTCGTGGGGGCGTGCGGGCGAGCACCAGTGCCAGCAAGGCGCCCAGCAGCAAACCGAAGGCGAGTCCGCCGCCCAGGAAGATCTCCAATCCGGGCCTGTTGCTCTCAGTTGGGGCCACCGCAGGTGTGATCAGTGCGCCGGCGAAGAATGGTGTCGACTGCAGCCGGGCCTGCTCGGAGATGGCTGCCTCAAGTTGCTGGGTGATGGCGGCGGCTTCGGGCGACTGCGGCTCCGACTGTTCAAGCTGCCCGCGCAGGTCGACGATGGCACCGCTCAGCGCCGCTTCTGTGCGGTCCACGACTTCCTGCGCGGTCATGGCTCGCTGCTCACCGTAGGCGGAAGCGATGACGTTGGCCCAGTCCGCTGCCTGCTGCGGATCCTCCGTTTCAACGTGGAACATCAAAACCTGAGAATTGCGCGGGACCTCGATGGTGGTGGCTGATTCGAGAGCCTGGGCGTCGACACCATCGCCTAGCGCCGCGGCGGCGGCGTCCATCACGGAGCGGGAGCCGGCCACCACCTGCTCGGTCTGCATGTTGACCGTGTTGAAACTGGAGCCTGCAGACAATGCGCTGATCGGTTCGACGGTATGAACTGCGACCGCGGCATATTGTTGGGGAAAGTAGGCGTAGGCGGCTACAGCACCCGACAGGCAGACAGCGAGGACGACAAGCACAACCTTCCACCCGCGTGCGATCGCAGCGAGCACATCCATTAGTGTCCACGTAGTCGGTATGGCCATAACCCCCTCCTGATGGTGCCCTATCGATGGTACATACCGATCACGATCCCCCCAGGGTCATGGAGCGATCAGATTCAGTACAAGTAGGACTCTATGGGTAAAGAATAGACAACAAGGTATAATCGACAACTAATCTTCCGCGAGATGGCTGCTCATCGCGCGGGGCAAGGGGGAATGGCGTTGACCGAGGCAGCAGTGGTTGAGGGGAAGCCCGTCCCGCTGCGGCGCCGCCTTCAGGCTGCCAGTGAGGTGCCTGAGTTGGTCCTGCAGGGGCTGGAAGCATTACGCCCACTGACCGTCCTGCGTGCACCGAGGGGCTACGGCAAGACCGTAGCTATCCGGAAGTGGCTGGGCCAGCGAACCGACGCTCGCCGACTGATCGACGTCTCGTTGACGGAGCAGTCCCACACCGAACCCGGCTTCTGGGAGGAGCTCGGGCGCCACCTGCAGCAGCACGGCATCACCGCGGCAGCCAGCGTTGACAGCCGATGGGCAACGATCTCGGGCCTGCTGCGGCACAACGGACCTGTCCTGCTGGTGATCGACGACTTCCACCAGGCTGGCCTGCGCTACGGCGCAACCGCGATTGACGATGACCTCGTCGATATCGTGCGCCAGAACGAAGCGATCGACCTCATCGTGCTGACCCGTAGCTACCGCAGCCTGGAAACCACCGGGCTGCTTTCGGTCGATGGGGTGGTGCTGGGTCCCGAAGAACTGCGGCTGACGGCACCGATGGTGTTGCGCCTGGCCGAACAGATGGGCTACGAGTTCACCTTGGATCGCGCCGAGGAAATCGCCGTCGATACGGGCGGGTGGCCTGCAGCCATCCGTGCTGCTTTGATGCGCGCAGATTCAGACGGTGTGCTCGATGCGCACCTGGTCGATGGCTACGTGACCAACATGCTCAGCGACCCCAGTGCGCCTGGGGAATGGGAGTTCCTCCTGCGCAGTGCGGTGCCTAGCCGGTTCACCGTCGAGACCTTGCGGCGGATAGCCCCAGAGCATGATCCGTTGCCATTGTTGCGGGAACTGCGAGCGACGGGTCTGCTCCTCGAAGCCAAGGACGGCGCCCGGCAGGTCTATAGCTACGTTCCGGCGGTTCGTCGAGCGCTCCTGCAGGCGGCGGCTGAACGCGAACCGGACCTACTGCGTGAGGTTCATCGCCAGCTCATGTACCTGGCGGCCGAGGAGCGCGCAGCCGTCCAGGAACTTGAACACGCCATCGAGGCGCAGGATTTCGATGCTGCCCTGATGGTGATCAAGCGGGAGTGGGGTTCCCTGCTGGCGATTGCACCGCAGACGCTGCAAGAGGCAGCGCGACGATTCCCCCCTGAGCGGGCGCAATCCGAGCCTCATCTACGCATCGTCCTTCAGCACTTAGCCTCGGCGCCGCAGGCCGCCTCGGGACGCTGGGGGGTGGGTGCCTCCGATGCCTTCGTCGCCAACCTGCAACGCTATCTACCACGCTCCAAGACGCCGGAACTGGAGGAGGTCAATGCACTCCTGCAATGGGCCGTCACGTGCGTGTTGTGCGGCAACCTTGACTCGGCGATCTACGTGTTCAACCGCGCCCGCACGCTGGCGCTAACCGACGAGGAACCTTCCGAGGCGGTGGCCTTCGCCACCGTTGGCCTGGCGCTGGCTCATGCCTTGGATGGCGAGCCGGAACTGACGTTGAACTGGCTGAAAGAGAGCGTGATCCGTACGCGTCTAAGCGCGGCCGACCACGATGGCAGCGACCCGGTTGTCGTGGCTGCTGGCATCGCGCGGGTTGTTGCCCTGACCGATGCCGGTGGCTTTCGAGCCCAACGGGCGCTGGCGCAACTGCAGCCGCCCATCCAGCGTGATGACCTGTGGGCGGCCACGGTATTTGCCCGGGCCCACCTGGCGGTCATTGGTGACGATGTCGCGGCGATGTCGATGATTGCCCATGAAGTCCGGGTGGCGATGCGACACGTGGCTCGGGGATCGCTCGCAGAGGAGGGGCTGGCTGCGACGTTGGTCGAGCTGCTGATCGCCACCGATGCTGTCGAGGTTGCCAATGAGGTTGCGCGACGCTTCGACAACAGCGCCCTAGCTTGGGCGGCGCAGGCCAAGGCCGCCTTCGCCTGCCGCCACTATGACGACGCGATCCAGTTGGCACAACGAGCCCTGGCGACTCCCCGCCGGGCGTGGCGGACCACGGTGGAGTGCCATGTGGTGCTGACCATCGCCCATCACGCCAGCGGAGACGATTCGGCTGCCCGGGAGTCGTTCCGCCATGCGGCAAGGCTTGCGATGGGGACGGGGCAACGCCGACCATTCCTACTGATGCCGCCCTACCTGTTTGACAACATGGTCGCCGAAGACCCGTCGGTGCAAGACCTGTGGCCCAGAGGGGTCTCAGCCGATGCTCCGGTCGTGATGCCAGGTCCTGATCTACGTAGCCTGACGGGTCGAGAGATGCAGATCCTGCAATTGTTGGAAGAGCATTCAGGCCCGGTGGGAATCGGTCGAGAACTAGAGCTGTCGACCAACACCATCAAGACGCACCTGCGGGCCATCTACCGCAAACTCGGTGTCACCAATCGTGCCGCCGCGCTGCAGGTCGTGGGCTCGCAGCGAGGTATGCAATGACCCAGGTGCCGGTCGGCGTGCGTCGACACCGCGGGCTGCCGCGGCTTCCGCAAGTGTGCATTGCACCAGATTTGGTCGAGCACCTTGGCAGCATGGATGTACCGCCACCGATCGTCTTGCTGCAGGCACCGCGCGGCTACGGGAAGACGGTCGCGGGCTCCTGGATGATGCGGCATCAGGTGTATCACGATCACGTGTGGGTGAGCTTGCCGCAGCGTGAGCTCACCCCCGAACAGTTCTGGGAAATCGTGGCTGCCCGGCTGAGAGAGGCCGGGCTGGAGGACCATGACTGGCGGCTGCTGGACCGCTCGTTGGCCCGCCGTCGTCGCCGACTGTTGCTGACGATCGATGACCTGCATCGCGTCCTCGATTCCCGCGTCGACGAAGAGCTGGCATGGCTGGCCGCCCATCATGAACAAATCCATGTTGTGGCAATGTCCCGTCACCCCCGGTTGCTGGCGACGCTGGCCACGCAGCTGGATGGCGTGGTGGCTGGCACGGACGGTTTGCGGCTCGGTGGCGATCAGACGTACCAGTTGGCGACGGGGCTGGGCCATCAGGTGACGCCGTTGATGGCGGCGGACCTATCCTCCAATTTGTGGGGATGCCCAGCATTGCTGCGAGCAGTCCTGGCGGCTCCCCCTCAGGAGGGAGGCGGCATCGTCATCGATGGGTCCACGCTGGACCCGATCATCCGATTGCAGATGTCTGACTATCAGGATCCGGCAGTGCGGAACACGCTGCTCACCTTGGCCGTGCCGCCGGCGTTGCCCGACGATCTGGCGCTGCGTCTGGTGGGTCCGGACGGCCTGGCCATCGCCTCCGCAGCGATGACGGACAACGGCACCACCATGGTCCGATCCAGAACCGGTGAAGTCAGGTTGCCCGAACCTATCCGCGCCGCCATGGCACGCCTGCTGGAGCAGGATGCGCCCGCGCAGTTTCGTGAGGCGAGCCTGGCTGCGGCCCAGTGGTTCTACGCTCATGAGGACGTCGGGCCGGCGCTGCTGCACGCGATCGATGCCGAGCATTGGCCGATGGTCACCGAGCTATTGCTACGACACTGGGCGATGCTGCTGGTCGACTACCCGCAACCGGTTCGTCGGGCTTTGGACCGGCTGCCTTCGGAGTTGATCAACACCAGCGCGGAACTGCTGGTGGCCCGCGACTACGTGGCGAACGTGCTGACGAACCGGCGCGCTCGGGCCGCCTACAACGCTGGCTTGTTGGTGCCAGGTGCCTCGATGCCCGGAACTAGCGGACGCAGGTTCGTCCCACGACAGGTCTTGTCCCTGCAGGCCGACGGCTTCTTCGACACCGCCGGCCACATGGTCGGTGACCGCCCTGGCATGGAGGCCACCAACTCCGATGCCTGGTCCAGTGCGGTGGTTTCCGCGGTTCCTGGACAACTCGTGCAATGGTCGGTATCGCTGTTGCTCGGACAGCCGGGAGTGGAGGCTATCTATGGCTTCTGTGAGGCAGCGGCGTGGGCGCAACAGTTGGGGATGGCTGACCTGCATCTGGAAGCAGCTGGAGGTGCGGCACTGAGTCACGCTATTGCCGGGAACCCCAGCGCGGCAAAATCTTGGCTGGACCACATCGGCAGGGTCCGCTCGGATGAGACTGGGCCGCAGCCCTCGGATGAGACTGGGCAGCAGCCCTCGAATGAGGCGGTGCAGGAATCGCTGATCGAGGCGCTTACCCGGGCCCTGGTGGCCCAGCAGCAACTCCAGCCCTACGAGGTTGAAATCGCTCAGATGTCTGCGGAATTGCCGGACCTAGAGGTCCTGGCGGTGCAGCTGCGAGCAGAGGGTTTGATCGATCAGGATCGCGGGGTCGAGGCGGTCCGCCTGCTGCAGTCCTATCGCGTTCGCAATTGCAACACGGCAGTCGCGAACCTGGTCGAGCACACCATGATCGGCTCGCTGGTGGAAGCCCACCTGGCTGTTGGCCAGGTGGAGCGGGCTCGAAGCCTGTTGAAGGAAGCTGACGCCAACATGGCCAAGCATCCGGCGACCTGGATGCTGGTGGAGTTCCAGTCAGGTGAATACGAGCGGGTTCAGGAGATGGAGCCGCCCGATGATCTGCTCCCGCGGCAAACGCTACAGATGTGGCTGTTGTGGGCTTGTGCTGCTCTGCGCCGGGAACAGAAGGCGGTCGCGCTGGATGCCTTCCAGACGGCGGTCAGTATCGCCATGCAAACCGGGATGCTCCGGCCGTTCAGCTTGATCCCGGCCGCCGACCTGCAGGAGCTCGCCGAGAACGACGTGCTGTTGCAGGACCTGCTGGCACACAGGGGGTCGATCCGGGGTGTGCTCGCCGAGCCTCAGGATGGCGGCCGACTCTCAGCCAGGGAACTGCAGGTGCTGGAGGCAGTCGCCACGGGTGCCCCGTTTGCGGCCGTCGCATCGCGGTTGTATATCTCACCCAACACGGTGAAATCGCAGATGCGTGACATCTACCGCAAGCTGGGAGTCAGGGGCCGCGTGGCGGCAGTGGAGCGGGCGCAATCTTTGGGATTGCTGGCTTCCTAGCGGTTCCTGGCCGTAGGCGCAGAAGCCCTGACGGTACCGACCTGCAGGGCCGGCGAACAGCGGCGAAATACCTGCGCGGAGCCATATCTGCGCGGATAGCCAGGCATGTGTGAGCCTTGATCTGGTATCCGTATGAGCACTGGACCGATCCGGCAATTCGATGCCGTATGATGGTCCGTTGGGTGTGGGCCTCGCTGCCAGCTGGTAGGCGACTCGCACGCGACGCCCGGCAACACATCGCGCCGGGCTGAGCACGCAAGGTCCGGCCACCGAATCTCTGGTCGTCGCGCGAAACAGCGCGATGACCGGTGTACGGGGCCGTTCGGCACCACCACATCAAGCAAACTCGACCGGAACAGCGAGGACATGGCCAAAAAAGACGGCGTCATCGAGATTGAGGGCAACGTGGTTGAAGCGCTGCCCAATGCGATGTTCCGCGTGGAGCTGAGCAATGGTCACAAGGTGCTTGCGCACATCTCCGGCAAGATGCGCCAGAACTACATCAGGATCCTCCCCGAGGATCGAGTGGTAGTGGAACTGAGTCCATACGACTTGTCCCGCGGCCGCATCGTCTACCGCTACAAGTAAGAACCAGGACTACGAGGACCGCAGCTATGAAGGTCAAGCCGAGCGTCAAGAAGATCTGCGACAAGTGCAAGGTGATCCGTCGCAACGGAAGTGTGCGCGTGATCTGCGAGAACTTGCGCCACAAGCAGCGCCAGGGCTAATCCAGCCCGAACCGCTTCGTCACAAGGAGTTACCCCCGGTCGGAGGCTGGGGCCCGCGATACCGTGGGACGACGAGGCGTCAGGACCTCCGAACTCACCAGGAGTGAAGTTGGCACGACTCATCGGCGTCGACCTCCCCCGCGAAAAGCGGCTAGAGGTTGCGCTCACCTACATCTACGGCGTCGGGCGTACCCGCGCGCACGAGACGTTGGCCGCCACCGGAATTAGTGGCGACACCCGTGTAAAGGACCTTTCCGACAACGACGTGGTCGCGTTGCGTGACTACCTCGAAGCGAGCTACAAGATGGAAGGTGACCTCCGCCGTGAGGTCGCCGCAGACATCCGTCGCAAGGTCGAAATTGGCTGCTACCAGGGCTTGCGTCACCGCCGTGGGCTGCCCGTGCACGGCCAGCGCACCAAGACCAACGCCCGTACCCGCAAGGGACCCAAGCGCACCGTGGCCGGCAAGAAGAAGGCCCGCTGAGCGCGGCAGATAAGGACTGATTTCGTATGCCACCCAAGACTCGTCAGGCCGCGGGCGCTCGCAAGCCCCGCCGCAAGGAAAAGAAGAACGTCGCCGTGGGCCACGCCTACATCAAGTCGACCTTCAACAACACCATCGTGTCGATTACCGACCCAGCTGGTGCGGTTATTTCGTGGGCGTCCTCTGGCCAGGTTGGCTTCAAGGGCTCGCGCAAGTCCACGCCGTTCGCCGCTCAGCTTGCCGCTGAGGCTGCCGCTCGCAAGGCCCAGGAGCACGGCATGAAGAAGGTCGACGTCTTCGTCAAGGGTCCGGGCTCCGGCCGTGAGACCGCGATTCGATCACTGCAGGCCACGGGCCTGGAGGTCGGCACGATTGCTGATGTGACGCCGCAGGCGCACAACGGCTGCCGTCCGCCCAAGCGCCGCCGCGTCTGATTCTTGGCGGCCTCGCGCCGCCGGTTGCTAGAAGCCCTCGACTGGACCGATGGTCGAGGGTGAGCACGACGTCATATAGCGGACGTCTGCTGGAAGGAAATATCGTGCTGATCGCACAGCGCCCCGCCTTGACCGAGGATTCGGTCGATGAGTTCCGTTCTCGTTTCACGATCGAACCGTTGGAACCTGGCTTCGGATACACACTCGGAAATTCGCTACGCCGGACCCTGCTGTCCTCGATTCCGGGTGCAGCCGTCACCTCGATCCGGATCGACGGTGTGCTCCATGAGTTCTCCACCGTCACCGGTGTCAAGGAAGATGTCACCGAGGTCATCCTCAACATCAAGAACATCGTGGTTTCGTCCGAGAACGACGAGCCCGTGGTGATGTACCTGCGCAAGGCTGGCCCGGGCGCAGTTACCGCCGGTGACATCACCCCGCCTGCCGGCGTCGAGATCCACAACCCAGACCTGCACATCGCCACCATCAACGGCAAGGGCAAGCTGGAGATCGAACTCACCGTCGAACGTGGTCGTGGCTATGTGTCGGCTGCCCAGAACAAGTATTCCGACGCCGAGATTGGCCGGATTCCGGTTGACTCGATCTACTCGCCGGTGCTGAAGGTCACCTACAAGGTGGAAGCCACTCGTGTCGAGCAGCGCACCGACTTCGACAAGCTGATCGTCGACGTCGAAACCAAGCACTCGATCTCTCCGCGGGACGCGCTGGCCTCTGCCGGCAAGACCCTGGTAGAGCTGTTCGGGCTGGCACGCGAGCTCAACTCCGAGGCTGAGGGTATCGAGATCGGCCCCTCGCCGACCGATGCTGCCCTTGCCGAGGATCTGGCAATGCCGATCGAACAGCTCGACCTGACGATCCGGTCCTACAACTGCCTCAAGCGCGAGGGCATTCACACCGTGGGTGAACTCGTGGCCCGCAGTGAGGCTGACCTGCTCGACATCCGCAATTTTGGTGCCAAGTCGATCACTGAGGTCAAGGAAAAGTTGGTGGGTCTGGGCCTCTCGCTGAAGGACAGCCCGGCCGATTTCGATCCGTCGCTCGTACCTGGTGCGTACGACGACGGCAACTACGACGACTACAACTGATCGCTGCTGGCGAGCTGACGAACTGGAGCAATCATGCCTACCCCTACCAAGGGACCCCGTCTCGGAGGCGGGCCCGCGCACGAACGGCTGATCCTGGCCAACCTTGCGCAGGCACTCTTCGAGCACGGCAGCATCAAGACCACTGAGGCCAAGGCCAAGCGGCTGCGCCCGGTGGCGGAGCGGCTTATCACCAAGGCGAAGCGCGGCGACCTGTCGGCGCGGCGTCAGGTGCTCAAGGTGATTCCCCGCAAGGACATCGTGCACACGCTGTTTACCGAGATCGCTGCAGCGATGGAGCAGCGGCCTGGTGGCTACACCCGCATCACCAAGGTGGGCCCGCGTAAGGGTGACAACGCTCCGATGGCGGTGATCGAGCTAGTAATGGAGGCCTACAGCCCCAAGCAGGCAACCGTGAAGGAAGCCGAGGCCGCCACCAAGCGTTCCGCCAAGGACAAGTCTGCTAAGGACAAGGCTGCCAACGACGAGGCTGCCGCAGCTGATGCGGACGAAGATGCTGTCTCGGGCTCAGGCGCCGAGGAGTCGGCGCAGGCCTCCGAGGACGCACCCGCGGCCTTCGACGGGGCAGTACGCACCGATGCCAGCGCGGATGCTCCCGACGAGGAGCACACCATCAAGGGCAACGAGGACTCGATGAAGTACCACGTTCCTGGCTCACGCTGGTACGACGCCACCGAGGCAGAGGTGTGGTTTGCCACCACTGATGACGCTGAGGCCGCAGGCTTTGAGCCAGCAGGTGGCGCGAAGGCACAGCAGGTTTCTGAGGACGATTAGCCTCGGACTCGGATGACGTTGCCACCACCACGTGAGCGACGTCGACCGACGGGCCCACTCCGGGATGATCTCCACGGAGTGGGCCCGTCGTCACGCTTGCGGTGGATCGAGGTGGTCCGCGCACCGTGACCCGGCTTACCGCAGGCCGCGCGTGGCCGCAGGTGCGGTCTAGCCAGTGGTGCTGGGGCCGCTAAGTCGTGATTGGGCGGCTAAGTCGTGATGGGGCTACTTAGTCGTGATGGGGCTACTTAGTCGTGCTGGGGCTACTTAGTCGTGCTGGGGCCGCCAAGTCGTGATTGGGCCGCCAAGTCGTGATGCGCGCATCACGACTTCGACTCCCAATCACGACTTGGCGGGTGGGGGTGTGGGCGGGGGTGGCCGTTGGGCTGGGCAGTATCGCGACGTGGCGGGTGGGGGTGTGGGCGGGTCAGCCCGCAGAGCCGGGCAGCGACCAGACGCGTACCCCGCCGATGATCCCGGCAGAATTGGGGACCACGACGACGTCGTCTCCTAATCGACCCAGCACCAGGGGAACGATGCGCCGGGAATTGCCACCGCCGATATAGACCCGGTCCCACAAGTAGACCGGTCGCAAGGAATCAATCACCCGCAAGAGCCGTCTCGACCACATCGAATCGCCCAGGCGGATCCGCTCGTGTTCCCCGATGTACTCGTCATAGGTCAGCCCCCACCGGGCCGGACCTTGGCTGAGCTCCAGCGGTGGTGCGAGCCGACCACCGTCATAGAGGGCGTTGCCAAGCCCGGTGCCGAAGGTGAGCATCAGCTCCAGGCCTGCGCCAGTGATGACCCCGGCGCCATGCACCTGGGCGTCGTTGAGCACTCGGGCCGGTAACCGTAACCGCTCCTCAATGGCGCGCCGCATATCAAATCCGGACCATTGCTTGACCAGGTCGGGGTCGACGCGGGTCCGGGGGCCAGATCGGGTGACATAGTGCGGTGTGGCAATGACCACTCCATGTCGAATCATCCCGGGCATGCCGACGGTGACCCGGCCCGACTCGGGCAACTGCGTTGACAGGTCGGCGATCAACTCCACCAGCCGCTCGGGAGGCAATGGATATGGCGTCGCAGTCCGTACCGGTTGGGCCAGCACAGTGCCGACCGAATCAAGGACAGCTGCCTTGACACCGCCTCCGCCGCAGTCGACTGCCAAGGTTGGTGGGGGTGCGGATTCGCTCACCTAGACAGGCTAGGACGTTTGCGCCGCTACCGTGGTGCGGTGACCGAGTCAGCACCTGCACCGACCGTGCGCTTGCGGCTGGACCTGGCCTACGACGGCACCGACTTCGTGGGCTGGGCTACTCAGCCGGGTCTGCGCAGTGTGCAGGGTGAGCTGGAAACGGGGCTGGCCACCGTGCTTCGGCTAGCCGATCCACCCAGGGTGACTGTCGCCGGGCGTACCGACGCCGGGGTCCACGCCCGCGGTCAGGTGGCGCACGTCGATCTGGCCGAGACCGCATTCCAGGCGTTGTCCGGGCGAACCGGCGCCCAGCCTGAACAGGCACTGTTGCGGCGGCTCGCCGGGGTACTGGCCCCCGATATCGTGGTTTTCCAGGTCTCCAGGGCTGCTGCTGGTTTCGACGCTCGATTCTCGGCTATCTGGCGGCGATACAGCTACGTGGTGGTGGACGATCTCGCCCACCGTGACCCGCGTCGCCGTGGCAGCCAGCTCTGGCACCCGCGCCCGCTGGATGTCCCGGCCATGAACCTTGCCGCCCAGGGCCTGCTGGGCGAGCACGACTTCCTGGCGTTTTGCAAGCCACGGGCCGGAGCCACCACGATCCGCACCTTGCAGCATTTCCAGTGGGAGCGCTCGCGCCGCGCCGTGGTGGCGACAGTGATTGCCGACGCATTCTGCCATTCGATGGTGCGTTCCCTGGTGGGTGCCAGCCTGGCCGTGGGGGAGGGCCGCTGGCCGACAGATCGGCCAGCAGAGCTGCTGGCCGCCGTCCGACGTGATAGCGCAATCGCTGTCGCACCGGCGCACCCGCTCACACTCGAACACGTGGAATACCCCGCGGTGACCGAGTTGGCGACCCGCGCACGAACCGCACGCTCCCTGCGCAGGCTCCCCGCACAGTCCTAGCCGCCGACTGCACTCAGCCGAGGTCTCGGATGCACGTCGGCCTTGCACTGGCGGGAAGTGGGGTGTCGTTGGTTGCCGGGGTGGCTGCTGGGTCTGGTGTGATCTCGGCTGTGGCCGGGCCGCTGGTGGGAAGTGGGGTGTTGTTGGTTGTCGGGGTGGCTGCTGGGTCTGGTGTGATCTCGGCTGTGGCCGGGCCCCCTGGCTGGAAGTGGTTCAGCGATCGTTGTCATCCTCGACGATGTGCATTGCTGCCTCCTCCGCACTCGCGGCCCCGCCTGCCAGGCCGACGCCGGTCGCGAAGACGTCGGTATCGCGGCCGGACTCCTGGCCCTGGACCAAGCGGGGCGCGCGATCCTCCTGGCGCTCGCCCGGCGCCTGGCCAGGTGGGCAGTCCCACACTTCCGGCAATTCGGCGTGCAGGCGGTGGGTATGCGGATCCTGCGCCGTCATCCCACCCTGTAGCTGAATCGGGTCCCGCTCGGGCGGTGAGTAGCCCTCGTCGAGCAGGTCGGGCACACCGCGGTCCTGGAGGCTGTCCTCCGCGGTGAGCTGATCGCTATCGCCCTCCGAGCCAAGGGCGGGGTCTGTCCAGGTGCCCGGTGTGTTCTCCGTCATACTTCAGTGTGCACCCAATCGGATGAAAAAGCGCGGTATTACGCCTGGTGAGAGGGCATATCTCAGGGTTTGCCACCAGCTTGGGGACCGCTTTTGACCAGGTGCCCAACGGGCGGTACTCTGGGTGGTCGTTGTGCGTACACGCGCGTACTGATCGCCTCGCCTGTGATCGAGACAGCGTGTTCGCCCGCTAGACCATCCCGCCTTCGGGTGTTGGTTCGCTGTGTTCGTCTCAACCGATCTCCTGCGTGAATCGGCTGATGCGAAACGGTGCCCCTCGAAGGCAATCCACCCGAGAACGAAGGTTCACGACCGTGCGTACGTACACCCCCAAGGCCGGCGAAGCCGAGCGCAACTGGTACGTCATCGACGCTACCGATGTGGTGCTGGGACGTCTGGCCACCCAGGTCGCCACCTTGCTGCGTGGCAAGCACAAGCCGACCTTCGCTCCTCACGTCGACGGCGGTGACTTTGTCGTGGTGATCAACGCCGACAAGGTCGCCCTCACCGGCAGCAAGCGTGAGGACAAGATCGCCTACACCCACTCGGGCTACCCAGGCGGGTTGAAGGCCACGAGCTACGCACAGCTGCTGGCAACCCGGCCCGACCGGGTGGTGGAGAAGGCAGTGCGCGGCATGCTCCCCAAGACCTCCCTCGGGCGTGCGCAGCTCCGCAAGCTCAAGGTGTACACCGGCTCGGAGCACCCGCATCACGCTCAGCAGCCCCAGACGTTCGAAATCACCCAGGTCGCGCAGTAGCGCTCCCTGAGACCGAGGAGAAACCGTGGCCCAGCCCACCATTGACGAAACGCAGGACGAGACGCCCTCGACCTACACCACCGAGTCTGAGGCCCCGACCGGCCGCGGCGCCTCGCTGACCGCACCGGGCGCTGCCCTGGGTCGTCGCAAGGAAGCTGTTGCCCGGGTGCGTCTGGTTCCCGGTTCGGGCGAGTGGAAGATCAACGGCCGGGCACTGGCTGAGTACTTCCCGAACAAGGTGCATCAGCAGCTGGTGAGCTCCCCGTTCGCGGTGTTGGATCTCGATGGCCGCTTTGACGTGATCGCCCGCATCAGCGGCGGTGGCGTCTCGGGGCAGGCCGGCGCGCTCCGGCTGGCGATCGCCCGGGCACTGAACGCCATCGACGCTGACAGCAACCGCGCCACCCTGAAGAAGGCCGGATACCTGACTCGCGATGCTCGCGTCATCGAGCGGAAGAAGGCGGGCCTGAAGAAGGCGCGCAAGGCGCCGCAGTACTCCAAGCGCTAGTCGCGCCGGGTCCCCTGGTCGAGGGGGGTCCCAGTGGCACGTCAGCGGGGCACGCGGTGATGCCTGCATCAAGCCTTGGCCCGGCTGTGGGCGCGTTCCCGCGGTCGTTCCGTCAGCTGTTGATCGACAGAAAGGACGCCGATGCCGCGTCTATTCGGAACCGATGGTGTGCGTGGGCTCGCCAACCGGGAGGTCACCGCTGAGCTGGCGCTCTCGCTCGGTGCGGCAGCAGCCCGGGTCCTTGCGCAGCAGGGCACCTTTGGCGATCACCGACCCCGAGCTATCGTTGGCCGCGACCCGCGGGTTTCCGGCCAGTTCCTGGCCTCCGCCATGATTGCCGGACTGGCCTCAGCTGGTGTGGATACCGAAGATCTGGGTGTCTTGCCGACTCCAGCGGTCGCCCATCTGACCGGGGTGGAGAATGCCGACCTGGCCGTGATGATCTCGGCCTCACACAACCCGATGGCCGATAACGGCATCAAGTTCTTTGCTCGCGGCGGCTACAAGCTCGACGATTCCGTCGAAGACGCCATCGAGCAGGCCCTCGACGGGCAATGGCAGCGACCGGTCGGTGCCGATGTCGGGCGCATCACCATCGACCGGGGTGTTTCCGGTGATCGGTACGTGGAACACCTGCTCTCGACCATCGACGCAGACCTGGGTGGTCTTCGGATCGCGGTGGACTGCGCCAATGGCGCCGCCAGCGAGGTCGGGCCTGCGGCGTTGCGTGAGGCTGGCGCGGACGTGGTGGTTATCAACGCCTCGCCTGACGGCCGAAACATCAACGAGAAGTGTGGCTCGACGCACCCGGAACAGCTGCAGGCGGTCACCGTTGCCTCCGAAGCCCATCTGGGAGTTGCTTTCGATGGCGACGCCGACCGCTGCCTCGCGGTTGACCACAACGGCCAGCTGGTGGACGGCGACCAGATCATGGGGATCCTGGCAGCTGCGCTACACAGTCGTGGCCAGTTGGCCCACAACACCCTGGTGGTCACCGTGATGAGCAACCTCGGACTGCTGCTTGCCATGCGGGACGCGGGCATCACCACAATCCAAGCCGGTGTGGGTGACCGATACGTGCTGGAAGCCATGCGAGCGGGCGGGTTTAATCTCGGGGGGGAACAATCCGGACACGTGATCATGTCCGACCACGCCACGACCGGCGACGGTGTGCTCTCAGCATTGCACCTGGCAGCGCGGGTAGCGCAATCGTCGGTCACGCTGGCTGATCTTGCTGCGACCATCCCGCAGCTACCCCAGGTCCTGGTGAACGTGGGCGGCGTTGACAAGGCTCGAGCTGCCACCGATGCTCGCCTCACCGAGGCTGTGGCCGCCGCCGAGACGCGGCTCGGCGACCAGGGGCGGGTGCTGTTGCGCCCATCTGGGACCGAACCGCTCGTGCGGGTGATGGTCGAAGCGGCTACCTCTGAGCAGGCTCAGGCTGAGGCCGACGGACTGGCCGCAGTGGTCGCGCAGCAACTGGCCCTGCGCTAGCGCGGCCGGGACCCAGCTGCCGACAAGGCCAGGCGCTCAAACCGATACGGGTCGCGCCCGATCCAGCTCGGCAGATCGTAAACCTTGGCGATGGGCCTTGATGGGCTGAATCCTGGCCATGGCAACTGAGCGCTGTGGATGAACGAGGCGATGTCGGCTGACATCTCATCTGCAAGCTGCTGGGGTGGATGAGGTCCGGCAATCCGGTCGACCCGTTCGCCGTCGAGGACATCCCAGGCGAACGGAAGATCGATGCAATGGCGCGCTGGCCCCACCGAACTGTGCCAGCGAAAGTCCCACAGTCCTACGGGGGCAGCGGCGCCAGCACGTGCGTCAGCGATGGCAACCGCAGGCATCCGGAATGCTCGGTTGGTCAGAGCCTGCCCGATGAGGGTCGCGACCGGAAGGTCTGGGTAGGCCCGCGGATAGCCACGCGATAGCACCGCTGGGACACCGAGGGCGGCCAGAACCGGCCGTGCTGCGGTTCGGCCCAGCATGGTCTCGAGCGAGGCGGTCGTGGGGTTGAACTCTGCGGCGGTCGTGCCCAACAGGATGGGTCGGGCATCTGGGAGGGCTAGCGCGGGCAGGATCGGGGGAACCAGCTCATCGATGACCGGCCCGAACCTGGTCACTGGCAACCGACCCGAAAAGACACCATGAAGATGGTTGAGGTCGGTCCACCACGACCCAGCCTGGAGTCTGCGTTCGGCAGCGACAATCTCGGCGCGAGGAACCGCGCGCCAGTCGCGCGGGTCGTCGATCCCCAGTTCCCTGGACATTTCTCCGGTCACCGCTTGTGCGTCGGTCAGGCTGATGTCGGGTAAGGGTGCTGAATGCAGCACCGCTGCCCGGAAAAGGCCCTGCGCGGCGGGGGAGGCCAGCAGGGCCAACACCATTCCGCCGCCAGCGCTCTGGCCACCCACGGTGACGCGGGACGGGTCACCACCGAAGCCGGAGATGTGTTGACGCACCCAGGTCAAGGCCGCTAGCGCATCTAGCACCGCGCGGTTGTTCGGTTCCTCCGGAAGATATCCGAACCCCTCGAATCCCAAACGATAGGTGATCGTGACGACGACGACGCCGCTGCGGGCCAGCGTCTCGCCGTCGAACCATCCCCCGTTGGGGGTTCCGGCGACATAGGTGCCCCCATGAATCCAGACATACACCGGTGCCGAGGAGGTTAGCTCCACCGATCTGGTGATGGACAGGTTCAGGATCTCAGAGCCTGGGGTAGTCGGCTCTGGAATCGAGGAGGTGGTTGAGCTCGGCGGCAGCAACGGGGTTGGTCCTGGCCTGCGGGCGTCTCGCACGCCATCCCAGCCCGGGTGCGGCTCCGGTGCACGGAACCGTCGTTCGGCAACCGGTGCAGCGGCGTACGGGATACCCCGGAACCGCACCACATCGCCGTCGAGGACGCCTTGCACGGTGCCGACGCCGTCGATATCAACCCTCGCGCTGCGCATCGCTTAGATCCGGCGCAGCCGCACCCGGGAGATACGGTGATCGGAGTCCTTGGTCAGCACCAGGGTGGCCCGTCCCTTGGTGGGTTCTACGTTCTCTACCAAGTTGGGTTCATTGATGTCAGACCAGATCTGCAGCGCGCGTTCGCCTGCTGCCGCATCGGTGAGTTCGGCGTAGCGGTGAAAGTAGGACCGGGGGTTGGTGAATGCTGTCGAGCGCAGGTCGCCGAAGCGTTCGACATACCAGCGACGGATGTCGGCGACGTCGGCATCGATATAGATTGAAAAATCGAAGAAGTCGCTGACCGCGAGCGAGGTCTCGCCGGCGCTGCTCAATCGCGCCGGTGCGAGCACGTTCAGCCCCTCCACGATCAGCACATCGGGGTTGCGGACGGTGATCTGCTGGTCGGGCACGATGTCATAGGTCAGGTGGCTGTACACCGGCGCATGCACCCGGCTGGCCCCGGCTTTGACCTGTTCCAGGAAACGCAGCAAGGCCCGCCGATCGTACGACTCGGGAAATCCCTTGCGTTGCAGCAGTCCCCGTTGTTCCAACTGCGCGTTGGGGTAGAGGAATCCATCGGTGGTGACCAGCTCCACTCTGGGTGTGGACGGCCAACGGCGGAGCATTTCGCGCAGCAGGCGAGCGGCAGTGGATTTACCGACGGCGACCGAGCCGGCCACGCCGATCACGAACGGGGTGGCATGGGTCCACTCGCCCAGGAACCGGGATGTGGCCGTCCGCAACTGCTGGGATGCCTCGACATAGAGCGTCAGCAGCCGCGATAGCGGCCGGTAGCCGGTATCTACTTCGTGCAGGTCGATCGGGTCGCCCAGCCCGCGCAGGTTGTCGATGTCGGTCTGGGTCAGCGGTAGCGGGGTCGAGGTTGCCAGTTGGCTCCAGGCCGCACGATCGAACTCGACGAACGGGGCATCCTCGCTCGCCAATACCTGACCGACCACGGCATCATCTTTCCGTTGCGCTGTTTCCGGGCTTGGTTGGCCGCCCGGTTGCTCCATTGTCGCCCCTCCTGGGCGGGCGTGGTGACGACGCGAGGTACTCCGTGGCCCGGCTACGCTGAGAACTATGTGTGGGATCGTTGGATACGTCGGTCAGATGGTGCCCAGTCAGCGACCGCTTGAGGTCGTGATGGAAGGCCTGAGCCGACTGGAGTATCGCGGCTATGATTCGGCCGGAGTTGCCGTTGCGACACCGGCTGGTTTGGTCAATGCCAAGAAGGCAGGCAAGCTGGTCAACCTGAAGACCGAGTTGCAGGCTCGGCCGTTTGAATCGGGCACCGCAGCCATCGGGCATACCCGCTGGGCAACGCATGGCGGTCCCACCGACATCAATGCCCACCCGCACCTCAGCGATGGCGGCAAGCTGGCGGTGATTCACAACGGCATTATCGAGAACTTCCACGCGCTCAAGCGGGAGCTGAGCGATGACGGCATTGACTTCACCTCTGAGACCGATACCGAGGTGGTGGCCCATCTGCTCGCTGCCAGCTACCGCGAGGTGGGGGAGCTGACCGCGGCCATGCGCGCCACCGTTGCCCGGCTAGAGGGAGCGTTCACCCTGCTGGCACTGCACGCCGACCAGCCCGGAACGGTGGTTGGGGCCCGGCGAAACTCACCGTTGGTGATCGGTTTGGGGGAGAATGAGAACTTCCTCGGGTCCGATGTTTCCGCGTTCATCGCGCATACCCGAGAAGCGATGGAGATTGACCAAGATCAGATCGTCACCATCACCGCCGACAGCGTGCAGGTGATCAATCCCGATGGATCTGTGGCGCACCCGCGCGCCTTTACCGTCGACTGGGATGCCAATGCCGCCGTCAAGGGTGGTTTCGACTCGTTCATGGACAAGGAGATCCATGACCAACCGCAGGCTGTCGCCGACACACTCCTGGGGCGTGCGGACGAGGATGGGGCACTTGCCCTGGATGAGATGCGCATTGACGAGTCGGTCTTGCGCAGCGTCGACAAGATCGTGGTGATCGCCTGCGGTACGGCTGCCTACGCCGGACATGTGGCCAAATACGCTATTGAGCATTGGTGCCGTATTCCGACCGAAGTGGAGCTAGCGCACGAGTTCCGATACCGCGACCCGGTGATCGATGCCCAGACCCTGGTCGTGGCCATCTCCCAGTCGGGGGAGACGATGGATACCATCATGGCGGTCCGGCACGCGCGCGAGCAGGGTGCCAAGGTGCTTGCGATCGTCAATACCCACGGCTCGACGATCCCCCGCGAGTCCGATGCGGTGCTCTACACCCACGCGGGACCGGAAGTCGCGGTCGCCTCCACCAAAGCCTTCCTGGCGCAAATCACCGCCTGCTATCTGGTGGGCCTCTATCTTGCGCAGCTGCGTGGAAACAAGTTCCCCGAGGAGATCCGCGAAGAGTTGGCGCAACTGCGCGCCATGCCCGCCAAGGTGCAGCAGATGGTGGATGCGGCCAAGCATGTTCGCGATGTTGCCCGCGGCATGAAAGACGTGCGAACCGTGCTGTTTCTGGGGCGCAACGTGGGATTCCCGGTAGCGCTTGAAGGCGCGCTCAAGCTCAAGGAACTGGCCTATATCCATGCCGAGGGATTTGCGGCAGGGGAGCTCAAGCATGGGCCGATTGCGTTGGTCGAGCCTGGGCAGCCAGTGTTTGTGGTGGTGCCGTCGCCGCGGGGCCGGGATGCGCTACACAGCAAAGTCATCTCCAACATCCAGGAGATCCGGGCCCGGGGTGCGCGCACGCTGGTCATCGCTGAGGAGGGCGATACCGATGTCGAGCCGTTCGCCGACGTCGTGTTTCGAGTACCGCAGACGCCGACGCTACTTGCCCCGCTGGTCACGGTTGTGCCGTTGCAGATATTTGCCTGCGAACTAGCGACCGTGAAGGGCCACGATGTCGATCAGCCACGCAATCTGGCCAAGTCGGTCACGGTCGAGTAGCGATGCACGGTGTGGTCGGAGTGGGCATCGACGTTGTCGATGTCACCCGGTTCCTGCTGGCTCTCGACCGCGCGCCTGGTCTACGGATCAGGTTGTTCACTCCCGCCGAGCGTGACCTGCCACCCAATTCGCTCGCTGCTCGGTTCGCTGCGAAAGAGGCGATCGCCAAGGCGCTCGGATCTCCTGGTGGTATGCGCTGGCACGACTGCACCGTGCACCGGGTACCGGGATCCGCGCCGCGGGTCGAGATCGTCGGCACGGTTGCCGCTGTGGCTGATCGGCTCGGGATTACCGATTGGCACCTATCTATCTCCCATGACGCTGGCATTGCCTCGGCGGTTGCTATCGCCAGCGCTCGCCTGCCGTGAGGGGGTATGGCGCGGATCAGATCCGCCACGCAGAGGCCTGCCTGCTAGCCGTAGGCAAGCCGTTGATGCAGGCAGCGGCGCATGAGGTCGCGCAGGTGGTTGCCCAGGTGGTGGCGACCGTACCCACTGATCAACCGACGGTGCTGGTTCTGGTAGGGGGCGGCAACAACGGTGGCGACGGCTTGTTCGCCGCGGCTGAACTCGCTGCGCACACTCACGTCGTGGTCGCGTTGGCGGCAGCACCGCATACCGATGGGTTTGCTGCTGCGAAGGCTGCTGGGGTCGATGTTGTCGACATGCAGCACGCGGGCGCATTTGAGCACCTTGCCACGGTGGCGGAGTCTGCTCAGGTGTGGGTAGATGCGCTCACCGGCCTGGGCGCTCGGGGAGCGTTGCGGGGCACTGTTGCGCGGGTCGTCCAAACGCTGACCAGTGTTGCTGCCGATGCGCGCGTGGTTGCGGTGGACATTCCCAGCGGTGTCGACTCCGATACCGGCGCGGCAGCGGGTCCGGTGCTCAAGGCGGATATCACCGTGACCTTTGGGGCACCAAAGGCCGGCCTGCTGCTCCCTCCGGGTGCCAACCTGACCGGGCGGGTGCACGTTGCCGGGTTGGGCATTGATGAGCACCTGGATCCTACGCAGGCCCTGGTGACCAGGCTTACCGAGACTGACGTTACTGCGCTATGGCCGATTCCTGGACGAACCGCTCACAAGTACAGCCGAGGTGTGGTTGCCCTGGTGGCCGGCTCCTCGACCTACCCGGGGGCAGCGGTGCTGGCCGCCGGGGCGGCCGTACGGACTGGCTGCGGGATGGTGCGGTACCTCGGGCCGCGGCGGCCGACCGACCTGGTGTTGAGCGCCTGGCCAGAGGTGGTGCCAGTAGCCGGTCGCGCTCAGGCCTGGGTCGTTGGCCCAGGGCTCGATCCCCAAGATCTTGACCAGCGTGACCAGGCGGGGCAGGCAATATCGACCGCGCTCGCTGATGCAATCCCACTGGTGATCGACGCCGGTGGATTGACCCTGGTTCCCGAGGCCGACCAGCTCACCGAGCGGCCGGTCCTGCTGACGCCGCACGCAGGTGAACTTGCTGCCTTACTCAGTCAGCGCGGTGAGCAGCTCTCACGTGAGCAGGTGGAGGCTGAGCCGACTCGGTGGGCGGTGCATGCCGCGGCGATCACCGGTGCCACCGTGCTACTGAAGGGAGCGGTGACCGTGGTGGCGGGCGCGGGGGAGTGCTATAGCCAGGACGACGGCACGCCGTGGCTTGCGACGGCCGGCAGCGGTGACGTGTTGGCTGGGATACTGGGGGCGCTGCTGGCCCAGATTGCTACCGCACAGACCTCTATCGCCCGGGTGGCGGCGCTCGCCGTCCTGGTTCATGGCCGCGCCGGTCGTCGAGCCAGCATCGCTGGACCTATCGGGGCCAGTGATCTCTTGCCTGCTTTGCCTGCTGTGATCACCGATCTGGTGGGCGCTGGCAGACTAGCTCCGTGACCGACTTTCCCGCCCGAGTCGTGGTCGACCTGGCGGCCATCACCGCCAACGTCGAGCGTTTGCGCTCCCTGGCCGGCTCGGCGCAGGTGATGAGCGTGGTCAAAGCCGACGGATATGGTCACGGCCTGGTCCCAGCTGCCCGTGCCAGTGTCGCTGGTGGTGCTAGTTGGTTGGGCGTGGCCCAACCAGGTGAGGCGTTGGCGCTGAGAGCTGCCGGAGTCGATGTGCCACTGCTGGCATGGCTGTATCCGCCTGGGGCTCCCCTAGCCGCGTGCGTCGCGGCGGACATCGACCTGTCGGTGGCGGCACCATGGGCGTTGGAGCACCTGTGCGGGGCGGCCGCAGCGGTGGGGCGCCCAGCCCGAATCCACCTAAAAGTCGATACTGGGCTGGGGCGGGGTGGAGCTTTCATCGAGGCGTGGGCGGCGTTGCTGGAGCAAGCCTTGCGGGCCCAGTCGCAAGGCTTGGTGCGGGTGGTGGGGGTGTGGTCTCATCTGGCTCGGGCAGATGAGGTAGACCATCCCAGTGTCCGTGCCCAATTTGAGGTGTTTGCCGAGGCTGTGCAGCGAGCCGAGCGATCTGGAGCCAAGCTGGAGGTCCGTCACCTGTCGAACTCCGCAGCGACGATGAGCGCGCCACAGGTGCACTACGACCTGGTGCGCCCTGGGCTGGCGGTCTACGGGCTCTCGCCACTACCAAGCCGCACGCCTGCTGAGCTTGGGTTGCGGCCGGCGATGAGGGTGGAAACCGAGGTCGCACAGGTGAAAACAGTGGGCGCTGGCCAGGGAGTTTCCTATGGCCATACCTACACCACGACCGCTTCGACCCGGTTGGCGTTGGTGCCGATGGGGTATGCAGATGGTGTTCCACGCCATGCCAGCAATGCCGCACAGGTACTCCTAGGTGGTCAGCGGTTTCAGATCGCAGGTCGGGTCTGTATGGATCAGTTCGTCCTTGACGTGGGCACCGCCGACGTCCGTGCCGGCGACCGGGTAGTGCTTTTTGGTGCGGGGGACGAGGGGGAACCCACTGCGCAGGAGTGGGCTGATGCGGCCGGCACCATCAACTACGAGATTGTCACCCGGATTGCTGCGCGGGTGCCGCGGGAGTACGTCGAATGAATGACCCCAGGCCACCGATCACGATTGAACTGCCGGATGCGGAGGCCACCCGGCGATTGGGTCAGCGCTTGGCCCGGCTGCTCCGAGCGGGTGATCTGGTCATCCTGGTCGGTGATCTAGGTGCTGGGAAGACCACCCTGACACAGGGAATTGGGAGTGGATTGCAGGTTCGTGGGCAGGTGGCCTCACCGACGTTCATCGTGGCTCGGTCGCACCGCTCGGCTGTGGGTGGCCCGGACCTCGTTCATGTGGACGCCTACCGGGTCGGATCGTTGGACGAGATCGACGCCCTGGATTTGGATACCTCGCTGCAGTACGCCGTCACGGTGGTCGAGTGGGGTGAAGGGTGGGTCGAGCAGTTGGCCCAGGACCGCCTGGAGGTGCGGTTGGTACGACCACGGGGTACCGGTGAAGGCGCGGATGCCAGGGTGGCGCAGATCCGAGGCCACGGGGAGCGCTGGCACGATCTGGTACTCGGGTTGTCGGCCGAGCGCGGCGGGTAGCGCTCTCGCGCAGGGAGCGCGCGAGGATCGCCGACCCGCAGTCATCCTCGTAGAGTTGACCCATGCGGTGGTTGGCTATCGATACCTCAAGCGGAAGCGCGGTCGGTGTTGTCGAACAGGTTGATGATGAACTTGTCGTACGGGCGCAGGCCTACGCCGAGGACCCACGCGCCCACGTGGAGGACCTAGCGCCGATGGTGCAGCGCTGCTTGGCCCAATCGGGGTGGCGGGCCCGACAGCTTGATGCGATCGTGGTGGGCACCGGTCCCGCGCTCTTCACTGGTCTACGAATAGGAATTGCCACGGCAACATCGCTGGCGAGATCTGTTGGATGCGCTGCCTATGGGGTGTGTTCATTGGATGGCATCGCACTACAGCACCCAGGAGCTGCCGTGGTTGTCACGGATGCCCGCCGAGGTGAGGTTTACTGGGCTGGATATCAGCCTGAGAACGGGATACCTGGCGCGCTTGTGCTGACCCATCCGCCGTCGGTTGGAGCCGTGACTGAAGCTCAAGCATGGGCGCAGCGGCACCAGGCCACGCTTGTTGGCCCGGCGGTAGGCCTCTACCAGCTTCAGGGACAGGCGCAACTGCGGGTTCGTGCAACGCCGTTGGTGCAGCGTGTGCAGTACCGGCTAGCTCACGGTGACCTTGCCCCGTTGACTCCGCAGTACCTTCGTCGACCCGATATCCACAGCACGGGGGCGCGGAAACGAGTCTCGTGAAGATCCGGCGGTTGTCATCCTCGGATCTCGACCGGGTGGCGCAACTGGAGGTTGAGCTGTTCGGTGCCGGTGCGTGGAGCCGGGAGATGCTGGGTGAGGAGGTGGTTGCTCCCGGACGGCACTATCTGGTGGCGGAGGTGGGCTCTCTAGTAGTCGGATATGCGGGTGGGTGGTTGGCACCCGAGGGTCACATCATGACGATCGCGGTCGATGTCACCTATCAACGGCGTGGTATCGGCCGAGCGCTCCTGGGTGTCTTGATGGAGAAGATGGCGCAGGTGGACGCTGAATCAGTATTGCTGGAGGTACGAGCTGACGACCTTGGCGCGCAGAAACTCTATGCCGACTTCGGTTTTCAACAGATTGGCATTCGGCGCCGCTACTACCACGGTATCGATGCCGTGGTCATGCGCGCTCAGCTTGGCCGGAGTGAATGAGACTGCGTGCAATAACGATTTTCCCCGACTGACAAGGGTTTGTTTACTGCCGATCTCATACCACGGTATTAGATGGATGCGCTCCCTGAGCATGATGGCGTCGCGGCCGTGGTTCCGTATCTTTGGAGTGTCCATATTCGCGAAACCGAGGGGGTCATGATGAGGAAAACGCTAAAGAGTAGAAGAATCGTAGGATTTGCGGCAATCGGTACGCTGGCTTTTGCCGGTACGGTCGGGGTGAGCGCTTTGGTCGATGCGGCGAGCGCTGACACCGCTGAGGGCGATGACAGCGTGGCTGAGGTCGATGGCAATGGAGCGCAGGACCAGAGTGGCGACGAACCTGAGGAGGATTCTGCAGATGCGGGAGCATCGGGACAAGGTGGTGGCCTGACTTTCGCCGACTCTCCCTTGTATCAAGCATTTCAAGGGACGACTGATTTCACAATCAATGGCTATCCTAATCCGCTTCCTATCGACGATCCTGCCGTGTCGCTTGACGCGACGCTGCTCGAGGTGGAGACATGTATGTCCGATGCCGGTTTTGAATATAGCGCTCAGGCGGAGCTGGAGGCGTGGGAAGCGGAGCCGGTAGCTGACCCGGACGCGGTTGCGCTCGATTTGGATGAGATGACGCGGGAGCAGGTGCTGGCCGAAGGCTATGGAATAGTTACTGAGTATGAAGAGTATGAATCGTGGCTATGGCTAACCGACTTTGTTTTCGCCGAGTCAAACATTGACTATTTCGAAGGACTGTCGGTGGACGAGCAATTCGCCTACGAGAATGCCTTCCTCGGGCTGGGCTCTGCAGAAGTCCCCCCTGGTGGCTGCTGGCAAAATGCATTGGATGGGGCGGAGCTACCGAGCGGCGGCGTCAGCTGGCTGGAAATTGTGGAAAATCCAGAGTTTGAGGACTTCGCTGTTGCCTACGAAGAATTAATAGAAAACACGGGCACCGACGAGCGGCTTGTTCAGCTTGAGCAGCAGTGGTCGGGCTGTATGGCTGATGCTGGATATCCCGGACTATCGGAGCGCTGGGATGCTACCACCAGAATTGACGATTCCCTGATGAGCATTGAAGAAGATGGGATGGGGGTCGGGCCGGACTACGAGTTCGTCCCATCGGAGAATCAGGAAGCGCTCAATTCGCTGGCGGAGAAAGAGATTGCGATGGCTACTGCTGATTGGGATTGCGCGAACGAGCTCGACTACCGACAGCGCGTTCTGCAGGTTGAATACGAATGGGAACAAGAATTCGTGGACCAGTGGCAGGAGGATATCGACGCACTCATGAGCCTCTATGGCCAGGCGTAGTCCAGGAGTATAGGTCCGCCGCGGCGCCGTTCAGGTGGCGAGTGCCGCGGTAGCCCTCCAGAGGGTGGCTCTTCCCACCCTCTGGAGGGCATCTTCTTGTGGTGCAGGTCGCGCAGCGGGCCGTGGTGGCGATTCAACGTGGACTGTTAGGACACCTGGTGAGGTCACGTTCCCAGGCTGCTGCGGCCCCCGATTCTGAAACGGGGTCGGGGATGTGCGCTGGACCGGCCTGGACCACTCGCTTCCGCCGAGTACGAAGGGTGACGCCAAGACCGTGGCTCGTGGGGTTCGGCATTGGCGTAGGCCTTCGAACTCGGGGGTGGTGGCGAAGCTAGCTCCTACTGGGGTATGAGGCGAACGTGGTACCCCGGCACGATTCAATTCCAACTGTGCGGCGATAACCTGAATACCATCAGCACATAAGAGATCAGGGGAATAGAACGAGCCAGAGCCTAGGTGGCTCATAAAGATGTATTGCGAGTGCGCTACTACCGCAAAGGGTGGCGGAGGTAGCGGGGATCCTCCGGAGGTGACTATCTCCTCCGGAGGATCCTGGTGCAGCTGCATCCCAATTCTTTGCCGAATCGAATAGGCTTGCCATGAGCCTCTGGTATCTACTGCGACAACCAACGCCGCTGTGCGAATTCGCGAGCTGGCTAGCGGCAGTCGCCGGTCCCGGTCACCCCACGAGCGCAGAGCTGAGTGGCCATCACCTTGGTAACAACATAATTCTGTGCATCATTGTCGGCGACCAGAAAGAGTCGGGCGCCCAGGACCGAATCGTCGCCCGGAGTCAAGATGTCGATGCGTACCTGGAGATCTTCCTGCTCGATCGGGCCAAAGACGACGGTGGCATCCGGGGCGGCTGTGCGATCCCAGGCAGCCACCACTGCGTTGATGAGTTCGGTACGGTTTGGGGCGCTGGGGAGCGGGTCAAAGCTGTCGGTCACGTCACGGCTGGCACCCAGTTGCGCTACAAACTGTGCGCTCACCCAGCCGAGCTCGCCGTCGGCGCGGACCTCATACCAAAGCTCTTCAGCGGATAAGATCCGGTTGTGCCCGGTTGCGACCAGGTCGGCGGCGGCCGGAAGGCGTGCGATCGATGCAAATGTGGTGCCTGGTCCCAGTCGCAGATTGAGAATCTCGGTTGCGGGAACTGCGATGATGGTCAGTGCGGTGCCTGCGGATGGATATCCGGTAGCTACCGCTCCAGGGAGTTGAGACTGCGTCGGTGGCGTCGGACTCGGCGGCGACTGAGTGGCCTCAGGCTCGGGTTCCTCGGCGGTGACGACCGGGGATGGTGAAGCAGCCGTGCTGGTGGCCGATTCAGGACTGGGATCGGTGATGAACTGGCAGCCGGTCAAGGTGGCCGACGCGAGGAAGATTGCGATCGCCCGATGCACATTCACGGCACCACGCTAGCCCACAGTGACCACTGGCCATCTAGGATGTGATGATGACCGAAACCTTGCGCCGTGTGGTCCTTATCGAGGCGGATGCCTTGCGTGAGTTGTTGGTGAATGACCCGCGAACGGTGTTGTTGGATGTGCGCTGGTCATTGGCCGAGCCCGATGGTTTCAAGGCCTACACCCGTGGTCACATTCCCGGTGCCCAGTTTGTCGACCTGGAACACGACCTTGCCGCGGCCCCGTCGCCACGGGAGGGTCGACACCCGCTCCCCGATGTTGCTCATCTGCAACGAGCTGCGCGGAGCTGGGGGATTGATGACGCAGATCCGGTTGTGGTGTACGACGATTCCGGTGGCACGGCCGCTGCCCGGGCGTGGTGGCTACTGCGATGGGGTGGCTTGCATGATGTCCACATCTTGGACGGCGGATTGCACGCCTGGCGAGAGATAGACGGCATCCTGGAAGACGGTCAAGTTCAGGTGCAACCCGGCAATGTGCAGCTGACGCCGGGGAATATGCCCGTCATCGACGCAGATGATGTGGCCGCCTATCCCAGCTATGGGGTGCTCATTGATGCCCGAGCCGGTGAGAGGTATCGCGGTGAGCAGGAGCCAATCGACCCGAGGGCCGGTCACGTGCCCGGTGCCGTCAGTGCACCAACGTCGGACAACCTTCAACCCGATCAGCACTTTCGCAACGATGCTGAGCTCACGGACCGGTTCACCCGGGTGGGGGCAACCACGAGCCGTGATGTCGCGGTGTACTGCGGTTCCGGGGTGAGCGCTACCCATGAGATCGCTGCGTTGGAGACGGTGGGGGTCCACGCCGCCCTCTACCCAGGGTCCTGGTCGCAGTGGTCAGCAGATACTGCGCGGCCGGTTGCCACTGGAATTGAGCGTGGGGCACAGTAGCGCTGTGTCAGTGGTAACCCAGAGCCCCCTCATCCTGGGGATTGAGAGTACCTGCGACGAGACCGGGGTCGCATTGGTTCGCGGCAACGACCTGTTGGCCGATGTCACCGCTTCATCAATGGATGAGCACGCCCGCTACGGCGGCATCATTCCGGAGGTTGCCTCACGGGCGCATCTAGAGGCCCTGATGCCGACCCTGGACGCGGCGTTGTCGCAAGCCGGAGTGGAGTTGCCTCAGGTGGATGCGATCGCCGTTGCCGCTGGACCGGGATTGACCGGATCATTGGCGGTCGGCGTGGCAGGTGCCAAAGCGTTGGCACTGGGGCTGGAACGCCCGCTATACGGAGTCAACCACGTGGTGGGGCACCTGGCCGTCGACGCATTGGTGCACGGTCCATTCCCCAGCCATTTCCTAGGGTTGGTGGTCTCCGGCGGGCATTCATCCCTGCTGCAGGTGCGCGATATTGCCACCGACGTCGTCGAACTCGGTCAAACACTCGACGATGCTGCGGGTGAGGCATTTGACAAGGTGGGGCGCCTGCTTGGCCTTCCATATCCCGGGGGGCCCCATGTTGATCGAGCTGCCGCTGACGGCGATCGCACCGCCTTCTCGTTCCCACGCGGGCTCTCCAAACCGGCGGACCTGCGCAGGCACCCCTACGACTTCTCGTTCTCGGGTTTGAAGACGGCCGTCGCCCGGGAGGTCGAAGCCTTGCAGGACCGGGGCGAAGTGGTGCCGGTGGCCGACGTCGCGGCATCGTTCTCCGAAGCGGTAGCGGATGTGCTGGTGACCAAGACGCTGCGAGCATGCCGCGTGCACGAGGTCGATACCGTGGTCATCGGCGGCGGATTTAGCGCGAACTCTCGGCTTCGTGAACTCGCGGCCGACCGCTTTGCAGAGGCCGGAATCGACCTGCGGATCCCGCCGATCCGGTTCTGTACCGACAACGGTGCCATGATCGCTGCCCTAGGTTCAGCCGTGGTTGCTGCCGCCGTGCCACCATCTGGGTGGCAGATGGCCATTGATTCGCAGATGCCGCTGACCCAGGTCGTGATGGGAGCGCCGAGGGCGACCGCATGAGGTGGGTACTTGCGGTCGCGCTGCTGCTGGTTGGCTGCAGTCCGCAGACAGTGCCCGAGCCTGCACCCGCTGACGTTACCCTCGCGCAGACGGTCGGGCCCAGCCCGAGCTCGCAGCCATCGCCATCACCGCCACCAGCTCTTGCCTGGGGTCCGACCCAGTCGCAACTGCAGCAAGCCATGGACGAGGCGGCGCAGCTATCCGATGAAGCTGCAGCTGGGCAGGTCATCGTGGCTCGCTACGACGGCACCGAGCCTGCTACTGCCGCCCAGATGGTCACCGACTACCAGCTGGGCGGTGTGATCCTGTTCTCACAGAACATCGTCTCGTTGGATCAGGTGAGCGCAACTAGCGCAGCTGTTCAGGAGGCGGTCGCGGCCACACGGCCGTGGCCGGCCATGGTGGCAGTTGACAATGAGGGCGGCTCAGTACAGCGGCTCTCCGGGGATGCCGGGCCGTGGACGAGCTTCCCGCCGTTTTTGAGTGCCGGAGCCGCCTCGGATGCACCGGATGCCATCGCGGCGGCGTACCAGGCGATGGCGGCCGAACTCGTTGCCAGCGGTATCACGACCAACTTCGCGCCGGTAGCCGACGTCACCGTCGGCCCTTCGGACCTCACTATCGGAACTCGCTCTGCCGGATCGGATCCTCAGCGGGTGGCACAGGTGGTGGTAGCGGCCAGTGCAGGATTTAGCGCCGGTGGCGTCCTGGGCTCGCTCAAGCACTTTCCCGGACACGGCAGCCTGAATGTGGACTCCCACCTGCGGCTTCCGGTCCTGGAGACGCCGACGGCGGAATTGGCCACCCGGGATCTAGTGCCGTTCGCCGCCGGGATCGACGCCGGATCACCGATGGTGATGGTCGGCCATATCGCAGTCACCGACTGGGATCGGGGAGTACCGGCAACATTGTCATCGGCTGCCTACAGTTACCTTCGCGACCAACTCGGATTTACCGGCGTCGCGGTGACCGATGCGCTGGACATGGGCGCGCTGACCGCGACCTGGAGTTCGGAGCAGATCGCGGTGATGGCCCTCAATGCCGGAGCCGACCTGTTGCTCGTGCCTGCCGATGTGGCGGCGGCCCATAGGGGGATCATGTCGGCGTTGGCCGATGGCACCTTGTCGCGTGAGCGATTGACGGAAGCTGCGGGCCGAGTGATCGCGATGCTGAGGTGGCAACAGCAACTGGCTACTGCGGCCACCCCAGCGCCTGTGGGTAGCGCCGGGCCGGCCGCGCAGGCCCTAGCCGCAGCCGCGATCACCATGGTCGCAGGTCAATGCGACGCGGCGGTGGTGGCCCAGACCGTGCGGTTGCAGGGAGGCACCGCGGCCGCCCGCGAGGCGTTGGCCACCGCCTTGGCGACGGCCGGGGTCGAGGTGGACGATCGAGCGGAGACGGTGGTGGCGCTGGCGTACCAAGGCTGGTCCGGAGACGATGCCGACGTCGTGGTGGCGCTGGATTCGCCATACCTGCTGACCGGGGCGCAGGCGGGTACCGTGATAGTCAGCTACAGCGATAGCCCCACCAGCCTGGCAGCACTGGCGGCCGTGCTGACCGGTACCGCCGAGGCGACTGGCCGACTTCCAGTGACCGTGGGGGAGTTGCCGGCGAGCGTGTGCTAGCTGTGCCCGGTCGCTAGGTGGCGCCAGAACCTTGTGATGCCTATGGGTAGGTTGGTGCTCATGGCATCGTCCGAGGGTCCGCAGCAGCCGCAGGAACGTGTTCACACCCACCTGACCGAAATTGCGCGCGGGCCACAAATGGAGTGGCCGGACGAGGACGTCCCCCGCATGCCGTTGACCAAGGGCTGGCTGCCGCTGGTGGCGGTGGCCCTGGTGATGCTGGGTGGCTTCTTCGGTGTTCTGATACTTCCGCTGGTGCTCTTGGGGGTTGGCCTGGGGTTGCTCTGGCGCTCGCCGCTATGGATCAGGCGCGAGCAAATCGTCGCCAGCGCCGCCGCGACCGGGTTGGTCCTTTTCCTTCCAGTAGGTGTGCTGGTAGCCACTGACAATGCCCTGGCCGCCGCAGCGGTGCTGACCGCGCTGATCATCGCGATGGCGGCGCTGATCTGGGTCTTGGTGCAGGGCGGGCGGCGGGTCAGCGGCTTCGATCAGAGGCGAACTGCAGGTTAGATCGCCAGGGCCTGTCCCGCTCGGAATTCGGCTACCAGTTGCTGCACCACATGGTCCAGCGAGCCGCCGTGCCGTGCCGCCACGGCTCGTTGCCGTTGGTAGGAGGCCCCATGCCCAGTGATGTCCAGCACCCCGGCTAGTTCCCGGCTGCAATCCAGGTCGGCTGCCACAGGTGCGAGCTGGTCGACCAGGCGGGCGAGGGAATCGGTGACCAGCTCCTCATTGCCGGATTCATCCAGGATCACGATGGCGTCCAGGCCGTACCGAGCGGCACGCCACTTATTCTCGCTCAGGAACCATGGTGTGATGGTAGGCAGCTGCTCGCCGGCGTCCAGGCGTCTTGAGAGCCACTCGACCAGGCAATGAACTAGCGCAACCAATGAGGACAACTCGGCGCGGTTGGTGATGCCATCGAAGATCCGCATTTCCAGCGTCCCGAATTGCATGGATGGCCGGATATCCCAGCGCACCTCATCAAAGGAGTCGATCACGCCCGTGCGCATCATGTCGTCGACATAGCGTTCCAGGGCCTGCCACTGGGTGATCTCGGTGAACGGCAACCCTGCTGTGGGAAGTTGTTGGAACAGCAGCGCCCGGTTGGAGGCGTAGGAGGTGTCGCGGCCATCCCAGTATGGGGATGAACAGGACAGCGCCAGCAGGTGCGGATAGTAGGTCAGTAGCGCCCCCAAAATCGGAAGCACCTTGCGGTGATCCTCGATTCCCACGTGCACATGCACGCCATAGATAAGCATCTGCCGACCCCACCACTGAGTGCGGTCGATCAAGGTGGCATAGCGGGCCTTGTTGGTCACCTTCTGGTTGGCCCAGTGGCCGAACGGGTGGGTGCCGGCACACATCAGTTCCACCCGCAGGGGATCGGTGACCGCACGTACCAACGCGATGCTGCGATCCAAGTCGGCCATGGCCTCAGAGGTGTTGCGACACACCCCGGTGACCAACTCCACGGTGTTGAGCAGCAGCTCCTGCCGGATGTTGGGGTGCGGCAACCCGTCTTCGGGTGCAACGGCGTCGAGCACCGTTTGTGCAACCTGGCGAAGGTCGCCGGTATCGGAATCGACCAAGGCGAGTTCCCACTCCACACCCAATGTTGAGCGCTCTGATGGGGCGAACTGGAGTTCCACGTGGTTCATCTTGCCGGATTCACCTCACATCCCTGACTCAGTGTTGGTGCGCTGCGAGCGGCGCGACCACGATCACGCTCTGCTTCCCCTGCAATCGAGTCAGCACGATGGTGGCACTGCGGCTGCCCTTCAAGCCCAGTTGCTGGCGCAGTTGGTCGGGCACGACGGCGGTGCCGCGCTTCTTGATCGTCACCACGCCCACGTTGCGGTCGCGCAGGTACGCCCGCAGTCGCTTCAGGCCAAAGTCGAATGAGTCCAAGACCCGGTATCCGGTCGCGAACGGAGTGGATTGTTCGGCGTCGGTGCTGATGTAGGCGATCGATGGATCCACCAAGGTGCCCCCCAAATCAGCGGCAACCTTCGCTACCAACCCGGCGCGGATCACCGCGCCATCAGGTTCGTACAGGAACCGGCCTAACGGGCCAGACTCAGCCCGTGGGGCGCTGGCATCAGCGTCCCCCGGTGTGCTGAGCAGGTGGTTTCCCTGCGCGCTCATCACCAGGGCGCTACGCCCCGAGCCTTCGGGGGCCAGGGGGCCGAACCACAACCCGGCCTCGACGACGTTGCCGTCCACGCTGATCCATTGCGCGTGCGTGTGGCTGGGTAGGGCCCGGTACGGGATACCAGGGCCGACCTTGAGGCCCAACGCTGGGATCTGATCCCGCAACGCCAGCAGCGTGTCCAAGTCGGGGCAGTAGAAGCGAGGATCGAACACCCGTGTTCCGGAGCGGGTGCGCCGGGCCGGGTCGGCGAAGACGGCGTCGATACCTTCAGCGTTCAGGTCCACGTCCATGGCATCGCCGTGCCGAACGGTGGCGTTGCCCAGGGCTCGCAGATTCACGGTAGCCAGCGCCGCGGTGATCTCATCGCGTTCGATGGCTAGGACTTGCACGCCCAGGCCCGCGAGTGCCATGGCGTCGCTGCCGATTCCGCAACCCAAATCTGCCACACGCTGCACGCCGGCGGCGGCGTACCGCTGGGCATGCCGGGCGGCCACGCTGAGCCGAGTAGCCTGCTCCAGTCCTGCTTGAGTGAACAACATGTCGGCGGCGAAATCCCCGAACTTGTCGGCGGCTTTGGTTCGTAGCCTGTTCTGGGTGAGGACCGCTGAAACCAGATCGGGGTCAACTCCGCGTGCCCGCAATCCGGTAGCCAACTCCAGTGACTTCTTCTCGTCATAGTCCGGCATCTGGGCCAGCAGACTCCACCCAGTGGGGCTGAGCAGGAGTTCCACGCTGCGGATATTCACAGCGACGATCCTGCCAGGTTCGTGGTGAGATAGTCGCCAGCGAAAGGGGAACAGTGGGAAAGAGCAAGCCCGGCGATGGCAGCGCGTGGAAACCGATCGGCGGCTTTGATCGGTTCTGGCGTAGCGCCTACCAAGCCAGCTATGCCGAGCACACCTGGCTCATCGACGTCGACTTCTTCGACATCGATGAGCGGGTACGGCTCTACCGCGATGGCGTCCAGCATCAGGTGGGAACAAGTCCGGTGCGTTTTGAACTCGACGATGCCTGGATCGACGCGGATATGGGGACCTATGGCATGAAGCGTGCCCACTTGGTTACCCCTACGGGCGCCAACCTACTCGCCCCGGCTCCCCGAACGCTGGAACACAGCCGGTTAGACCTAGCACGTCGCGCTCCGAGGCTGTCCCGAGGGGTGGCCGTGCTGGCGGTGCTGATCCTGATCGTCGCCCTGATCCTGCAAGTGCCGCAACTGGTGGACTGGGTGACTCATACGGAGTGGTTTGGGCGGTGGAGCCAGTGGTCGTTCACCTCGCCGTGGTGGCTGGGTGGTCCGGTGAATGTGGTGGTGTCGGTGCTCGGTGTTCTGGCTGCGCTGGAACGGGGACTGTCGATGCGCTACTCGCGCTGGCTGGATGGGTGAGGGTGGCTTGCCCGAGCATGGCGATAGCCACCGTCGTGAGTAGGACGCAGATCCCAGTGACGACGGTGCGGCTGATATTGGCGATTTGCCAGCGGGAGGAATAGTCGGACCAGATCTGGGCAGCATCGTCGATGTTCTGCGGTACCGGCGTCGCGGCGAGAGCCTCATTCATCGGAACGTTGACCATCGCCGTGAACAGCAGGGCGCCCACGGTGTACAGCACACCCGCACTGAGGAAGAGTGCGGCCGGACCTGCTGCTTGGTTCTGCCAGGCGAGCAGTGCCGTGATCCCCAAGGCCACCGGCGTCAGGAAGAACGCGGGCATGAATACCGGATTGCGTACGGAGGCGTTCATCGCCTGCATCGCTTCGATAGCGACCCGGGGATCGGCCGCATCCAAACCCCACATGGTGGAACAGACCCAGGCGTAGAAGAATCCGAAGATCGCGGCCACGAGCAGTGCTGCAACGCAGGCGCTGATGAACGTGGGGGTGAGCAGGGCGAAGAATCGTTGCGTGTTCTGGTCAGTACTTGTCATGGAATAAGGCTGGCGTGATGGGTACCGAG